>CANFSP010000015.1 GCA_947449765.1 Actinomycetota bacterium | reverse complement strand
CCCCAACCTTCTGATCCGTAGTCAGATGCTCTATCCGTTGAGCTACGGGCGCAGTGTTGAAACAACGTGCTAAGCATACCCGACGCCTGCACGGGGCACTAAATCCGTGTGCGAGAACAGCGACCTGACTAGCGCGCTCCAACCCCAAAGAGCATTCCGACCAGATATGTTGCGCCCACAGCGATGGCGCCAAAAATGAGTTGCCTCAGTGCGCTTCGCCACCACGCCCGACGCGTATACCGGGCAGTGAGGGCCCCGGCTACGAGCAGACCAACGCCACCCACGGCAAGGCCAAGCGCAAGCTCGTTGAATCCCAGCGCGTAGGGAATCAGCGGGATGAAAGCCCCCGTCGCAAACATGGCAAACGACGACACCGCGGCTACCCAGGGGGAAGGCTTGCTCAATGGATCGAGTCCGAGCTCGTGCGTGATGTGCAGTCGCGGCGCAAGCTCGTGGTTACGGTGAACTTCGCGCGCAGCTGTGCGCGCGGTGCGAGGCGACATCCCCATCTCAATGAACGACACCGTGAGTTCGTTCTCTTCACCCTCGGGATTTCGGGCGTGAGCGGCACGCTCGATGTCGAGTTCAGCATCCACCTGCTCGTTCTGAGTTTTGACCGAGGTGAACTCGCCGAGCGCCATGGAAAACGACCCCGCCACGAGCCCGGCGACACCCGTGATGACAACGGTGTGCGGTGCGGCACCAGCTGCACCGATACCCGCAATGAGTGAAATGTTTGATACGAGTCCGTCCATCGCACCAAACACGGCGGCGCGCAACCACCCGCCAGAAACATCCGGATGCGAGTGGTCGTGCTCGTGCGGGTCACGATGTTCGGTCACTATTCGATTATCGTCCAGTCGCAAGGTAGGTTTTTTCTGTGATGACTAGACGCGTCGTGGTGACCGGAGCAAGCTCTGGCATTGGAGCAGCAACCGCTCGCTTGTTTGCACAGCACGGTTGGCATGTCGTGGGAGTGGCTCGTCGGGCCGAGCGCCTCGCTGCCCTCGCCGCCGAAACCGGCATCGACACGCGCGTGGTTGACGTCACAGATCAACCCTGTGTGGATGCGCTGCGCGACTACCTCGCCGAAACCGGCCCGGTCCACGCCCTCGTCAACATTGCCGGCGGGGCCTTTGGTGTTGCATCGGTTGAGGACTCCGACGCGGCTGATTGGCTCGCGATGTTCGACGTGAATGTCATCGGCCTCAAGCGTGTGACATCGGCGCTCTTGCCACTCCTGCGAAAAGCAGCGGCCGAGAGTATCGCAACCAATCCGCTCACGCAGCCATCTCGCGACGCGACCCACGCCGACATTGTGGCGGTGACATCCACGGCCGGACTCATCTCATACGAGGGTGGCGGTGGCTACAACGCGGCCAAGTTTGCCGCACACGCCGTCATGGGTGTTCTGCGCCTGGAGCTAGCCGGCGAGCCGATTCGCGTAATCGAAGTTGCACCGGGAATGGTCAAGACCGAAGAGTTTTCGCTCAACCGTCTCGGTGGCGATCCCGCCAAGGCTGAATCGGTCTACGACGGAGTTGTCGACCCACTCACGGCCGACGACGTCGCCGAAGCGATTGTGCATGCCGTCGAACTGCCGGGGCACGTCAACCTTGACCTCATTACGATGCGCCCGGTGGCTCAGGCTGCCGCACACAAACTCATTCGCACACCGCTCGCACCGAAAGAACCACGTGAATGAAACTGAGCTCTCGCGAACAGGCTCGCGCCTGCGACGACGCCCTAGAACCGATTGACTGGGCAGCGCTTCCCGGGGGCGTTCGCCGCGTCGACATTGACGCCGCCAGTGGCACTCTCGCCGCCATCGAGTCGGGCAATTCCAAACACGAGCGTGTCGTTCTCGTCCCCGGTCTGACGGGCAGCAAAGAAGATTTTCAGCGCATGATGCCGGTTTTCGAGGCACACGGGTTTTTTGTCGAGTCGTTTGATCTGGCTGGGCAGTATGAGTCTCATACGGCTGGACCCGAGAACCTCACGCCAGCCCGCAAGCGCTATGACTTTGAGCTTTTCGTCGATGATCTCATTACGGTGCTCGAGCGCATCCCGGGCCGATCCCACGTTCTCGGCTATTCGTTTGGCGGAAATGTGGCTCAAGAAGTCTTCGTGCGACGACCCGACCTCTTCGCCAGCCTCACTTTTCTCAGTGCACCGCCGGTTCCCGGTCAGGCGTTTCGCAAGGTGAAACGGATTGGTTGGGTGTCGCGCATCACCAACGGTCGAATCGGTGGGGCGCTCATGGTCTGGGGGGTGAAGAGCAACGTCATTCCGGTGAGCGCTGACCGCTTGGCATTCGTGCGGGCACGCTTTGCCCTCACGCGCGCCTCAAGTGTCGGCGACACCATCACACTCATGCGCAAGACACCGAACCATCGGATGGCCTTGCGTGAAGCCGCGGTTCCCAAACTGGTCTCGGTGGGCGCGCACGATTTGTGGCCGATTCACGTACACGAAGAATTCGCCACTGCGATCGAAGCCGACTTCGTGGTTTATGACACTGGTCACAGCCCCTGCGAGACCACGCCGCATCAACTCGCCTGGGACATGATGCAGCTCATTGGTCGCGCCGGGTCAAACTAACGCGGCCTAGAAGACCACCGACACAGCTCGTCTCTTAGCTTTTCGCGACGCGCTTGCGATTGCGTCGCCGTTCAAGAACGGACTCTTCAGTCAGGCTCGCCCGGGATGTGGTGTAACCCCACCACGCGCCGCGCGACAATCGGCGTAGGCTCGTCAAAGGCCGGGCAGAAACGGCAACCTTGAGTTCAGGGTCGTAGACCACCTGCATATCTGGCTCGATGCGAAAACTCAAGTGCAGATCATCGTGAATCTTGGGCTCGTGTCGAAGATAAGTCTCGTGAATGCGATGCCACGTCGACTGGCGAATCGCACAGTTGGAGCCAAAAATCGGCGGATGCCCGAGCAGCCAGGTGAAGAACCAAAAATAGCCACCCAGGTAGAACTTGCGGCCGGCCCAGTGCACCCAATCCTTTGAGCCATAAAACTCGCCCGTGCCAGTTACCGCGGCAACCTCCGGATGACCGTCGAAGTGCTCGTGTACGCGGTCGATCCAATCTGCCGCCGGCACCGAATCGGCATCCAATCTGGCCAAAATGTCCATGGTCGCTTCGTCGAGACCGCGCGCTGTCGCCGACGGTATTCCTCGAATCGGTTCAAAGACCACACGAGCGCCGAACTGGAGTGCGACTTCCGCCGTGTTGTCTTCGCTTCCGTTATCAACAACGACTATTTCGTCCGGCTGCCGAGTCTGAAGCCGGATAGCCTCAAGGCATTGCTCGAGCATTTCGGCATCGTTAAGTGCCGGAATCACAACGGATATCGTGGGCATAACGTGACCAGTTTAGGAGCGAATCGATGCTCTTAAGAGACGATTTGGGGCTGTGTGGCGGGCGGGTCGGCTAGAACTTTCGCGTGAAAGGTGCCGGTTTCCGCATGCGGATGAGCAACAGCAGCGGGATGAGCACGTAGGGGAGGTTATAAGCGAGGAACCCCCAGGGGTTCGGCGTGCGGTACTCTGGCTCGCCAAAGAATTCGACGCCGAAGACGACCACACCGGTCAGACCCACGATGAGCGTGGCGTAAATGACCGCAGGGAACTGGATCCAGTTACGGCCCCTGATGAGGGCGTAGACCAAAAAAATGTAGAACGGCGCGTAGACGAATGCCGATAGTCCGGTGACGAACCGCATCCACACCGGCGGATGCAAAAATAGCGGGTCATTGACGCTCGCGTAGGCGTAGTTCCACTGAGCCAGGATGTTCGGGCTGTCGGGAGACTGCACGATTCCAAGGGTGGGGATCGCGTCACTAATCATGCAGCTAATGAAAGCCCATGAAAAGAAGACGATGAACACATAGTCGAAGGGGCGCTCACGAAGGCGCAACACCGCGTTAGTCACCCGGCAATCTTATTAGTGGATGAAGCCCGATGCACGAAGCTCGCGAAAGTTCCACTGAAAGAACTGGTACTCGTCGAACTGCACGAACCGCGTTGGGGCAACGCCGAGATCGTGCTCGCCCGGAAAATTGTCGGCCACGCGCATGATGGGCATCCGGTGTCGAAACGCGCGCGCGACAAACACATCGCTTGTTCGCGCAGCCATTTCCCACACGCCACGAGCGAGCCCGTCGGTGAAGTTGAGCACCCCGTCACCGATGATGGCCTCGAAATGGGTGTCGTTCTGTGTCCAGTCTCCTCGGATTGACTTGCCCGTCTCGTCCCACGGATCCAGGTCGAGGGCCGCCGTGCACAAAGGCATGAGTGCCGGGGTGTTACCGAGCAGAAGCACCGTGCGCGCATCTCCGATGAGCTCGCGGTAGAGCGCCACGTCGTGGGCGTTTGGTGCAAGAGGATGAGGGTGTTCGCGACGCCAATACGACTGGTCCACCGGGTCATTGTTCACCCTTGGTACTTTAGGCTCTTGTGAGGGACGAGTGGGAGGAGGTCGCCATGACGCAATCGAAAACCAGCCCCTCGGCGACTCCGACGCTCTGGGATGACGCACCCGTGACCAGTGCGTTGTTCATAGCCGGCAGGTCTGTGTCCACAATCGAGCACGTCGCCATCGTTGACCCCGCGGCACCCGAGCACACCGTGGGATTCGCAGCTGCCGCGAGCGCCGACGACGTTGAATTAGCCATTAGTTCGGCGTGGGCTGCGCGGGCCGCGTGGCGCTGCATGCCCGTCGCCGAGCGAGCTCGCCTGATGAAGCAGGCGGTGGCTTCGGTCGCTCAACACCGCGACGAGGATGCGCGACTGCTCACCCGCGAAACCGGCAAGATTCTGCACGAATCAGTGGTCGACTCACTCGTGTTTGAGGCTCGGTGGAATCTCGCGCTGACCCTCGCCGATGACGTTGATCTCATCGAGCAACTGCCAGGGGATGGGCACTCGCCATCCACCGACATCTCCTACTCACCTCTGGGTGTGGTGACGATTATCGTGCCGTTCAACTGGCCACTGGCGATTTTGGCCGCTTCCCTGCCGGCTGCCCTGCTCGCCGGCAACACGGTGATTGTGAAGCCACCGGCGAGCGCTCCGCTTGCGACCGCGGCACTCGTGTCGCGCGTTGCCGCAAGCCTTCCGCCTGGTGTTCTCGGTGTGGTCACGGGTCGCGATGCAGACCTGAGCCCACTGATTACCGACCCGCGCATTGCCAAAGTCTGTTTCACCGGCAGCGTTGCCGGGGGCTCACAGATCATGCGGCTCGCCGCCGACTCGCTGACGCGAGTGACTCTTGAACTCGGCGGCAACGACGCCGCACTGATTCTCGATGATGCCGTGCTCGACGAGGCACACATCGACGCACTTTTTCACGCCATCTTCGACAGCACAGGTCAGATCTGCATGAACGTGAAGCGGGTTATGGTACATCGCAGTAGACGCGAGGAACTGGTGTCCGCCCTCGAGTCCAAGTGCGCACAGATTGTGCTGGGTCACGGTCTCGACCCGCACACCACACATGGCCCGGTGCACACGGCCTCGGCTGCCGCTCGGCAGCACGCGCTGCTCGACGAGGCGCGTGCGCTCGGTGCCGAGGTGCGTGAATTCGCTGAAATTCCCGACCAGGCGGCGCTACCCGGGCACTTCGTTCGCCCTGCCCTCGTGCTCGACGCCCCTGCTTCTGCGCGCATCGTGACCGAGGAGCAGTTTGGTCCGATCATCCCGATTCTCACTTTCGATACGGATGAGGAGGCCATCGCTCTCGCAAATGACACATGGGCGGGTCTCTGCGGTTCGGTGTGGAGCGCTGACACCGGGCGGGCCCGGCGCATCGCGGCCCAGCTCGAAGTGGGATATGTCTGGCTGAACAGTCACGGGGCCGCCGGACTCGACCTTCGCGCTCCCTTCGGTGGCGTCAAAGGAAGTGGTTTTGGCCGCGAACAGGGCATCCACGGCTTGCGCGACTTTATGGATACCCGCGCTGTTTCGGGTGCGTGAGGCGTGCATCCGTTCGAGTATCTGCGTCAGGTAACGATTGAGTCGCCCGCCGCTATCGCGCTGAGTTCGTCGCAAACCGAACTGACCTTTGCCGAGCTGTTCGACAGTGCGATTCGGTTTGCCCAGGTATTTCGAGCGCGGGGCGTACGCCCGGGTCACGTGGTGGTGGTGCGTGCCCCGACGGAGCTCGATCTCGTGATCAGCCAGGCCCTGCTTCATGAAGCCACGGTCGGCGGGCATGTGCCCGCTGGACTGGAGAAACTCATCGGCTCACGCATTGACTGGATAGTGACCGATGCGCCGGTGCCCGGCGTTCCGACTGAGCGGCAAATCGTGCTCGACGGACAATTCTTTATGGCCGTGGCTGCTGTGCCCGAGATTGCTCCCGCCGATGCCAGCCCGCTTCCCTACGCAAACGATGACGCGCTCTGCCGCATCTCATTCTCGAGCGGAACCACCGGCGAGCCCAAAGCAATCGGATGGAGCGTCGACTGCCTGATGGACCGTGCCCTCGACCGACGAACCCAGTGGATGCCCGTCGAGCCGTATCTCTGCCTGCTTGGTCAAGCCACCGGCCTTGCGTTCATGACCTACTTTGCGAACATCGCCCGAGGTGTCAGTTTTTTGCTGCCCGAGAGTGGCGCTGAACTAGCCCGCCAGGTGGCCAAACATGGCGTCGCCTGCATCATGGCCTCGCCCCATCAACTGGGCAACCTGCTCACCGTCGCAATCGAAAACCCGGATGCATTTGAGAGCGTCACGACGATCATGTCGGCTGGCAGCGTGTTGCCCGACTTCATCGCCGGTCAGCTTGAGCGGGTGTGTGGCGCGCAGATCATCTCCACGTATGCGAGCTCTGAAGCGGGGTCGGTGGCGATTCGCCCGGGCCTCGGCTCAACCGAGGGGTACGCGGGCCACCTGTTCGACGAGGTCGAGGTACTCATTCTCGACGAGTCGGGGACACCCCTCGCCGACGGCCAGATCGGCGAGATCGGTGTTCGCCGCGCGCGTCAGCCACACAGCTACCTGTTCGGCGACGACCCCACGGGGTCGTTTCGTGACGGATACTTCTTTTCGGGCGACTTGGGTTACCTGCGGGGCCGCGACCTCTACTTGGCCGGTAGGTCAACCGAAATCATCAATGCAGGCGGGGTCAAAATCGATCCGGCCAAGGTGGAGTCGTACCTGCGTGGCCTCGACGGCGTGCGGGACGCGGCCGTGTTCTCCCTCTTCGATAAACGTGGGCTCGAGAAACTCGCCGTGGTTTTCGTGTCGGATGCACCACTCGGGCTCGAGCGCATCCAGGCGTGGCTCCGGCCCCAGTTCGGGGAAGCCGTGCCGCAGTCATTCGCGCGCGTATCGGAGATCCCCCGAAGTCCCATGGGCAAGGTGAACCGCTCGGAGCTGCGCGAGCGCTTCGGAGCGATTCTGCAGACCTAACTCGAGCGCCGCTCGGGGTCGGCCTGATCTAACAGCAGAACAGACTCGTCGGTCCACGCGATGAGAATCTTCGCGCCCACATCGTCGGCAGGTAACGCCTGCCGAATCTCCGTCAAGTGGCTCATCCCGAGCTGACCGAAAATGGCCAAGCTCAGCCACCGCTGACGACTGCGCGTCTGCTGTTGCCTGTGCCCGAGGGGCACACCTGAGGCAAACACGGTATCGATTGCCGCCGTGGCACGCTCGAAGGTTCGAGCCTGCGCGATGGCAAGTCGCTCATCGATCGCGGTGCGCTGGCGAACCGCGTCGGCCGTAGCTGCGATGGCTTCGCGCGCCGCGTCGTGAGCATGCATCCATGTTCGCTCGAGAAGCTTGCGCAGACCGAACGGAAAAGTAATGAGCGTCGCAACGATGCCCGCGGACAAGCCTACGACGATGTCTTCGATACGAATGACGCCCAGGCCGTGCCGGTTAGGCCAACCGAGCATGGCCACATTGAGAATGGCGAATGGGGCATAGGTGAGTTGGGTGAAAAAGGAACTCATCGGCAGACACCATTTGGCGAGCCCGGCAATGAGTGGCACGAGGGCCGCGAGCATCCACCACTGAGGTACGACGGCCAGAGTGAGTGCCGCCAGCGAGGCCCCGAGCACCACTCCGGCGATCGTCTTGCCCGCGTTCCGCGAGATAACCGTCGCGGTAAACGAAATGTTGATGATGCTCAACGTAGTCATCACCACCCACACACCGTGTTCCAAGCCCATCGCGGTGGCAAGCGCTATGGAGCCGGCGATGGCAAAGCCAGTACGTAACCCGTGCAACATCCATACCGAATCATGACTGAAGGCCTCGCGAATCATGTCGCGCACGCTTCGCTGAGGCGTAGCAAAGCGAATCGGGTCTGTAATCTTCCAGCCGCGCGATGCGGCCGCCAGATACTGCATAGTAGACGCGCCGATGGAGAGCACGCGCACTGCAAAATCTGAAGGCACAGCACCTCCACTCGTCTGTGCATCCGCTCGCAGGCGCGTAAAGTCGGCGTCACGTGCCTGTTCTACCGGCGAAAATTCTGCGGGTTTCGTGCCGAAGGGAACAGTGTTTCCGGCGACAGTGAAGCCGCGAGCCGTTGCCGATATCAGCGAATCCTCGCCGGAATCGCGTTCTTCGTCTGCCGGGATCAAGTCGAGGAAAGCCGACATCTGATGCGCGTGAAGTTCCATCGCCGCCAAGGCCCGCGTACGTTTCGACCACAGTCCGGCAAGCATGCTTCCATGATCAGAGGATTCGAGCTCCTCGAGGTGAGCCGCTATCGAAGCGCGCGCGTGCTGGCGCGATACCGCATCCCCCGTCATGAACGCGGCGACCGCGAGCGCCCACTTCGAGAGTGCATTTCGCACCAGACCGGCATGGTGACGCGGAAAAATGAGCAATGCGCAGACAACTGAAATCGCCGCACCGTACATCCACCCCAGAATGAGCTCATCGAAGGTTGTCCAGGCATTCGGCGTGAAGACGGCGAGCACGAAGGCGAGTTGGGTTCCGATGAAGCTTCGCGCAATCAACCCACGGAATGCTCGCGCCGCTGCAAAGACGAAGCCGAGAGCGAAACCGATGATGATGGTGAGCGGAAGATTTCCCTGCACTGCGCAGCCGAGCACCAAACCCACCACGGCGACCAGGGTGGAAAGCGAATAGGCGCCGAGACGTTCCCGTGCGCGTCCGTCGTAGTCGAGAAAGTAGAGGGAACCGATGGTTGCGAACGATGCAGCGGTGGTCGCCGTGCCTGATCCAAAAATGGCGAGAGCGCTGAGATTGACAATTGCCAGTGCCAGCGCAAATCTCACGGCCGAGCCGAGCCGAGGATTCATCTGGTCTCCTTCGGCTGGTGAGTCGAATGCCAGTATATTGAGGGCCTTTGGACGGCAGGATGAGGAGCAGTCGTGGCCGCTGAGCACATTCCCCCTGACGAGGTCATCCGTGAAAAAAGAGTGCAGAATTTCGCCGGAATCTGGTACGGTCTAAATATTCGAAATTTTGAGTGATATTAGAAATCTCATCATTTAGGCTCAACGAGGAGTGCACTATGACTGCCACAGGTTCCGTCAGCGAAATCGGTTACACATCGATGCTCACCCGCGATCTCGCGGCATCCATGAAAAATTCGGCCGACATGTTCGGTCTCATCGAAACCGAATCCAACGGCAAAAAGGCCTTCTTCACCGCTCAGAACAAACACCACGAGGTGGTGTACACGCAGTCCGACCAGGATGCCCTTGACCACATCGGTCTCGTAGTGTCCAACAGTGCTGAGCTCGAGGCCATCCGCGCAAAGGTTGATCGCGAGGCCTATCAAATCGTGTCCGAGCAACCGATCGAGGATCACATCGAAGAAGGATTCGCGTTCGTCGGACCCGAGGGTTACACCTGGCAGATCTATACCGAAAAGCTCAACTATTCGATGCTGAAGCGCGGAACCCTCACCGCAGACCGTCTCGGTCACGTCAACATTCAGGTCACGAATGCGCCAACACAGGTGAAGTTCCTGCAAGACGTATTCAATATGTCCATTTCTGACGCCATCGGCGACCAGCACTTCTTCCTCCGTTGCAACACCGACCACCACGGTGTCGCCGTCTTCACCGACCGCGAAGCCAAGATGCACCACCACGCGTGGCAGGCCGGAAACATCATGGACCTCGCTCGCCTCGGCGACCGTCTCGCCCGCAAGGGTGGACGGCTAGCGTGGGGTCCGGTCCGTCACGGCGCAGGTGACAACATTGCCGTCTACTACGTCGAACCGAACGGCGTCGTCACCGAGTACTACTGCGACATGGAAACGATCCGCGACCCCGAGCGTCCGGTTCGACACTTCGATCCCGACGACCTCTACTGGATCAACCAGTGGGATGGACAGGTTCCTCCGGGAATCCTTGACTTCGGAGTTCCTCCGGTCAAGCGCTAGCTGGTTCCCGACTCAGTGAGAATCAACCCCGTCCGAAAGGGCGGGGTTGCTTTGTTGGCGGAGACGGAGGGAGCCGTCGGCAATCCATGTGAGGGATTTGACGCCCCGCCGCAACCAGCAAAGCGATGCTTTGCGCAAGCGGCGTGGGCCCAGAGAGCAATCAAGCACACCCACCACCGCAACAAATAAAAAGCCCCGCAGGGGGGCATTTTTATTTGTTGGCGGAGACGGAGGGAGCCGTCGGCAATCCACCGGATTGCCTCCTCCCAAATCCCTTCACCGACATACCCAGCCAACAAAAAATCTCCTCGATGGAGGAGATTTATTTGTTGGCGGAGACGGAGGTGTGTGGTTGCAGGACATAGGAATACTCTGTCGCGAGACATAGGAATATTTCACTGTTCAACTTGAGCAATGAACAAAGCCCGGCT
>CANFSP010000014.1 GCA_947449765.1 Actinomycetota bacterium | reverse complement strand
CAACACTGCGCCCGTAGCTCAACGGATAGAGCATCTGACTACGGATCAGAAGGTTGGGGGTTCGAATCCCTCCGGGCGCACGCAACGAGAACGCCCCCTTGTGGGGCGTTTTTCGTTGCGTGGGTGTGTTGGCATGAGAACCCCGAAGGGGTGAGTTGGGCCCACGCGTTGGGTGAAGCGCAGCTTCGCGGCGGGGACCCTCCGGGCATGCCGCTCAAATTCCTCCGCGCCACTGGTGGCTCGTTGTCAATGTCGGAGACGTTCTGCGCACGTGTGCCCCCATTCCCTCGGGCGAGGCACCCCGACGCTGATCGCGTTGGCTGCACTTGTCGCGCGACTGCTCGAGTCGCGCCATCGTGTGACCGCAGTATCTGGTTGTTTAAATAGCCATTCACTTGACAATTCATAATTTAGGTTGACAGACCGTAGTGTGAATGGTTTGATTGTCGTCAGGACGGCGACATTGGTCGACGTTTGCAACGTGAGCACAAGGAGGTGCGATGACTACACAGGCCACACCCCGACTAGAGGTGAAGAACCTCTCGGTGACGTTTACCGGGGTCACTGTTCTCGAACGTGCACACCTCACGCTCATGCCGGGAGAAATACACGCTCTCGTCGGCCAGAATGGGTCAGGCAAATCGACCCTCATCAAACTCATCAGCGGTGTGTACAAGGCTGACTCCGGCGGCGAAGTTTACGTAGATGGCAAGCGCATCGGCACTCCGGTGCACACCGCCAGCTTGCACGAGCAGGGCTTGGCGTTCGTGCACCAAGACCTAGGTCTCGTCCCCGATCTCACCGTGCGCGAAAACGTTCGCGTCGGTCGCCACGCCACCTATGGCCTCAGCCGCATGATCAACAAGAAGAAGGATGCTCAGGCAGTCCGCGAAACCTTCGAATTTCTCGGCGTTGACATCAAGCCCGAGACCAAAGTGGCGGAGCTAGTCCCCAGTGAGCGCGTCGCTGTCGCGATTGCCCGAGCACTGCAAGAGCGCAACTTGGGTAGCGGCGTCATCGTTTTTGACGAGTCTTCTCGCGCAATCCCCTCGGATGCACTCGAGGACTTCTACGGCCACATTCGACTTCTCGCGAGCCAGGGCACATCCGTATTATTCGTCAGTCACAACCTGCGCGAGGTGCTCAAGCTCGCCGATCGGGTGACCGCGCTTCGCAATGGCAAGGTCGTCGAGATGGGTGTCCCGACCGCGGAGCTGGATGAGGCTGGAATCACCCGACTGGTGCTGGGCAAAGACGGCGAGCTCGATGACTATGTGCGCACGATGCCCTCTGAAATTCGCGACGGTGGGTTCACCCTCAAGAACGTTGCTGGTGGCCGAGCCTTCGGTATCAGCAACACCATCAGGCGCGGCGAGGTCGTTGGCTACACCGGCAACATCGACTCCGGGCTCTCATCCCTCGGACCACTCATTGCGGGTGTGCACCCAGGCGGCGGTGACATTTTTGTTGACGGAGTAAAGGTCAAACGCCCCAAACACAGTTCACTTCCGATGGTGCGCGCGGAAGTTGCCTTCATCCCGCAAGACCGTCACATGCTGGGTCTCGCAACCGAGCTCAAGGTTCAAGAGAACGTGACGCTACCTCACCTTCGGACCAAAGGAAAGCCGTGGTGGACGGGCTTGGCCTGGCAACGCCGTGAAACCGAAAAGGTGCTGGCAACCTACGAAGTCACCCCGCCCGACCGCAAGGCAGCTGTCTCCACTCTGAGTGGTGGTAACCAGCAAAAGGTGCTGATGGGCAAGTGGTTGCTCGATCGGCCCTCGGTCCTCATTCTCGACGATCCAACACAGGCGGTGGATGTCGGAGCCCGCTCCGTCGTTTTGCGCGCGGCACGACAAGCCGCCGTCGACGGAAGCGCCGTCGTCTTGTGCTCGGCAGAAGTTGATGACCTCGCGGCTATCTGTGACCGCATCCACATTATGGAAAACGGCATTGTCGTTCGCACACTGCAACAGCCTTTGACGGCTGACGACATCCTCGCCGCTACGTACGACATTGCAAAAGGAACAAACGCATGAGCCAGAACACTGTGACCGAAAAACATGAGTCGACCGCGCTGAAAGTGACGCGCTACGCACTGACGCGTTACAGCCTCGTCATCCTCTGGGTAGTCATGCTCGTCGTGCTCGTCATTGCCATACCCGATGGCGTGAATCCGCTCATCGCGATGAGGGCAGTGCTGGGGCAGGTCTCGCCGATCATCTTTCTGGGACTCGCCGTTGTCATCACGATGGCTGTTGGTGAGTTTGATTTGTCTTTTGCCGCCATTTTCGGCTTTACCGCGGTTGCTGTTCCCGCGCTTAATGTGTTGTACGGTTGGCCGATTTGGCTCGCAATTCTGACCGGATTTGGAATGGCCTTGGTCTGGGGTCTCATCAATGGCCTGCTCATCGTCAAGGTCGGGATTAGCTCGGTCGTTGTCACGCTCGGTACGGCAAGTGCCGCAGCGGGAATCGGGCTCCTGCTCTCACAAGAGACCACGGTGAGCGGTATCGATCCGAAACTCGGTGCGATTGCCAATACGCGCTTTCTAGAACTCCCGCTTTTGTTCTGGTACGGCATCGTCTTGGTGGCCATCGTGGCCTACATCATGTCGGCCACACCTCTTGGCCGGAGCATGCTCTTCGTCGGGTCAAACCCTGCCGTTGCCAAGCTCGCCGGCATTTCGGTGACGAGTGTGCGCATTGGCGCCTACCTTGCGTCGGCTGCCCTCTGCGGATTCGCGGGTGTGATGCTCTCGCTTTCGCTCGGTGGTTTCAATCCGATCACGGCGGCGACCAACCTCATGCCGACATTTGCCGCGGTATTCCTCGGCACCGTGGCGGTCATCCCAGGTCGATTCAATCCGATCGGCATGGCAATTGCCGCCTACTTCCTCCTCACCGGTGTTTTCGGTCTGCAGCTGCTCGGACTGACCGGATGGATCGTCCAAGTCTTTTACGGTGTGGCCCTGGTCGTTGCCGTAACTGTGTCCCACCTCCTGCGAAAGCGAATCAAGACCTAACCGTCGCGGTTCATTCGTCTCTCACCAAAAAGAAAGGGAACATTCCTATGAAGAAATCAGTCAAGGTTCTCGTCGGCCTTGCCGCCGTTGCGAGCGTTGTCGCGCTCGCCGGTTGTAGCGGCGGAGGCGGCGGTGGCGGTTCGACCGACATCACCGACAAAAATGCCATTGCGGCTGGCGAAGCGATTCTGCCCATCCAGCAGCCAATCGATGAGTGGACCGCACCTGGTCCCGCGTTTGACGCCTCGAGCGTAGCCGGCAAAGACGTCTACCTCATCGTGCCGAGCATGAACATTCCGATCTTCCCGATTGTTCAGGCTGGTCTTCAGGCGGCATTTGGTGCTGTCAAGGCAACTGTCACCACGTGTGACACCAACAACGCTGACCCTGCAGCCCTCTCGTCGTGCCTGCAGCAAGCCATCGACGCCAAGGCTGGTGCCGTGGTTGTTGCGAGCCTGCCCTACGTCATGGCTCCCAACGCATTTGACGCTGTAACGGCAGCCGGCATCCCGATCGTGATGGGCATGCTCGGCGACTCTGCTATGCAGGGTGACTCGCCTGCGATGAGCGATCTGACCAAGGTTGGCTACTCCACGCCAAACTACGTGCAGATGGCTGCCTGGAACGCGATGGCAATCATTCACGCTTCCAACGCGAAGGCCAACGTGCTCGTCGTCAAGGCAACGGACACGCCGGACACTGCTGCCTGGATTGACTACGGCGCACTGCCCACCTACGCGGACATGTGCCCCGACTGTAAGGTCACCACAATCGAGACCAACACGGGTGCACTGGACAAGCTGCCCAGCCTCGTGAGCGCCAAGTTGGTGGCTGATCCGTCGATCAACTACATCCAGTCGGACTTCGACTCGCTGACCCAGGGAATCCTCCAGGGAATCCAGGCTGCCGGTTCGTCATCCGTCAAGGTTGTCTCCATGGACGGTCAGCTTGACGTGCTCCAGGGAATGAAGGCAGGAAACCCGATGCTCGCTGACACGGGTTACAACCTGTTCGGTGCGGCATGGTACATGGCTGACCAGGCCCTGCGCATGATGACCGGTGGATCGGCAGTGGAGAAGGAAGTATTCCCCTTCCGCCGCATGATCACGACCGAGAACGTGGGCACGCTTGACCTCACTGCAGAGGGTCAACAGAGCGGTCTCTGGTACGGCAAGGCCGACTACATGGGCGGTTTCGCTCAGCTGTGGGCTGGTAAGTAGTACCTGAGTAGCACCTCGTGTGGGCGTCGGCGGCAAACTCGCTGTCGACGCCCACACGCTTTTCACCTATCGACATCGCGGCGTCGTGCATACGAGCGCCCGTCACTCACATCTGGTTGGAACCATGGTCGGACTTCGCAAAGCTCAGAAGGAGATGACTCGCACTCTGCTGCTCGAGACGGGGCTGGACCTCTTCAACCGGAACGGCTATTCCGCCACAACAGTCGACGAGATCGCTGCGGGGGTCGGTACCACCCGTACTACGTTTTACCTACACTTTCCGTCGAAGGCCGACTTGGTCCGATCGCTGGTGGCGACTGCGGATGACATGCTGACGAGCATCGACGAGCCCGCCCTGCCGGCGGTCGTTGCTTCCAATGACCGCGAAACCATCAAGGTTTTTCTTGGCCACAAGTTCGACCAGTGGGCCGACCTCAAGCCGTACATCACGGCGACGCACCAAGCAGCAGCCGTCGAGCCGGACATCCAGTCGACCATTGATCAATGGTTTGATCACGCCATCAATGACATGACGCTCGGTCTCGACGAAGCCAATCGGTTTCCGCAGGAGTCACGACGGGTTCGTTGCGCAATGGCCTTTGGTGAACTCGAATTTCTCTCGCGTCGATGGATGCGCCTGGGATGGACCGTCGATCGTGACACGGCGCTCGAGACGCTTGTCGATTCGTGGTGTCAACTGCTCACCGACGCGTAACCGAAGCGGCGGCCGCCGCCTCGACGGAAACACCACCCACCGCCTCTACGGTCGCCGAACGGGACTAGTAAATGCCGGGGATGATGCGGTACTTCACCTTGGCGGTGTACTTGCCCCACAGCGCCCCGTACTTTGCCTCGCAAATCTTTTCATCGTCGCGTTCGCGGGTGATGAAAAGCGCCACGTAGTAGAGCGGGTACAGCCAGACCATCCAGATTCCGAAGTAGCCGGGAGCGGCCGCAATGGCCACGGCTTGAAGAATTTCGCCGAGGTAGTTGACGTGTCGGCTCCCACCCCAGAAACCGTTGACGAGAAGTGAGTACTTTCCGTCGCTCATCGACTGGGGAACGATGCCTAAAAACGTGCGCTCGGGAGCGGTCTTGAAGCGGAACTTTTGCATGTTCGCACCGCGGGTGAGAACCCATCCGCCCAAGAACAAGGCGCCGATGAGGACCGTGGCCCAGGTGGGAATTCCCGGGTTGGGCAGGTCAGCGGTGAACCACAGAGCAACCGCATAGAAGTAGGGGTAGAAGGCCAGGCAACCGAAGCCCAGCTTGAAGCCGACGCGCTCGGCGATGAAGTCGTAGGTCCACAGGTGCACGCGCTCGAAGATCAGGTACTCGAAGCAGAACCAGGTGAGCATCGCGCAGGCAAGGAGAAAACCGGGGTTGATCTGGTCGACGTGTGTGAGCTGAAAAGCAGCGCACGAGAGCACATTCAGCTGGAGCAATACGGCACCCACCAGGTACAGCCACACCTTGGCATCGATGAAGCCATCCCGGTACTGCGTGTTTTTCGAACGTCCAAACCAGAAGTCAGCGAAGAAGGAGCCCCGCACCGGCGGGAACTTCAGCACGATGTACAACGAGTAAACGAGGCCGATGATGACGGCTCCGATCAGTCCCCACCATCTGGTTTCATAGAGCCACGTGAAGGGAACCAGGTTGGTGTAGCCCAGCACAAACCAGAGCAGGATGCTCACCACGAGTACGTAACGACCGTTGATTCGGTAGCGCAACACCTCGCCGGTGGTGTCGTTCGTGACGTAACCCGTGACGCGGCGGGTTGGGATGATCGCGTGCAGTAGCGTGATGACCGCATAGGCGATGAGTGGGGTAATCAACCCTAAGAAAATGGTCACGACAAACCTTCCGTGTTTTTCGCCATAATACCGATGGCAGCGCGACGACTGAGTAGACGCGTCATCATAAATCGGCCGAGTTTGTTCACTGGACCGGGAACGACAACGGGCCCCTTTCCGAGAGCCGCCAATGTTTGCGAAGCAACCGCGCTCGCCGAGAGTGTTCCGGGTGCGGGTTTGGAGCTTTCCGCCTGCTCATAGCCGGGGGTGAGGATGGCGCCAGCCGTGCACACCAGCACATCCAGCCCGAGTGGGGTGAGCTCCTTCCAGAGGCCCTCGGCAAGAATGGTGTTGAATGCCTTCGTTGCTGCGTAGGTCGCCAGGTTTGGGCTGCCCTGCCCGCCAGCCAGCGACGACATGAGCACAATTCCGCCGCGTCCACGCTCAATCATCGATGTGGAGAGCAGCTTCGTCAGCAGCAGTGGTGCCTTGACGTTTACAGCGGCGGCAGTGGCGAGCTGCTCCTCGGTGGTCTCGGCGAACGGACCAATCGGAGCGTAAGCGGCGTCGTAAATGAGCAGTCCGATGTCCACCTTCAGCGCCAGCACCTGTTTCTTAACGGCGTCGAAGTTGGCGAGGTCGACGGCGATCGCGATGACATCAACACCGTATGTCTCGCGTATTCGGGCAGCTGTGGCGTTAAGCGCATCCTTATTTCGCGCCAGGATAACGAGGTTGAGACCGCTGTCGGCGATCTGCTCGGCGAATGCGGCACCGAGCCCGTATGACCCTCCGGCAACCAGTGCGTATGGCCCATACTTTTGTGCCAGCGGTTGCGTTTTCATGAGACTGCCAATCCGGAGGTGTGACGGGGTTATTCGCGAACGACGCCGACAGCTACAGCGACGCGACCAGCCTAGCTAGATACTCCCGTGACCGGGTCGTTGCCCGTAGAGTTCCCCCATGGCTAATCTCGCAATCATTGGCGCGACGGGCAGTTGCGGACGGCAGGTAGCGGCACAGCTTCTCGACCGTGGAATTCTGCCAACCGACGGCAGTCTTCACTTGATTGGTCACGCGGGCGGAGCCCACGAGAGCGAACTGTGGGGACTGCGAGCGGATCTGCTAGACGCATTCTCTGACCGAGCCCCTCGAATAGAGGTGGGCACAGATGTTGCCACGACCGACGCCGAGGTCGTCGTCATGATGGCTGGCGCGACCCTGGGTCAGGGTGCGTCCGACCGGGCGCAACTTGCCGCCAAGAACTTCGAGATCTTCACCGAGGCGGCGCGAGACATCTCGCGGATGGCAGTCGAACCCACCGTCGTGGTGCAGTCAAACCCGGTTGAGCTTGCCATGGACGTCATCGGGCAGGTGGTTTCGCGCCATCGCATCATTGGGGCAGCGGCATGGTCTGATTCACTGCGCTTCAGACGGGAGATTGCCTCGGAGCTCGGAGTCTCTCGTCCGATGGTGTCCGCCGAAATGTGGGGACAGCACGGTGACCACCTGGTGCCGATTTGGAGCGAGGTTCGTGCTCGCGGGGTTGAGCAAGGTCGAGTTGACGAGGTGATTGGTCGAGCGACCAGTGGGCGTCACGTTCGAGACCTTCCTGAGGAGATTCGAGCTAGCCGAGACCAGATGCTCAACCTCATCCAGCGCGATGCGATTGCCGACGCGTATGCCTTTATTCACACCCAGCATCCCGATGTTCGCGCCGCCATCAAGCCGTTTTTCACACACTTCACGGCTGGCAGAACGACTGAGTTGGCCACCGCCCATGCCGTTGCCGACGTGGTCTCTTTTCTCTCGGGTGGCGCCAGAGTCACCATCCCTGCGCAGGTGATTCTCGACAAGGAGTGGCCGGGTCTCACCGGGCCGCTGGCCGTTCCCGTGGTCATTGAGCCACACGGATGGTCGCACGTCGTGCCGCAACAGGTTTCTGACGACGAGCTTTCTGCGCTGACGATCGCGATGAAAGCGGTTTCCCTCGTCAACGAGAACGCGAGGTCTGCTGGTTGAATGCTCAGGCATGGAACTTTTCGGCGCGAAGAGTTCTCGGCGACTCCACTCAGGTTCCGGGCTGTCAAGGGGACGTGTCTAACTAGTAGGGTCAAACCACTACGTCCACCAGAAAAGGTTTCGACTCATGAAGCGCATCATTGCTTTCACTTCGGTGTTTTTTGCCACTCTTGGCCTTGTCGCCACGGGCATTTCTGCCGCCCAAGCGGCCTCACCCTGGTCGACACCTGTCTCGCTCTCTTCGGCGTCACTGATGTCCATGGGGCCAGAAGTGGTTGTGGACTCATCCGGTCGCGCGATCGCGGTCTGGACCGCGTCCTTCGGTAGTAGCACGTTTATTCAATCGAGTACGTCCCTGAACGGTTCGTCGTGGTCCACCCCAGTAACAATCTCCTCGCCTTCGACCCAATCGGGTGCCGCACATGTGGTCGTGGATTCGACGGGTCGTGCGGTTGCGGTGTGGCGCCGCAATAACGGCAGCAATAACATCCTTCAGTCGAGCACTTCGGTGAATGGAGGTTCGTGGACTACCCCCGTTGATGTGTCGGCAGCCGGGATAGAAACCAACAACATTCAGTTGGCGGTTGATTCATCCGGTCGAGCGATTGTGGTGTGGGATAGCGCTGACGGCAGCAACAGATCCCGGGTGCGAGTGAGCTCATCCGTCAGTGGCGGGGCGTGGTCAGCGCCGGTGATGCTTTCTTACGATATTGAGGCCTACAACCCGCACGTCGTGATTGATTCTTCGAATCGTGCAACGGTTCTCTGGGACGGCTACAACAGCAACTCGGATAACGTCATGATGTCGAGCACCTCGGTGAGTGGCGCTGCCTGGTCGGCGCCGCTGGTGTTATCCGCAGTGGGCTCACAAGTGGGAGGTGGGTTTCTTGGCCTTTCCTCGTCAGGACGCGCGATCGCCATGTGGATGCAGTGGGATGGCACCAGCTACACAGTTCGATCGAGTAATTCGGTGACCGGTGGCGCGTGGTCCACTCCAGTCACTCTGTCGACGGCGGGGTACAACGCCTACAACCCACGCGTGGCTGTCGACGGGTCGGGCCGAGCAATTGCGGTGTGGCACCATTACAACGGCACCACAGATGAGATTCAGTCCAGCTCTTCGGTGAACGGAGGAGCGTGGTCTACCCCCGTAAACCTGTCAAGGGAAGCACGCGATTTCTATTACCCAGAAGTGATCGTCGATTCCGCGGGTCGGGCAATCGTGACCTGGTCTGACGATGACGGCGGTTCGGATGACGTTGTGCAGTCGAGCACATCTGTCAATGGCGGCGCCTGGTCAGCGCCGGTGACCGTGTCGGTCGTGGGTTTGACTTCTTATGAAGCGAAGCTCGCTCCGTACACGTCAGGCCGCGCTTTAGCCGTCTGGGCCTGCTACGACGGTACGAGTTTCATCGTTCAATCGAGCCTTATTTCGGCACAAGCGCCAGCCATTCCTTCGGCGCCGCGAAGTTTGACGGCTGGGGTGGTGACCAGCAGTAGCGTGGCGCTGAGTTGGTTGGTGCCGTCGAGTTTGAACGGGGCAACAATCACCGATTACGTCGTCAAGTACCGAAAAGCTGGCACAACTCCTTGGTTGACATTTAGTCATTCGGCGTCACCAGTGAAAGCTCGAACGGTGACGGGATTGCAGCGGCGCACGAGTTATGAATTCAAGGTTGCTGCGGTTGCAAGTGCTGGCACGAGTGCATACACCGCGGTGTTGACCAAGTCGACATTCGCCAAGTAGATCCAGCTAAGTGTGCCGCGAAGCACGGCACGTTCGCCTAGGTCGTGCGTCGGATTAGCTCGTGCGTCGACCCAAGCGAACGAATCCAGCGCCGACCACAAGTAGCGCGAGTGCGCCCATGCCTGAGAACCACAAGGCAGAGGATTTCGCTCCGGTGTTGGGGAGCATCGTGAAGGTGCCTACGACGAAGACCGAGTGTGCTCCAGAAATCCAGTACTGGTCGGCAGCGGGATTCTTGTCGATGAGGAACCACTCGCCGGGGCTGGGCGACATGACGTCAATTGGAGTCTCCGACGCGAAGGTCGTGCTGTTCGTCGGGATGAGGTCCCCGCTGGAAGCACTGAAAATATTGGCGAGTGAGCCGTCCGCGTTGAAGGCGGCATCCTTCGGTTCGTCGGTGAATTGGTGCTCGATGCCATACGTCGTCGTGTTGATGACCGAGGTCACTGTAGAGGGGATGCTGAACGCGGTCACGTAGAGGTTCGCCCCATCGGGTGCCATGGTGATCGTGGTGCCCTGCAAATGACCAGTGGGTGTGAATGAGTGGATGACCGTGTTTCCGCCAGCCTCGATGACCGCTAGCGTGCCGTCTGAGCAATTGACAAATACCTTGGCTCCGTCAGGCGTAATGGCTAAGCCATCCGGCCCGCCACAGGTGGTCACCGAGGCGGTGACAGTGTCCGTCGCGACGTCAAGGGCTTTGACCAGCGTCCCGCTCCCGTTATTGGTAACCGCTGCATAAGCTTTCGTCCCGTCTGGGGAGAAAACCACCTGCCCGATACCAGATGTGCCGAGAGAAATCGCCGGACCAAAACTCCTCGTTGCTGGGTAGAAGGGCTTGATTACGCCTGCGCCGAGGCTGACGTAGGCCTTGGTGCCGTTTGGCGCCATCACGATGGCATGATTGACGCCCGCTCCGGGAACTCCTGCCGGAATTCTTTCCGAGAGGGGAGCAAGGGTCTGTGAGTCGACGACCTTGATTGCGGCCTCTCCGCCCATGGTTCCGTCATCGTCTTCGACAACAAATGCCAGCGACCCGTCTTGTGAGAAAGCCACTCCAGACGCATTGTTGAAGCCGGTGAGAGTCGTCACGGGGAGGCTTGTGGCTTGTGCGGCAGAGGATGCGCCCAGCACGCCTGCCGTGACCAAAAGAACTACGCCTATCGCCTTGAACATGTCGTCCCTCTCTGTGCTCTCTCTCAGGGTAGCCAAGTTGACGGGAGTTGAGGCCTAACGAGTTCGTGCCACTGCTTCACGCGCGAAAATTTTCCATCTTTCGTGAGGTCATTTTGTGAGCAACGTCGGGAGGGATCCCCCAGATGGCCAGCGAAATGCCGAGAGACTCGTCAGCATCGGCCGGGGCGAGCTCCCTTGTGACATGGACTCCGTGCAGGATGCCCGCCAGCGAATAAGCCCAGATGTTCATGCGCTTGTCAAAATCATCGGTTTGGAGTCCACCCGAGTCGGCCACGACACGGAGTGCCGCGATGCCGCCATCCTTCACCGCACTGATGACGAAGGACGGATCTCGAAGGGTGTTCCTCAGCACTTTGGCGAAGAGTGGGTCGCTGTGATCAACGCGAAAAAGCTCCCGACACACGTCAAGCATGGACTGAAAAGTCTCATCCCGATCGTGATTCTCATAAGCGGACCGAACCCAGTCACGCCACATCTCATCCAGGGCTGCCCCGAGAAGCGCATCTTTGTTCTCAAAGTAGTTATAGATGGTGGTGGGTGAGACCTGTGCCTGACGTGAAATCTGTTCGATCGTTGCCCCGGGGCCGATTTCGGCGAGTACTTCTTGCGCCGAGGCGATGAGTGCTTTTCGATTTCGGGCGGTATAAGCCGATTGGCGACTGCCGGGTTGCTGAGATGCTTCCTTCGTGCGCGCCATGACCCGATTCTACAAAGCAACTCCACTGGTCCCGCTTAGATGTGGAATTGCCTGTCAAGTTTGGTATACTATTCCAAACTTCGTTTCATTTCACAGGAGCAGGATCGTTTCGCGAGAGGACAGATGTCGATGAGCAAGTTCGCACGAGGTGTGATTGCCGTGATAGTCCTCGGTGTTGTGGCGGGCGCTTTCCCCGTTGTGGCAGAGGCAGCAGCCCCGTGGTCATCACCGGCAAACATCTCTTCAGCGGGACTCGATGCCGAGGATCCAGAGGCCGTCGTCGATTCAACCGGGCTGGTGACTGCCGTCTGGGTCAGTGTTGACTACCCCACCTATTCCCTGGCGTCGAGCTCATCATTGAACGGCGGTGCATGGTCAACTCCGGTGACAATCTCGGTGCCGGGTCAGGAGGCACACCATCCGAGTCTTGTCGTCGACCCCGATGGCCGACTCACCGCGGTGTGGGAAGACCTCAGTGGTGTTGCTGCGATTTGGGCGGCTACATCGACCGATGGCGTGACATGGTCCGCGCCAGCGCAATTGAGTACAGGTTCTCAGACGTCCAATCAGCCGCGACTCGCCGTTGACCCCACCGGTTTGGTCACGGCCGTTTGGAAAAACGCATCCGGTGACGCGATTGAATCGAGCACTTCGCAAGACGGAGGCGTTTGGACTGCACCAGTGAGTGTCTCCTCAGGCACGGTCCGCGTCTTTGAGCCAGACGTCGCTGTTGACGCTTCGGGTCTCGCAACGACTGTGTGGAGCGCGTACGATGCATCCACCGACTTGCAAGTAATCGAGTCGAGCCAGTCGCCAAGTGGTGGTGCCTGGAGCGCGCATACCCGACTCTCGACAACAGGTGAGGACTCCAATCAGCCACGAGTCTCCTCAACGGGCAGTGGCCTCGCTACAGCAACTTGGCGCAGCGATGTGCGCTCGGAGCCGATGATCCAATCGCGAAGTTCGTTGAGCGGGGGAACGTGGACTCCCATTGCCTACCATGGTGAAACCGGCGATTCGGGTCAGATCCCGGCACTTTCGGTCTCTGCCGATGGCACGACATTCCTCACGTGGAATGAACAGACCGACACGATTACCATCTTGGAATTGAGCGCCTCGACTGACGGTGCGACGTGGAGTGAACCGGTGCACGTAAGCGGAGACGTGGGAGTCCCCTCCGACTTCAGCGCACGAGTTGTTGTTGACTCGCGAGGCAGAATCTCAGTCGTGTGGCGAGGCTACGCGGACGGAATGACGGTTGTGCTTTCGAGCACGTCAGAAGACGGCATCGAATGGTCTTCTCCCATAACGATTGCCGAGCCAGGGCAAGACTCCTACCAGCCCCGAGCTGTCGTCGACTCGAACGGCACTGTCACCGCGCTGTGGATCAGACAAAATGGGATGCACCCTCTGCTTCAGTCGGGCTGGTTTACGCCGATAATTCCAGACCCCCCACCCGCGCCTGGACCGCCTCCAGCTCCGGGGCCTGATCCGGGTCCGGAGCCTGATCCGGCACCTGGACCGAGCGCAACATCGGCTCACCTTCCGAACACAGGGCATGATTCGCGCGTACTGCCTTTTCTGGCTCTTGTCATTCTCGCGTCCCTTGGATGCGGGGTTGTCCTGACAACAATCAGAATCAGGCGCAAACCGTAAACTTGGGGACATGAGGCTCATTGGCGTGTACAACGCAAACGGCGGACTTGCCGGAGAGTTGAGCTACTTTTTTGGACACATGTTCGGGCGCGTGCAGTGCACGCTGTGTGACATCACCCACTCTCCCTTTGTAAAAAAGGCTGAGTGGAAGGCCATGGAAATACGGCTGAGAGACGAACTTGGCGTTGAGTTTGAACTCGTGCATCGCAATGAACGGAGCCCCGAGCAGCGGGCTGCGAGCGAGAACCGCGAGCCGTGCATCCTCATCGAACACGACGGTCAGTACAGCATGATTCTCGATTGGACGGATCTGAAACTCGCCAAGGGCAGCGTCGCAGCTTTTGAGCGCGCGGTGCGCGCCAAGATTCTCATGTACTGAGGCTCTTTTATCTCGACGGGCGACCCAGCCAGCGTACAAGAGCCGTTATTCGCCAGCTCAGGGATGCTCGCATTACCCGCAGTTGCTCGGCTTCGGACTCACGCTGTGCTGAAAGCGTCTCGACCGTGCGAGCTGCCTCGTCGGCTCGTCGACGTTCGGCTTCGGCCAAATCGTGTGCTTGCGAGGATTGGCTGCGAGCCTCGTCGAGTTGAGACTCGAGTTGTGCGACCCGCGTGAGGACTTCGTCCAACCGAGGTTCCCACTCGCCGAAGCAACTGTCTGCGGCGCGAGCCCGAGAGAGCTCCACCCTGATGTCTTTGTCATCCTCAGAAAATGACGCGACGATAAGGCCATCTGCACTGAATGATTCCGACACTGAATGCTCACAGATGATGTGCGCTCCAGCCGAGCGGAGCAGCCGTTCGGCATATCGGTGGGTCAGAGGGCTTTTCGTGAGACTCATGTCGTGCGTGCTCACGACCATGAATCGCACAGCACCACTTTGCAAGATTTCTTGCGCCGATTCCAAGAGTGCGATTTCTGCCCCTTGTATGTCTACGAAGAGAACGTCGATACGCGAAAGATGAGTTTCGGCCATGAGCGAGTTCAGGGTGTAGAGCTTTGTTGAACGGGCGATGCCGTCGCTTTCGGCGACGAAGTCAGTCTCTGTTCCTGCAGGTACGCCAATCGCGCCTTCGACGAAAGTTGCAGTGCGTTTGTTAAGGGCGAAGTTGGTGACCCCCACCTCCATGAAACCCGGATCGGGCTCGAGGCATACGACTCGACCATCGTTGAACAGTTCGAGAAACCACAGGCTGTAGTAGGCCCAAAACGAGCCCAACTCAACGCAGACCAGTTCTGCCGTGGGCGCGTTCTGCTCGGCTAGCCTCGAGAATATTGCTGCAACAGCTTTTTCCTCTTGAGGTTCGTGAACCCCGCGGAGGCGCTCGATTATTTCGGACATCCACGCCCCGTAATAGCCGCCGCGAAGTACCCGCACGCCATTGTGCATCAGTTGAATGTCGTGACCGTCGTGTTTGCTGAAGCCGCCGGCATTCTTGGCGCGTGGCAAATCATCGGCGTCACGGCATGAGGTTGTGAGTTCGATTCGACGTCGAAGGTAGGCAGGCGTGGAGTCACTATCGGTCACGGCACATAATGCTATCGTCGTGAAACGAACATCAGCCTGTCACGTTCGGCTCCGATTTCAGAGAATGAGGCGAAAATGCTCGAGAAAGAGCATCCACTCGTAATCGTCGACGTCGGCGCTTCGGGTGGAGTCGACAAGGGTTGGGAGACTCTGCCCGCCAACGCCAGAATCCTCGCCTTCGAGCCAGACGAGGCTGAATGCCGCCGTCTCACCGAAGCAGTGAGTGCGTCGGGAGAACGACGTGTTGAATACATTCCCAAGGCCTTGGGAGACCTGTCGGGCAGGAGACCGTTCTATCTGACGGCCTCGCCCTACTGCGCGTCAACTTTTCGACCAATTGAAAATCTTGCGTCTCGATTTGACGGGCTCTCCGGCATGCTCATCGAGGAGGTCATCGAGGTCGACCTCACGACCCTCGATGAATGGTGTGACGCACGAGACATCACAACGGTCGATTACATCAAACTGGACACGCAAGGCTCTGAACTCGACATCATTCGGGGTGGCCGGGACGTGTTGAGTTCGTCCCTCGTCATTGAAACCGAAGTTGAATTTAACCCGCTGTACCTTGATCAGCCCCTTTTTGGGCAGATCGATGCGTACCTGAGGGCTGCTGGTTTTACTTTTTGGGGTTTTGAAAACATGCATTTCTGTTCCGCACGAGGAAGCGATCTTGGTCCCATCCGGCTCGCACATAGGGGTAGCGGGATTGCGTTTCCGGCGCGCCGACCCGGCGGGCAACTGATGTGGGCGCAAGCGTTCTTTGTGAGGGATGAACTCCTCACGGGTAATCCACATCCGAAGCTGACGAAACAGCGCGAGCGCGCCATTCTTCTCGCTCGGGCCCGCGGACTGGATGACCTTGCCCAGACCCTGGAACATCTCCTCGGGTGGCCAATTAGTCGGGATGCTCCGGACAAAGCCACTAGTGGTGCGCCACAGAATATGAGAGAGCTTCGTGCTGAGTTGACTCAGGTGCGGGAAGAGCTTGACGCTATTCGCACGAGCAGAAGCTATCGCTGGACTCGGCCTCTCAGATTTCTCGGGTCACGATTCGGCAGAATCCGACCTTCGAAACCAGCCCCGGACGGTTCGTGACATCGCGCGCAATGGTCGCGTGATGCGCCACGAGTAACTTGCCGTGAGTGCGGCGTATCGCGCCGATGCCGCATCGAGCTCATGCCAACGTTCATCGATGCTTTGTTGTAAGTCGGCAATCGAGTCCAGTAGGGACTCATTCACCTCTTCGAGCTCAGCCACTCGTGCGCGCAATGACGCCTGTTCAGCCAGAATGAACCCGTCATGCACACTCGGTGGGAGTGCGAGCCGAGCAACCAGGTCTTCGTGCTCGGCGGCGACGTAAAAGCGGTTGAGTCGATCGTTGTAGGCCAGTGAATAGTTCGCATTGAGGATCGTGTCCTCCCATTCATAGGAGGAATCAATGTCTGTACTTGGCCTCGTGGATTCCACGACGACAATCCACGGACGGTACTGATTCCAGTCGAAACTCCGGATGACGTCACGCTCACCACCCTCGATATCCAATTTGAGAAAGTGAACGTCACCGCCTGGTTTCACATGCTCAGACCATACGGAATTTAAAGTGATGGCCGGTACCGTCACGACCTCACGTACGTGATGACCCTCACCGTGATTCGTGACGGTTTCGGCGGTCGTGGTTGAAAAAGCTTCGTTCTCAAAAATCGTGAGGCGCACCGATCCCGGAGTGTCTGCAATCGCCGTGCAGAGATTGATGTCACGTGTCCGGGCTCGTGAAATCTCGTGAAGCAACCGGGGATTGGGTTCGATGTTTACGCCCGACCAACCCCGGTCGTAAAAGGCCTTTGTCACCGAGAAGTGCTCGGCGTGAAACGCGCCGACGTCGATGTAGAACCCGTGCGGAATATCGCGAAGAGCTCGGTACAACGTCAGGTCTTCAAAGTTCTGTGCGAAAGAGACAAACAGCACGATGTTTTTATCCGTTTCTCATGTCGTCTTTCGCCGCCGCACCAATAGTAGTCACGTTGGGCAGACCTCTGTGTGGGGCATCTGCAAGCCAAACCTCACCATTTTCGTGACAGCATGAGGGATGTTCTGCTGAGTTATGTTCACACTAAGACAGCAGATTCAAAAAAACCTGCCGTGAGGGAGCGACGCCGTGATTACAGATGGGTTCGGCCTCACAACGTTGCCCACCCCGAAGACTGATTCACGCCCGCGTGAAGTCGTTCTCGCATTTGATTCGTTCAAGGGATCGCTGTCGTCGGAAGAGGCATGCCGGTGTGTTGGTGAGGCTCTGCACGCAAAATTTGGCACATCGATTCGCGTGATTCACATTCCGATGTCAGACGGTGGCGAGGGAAGTCTCGACCTTCTTGCTCCACTGTTGGGACTCGACGTGGTCAGGGTAGATTCCGTCGATGCCTTGGGTCGACCAATCACGTGTGAGTACCTGCTCGATACTTTGAAGAGCGTCGCATACATTGAAGTTGCACGCACCGCGGGTCTACCCCAGGTATCGGATGTTCCACTAAAGCCCCTCGAGGCATCATCGTTTGGCGTTGGTGTGATCATTGCGGATGCCCTCAGGCGTGGGGCCCAGGAGTTGAACATCTTCTTGGGCGGTAGCGCCACAACAGATGGTGGCGCTGGCCTAGTGAGCGCGCTCGGTGTCAAGCTGATTGGACACGGGGGGATGGAGTTGAGCCCCGGCGGAGGTGCGCTCGGCGAGCTAGAGCGGGTCGACACGGAACACGTCAATCCGTCGGTTTTTTCGGCCCAGTGGCGATTTATCACGGACATCGACGCCCACCTCACTGGAGAAAATGGACCAGCACGGCGGTATTCGCCTCAAAAAGGCGCACAACCGGGTGATGTCCAGATTCTTGAGCGCAGCATTGAGCACCTTGCTCGAGTGCTTGAGACACAGCACGGGTGTAACCTGCGAAATTTGGCCGGGATCGGTGCTGCCGGCGGAATGGCGGCACTTCCGGCAGCACTGTTTGAGACGAGCTTTCAGCGAGGTGGCATGTTTTTTGCGACGCAATTAGGGCTCGTTGATGCCATGAAAACTGCGGACATTGTCGTGACGGGTGAAGGCGCTTTCGACCAACAATCCCTCGACGGGAAGGTCGTTGGAACGATTGCAGAACTGGTAGCTCAGCATGAGCGCGTCATCCCCGTGGTGGTCATTGCGGGAGATGTGTCTGAGGCCCCCAGTGGTGATGTGCCAGGGATAACAGCCGTCTTCTCCATCGCTGAGGGAGCCGTCTCGCGTGAGGAATTGTTCGTGAATGCGCGTTCGCTGCTGACCCGACAGGCGCTCAATGTGGTTTCGCTCTTCTTGCAGACCCGGATTCCCGGGCGTGACGACTGATTCTCTGATAGACCGGGGTTAGCCCCGAAAGGATTGCCATGCTTGTAGTTTCTGTTCCGACGCGCGCTCTACACGAAGCCGTGGGTACTCGCGCTGGCGTTGAAGTCGTCGAGTGGGACCTGCGGGGTGAGGCACCGCAGCAGAAGATCGACATTGTGGTGAATCCCTATATGCAAAGTCCGGCGCTACTCCAAGCGATCAACGGGGTGGATGTTCGACTCGTGCAACACCAATCGATTGGGTACGACGGTGTTTTCGACCACCTGCCTGCCGGGATAACATTCGCCAATGCGTCTGGTGTGCACGAGGATTCCACTGCGGAGCTAGCGCTGACGCTCATCCTCGCCATGCAACGGGGGATTCCCGATTTCGTGCGACAGGCGTCGAGAAGCGAGTGGTCTTCACGCGTCTACCCCAGCCTCATTGACCGAAGAGTGCTTATCGTTGGCTATGGGGCGGTGGCGAAAGCCATCGAATCTCGTCTGATTCCTTTCGGTACACACATTTCGCGGGTGGCACGTACCGCTCGAGAAGTGGAGCTTGCCGATGGCTCACGCGCTGAGGTTTACGGGATTGCTGATCTCGCGGCGCAATTGGCCCTCGCCGAGAT
>CANFSP010000013.1 GCA_947449765.1 Actinomycetota bacterium | reverse complement strand
TCTGCCAAGAGCACCGCTGATTAGCTACGTTGGGAATGGATAACCGCTGAAAGCATCTAAGCGGGAAGCCAGCTTCGAGATGAGATTTCCATCCCTTCGGGGGAGAGGCCCGCGGCTAGACTACCGCGTTGATAGGCCGGGTGTGGAAGTGGGGACTAAAGACCCATGGAGCTGACCGGTACTAATAGGCCAATAATTTGATAATCACTACTCACAATCTGTTGTAAGGCTAGATTGTGGGGCCAAGATGATTCGCGTCCACTGAGTGGTTCTCGATGTACGGTCGAGAACCTGCGCTAATAAAGCGCACGTTTCACTTTGATACATCAATAGTGTTTCGGCGGCCATAGCGAGAGGGAAACGCCCGGTTACATTCCGAACCCGGAAGCTAAGACTCTCAGCGCCGATGGTACTGCAAGGGGGACCTTGTGGGAGAGTAGGACACCGCCGGACTTAATTTGAGAAATGGCCACCCAGCAATGGGTGGCCATTTCGCGTTAACAGACATCTATATAGAGGACAGCAGCATGGCAGATAAGCCATCCGACGACGACAAGTCATACCGCGCAGACGGCGACGGACGACACGGGCGCCCGGGGCGACCCGCGGGTGGGCGACCCGCCAGTGGGCGACCCAGCGGCGGAAAGCCGAGTGGCGGTCGTCCCGCGAGTGGACGTCCGTCGTTTGGTCGTCCGTCAAGTGATCGACCGGCTGGAGGTGGACCGGCTGGAGGTCGTCCTGCTGGAGGTCGTCCTGCTGGAGGTCGTCCGTCGAGTGATCGCCCACGACGAGATGAGGCACCGCGCGATGGCAAGCCGGGTGAGCGTCGCGAGTGGAAGCCGCGGGAGGGTGGGCCTCGAGATGGTAAGCCACGCGAGAAGCGTGAGTACGGTGACCGGCCACGTCCCGAGCGCGACCGCTCGACCGGTGAACGTATGCCTCGCGAGGAGCGTCCGGAGCTCACTCCCGAGCAACTGCGGGCGCGTGCGCTTCGTCCCGTTCGCAAAGAACACGAAGACCTGCCGATTGACGAAGATGTCACGCTCAAGATGTTGGAACGAACGTCCTTCAATGAATTGAAGGCGTTGACCGAGGAGAATGCCGAGTACGTGGGGCTGCACTTGGTGATGGTTGCCCGCTACGTCGACGAGGACCCGGAACGAGCACTGTCGCACGCGCTGTCGGCAAGCCGACGCGGTGGGCGCATCGCCTGCGTGCGGGAAGCCGCGGGAGTTGCCGCGTACACGGCGGGTGACTTCGCGCTGGCCCTGCGCGAACTCAACACGTTTACCCGCATCAGTGGCTCGAACGAGCAGATCGCGCTGATGGTGGATTGTGAGCGCGGGCTGGGACGATCGGAACGCGCACTTGAGCTCGGGCGGAGCATCGACCGTAAGAAACTGTCCGACCTCGCCGCAGTCAACCTGGCCATCGCGATGTCTGGCGCCCGGCTCGATCTGGGCCAGACAGAATTGGCACTCGCGGAACTCGAAATTCCACAACTGAATCCGGATGCGGCTTTCTCGTATAGCCCCGCGCTGTTTTGGGCGTACGGCGAGGTGCTTGAGGAGCTCGGCCGCAACGACGAGGCACAGGCGTGGCGCCGTCGCGCCGATGTGGCTCAGCAGGCGCTTGACGAGACGTATGGAACGGCGGGTGAATTTGAGGACCAGGTGATCATGATTGAGTACCCTGAGGTCGTCGAGTCGGGTGAGCTTGCGGTTGCGGCAGACGACGACGGTGAGCATGGTGAATCCAACGTCGAAGGAGACGACGCGTGAGCATCTTCACGAAACGGACCTCGGCAAGCCACACGCCACTTGATGGTGTCGATGCGCTTTTCGCCGATCTCGACGGGGTGGTCTATGCCGGAGCGGGTGCAATACCGCACGCCATCGAGTCACTCACGCGCGCATCCGAGCGCGTTCGGGTTGGTTACATCACAAACAACGCGAGTCGCACCGATGGTCAAGTCGCCGAGCACCTGCGCGAACTCGGACTCACGCTCGACACGTCGGATGTCGTCACCAGTCCGCAAGCCGCGATGGGGATGCTCGCCGAGGCGGCCCCGGCGGGGTCAACCATCCTCGTGGTTGGCGGTGACGGTCTCATCGACGAGGTCACCAAACACGGCTTTCGAGTGACGGATTCAGCACGGGATAACCCGGCGGCGGTCATCCAAGGTTTCGCTCCTCATGTGGGCTGGTTGAATCTGGCCGAGGCGTCGTTCGCACTGAACGCGCGGGACCCGCAACACCCGGATGGAATTCCGTGGATTGCCACGAACATGGACTGGACGATTCCGGTGGAGCGGGGCGTGGCGCCAGGAAACGGAACCTTGGTTTCTGCGGTGCACCTGGCTACCGGCCGCCTTCCACAGGTCGCTGGCAAACCCGAACTCCCCATTTTCGAGGAAGCCAATAAGCGATTTGGCACCGCCAATGCGCTGTTCATCGGCGATCGGCTCGACACCGACGTGATGGGAGCGAACCGGGCGGGAATGAAATCGGCACTCGTGTTGACGGGAATCGACGGACCCAAGCAACTGCTCGCTGCTCCCGACGGTTCGCGCCCGGACTACATCCTCGGTGATTTGCGCGAACTGCACAACGACTATCCCGACGTGCAGACCGCGAAGAACGGCAGCATCACCGTCGGTGACTCACGAGTCGCCTTGCGACCTGGTGCGGGAGGAATGACTGATCTGGTCATTGAACGCCCGGGAAGCGACCCACTCAATCTTTTGCGCGCCGCCTGTTCGGCGATTTGGGGTACTGGTCGCGCCATCTTCGGTTTCAATGTGCCCGAGCAGCTCTATCAGCCAAGCGATTCCGGTAGTTTGGTTTCGTGAGCGAAGACAACACCCCCACGAGCGAGGCACGCGAACCCGTGGCCGGCGACGCCCTCATTTCGGGGCTATCCGTGGTGGAGTCCCAGCCGCTCGAACAGCGCGCCGAGGGGTATGTGCGCTTGTACGACGAATTGCGCAAGCGCCTAGAAAGTGACGACGTCGCGAGTGCGTAGGCACGCGCATCCGTTTCGTGTATGACTGAACAGCGATTGGATGCGGCACTCGCCGCACGCGGATTGGCTCGTTCACGCACCCACGCCCACGAGCTCATCTCGTCGGGTCTGGTTCGCGTCAGTGGGAGGCCGTGCATCAAGCCGGCGCACAAGGTGACCGACGATACCCTCATCGAAGTCGAGGGGCTGTCGCACTATGTTTCGCGCGCCGCACACAAACTTATCGCTGCACTCGATGCGTTCGACGTGCCCGTTTCGGGACGGAATGCTCTCGATATCGGCGCGTCCACCGGAGGATTCACTCAGGTTTTGCTCGAGCGTGGAATAGACAAGGTCGTTGCCCTTGATGTTGGTCGGGCACAGATTTCGCCGTCAATCCGAAGCGACGCTCGCGTCATCGTGGTCGAGGGGGTGAATGCTCGATACCTGAACCGTGACAATCTGACCGGGATACTCGGACAGTCCTACGACGCCTCTCTGGTTGTGGCTGACCTCTCCTTCATCTCGCTCACTCAGGTAATGGCTGCTCTCGTGGCGACGGCGAGTCACGACGCTGATTTCGTGTTGCTCATCAAGCCACAGTTCGAAGTGGGGCGAACCGGCGTTCGCGAGGGAATCGTGACAAATCCGGGTCTGCGTGAAGACGCAATCAACGCGGTCTTGTGGAGTGCGTGGGATCACGGTTTGGGGGTGCGAGGAATTGTGTCCTCCCCAATCTTGGGCGGTCACGGAAATCACGAGTATCTCGTTTGGTTGAACGCTCTCGAGGGTGATAATCCGACACAATGGAGGGACACCATTCATCAACTTTCGGGAGGTTAGCGTGGAGCAATCTCAGCGATGCATTCTCGTGCTGTCGCACACTGCCCACGCCGACACTCGATCCGCGTGCATTGAGGTGTCTCGACAGCTTCGCGATGCGGGGGTGCGCCCCGTCTTACGCGAGAGCGAGCGTGATGACCTCGTCGCTGACGCACCAGATTTAGCTCACGTGGCACTCCTCGAGGTCGATGTCGACCTCGACTCCATTGAATCCGCCGTTGTGCTGGGTGGGGATGGCACGATACTTCGGGCTGCGGAACTTGTGCGTGGCAGTACCGTGCCCCTGATTGGCGTCAACCTCGGGCACGTGGGGTTTTTAGCTGAACTCGAGCGCGCGGGCATCACCGACGCGGTGAACAAAGTTCTCGCACGGGCGTACACCGTCGAAGAACGACTGACCCTCTCCGTTCGCGTGAAGGTAGCCGGCGACGTCGTTTATGAAACGTGGGCGCTCAACGAGGCAACCATCGAAAAAGCAAGCCGCAGTCGCATCCTTGACGTTGTCGTCGAAGTCGATCGACGCCCCCTGTCGCAGTTCAGCTGTGATGGCGTGGTTCTCTCCACGCCCACCGGGTCGACCGCCTATGCCTTCTCAGCGGGCGGGCCTGTTGTGTGGCCTAATGTGGCGGCCATGGTCGTCGTTCCTATCTCGGCACACGCCCTCTTCACCCGACCTCTCGTGGTGAGCCCCGACTCGGTCACGGCGGTCGAGATCTTGGCTCGCGGTGACTCGTCGGGTGTTCTCTGGTGCGATGGTCGCCGCAGTTTTGACCTGCCCGCCGGGGCTCGAGTGGTGGTCAAAAAGGCTGCTCAGTCGGTCTTGCTCGCCACGGTTGGCGAATCCACATTCACAGATCGTCTTGTTTCTAAATTCAGTTTGCCGGTAGAAGGTTGGCGAGGGCCGAACGCTCGTGATTGATGAAATTCGCATCCGTAATCTTGGTGTCATAGCTGACGCGGTTCTCCCGCTCGGTCCCGGTTTCACCGCCATCACTGGCGAGACGGGCGCGGGAAAAACCATGGTCGTCACCGCACTTGGGCTTCTCCGAGGAGAGCGATCCGACTCCACCACGGTTCGCTCGGGTTTCGATTCCGCCGAGATCGAGGGGCGCTGGCTCATCGGTGAGAGCGAGTTTTCCCATGTTGTTCCAATCGTTGACGAGGCCGGCGGGATCATCGAAGGAAGCGAACTCATTCTCGCTCGAGCCGTATCGGCCGAGGGTCGTTCGCGAGCGGTGGTCGGAGGTCGATCGACTCCCATCGGAGTTTTGGGCGAGCTGGGCGATGCGCTCGTTGCCGTCCACGGCCAGTCTGATCAGGTGCGTCTGCGCTCGGCCAGTACCCAGCGCGATGCGCTGGACCGGTTTGCCGGCCCCAGCTTTCTGCGCGAGCTCGAGCAGTACCAGCATGTTTTTCGGCAGTGGCGAGCCGACGCGACCGAGCTGACTTCATTGACGGATGCGCGCGACGCACGCTCGCGCGAGGCAGAAGATTTGCGCATTGCGGCGTCCGACATTGATGCACTGGCCCCACAGCCTCGCGAAGATGTCGAGCTCGCTGAACTTGCCGAACGGCTCACGCACACCGAGGAATTGCGCCAGGCGACCGCTTTAGCTCGCGAGGCGCTGTCGACCGAAACGGACGAAACGGATGTACTGGCTCTGCTCGACGCTGCGCGCCGATCGGTGGAGCGCATGGCTCACGTCGACCCAGTCCTTGCGCAGCACGTGGAGACGCTGGGTGATCTGAGTGGACGCGTGGCGGACCTTGCCCACTCACTCTCGAGCCACCTCGCCTCACTTGAGGGTGACGGCGAACGCGACTTGGACATCATTCAGGAGCGTCGTGCTGAACTCGCATCCATCATGCGTCGATTCGGTCCGAGCCTCGACGAGGTGATCGCGTACCGCGAGAGCATTAGCGGCAGATTGCTCGAGCTGGAGTCCGACGACACCCGCATCGAAGAGCTCACCGTTCGTGTCTCGGAACAAGAACGCATCGTCACCGAACTTGCCCTCGATCTGCACGCGAAGCGTGTCCAGGCAGCGAGCGAACTCGCGCGTCGTGTCACGGCAGAGTTGGCGGCGCTGGCAATGCCCGACGCTCACCTCGTCGTTGACGTGCAGTCGCACGATGAGCCCTCGCTGACGGGCATCGACCAGGTCGCGTTGTTGCTCCGGCCGCACCCCGGTTCAGAGCCTCGCCCCATTGCCAAGGGCGCATCCGGTGGTGAACTTTCGCGCATCATGCTCGCCCTCGAGGTTGTCATCGCCAGTTCAGACGCGGTGCCCACGTACGTGTTCGACGAAGTTGATGCGGGTGTGGGTGGTGCAGCAGCCATCGAGATTGGTCGACGACTGGCCAAGCTCGCCGTCAACGCGCAAGTCATTGTGGTCACACACTTGGCTCAGGTCGCGGCGTTTGCGAACAATCACCTTCGCGTGCTCAAAGACACGTCCGGAGAGTTCACCAACAGCAGTGTCAACCGATTGACCGGAGCCGAGCGCGAGTCGGAGATGGCCCGATTGCTCTCCGGGTTAAGTGATTCAGAGTCTGGACTCGCCCACGCGCGAGAATTGCTCCAGCTCGCCGGCACACGCTGATAGAGTGAAATCCCGTGGTGCAAACAACGGTTGAGACAGCAGTAACCAAAGTTACGAAGCAGATATTCGTCACCGGAGGAGTCGTCTCCTCGCTTGGCAAGGGTCTCACCGCAGCTTCCCTCGGCAATCTTCTCACCGCACGGGGACTTCACGTGGTGATGCAGAAACTCGATCCATACCTGAACGTGGATCCCGGAACGATGAACCCGTTTCAACACGGTGAAGTTTTCGTCACGGATGATGGTGCCGAAACTGACCTCGACATCGGGCACTACGAACGCTTTCTCGGGGTCAACCTGTCGCAAGCAGCCAACGTGACAACCGGCCAGGTGTATTCCGAAGTCATTGCTAAAGAGCGACGCGGGGAGTACCTCGGAGACACCGTTCAGGTCATTCCGCACATCACCGACGAAATCAAGCGTCGCATGCGGCTCCAAGCCTTTAATGATCCGCAGCCCGATGTGATTATCACCGAGATTGGTGGAACCGTCGGTGACATCGAGAGTCAGCCGTTCCTCGAGTCTGCTCGTCAGGTGCGACACGAACTCGGCCGTCGCAACGTCTTTTTCGTCCACGTGTCACTCGTACCGTTCATGGGCGCGTCGGGTGAGCAAAAGACCAAGCCCACACAACACTCGGTTGCTGCACTCCGCTCTATTGGAATTCAGCCGGATGCACTCGTGCTGCGATCCGATCGCCCGGTGACCGAAAGCAATAAGCGCAAAATCGCGCTCATGTGTGACGTCGCCGAGCCTGCGGTCGTCAACGCGGTCGACGTGCCGAGTATCTACGACATCCCCACGATGCTGCACACCCAAGGGCTTGACTCGTACATTGTGAGTGAGCTCGGTCTCGAGGCTGGCCCGGTCGATTGGAGCGAGTGGGGCGCACTACTCACCGCGGTTCACGAACCCGTCCACGAGGTCACCATCGGTCTTGTGGGTAAGTACATCGACTTGCCAGACGCGTACCTCTCGGTAACGGAGGCCCTTCGCGCGGGAGGCTTCGCGCACCAAGCGAAGGTCAACATTTCGTGGATTGCATCCGACGACTGCGAAACACACGAAGGAGCCACCCGTGCTCTGGCCGACCTTGACGCCATTTGTGTCCCCGGCGGATTCGGCATTCGAGGCATCGAAGGAAAGCTTGGTGCGTTGCGGTTCGCTCGCGAGAACGGCATCCCCGTTTTGGGTCTGTGTCTCGGTCTGCAGTGCATGGTCATCGAGTACGCGCGAAATGTGGCCGGACTGGCCGGGGCGTCGTCCACGGAATTCGATCCGGAAACACCCGTGCCCGTCATCGCCACTATGGCCGAACAGGTCGACATCCTCAATTCCGGTGACCTGGGTGGAACCATGCGACTCGGTCTTTACACCGCGGCACTCGGTGAGGGCACCCTTGCGGCTGAGCTTTACGGTACGCGGAGCATCGACGAGCGGCACCGACACCGTTACGAAGTGAACAATGCCTATCGGACGCAGATCGCCGACGCGGGGCTCGTCTTTTCAGGAACATCACCTGATGGAAGCCTCGTGGAATTTGTGGAGCTCCCGCGCGATGTCCATCCCTTCTACATCGCGACTCAGGCTCACCCCGAGTTGCGGTCTCGACCCAACGACGCGCACCCGCTCTTTGCCGGTCTGGTGGCCGCTGCTCTCGATCGCCAAAAAGCAAGTCGCTTATTCGACCTTCCTGAGGAGTAGGTCGTGCTGCGCGACGAACCCACCGATCTTCCCGTCGTCTCAAGTGAGCGCCTGTATGACGGGCGCATTTGGGACGTCTACCAACAGACGGTCACGTACGGTGACGGAACAATCACGCGAGATTTTGTCACCCACACGGGTGCGGTGGCGGTCTTGGCAATGGATGAACAACAGCGGGTCCTCGTCATCCAGCAGTATCGCCATCCGGTGCGCATGCGCGAGTGGGAAATTCCCGCTGGGCTTCTGGACATCCCCGGTGAAGATCCGTGGGTGTGCGCTCAGCGTGAGCTCGCCGAAGAAGTTGACCTCGAAGCGGCGACATGGCATGTGTTGGCGGACTACGCCACGAGCCCCGGCGGCAGCGACGAACTTGTGCGCATCTACCTCGCGCGAGACGTGAGACCCACCGCACACCCGCATCCTCGAGAGGCCGAAGAGAGCGACATGCTCACTCGGTGGGTCGATTTGGACGAGGCGGTCAACGCGGTTTTAGCCGGAAACGTGGGCAACTCGATATTCTCTATTGCGATGCTCACCGCAGAGGCGGCGAGACTTCGCCAGTGGCAACCGTTGCGACCTGCCGACGCACCGTGGCCGGCTCGAAAGTGGCGTGATGAGCGCGGACTCACTCGAGCGTAACCTCGATCGTTATCTCGATCGCTACCTCAGACACGTGACTATTGAGCGCGGTCTGGCCGTCAACACGCGCCTTGCCTATCAGCGCGACCTCACCGCGTATGTCGATTGGTTGGCACAGCACGATCTCGCCGATCTCGAACGGGTCGGCGTCGCTGACATCGGCGAGTATCTGGGGGAGCTGGTTTCTCGCGCGGAAAGTCCGATGACCGCGTCGAGTCAGTCGCGGGTACTCAGTTCGATTCGTGGTTTTCACAAATTCCTCGTCGAGGAGGGGCTGATCCGCGAGGATGTCGCCGCTGATGTGCCCAGACCCAAAGAGGCAAAGAGACTTCCCAAGGCGATCACGATTGACCAGATGGATGCCCTTCTGGCTGCCGTCACCGGTGACGATCCGGTTGCTATTCGAGATCGCGCGCTCCTCGAGTTTCTCTACGCCACAGGCGCGCGCGTGTCAGAAGCGGTCACACTCACGGTGGATGATGTCACCGCAGAGGCAGAACTCGTCCGCTTGCGTGGCAAGGGCAACAAGCAGCGTCTGGTCCCGCTGGGGTCGTTCGCTCGCCAGGCGATTGACGCCTACCTCACTCGGGTGAGGCCGATGTTCAGCGTTCGAGGCTCATCCACCCCCGCCCTTTTTCTCGGTGCTCGGGGCAAGCCGCTGTCGCGACAGAGTGCCTGGCTCATCATTCAGGCCGCCGCCGAGAAGGCTCATCTGACAGCACACATCTCGCCACACACCTTCAGGCACTCGTTCGCCACCCACTTGCTGGCAGGGGGAGCGGACGTGCGTGTGGTGCAGGAGCTTCTGGGTCACTCGTCCGTTGCGACGACACAGATCTACACGATGGTGACCGCGGATACACTGCGCGAAAGCTATCAGCTGGCACATCCGCGGGCTCGCGCCCGCGCCACAAGCGCGTAGACTTGCCGAAGATTTTGAAATCGAACCAGCGCGTGAGCGTGCGTACGAAACGAGGAAACAGTGGCGACATCAACCTTTCGCCGTGGGGAAAAAATAGGGCCGACTGGTCGTCCCGCACGAGCTTTTCCCGAACCTCCCACGCTGACTCAGCACGGCCCGGCCCGCATCATTGCGATGAGCAACCAAAAGGGTGGCGTGGGTAAGACCACCACCACAATCAATCTGGCTGCGGCACTCGCCGAATACGGGCGCAAAGTTCTCGTTATCGACTTCGACCCCCAAGGTGCACTCTCCACGGGGTTGGGCGTATCGGCTCACGATTGCCCCACGATTTACTCGTTGCTCATCGGTAAGGTCAAAGATCCTTACGAAACGATCAAGCACACCGAAGTTCCCGGTCTCGACATCATCCCGGCCAATATCGATTTGTCGGCCGCCGAGGTGAACCTCGTGAACGAGGTCGGTCGCGAGCAGTTCCTCGCCGGGATTTTGCGCAAAGTGAGCGATCACTACGACGTCATCCTCATCGACTGCCAACCGTCACTGGGACTTCTCGCGGTCAATGCTTTGACGGCTGCGCACGGCGTGCTCATCCCGCTTGAATGCGAGTATTTCGCCATGCGTGGTATCGCCTTGCTCCTCGACATCATGGAACGCGTTCGCGATCGCGGACTTAATCCATCGCTCAAACTCGACGGCATCGTCGCAACCATGTACGACTCGCGCCTGTTGCATTCGCGCGAAGTGATGGAAGAACTCGTGAATAACTTCGGTGACACCGTGTTGGAGTCCGTCATCACGCGAACCGTCAAGTTCCCCGATGCCTCGATTGCCGGGCAACCGATTACCGTTTTTGCACCGGAACATGCCGCGGCAGAAGCGCACCGTCAGCTTGCGCGTGAGCTCATCTTCCGCGGCGCAATCGCGTAAGACGTTCGGTCGTGACTGTTCCGTCGCCACCGGTTGATTTCGAGGCGTCCACCGGTTTTCGTCTCGCCGTCGGTGAATTCGACGGCCCGTTTGATTTGCTCCTCACCCTGCTCGCGAAACACGAGCTGGACATCACGGAAATCGCGCTGAGTGTCGTCACTAACGAGTTCATCAAATACGTCAAGGGTCTTGATCCTCATGAAGAGCTCGAGCAGGCGACGGAATTTCTTGTCGTTGCGGCCACGCTGCTCGACCTCAAGGTAGCCGGTCTCTTGCCGCAAGGCGAGTTGGTCGATGCCGACGACGTCGCCGCATTTGAAGCCCGAGATCTGCTCTTTGCACGCTTGCTGCAATACCGTGCGTTCAAAGAAGTCTCCCAGTGGTTTGCTGACAACTTTGACCGAGAATGGACGCGTCACGCGCGAACCGTGCGTCTCGAAGACAAGTATCGGCAGAAGGTTCCCGAACTCATCTGGAGCACAAGCGCAGAGGATTTCGCGGCAATTGCGCTGCTGGCGCTCACGTCGAAGGAAATCCCGCTGGTCGGTCTGGACCATCTCCACGCGCCGCTTGTCAGTATTCGGGAACAGGCCGCAACCGTCGTGTCGATGCTTCGCTCCGGTAAGTCGCTCACATTTCGACAGCTGATCGCGGATGCTGGTGGCGTCACGGGTGTGGTTGTCGCCCGATTCCTCGCCGTGCTGGAACTTTATCGTCACTCGGCAATCGCCTTCGAGCAGGATGAACCACTGGGTGATCTCACCATCTCCTGGACCGCCGAGAACTGGACGGACGACAAACTCGCCAACTTGGGAGCAGATTATGACCGATAACCCGACGCCAGAAGGCATCCCCGCCACCGAGGCGGTCAATGTTGAGCGTGCGCTTGAGGCCATCCTCATGGTTGCTGATGAACCGCAGTCGATTGTCTCGCTGGGCACGGCTCTCGGTGTTCCGGTGAAGCACGTCAAAGCCGCTCTCGCCGAGTTGGTCGCCGACTACGACGGATTGCGTGGAGGCGTGCGGCGCGGATTTGAGCTGCGAGAGGTGGGTGGCGGTTGGCGCATCTATGTCCGCACCGAATTCGATGACATCGTCGGCGATTTTGTACTCACCCAAAACCCCACAAAACTTTCCCAAGCCGCGCTGGAAACCCTCGCGGTGGTCGCGTACAAGCAACCGATCAGTCGCCCACAAATCGCGCAAATTAGGGCCGTCAATGTGGATGGCGTCGTGCGCACGCTGGTCAGTCGTGGGCTGATCACCGAGGTGCAGACGGACTCCGAAACCGGCGCGATTCTCTACGGAACCACCGATCTACTCTTGACCCAGCTCGGCATCAACAGCATCGACGAGCTGCCCCTGATTTCACCCCTGTTGCCCGATGGCTCCGAAGGTTTCGATGTCGATTCCCGAAACTGACGAGGGCGTTCGTCTGCAAAAAGTTCTCGCGGCTGCCGGGGTGGCATCCCGTCGGGTTGCCGAGGATCTCATCGTCGCCGGCAGGGTGAGTGTCAATGGCTCCATCGTGACCGAGCTCGGCACGCGCATCCAGCCAGATGTCGATAAGGTCTCGGTGGATGGCCAGGCTGTTCAGCTCGACGTCTCCAAGCGCTATGTGATGCTCAACAAGCCAACCGGGGTGGTCTCGACACTCGCCGATGATCAGGGGCGACCCGATCTCAGCCAGTTCACCAGTCAGTTCGACGAGCGACTTTTCTACGTCGGGCGTCTCGACGCCGACACGTCGGGTCTGCTGGTGCTGACCAACGACGGTGAGGTCGCCAACGTCTTGGCACATCCCAAGTTTGGCGTGCAGAAAACCTACATTGCGAAGGTGCGAGGCAAAGTCAACGGCCAGACACTCAATCGGCTCACCTCAGGAATCACACTCGGTGATGGTGATATCGCCGCCGATAAAGCGCGCGTGCTCTCGCACTCGGAACGCGACAATACGACCCTGGTTGAAATCACCCTGCACTCGGGTCGCAACCGAATCGTTCGGCGCATGCTCAAGCATGTCGGACACCCCGTGATCGAACTGGTGCGCCGGTCATTTGGTCCGCTCCACCTCGGCACGCTCGCCCTCGGCGAGATGCGTGACCTCAGTAAACTAGAACGAGGTCAACTCCTGACTTTGGCGCGAGAAGCGCACGAGTAACCGCTCTCGAACGCGAAAGGCGCATCATGGTTCAGCCAGCAAACGCCGCGCGTCTGAGTGGCTCCGTCCGCATCGTTGGAGCCGGTCTGCTCGGATCGAGTATCGGCCTGGCGTTGACGTCTCAGGGGGTTGACGTCATCCTCGCTGGATCTTCGCCCACCACGCTCAAACTTGCGGTGGATCTTGGTGCTGGCCGCTTGGCCACCGCGTCGGACGACCCGAAGCTCATTGTCGTGTGTGTGCCGCCGGATGTCACTGCCGACACCATCGCGCGCGAACTCACCGATTTTCCGAATGCCGTCGTTACCGATGTAGCGAGCGTCAAGGGTGAGCCGTTCCGCGAACTGACGGCGCGAGGCATCGACCTGACCCACTACATCGGATCCCACCCGCTTGCCGGGCGCGAAAAAGGTGGAGCCATTTCTGCACAGGGCGACCTGTTCGTGGGTCGACCCTGGGTTATTTGCCGGGATGACGAGACGCCGGCCTGGGCACTCGCGCTGGTCGAGGATTTGGCTGCCGACCTGGGTGCCGTCATCATCGAGATGGGGCCCGAAGAACACGATGCCGCGGTAGCACTGGTCTCACACGTGCCTCAGGTGATTTCCACCATCCTTGCCAAGCAGCTCACCGGGGCATCTGATAATGCCGTGAGTCTCGCCGGTCAAGGAGTGCGCGACACCACGCGTATCGCGGCCAGTTCGCCAAAGCTGTGGATCCAAATTTTGAGTGCCAATGCCGACAACGTGGTGACGATACTCGAGGCATTGAACAGTGATTTAGAGAACGTGATCGCCGCACTGCGCGATGTGGATGCTCCGGGGGCACACACCACCATCATGCGCGCGCTTGCCGAGGGAAACACCGGTGTGGCCCGCTTGCCCGGAAAGCACGGGCAGCGCGGACAGTACGAAAGCATCACGGTTCTCGTCGACGACAAGCCCGGGCAGATCGCCCGATTGCTCACCGAAATTGGTGAGTTGGGGGTCAACCTGGAAGATATGCGCTTGGAGCACGTCGAGGGTGCTCAAATGGGTCTCGTCGAGTTGACCGTGCTCCCCGAAGCGGCCGCACCTCTGGTCACGGCACTGATCGAACGAGAGTGGAGAGTGCACCAGTGAGCAACGATTTTGTCGCCGTGGATGGGCCTGCCGGTAGCGGAAAGTCGAGCGTCAGCAAAAGTGCGGCTCGGGCTCTGGGATATGCCTATCTGGACACGGGGGCGGCCTATCGTGCCGTAGCGTGGCACACATTCAACCGTGGAATCGACGTCAACGACAGTTCTGCGGTTATCGCTGGGCTGCAGACGTTCGACTATGCGATTGGCACTGATCCAGACGAGTACTTTGTCCGCGTGGGTGATGAGGACATCACTCTCGCCATTCGTGAACCGCGAGTGACCTCAGTGGTGAGCAGCGTGGCCAAGGTGCCCGAGGTACGCACGCACGTCAACCAGGTTTTCCGCGACATCATGACCGCGGCGCCTCAGCCGGGCATCATCGTCGAGGGTCGGGACATCACCACGGTGGTTGCGCCGGATGCGCGGGTGCGCATCCTCTTAACGGCTAGTGAAGAAGCTCGGGCGGCGAGGCGGGCGCTGGAACTCCCGGCGCAGGATGCGGGCCACACCCACGAGGCAATGCGCAAACGCGACGCCGCCGATGCCAAAGTTTCTGAGTTCATGGTTGCCGCCCCGGGCGTGCACACGGTCGATTCAACCGATCTCGATTTTCAGCAGACTATTGATGCGGTGGTTGACCTCATCCGTGAAGGGCGTGACCACCAATGAGTAAAGACAACGTAGAGGCCGACGGGCTTGATGAGTTTGACGAACCAGACGATCTCGTCTCGTCGATGGAGTCGCTCGATGATGACCTTGCGGTAGCGCGTGCGAATTCGCTTCGTGCCGGGCTCAACGAGTACGACCTCGATGACGAAGACCTCGACGTTCTCGAGAGTGTCACCGAAGACGCCGATGAGATTACCTACCTGCCGGCATTGCCGGTGCTGGCGGTCGTCGGTCGCCCGAACGTGGGCAAGTCGGCGCTGGTCAACCGCATCCTCGGACGTCGCGAAGCAGTCGTCGAGGACACCCCCGGTGTCACGCGTGACCGCGTCTCGTACAAGTCCGAGTGGAACGAACGTCGTTTCACGCTGGTCGATACCGGTGGATGGGAGCCCGACGCGAAGGGGATCGATGCGTCCGTGGCAGCTCAGGCCGAAGTTGCTATCGACCTGGCCGACGCCGTGCTTTTCGTGGTCGATGCGAACGTTGGCGCAACGTCAACGGACGAGCACGTCGTGCGCCTGCTACGCAAAACGTCAATCCCGGTATATCTCGTCGCCAACAAAGTCGATGACGCTCGTCAGGAACCCAACATCGCGACGCTATGGTCCCTTGGTCTGGGGGAGCCCTACGGAGTTTCTGCGTTGCACGGGCGCGGCGTAGCCGACCTGCTCGATCTCGTTGTGGGAAAACTCCCTGAAGTCTCTGCCGTTGCCAAGCAAGAAATCGGCGGACCACGTCGGGTCGCGTTGCTCGGTCGACCAAACGTGGGCAAATCGAGTTTGCTCAACAAGGCCGCTGGTGAAGAGCGTGTCGTCGTCAATGAGATGGCTGGCACGACGCGTGACCCGGTTGACGAGCAAATTGAAATTCTCGGCAAGGTGTGGACCTTCGTCGACACCGCAGGCATCCGCCGACGGGTTCACCTCCAGCAGGGTGCCGATTTCTACGCGACCCTGCGCACGAGTGCCGCCCTCGAAAAAGCGGAGGTTGCCGTCGTGCTCATCGACGTCACCGAGCCGATTAGCGAACAGGATGTGCGCATTATCGACCTCGTGCTCGAATCCGGTCGGGCACTCGTGCTGGCCTTCAACAAGTGGGACTTGCTCGACGACGAGCGTCGTCGGTATCTCGAGCGCGAAATCGAGCAAGATCTAGCTCACGTCGCGTGGGCGCCGCGCGTCAACATTTCTGCCCGAACCGGTCGTCATCTGGAGAAACTCGTTCCGGCGCTTGAGAAGGCACTCGATTCCTGGGACACGCGCATCCCGACCGGAAAGTTCAACGCATTTTTGGCGGAACTCGTGGCGGCGCATCCGCATCCCGTTCGTGGTGGAAAGCAACCACGCATCCTCTTCGGAACGCAGGCGTCAACTCGTCCACCCACGTTCGTTCTCTTCACCACCGGTTTTCTCGACCCGGCTTACCGGCGTTACATCATTCGCCGGCTGAGGGAAATTTGGGGATTTGAGGGTTCGCCCATCAACCTCAATATGCGCATTCGCGAGAAAAGGCAGCGTTAGTCATGTTCGGTGAGAACGAGGGCTCCGAGGGCACGTCGAATCCACAACGGGATGACCGGCTGGAGCGTGCGCGCTCCACGGTGCCACCCCACTTGCCACCCGAGCATCTGCGCGATCCCGGTGACGCCTGGGTCTATGCGCCCGATGGCACCAAGTTTTGGGGACGATTCGGTGCGGCTGGTCTGCTGTGTTGGCACCGGGAATCCGGCGTGCTGTTGCAACACCGGGCCCAGTGGTCGCACAACGGTGGCACCTGGGCATTGCCCGGCGGCGCACGCCGTGAAAACGAGACCGCACTAGCGGCAGCGCTTCGCGAAGCGGATGAGGAGGCGGGCGTTCCACCTCAGCTCGTCACCGAACTTTTTGAATCGGTGATGGATCTCGGCTTTTGGTCGTACACGACTGTTGCCGTCGAAGCTACCGAGTTTTTCGAACCCGTTGTTGGTGACTTTGAGTCACTCGACCTGCGCTGGGTTGCCCTTAGCGAGGTCGAGAAGCTCGAGCTGCATCCGGCCTTTGCGACCGCGTGGCCGAGCCTGCGCCAGCGCCTCGAGAATTTGTAGTTCCGCTTCGTCCTTGACTGCTCGTGGGTCCGTTACCGCGACCGCTCGGGCGTCCGCTGCTTCGGCCGCTCACTGGCCCACCAGAAGGTGTGTGTCGAGCATCGCGGGCAGCTCGCTTGCGTTGAGCGTTAGCGCCCGTTGACTTGCCCGTGCCCGGCTGTGGCTTCGCCTGAACCGGTGCGGGTGTGACGTAGGGCGCGACGGTACCAACGAGAGCGAGAACCTCTGAAGATGTGGTGGTCACTGCGGTTGGCGTCACGGTGATCTGCGCTTTGCTGAGCAGAGCTGCCAGATCTTTGCGCTGTTCGGGCAGACAGATTGTGACGACGTCACCGGCGCTGCCAGCGCGAGCTGTGCGTCCCGAGCGGTGCAGATACGCTTTGTGTTCCATGGGCGGGTCGACGTGGATGACGAGTTCGACATCATCAACGTGCACACCTCGTGCCGCGACGTCGGTTGCCACGAGCACGTTGACGCGTCCCGAGGAAAACGCCTCCAGGTTGCGATCGCGTTGAGGCTGGGTGAGGTTGCCGTGCAGGTCAACCGCGGGAATGCCCGACTGGGTGAGGTCGCGCGCGAGCTTCTTGGCATGGTGCTTAGTGCGCATGAAGAGGATGCGGCGTCCCGTTCCAGATGCCAGCGTACGCACGAGTTCTTTTTTCGTGCTGGGTGTCGAGGTTTCAAAGACGTGGTGAGTCATCGCGGCGACGGGTGAGTTTGCCTCATCGACGGAGTGCAGCTTCTCATTGACGAGGAATTTCTTCACCAGCTTGTCGACGCCGTTGTCCAGCGTGGCGCTGAACAGCAGGCGCTGACCACCGGCCGGTGTGGCATCGAGGATGCGGGTCACGACGGGGAGGAACCCGAGGTCGGCCATGTGGTCGGCCTCATCCAAAATGGTGATTTCGATCGCGTCGAGAAAGAGCAGCTTTTGCTTCATGAGGTCTTCGAGGCGTCCCGGTGTGGCAACGACGATGTCGACGCCTTCACGCAGAGCGGTTACTTGGCGCCCCTGGGGGACGCCGCCAAAAATGGTGGTCACGCGCAGGTTGTAAGCCTCTGCCAGCGGTGTCAGGGTCGCGGCGATTTGCGTGGCAAGCTCGCGAGTCGGCGCGAGCACGAGGCCGACGGGTCGACCCGCTTTGCGCTTTCCTCCGGCTAGCGCCGCGCCGAGACGCGCCACCATCGGGATTGAGAATGCGAGGGTTTTGCCCGAGCCGGTCTTGCCGCGACCGAGTACATCCCGTCCCGCCAAGGTGTCGGGAAGAGTGTCGATCTGGATGGGGAAGGGCGATTCGATGCCCTGCTTGGTTAGTGCGGTGACGAGCGCCGCGGGCACGCCGAGCGTGCGGAAGGTCTGTTCAGACATGGGTGTTCCATATTTCGAAAAGGTCACGCTTGCGAACGCACACAAGTGACGCTCGAAGCGGGAGGATTGGCGAAGGTGCCTGGTGGCACATCCGTTCGCCGAAGAAAAAGTATCAACCGACTCGTGTCGGTGAGGGAGCTATTGCTCGACGCAAGTAACTCAACAATGTGTTACTCAATGACTCAAGCCTAGCGGTGATTCCGTGTTGAGCCTGACCGCTAGCCTTAAGGCATGACTTCTTATCCTCGTACTCTCATTTCTTCTGGCTCGGCATTTGAGCCTGTCGTCGGCTATTCGCGCGCAGTCAAGGCGGGAGACTTTGTCTTCATCGCTGGCACCACGTCGGGAGCTCCAGGTGGGGCAATTGGCGGAACGGATGCCGCCGAGCAAACGCGCGAGATCTTCCGCCGGGTTGCGGCAGCTCTCACCGAGGCTGGTGCGACATTCGGGGATGTCGTTCGCACGCGGATCTACCTCACCAACATGGGGGACTTCGACGCCGTTGGAAAGGTGCACGGCGAAATCTTTGGTGAGATTCGCCCGGCGACCACCGCAGTTGAGGTCGGTGCACTGGCCGCCCCGGACATGCTCGTCGAGATTGACGTCGACGCCATCATCGGTTCCGCCACCCGCTAAGTGGCGGCCAGCTCTGGTTCGTATCAGCAGTGACGCACCGGTAGACTAAACGTCGTTGTTCGCTCTATTGCAGGGCAAACGTCGCGGGCTGTAGCGCAGCTTGGTAGCGCACTTGACTGGGGGTCAAGGGGTCGCAGGTTCAAATCCTGTCAGCCCGACCAATGTGATGTCGCAAGACATCGGAATCCCCTGAACCTACGGGTTCGGGGGGTTCTTTCTTTTTTGGGGTTGGTAGTCGCGGGTTGTGTCGAGTGTGAGTTCTCGGAGTAGTTCGCCTGTTTG
>CANFSP010000012.1 GCA_947449765.1 Actinomycetota bacterium | reverse complement strand
TCCTGCTGCGAAGGCTCCTGCTGCGAAGGCTCCTGCTGCGAAGGCTCCTGCTTCGAAGGCTCCTGCTGCGAAGGCTCCTGCTGCGAAGGCTCCTGCTGCGAAGGCTCCTGCTGCGAAGGCTCCTGCTGCGAAGGCTCCTGCTGCGAAAGCACCTGCCGCGAAAGCACCTGCCACCAAGGCAGCCAAAAACCCACGTGTGGCGGCGGACGGCGAGAGCCCGATCGAGATCGAGTCGCTGGATGACGTCCTCGAGACGGATGTTCCTCTCGACGACGACGTCGACGACGTTGTTGATGTCGTCGTAGTCGATGTTGTTGATGTGGTTGCAGATGACCTTGCTGACGATGACGTCGATGATACGGACGAGGAAAAACCATCCTCGATCATGACCGAACCTCTTCCGACCGGCGCACTCGTTCTCTCGAGCACGGAAGACGAAGACGAATTACCGGTGTTCTCGACCGCCATTACGGGTGCAACAGCAGACCCCGTCAAGGACTACCTCAAGCAAATTGGTAAGGTCCCACTTCTCAACGCCGCCGAGGAAGTTGAATTGGCATTGCGTATTGAGGCCGGGCTCTTTGCCGAAGACAAACTTGCGAACACGCCCAAAATGGACAAGCAGCTCCGTCGGGAGCTCATGTGGGTGGCCAAGGACGGCCAGCGTGCGAAGAGCCACTTGCTCGGTGCCAACCTCAGGCTTGTCGTCTCTCTCGCTAAGCGTTACACCGGACGAGGAATGCAGTTTCTCGATCTCATCCAGGAGGGAAACCTGGGTCTCATTCGTGCGGTCGAAAAATTCGACTACACCAAGGGATTCAAGTTCTCGACCTACGCCACATGGTGGATTCGTCAGGCTATAACCCGGGCTATGGCTGACCAAGCGAGGACCATCCGAATTCCGGTCCACATGGTTGAAGTGATCAACAAACTTGCTCGCGTGCAGCGGCAGATGTTGCAAGACCTCGGTCGTGAGCCCACCCCCGAAGAACTTTCGCGTGAATTGGACATGACCCCCGAAAAAGTTGTCGAGGTTCAGAAGTACGGTCGCGAACCCATCTCGTTGCACACGCCGTTGGGCGAAGACGGCGACAGCGAATTCGGAGACCTCATTGAGGACACGGAAGCTGTTGTTCCTGCAGATGCCGTGGGATTCACCATGCTTCAAAAGCAACTCGAATCCCTCTTGGGTTCACTCTCGGAACGGGAAGCAGGCGTTATTCGCATGCGCTTTGGTCTCGGCGACGGAATCCCCAAAACGTTGGATCAGATCGGGGATACCTTCGGCGTCACGCGCGAGCGCATCCGTCAGATTGAGTCCAAGACAATGGCCAAGCTGAGGCACCCTTCGCGTTCACAGTCACTGCGCGACTATCTCGAATAGGTCTTCGGGCCACCCGTGTTGCGCTACATACCTGCCGTCCTCGTAGGACGACTCGTGCGCGCCGTGGCCCGAGCGCGAAAACCTGGCGGTGGGGCAGCCATACCCGGCGTTGTCGTCAATAAGCTTGCCCCCACATTTCTGCCGAGGACCCTGAGCGGGTTTCGCGACGGTCTGGTTGTCGTGACGGGAACCGCCGGCAAATCGACCACGACGAGAATTCTTGCCGCACTGGTCGCGGCTCACGGCAAATCCGTTTTTACCAACCCATCGACGGCAAATATCGCACAGGGGCTCACCTCGGCAGTGATTGCCGCTTCGACGCTCACCGGAAAAATAGATGCCGACATAGCCATCCTCGAAATGGATGAAGGTCATGCGGCGAAGCTGGGCCAGCTCGCGAAGCCAGACTACTCCGTCCTTCTTAATGTCTGCGTTGACCAGGTCGACAGGTTTTTTGATCCAGCCCAGGTGACTTCGATGCTCGAGTCTGTGGCGAAAGCAACGACGAAGTCGATTATCTACAACCGTGATGACGCTTCTGTGGTCTCGGCGGTGACCGATTCTGCGGCGGGCCTCAGCTCCTTCGGCATGGGCAAGAAGCTGTTTGAGCGCGAGGCCGAGAATCTGAGCTACGTGTCGACGCGCACTATCGAGAGCACCTACCCTGATCCGGACACCTGCCTCGAGTCAGTCGACGCACGGACAGCACGAATTCGCTTTGATGGTCGTTCTCGCGAGGTCGCCCTTCCCAGCGTCGGCGTTCACTACGGAGTCGATGTGGCGGCGGCGATTCAAGCAGCACGAGTGATTCTCGGTTCAGATTTCGACGATGAGCGTGCGGTGGCGGTGCTCGCATCCATCGATCCCGTCTTCGGTCGAGGTGAGGTCGTCAACGTACGAGGACATGATGTGAACTTCATCCTCGTGCAAAACCCACCGAGTCTGAAGCTCAATATCCGCACGATAAGCCCTGACACCGATCACCTCATGATTGCCGTAGGGACGGACGTGCGCGATTACTCGTACTTGTGGAGTACGCAACTCCGTGGGCTTCCTCGTGTCAGCATTGCCGCCGGTCTTCAGGCCAGAGATGTCGCGTTGCACTGCTTATATAACGATGTCGCAGTCGATCGAATCGAGACGGACTTGCATCGTGCTCTCGATGAGTTTTTTGCGCTGGGGGAACCTCGCCACGGCATGAAAACGGTCATCTTTAGCGCTGATTCCATGCGTCGAACTCGACGGTACCTTGGTTTGCCGGAGCAGGAGGTTGCCTGACGTGGTATTTCGGGTTGCCAAAATTTTTCCACGACACACCAACAGTCAGGGTGATGCGGAGAACGCCGACGCGCTGGTGAGTCACCTGACGTGGCTTGGCTTGCCCGCCGAAGTTCTCATTGTCAATGAGGGTGACCGCGATCTTCCCCACGCGGACCTCGTCGTTATCGGCCACGTGGTGGAGAGCACAATGGATCAGGTGTCCCGCACGCTCACCGCGATTGAACCGTGGCTTCGCGGCTTGCGTGAAAGCGGCGCAGGGTTTTTGGCAGTTGGTTCGGCGATGGGTCTGCTGGCTGATCGCGGTTTTCTCGCCGGCACGATGAGTTCCTCAGCCGTGCGAGCGACGGGCGAACTTGTTGTTGCGGGAAACTCAGACCGTGAGCTGTGGGGCTTTGAAAATTCTGCACTCACGTACGAGCGTGCACCTGGAGAGGAGTCCCTTGGCGCGGTGATTATGGGTTGCGGCAATGGTGATGGCTCAGAGGGCGTAGTGTCACGGGGCACAACACGAATTCCTCAGTCCGGAGTGGTCGTCGGTACCCACTTGCACGGACCAGTGCTTGTGCGAAATCCGCTACTTTCCAAGTTTTTACTGGAAGAATCACTGCCCGAGTCGGCCGAGGTGACGCGCCGTTGGCAAACGCAACCCGAACCTCTCGCTACGGCTATTCGCCTTGCGGATGAACTGTGGCACGAAAAGCGACGAAGCCTCGAACTCCGTTAGTCGCGGACGGCTACGAGTCGATCGCTCTCGTCGTGCCATAGAGCACCCATGCTGACAAGCTTTTCTTTGTTCTTGCGACCGTGATGCCCACAGAAGAGCAATTCGCCACCACCAGGCAGGGTGGCACGCATGTACGCCTGGGCGCCGCAGCTGTCACAACGATCCGTCGCACTGAGTTGGTGGGGGGCGACCATCGTGGTCTCATTTTCAATGTTCACAGTCATCGCAATCTCCTCACCAGCAGTTGGCTAGTTAAACTAAACCACGCTTGAGGTCATCCACGTGCACATTTACCGGCAATTTCGCTGATAGCAAATTCTTTTCCCCTGACCGGTGCCGCCTCAGTGATGAGCCGGACATCCACCGGTACTTTTAGGTGGGTAGTTCTTAGTTTGGAGCAATGTGTCAACCGAATATTCCGCACGCCACCTGTCAGTGCTTGAGGGGCTCGAAGCCGTTCGCAAACGGCCCGGAATGTATATCGGAACTACTGATTCCCGTGGCTTGATGCACTGTCTGTGGGAAATCATCGATAACTCCGTGGATGAAGCGCTGGCCGGCCACGGAACGCAGATCGATGTTGTCCTCTTCAGCGACGGTTCGGTGCAGGTCAGAGACAAGGCTCGCGGAATTCCAGTGGATGTTGAGCCCAAGACGGGTCTTACCGGAGTTGAAGTCGTTTTCACCAAGCTCCACGCCGGTGGCAAGTTCGGGTCGGGCTCGTATGCTGCGTCGGGTGGTCTTCACGGCGTCGGCGCATCCGTTGTCAACGCGCTCAGTGAGCGGCTCGACGTCGAGGTAGATCGTGATGGCAAGACCTATGCGATGTCGTTTCGACGCGGTGAACCAGGCATATTTGACGATGCCTCGGGCATTTCACCGAATAACACGTTCGCGCCGTTCGACGAGAAGAGCGAGCTCCGCGTGGTGGGCAAAGTGGCCAAGGGCGTCACGGGAACGCGAGTGCGCTACTGGGCAGATCGCCAAATCTTTTCCCCCGGTGCCGAGTTTCAAGTCGATGACCTCACGGCTCGAGCGCGGCAAACGGCATTTCTCGTTCCCGGACTCACCGTTCACATCGAAGACACGCGTGCTGAGCAACCGGTCGAACAATCGTTTGTTTTCGCCGGCGGGATTAGCGAGTTTGCCGAATTTCTCGCGCCGGACGCGCCACTCACGGGTATCTGGCGGCTTTCTGGGGACGCGACATTTTCCGAGACCGTTCCCGTTCTGAGTGACGACGGGCAAATGAACATGCAAGATGTGGAACGAACGTGTTCGGTCGATATCGCACTGAGGTGGGGTACAGGCTATGACACGGTTGTCCAGTCCTTCGTCAACATCATCTCCACCCCTAAGGGTGGCACGCATCAACTCGGTTTTGAACAGGCACTGCTCAAGGTGATTCGCGCCCAAGTAGAAGCTAATTCGCGAAAACTTAAAGCAGGAAATGACAAGCTCGATAAAGAGGATGTCCTTGCCGGACTCACTGCAGTTGTCACCGTTCGACTGCCCGAACCCCAATTTGAGGGACAGACGAAAGAAGTGTTGGGAACGCCTGCGGTTCGGAACATTGTCTCGAATGTCGTCACGCAGGAGCTTACGTCTCGACTGACCTCGACTAAACGCGACGACAAGGCACAGTCGGCCCTGCTGCTCGAGAAAGTCGTCACTGAGATGAAGAGTCGAATCTCAGCACGAGCGACCAAAGAAACACAGCGACGCAAGAACGCTCTCGAGACGTCATCGCTACCGGCAAAACTGGTGGACTGTCGAAGCAACGACGTCGCTGAGTCAGAACTCTTTATCGTCGAGGGTGACTCGGCGCTCGGCACAGCTAAGCTGGCGCGCCGGAGTGAATTTCAGGCGCTTCTTCCGATTCGGGGAAAGATCCTCAATGTGCAGAAGGCAAGCGTCAGTGACATGTTGAACAACGCTGAGTGCGCATCCATTATTCAAGTGCTTGGTGCGGGCTCGGGTCGGACATTTGACGTGGATTCAGCACGATACGGAAAAGTCATCCTCATGTCGGATGCCGATGTCGACGGCGCACACATTCGCACACTCTTGCTGACGCTCTTTTTTAGATACATGCGACCGTTGGTCGAAGCGGGGCGGGTTTTTGCCGCTGTGCCTCCGTTGCACCGCGTCGTGGTGGTCAACCCGGGAAGTAAGCCAAACGAGACGATTTACACATATTCCGAAGCAGAACTGCAGTCGTTGCTCGATCGGCTCTCGAAGCAGGGCAAGAAGTACCAAGAACCCATCCAGCGATACAAGGGCCTTGGTGAGATGGATGCCGACCAGTTGGCGCTGACGACCATGGACCGCGAGCACCGAACTCTGCGTCGGGTTCGCATTGAAGACGCTGCGTCGGCAGATCGCGTTTTTGAACTCTTAATGGGTAACGAGGTTGCTCCACGACGTGAATTCATCATCGATGGATCGTCGCGCATGTCACGAGACCGCATCGACGTTTAGCGCGTAACGCGCACAAGACCTTGTCTTGCGGTAGGCCTGTCTTGTGTCAAAGCTGTCTTGTGTTAAACCTGACCGGCACCAATGAATGAAATATCGGCGTTGAGTTTCTCACCTGACGCGTCGCGTTTGGCGTAATCAGTGGGCAGATCGCGAGGAGTTCCGTCTAGGCCGCTCGCGCGAGCTGGTCCCACGCCAACCCAGGCGACGAGGAGCGCATCTTCTCCCTTGAGGAGTGCATGCGATCTCACGCCCCCTGTTGCGCGACCCTTCGCCGGGAAATCCGAGAGCCGGGAGAGCTTCACGCGTCCCGAGTCTGTTCCCGCCAACGTGGCAAAGCTTGTCGAAACGGTCACCACGTCCACACTCTCTACCCGCTCCACAGCGCCAAAGAAGATGACGCGCGCCGCTTCATTGAGCTTGATGCCGGCCATTCCACCTGCGGATGCTCCCTGAGGTCGGACTTGGTCGGCACCGAAGTGGAGTAGCTGCGTGTCTGAGGTGACAAAAATGAGCTCGGACGCGTCCGCTGCTGGGGCGCATCCGACCACGGAATCACCATCTTTGAGCGCAATGATCATGGCGCCAGATTTCACCGAAGTTGCCGTTTTGTCGACACGCTTGATCACACCGAGTGCCGTTCCCAGAGCAATTGGATTGTCGTGGTCAAGGTTGATGATGGCCACAACAGTCTCACCAGTTTCGAGTTCAACATAGTCTCGCGCGGGGACCGCGCCAGCCAAGGAAATCGCATGAGCCGGAACTCCGGGGAGGTTAATCGGGGAAAAGTGAACCAATCGACCGTGACTCGTGACGGCGCCAACCGCTGCTCGTCTGGTTGTGACGACTTGCGACAGCACCCCATCGTGCAGCGATCGGTGCGCGCTCATTGTCATGGATTCATCCGCGCTGGAAAGGTCAACCCGGGCCAGCATTCCGTCTGACGAGAGGACGACGGCGCACACACTATCCTCGACGTGCAACGGTGCAGCGTTCGCTGCTCGCTTGGCTGCGACAGGCTCGACAGTCGATGTAGAGAGGACGGTTCGTCGAGGGGTACCCAGCTTCTTGGAAACCGCATCCAGCTCGGCCCCAACGACCTTACGCAGTTTCGAATCGTCGCTGAGGATTGCCTCAAGTTCGGCGATTTCGGCACGAAGGTTTTCTGCTTCGCTTTCCAATTCAAGGCGGCTAAATTTCGTGAGTCGGCGCAGGCGGAGCTCAAGGATGTACTCGGACTGTGCGAGCGAAAGATCAAAGATCTCGATCAAGCGAATTCGAGCTGCTTCGGCGTCGTCACTCGTTCGAATCACGTGAATGACCTCGTCGATGTCTGCAATAGCGATGAGTAGACCTGCAACGAGGTGGAGCCGGTCTTGTCTCTTTCCCAGCCTGAATTCACTGCGTCGACGAACAACGGAAAGGCGGTGATTGACGTAGACCAGCAGCAGATCCCTCAAACCGAGTGTCTGAGGGCTGCCTTCAACGAGTGCCACATTGTTGATGCTGAAAGTATCTTCGAGTGGAGTGAAGCGGTATAGCTGTTCCAGCACGGCCTCGGGATTGAAACCTGTCTTGATTTCAATGACGAGCTTCAGCCCGTGGTGACGATCGGTGAGATCCACCACGTTAGAGACGCCCGTAATCTTCTTGGAGTTCACGCCCTCTTTGATCTTGTCGATGACTTTTTCGGGGCCGACGAGGTATGGAAGCTCAGTAACAACGATGCCTGTTTTACGCGCCGAAACATTCTCAACGCTCACGCGGGCGCGAACCCTGAAAGCTCCTCGACCGCTTTCGTATGCGTCTCGGATTCCGTCAAGTCCCATGATGACGCCACCGCCAGGCAGGTCAGGTCCTGGAATCAACGACATGAGTTCATCCAGAGTTGCGCTGGGCTTGTTGAGAAGCAGTTTGGCTCCGGCGATGACTTCGACGAGGTTATGAGGAGCCATATTGGTGGCCATGCCGACGGCGATCCCACTTGCTCCGTTGACCAAAAGATTCGGGAATGCTGCGGAGAGAACCTGTGGTTGGGTGAGCTGGTTGTCATAGTTGGGTTCGAAGTCCACAACGTCTTCGTCAAGGTTTTCGGTCAAGGCAAGTGCAGAGTCGGCCAGCCTCGCTTCGGTGTATCGGGCAGCAGCCGGTCCGTCGTCAAGTGAGCCGAAATTTCCGTGACCGTCAATCAGCGGCACACGGAGGGAAAAGTCTTGGGCGAGCCGGACCAGAGCGTCATAGATCGATGCGTCGCCGTGAGGGTGCAACTTTCCCATGACCTCACCGACGACACGAGCGGATTTGACGTGTCCCCGGTCGGGTCTCAGACCCATTTCCGACATTTGGAAGAGGATGCGTCGTTGAACGGGTTTTAATCCGTCTCGAGCGTCGGGCAGTGCCCGCGAGTAGATGACCGAGTACGCGTACTCGAGAAATGAATCTTGCATTTCTGTCGCGACGTCAATGTCGGAAATGCGTTCGGATGACGATGAAGTGGGGGACGTTGGCGACATAATGAGCCTTATGGTAGCGAGCCTTTCGGGTCAATCTGTGAGCCTTGCCGACGTTCTGCCAAGTTGCCTGACCAGCGTCGGTGTGGAGGGGTTACCTAACGCACTAGATCTTCCACGCGCGCGCATGTGTGTTGTCTTTGTGATCGACGGCCTCGGTATGGTGAACCTTGAGAACGCGCGTGGTCATGCGCGTTTCATCTCACAGTGCGCCTCGACGCCTTCGGTTCAGACAGTGTTTCCGTCGACCACAGCCAGTGCGCTAGCCAGCTTCGCTACCGGGAACTCCCCAGCAGGGCATGGCGTGCTTGGTTATCGGGTCTGGAATCCATCCCGAAGCGAAGTGGTCAACCAGCTTTCAGGAATTGATGAACGCGAAATTTCCGGAGGCTGGCTCAATCAACCGAGCCTGATTTCACGTCAGGCCACGTCTTCCTCGCCGGTGCGCGTGGTGGGACATTCTCGATTTCGTGACAGTGCGTTGACGCAACTGCTCTACGGCGGCGCGCCCTATCTCGCCGCCGATAGTTTTGCGCAAAAACTAGCGACACTGAGGACTGAATGCGCTCGAGGCGGAGGCGGAGTGGTACTGGTCTACATTTCCGATCTTGACGAAGCGGCGCATCGTTTTGGTGTGGCATCAGTGCAGTGGCTCACGTTGCTCGAAGACTTGGACGCCCTTATCCGCGATTTCGCCCGGGAGTGCCCGCGAGATGTTCACGCACTCCTTATTTCAGACCATGGTGTCGTCGATGTCCCACCTGAGCGCCACCTCGAGTACGGCATGGGTTCCGAGATGGACGGTGTTCGCGTGATTGCGGGTGAGCCGCGGTGCCTGCAAATTTATTTGGATGATGCAACACCCGTTGATGAGGCCAGAACGCGCTGGTCGCAGGTGGTCTCATCCGCCGACTTGGTGCTTGACCGTAACGAGGTTGAGTCTCGCTGGTGGAAACAGCCGCTCGCTCACGAACTCGAGGGCCGCGCACCGCATCTGTATGTTTTTGCGCCCGATGGGACGGCTCTCTACGACTCGCGTGAGCCGAGAGAACCGGGACGACGCATGATTGGTCAGCATGGTGGAGTTTCTGACGCTGAGATGCTCATCCCGTGCCTCACCGTGCATGAGGCGCGGTTGTGAGATCAGACCTAGATTAAGTCGTCTTCAGATTTGGTGTTTGACACGATCTGGTCCCACGACGGCATTGCCGGTCGCTTGCGACGATGCCCGCCAGTATTACTCAAGGGGTATACCGGTGCCTGGGTCGTGGGGATTTCGCCAATCAATCCACCTGTTTCGTGTGCTTCCGGCGTGGTTGAAAAATCATCCAGCGATATGTCGACAGAGTCCTTGACCGAACTGATCTGCGACGTTATCGACTGAACATCTTCGCGGAGCCATTCAGGTGCATCTGCCTCGCCTTTTCTGCGGCGACGAAGCGCGGCCAAAACGTCCTCAGCCGCGGGAGTGGTTTCAATCACGTCTGGGTCACTAGTCCGCGCAGAAGATTCGTGGAAGGGCTCAGCTACGTCGTCACTGGCATCTTCTACTGATCCTTCGTCAATCTGCGACGTGATGAGCGCCACCGGCTTGGAAACGGCGCGGATGCTCGGGGCTAGGTGTGTTTCGAAATTGCGCGGGGCTGAGAGCCGGACGGCTTCATCATTCTGTGGCGTCAGGACGAGTCTCTTGAGGTCGAAGGTCCATCTCGCGTCTCGATCGATACCACTCACCTCGCAGGTGAGTTTGATGACCCACGTTCCCATTTCAGTTTTCCACGCTGTCCAGGATCGACGTCGTGCTTCTACGATGTCGAGGCGCTCGCTTATCATCGCCCCAAACGAAGGAACAATTTCGGAGTCGCCACCATCCTCGAAGGCCGGTTGCGCCTGGGCGGTCGTGAGTACATGTTCACGTTCGGCCTCAATCGGTCCCGCGTAACGCTCGATGTGCTCTGTCGACGCGCCCGTCATGGCCGCGATTTCCGGGACCGAGACTCCAGCGCGAAGTTGAGCTTGAATTTCTTTGGGGTTCACCCGCACATCGGTTGCACCTGCGGAGCGGCGAAGACGAGCGAGTGTTGCCTCGTCTATAGGCACCCGATACTCAATCCCATCAGCACCGGTGACCACAAGCGTGGAGTTGTCCACTTGAGAAATTCTCAGCTCGTTCATGTCAGACCAATCGCGCGGGAAGTATCCACTGCATGGAACATTGCCATTAAACCTCCCGCCATGCCCGGAATGATGCGGGCGAGTTGAGATATTTGTGTAACACTTGCGCCACACGAACGGTTTGGTGATTTACCGTTTTGTGAGGCAAACTATCCGCGCCGGGTGAATTCCGGCGGGACATGACCGATGTGAACTTGGAAGTTAGATGGCTACCGACTACGACGCTCCGCGAAAAAACGACGACGACACCGAATCGATTGAGGCACTCAAAGAACGAGTTCCAGACAAACTTTCGGGTGCCGTCGATGGCGACGACGCGGACAACCTCGGTGGTTTTGAGCTTGGTGGCGCTGATTTAGCGGATCTGGAACTCGATGTTGTGGTGCTCCCACCGCAAGCCGATGAGTTCACCTGCGTGGAATGCTTCATTGTGAAGCATCGGTCCTTGTTGGCCAAGGAATCCAAACTCGGACCGATTTGCCGGGAGTGCGCCGCGTAGGTGCCAGCTTCACAGGTGCACGCCGCACAGATGCACGACTGGTTCAGGCTGGCTCGCTAGCCCGTGTAGTTTTCTCGGGCGGTGCGGAGTGCGCTAGCTAAACCCTGCGGGTCGCGAGTTGACACCAGCCAATAGGGAGTTGGGTCGGCGTCATCGACAATGTCGAGCTTGACCAATCCGTCACCCAACGGGCGTAGTGCAACCCAGGCACGAGCATCCAACTTGGTGCGACGTTGCTCAAGCGCCGGTGCTCCGGAAAATGCGCTCACCGAACCCACATAACAGAGTTCGATTTCAGCGCGCCCATAGGTAAACGTTGACTCTGTGACGGTGGCCACAGGCACTCGCGCGTATACGGCAATCATGAGCACGGCAAAGACAAACCCGCCAACGGCAAAACCTAAAGCAGAGTTGAACGGCGCAATGACGAGCCAGAGCAGCGGGATGACGAGCGCAAGGATGAGGGGAAGCCAGTGGGATGGCCACAGGCGTTCACGGTAAAAGATCATGAGTCCATTCGACCACGAAATCTATAAGGTAAACTCATCTGGTGACTCAATCACCCGACGTTCTCATTTCCGCGGAATACGTTCCCGCGTTTGCACACCCTGGTGATGCGGGTGCCGACTTGCGGGCGGCAGAGTCTGTCGTGATTCCGGCGGGAGAGCGCCTGACCGTCGGAACCGGCGTTCGGATCGCCTTGCCCGATGGCTACGTCGCTTTTGTTGTGCCTCGGAGTGGTCTGGCATCGCGTCACGGAATTTCCATCGTCAATTCTCCGGGAACCGTTGACGCCGGCTATCGCGGTGAGTTGCGGGTCACACTGCTCAACACAGATCGTGAACACGATTTTGAGATTACGGCCGGTGACCGCATCGCACAGCTCGTGGTCATGCCGGTATGCCGGCCAACGTTTGTGCTGGTCGACAATCTTCCAGAATCACATCGAGGGGATGCGGGTTTCGGCTCAACGGGAGTGTCCTCGTCGTGAGTGTCACGAACGCACTGTTGAGAGAATCTTTGCTCGTCGAAACGACACATACTTCTTCAGGGAGGATCCAGTGACTGCCCACGCTTCGACTTTCGACACGCCTCAGGACCGATCGTCACGAGGACCTTTCGATGAATCCGAAGTGAGCGGAATTCGCCCGTGGATTGATCTGGGCTCCATCAAGCTGATGCCCCGCGATGGACTCAATCTTCGGCTTGAAGTTGAAGAGGGAACGAATCGCGTCGTCGCGGCATCCCTAGATCTCAATGGATCAACCCTTCAGATTCAACCTTTTGCCTCGCGGCGCTCGGGCGGCTTGTGGGGAGAAATCCGCGCGCAGCTGCAGTCTCAGCTCCTCGGTCAAGGGGCTGAAGTCATCGAAGTCCAAGGTCCACTCGGCATTGAGTTGCGTGCGAACGTTCCCGTCGTGACCGCGACGGGGGAGCAGGTGTTGCAACCCGCACGATTCATTGGTGTGGATGGCCCACGCTGGTTCTTACGCGGTGTAATCGCAGGACCCGCCGCGATTGTTCCAGATCAGGGCGAGATGATGATTGAGGTTTTCCGAGGTTTGGTTGTTGTTCGTGGTCAGCAGCCCCTCCCGCCGCGTGAGCTTCTGCCGCTTCAGGTTCCGGCCCAAGTAGGCGGAGGTCTGTGACCGTGAGCGCGCGTAACTCGCATCCCTTATTCGTCGCCCTCGGTGGAGTGTTGGGCATTGTTGAAGCGCTGGTGCCACCGTTGCTGTTCGTCGTCATTTTCACGGTGACGACAGTCGGTTCGCCCACTCCCGCATCGCCTACCTTGCCGTGGGCCGCGATGATTATTTCAGGCTTGGCCTCGGTCATTTTCATCGTGGTGCGTCTCATTCGACGTGAGGGAGTAACTCAAGCGGTTGCCGGGCTCATTTCTGTCGTGGCGTCCATCGTGCTCACGGCCGTGACTAACCGTGCTGAGAACAATTTTCTGATTGGCATCGTGACGAACGGGGCCTACGGTGCGGCATTTTTGCTCAGCGTCATTATTGGATGGCCGCTAGTCGGCATAGCGGTCGGATTCCTGACCAAGCGCGGTCATGGTTGGCGCCAACAGAAACACCAGAAGCGCATACTGTCCTGGCTGACCGTGATGTGGGTGGGCATGTTCGCCATTCGACTTCTCGTCGAGGTGCCCTTGTACCTCGCGTCAAACGTGGCGGGGCTGAGTATCGCCAAGTTGATTCTTGGCCTTCCCCTGTACGCGCCAGTGGTTCTCATTACGTGGTTATTTGTGCGCGGAATGTTCCTCGAGAAAGCCGAGCCGGATTCTGATGGCGATGCTGAAACAGCACCCGCCGGTCCTGCATCCGGTAAATAACGCAATCTCAAAATCGTGAAATAGGGGATTGCTGATCCCGAAAAGTGTCAAAAAGATATATCTTGATATCAAGATACTTTTGCCGACCGCTGGGTCGATGCTAGGTAAGGAGAAGCCCGTGTCCGCTGTCAACAGTTTTGGTGCGAGAAGCACCCTTTCGGTATCCGGCAAAGACTATGAAATATTTCGCATTGATGCCGTCAATGGGCATCAAAAATTGCCGTTCAGTTTGAAGGTGCTCCTCGAGAACCTCTTGCGTACCGAAGACGGTGCGAATGTCACTGCCGACCAGATCAGTGCCCTCGGCGACTGGGTTCCGTCAGCCGAACCCGACACTGAGATCCAGTTCACCCCGGCACGCGTCATCATGCAGGACTTCACCGGGGTCCCGTGTGTGGTTGACCTAGCAACAATGCGCGAGGCCGTTGCTGAGCTCGGTGGCGATCCGAAGCGAATCAACCCGCTGGCACCCGCTGAACTGGTCATTGACCACTCGGTGATTGCTGATCTGTTCGGTTCGGCCGACGCACTCGTGCGGAACGTTGAAATCGAGTATGAGCGAAATGGCGAGCGTTACCAGTTCTTGCGTTGGGGGCAAACCGCTTTTGATGATTTCAAGGTGGTTCCGCCGGGAACGGGAATCGTTCACCAGGTCAACATCGAGTATCTCGCACGCGTGACGATGTCGCGTCTGGTAAACGGCGTGATGCAGGCTTACCCCGACACGTGCGTTGGTACGGATTCTCACACCACCATGGTCAATGGTCTTGGTGTTTTAGGTTGGGGCGTCGGCGGCATCGAGGCCGAGGCAGCTATGCTCGGCCAGCCGGTGTCCATGCTCATCCCCAAGGTTGTTGGGTTCAAACTCACCGGAAACATTCCCGCGGGTGTCACCGCGACGGACGTTGTGTTGACGATCACTCAGATGCTTCGCAAGCACGGTGTTGTTGGCAAGTTCGTCGAGTTCTATGGAGCTGGAGTTTCGGCAGTGCCACTGGCCAACCGAGCCACGATCGGTAACATGAGCCCCGAGTTCGGGTCAACCGCAGCAATGTTCCCGATTGATTCGGTTACTCTCGACTACTTGCGACTGACCGGACGCAGTGACGACCAGGTTGCTCTCGTTGAGGCTTACGCCAAGGTTCAGGGACTGTGGCACGACCCCAGTGTTGAGCCGGTTTTCAGTGAGTACCTCGAGCTTGACCTCGCGACGGTCGTTCCATCAATCTCGGGCCCGAAGCGTCCGCAGGACCGCATCGAACTCTCGCACGCCAAGGCGCAGTTCGCCTCGGATCTTCCGACCTACAATCCCGGTGCTCCCGCCCAGGTCTTGATGAAATCCGGCGAGTCATTCGAGCTCAAAAACGGCGCAGTGACGATTGCGGCAATCACGTCCTGCACGAATACCTCAAACCCGTCTGTCATGCTCGCGGCTGGTCTGCTCGCGCGCAACGCAGCAAATCGAGGTCTGAAGGCAAAACCGTGGGTCAAGACGATGCTCTCGCCCGGGTCGAAAGTTGTAACAGACTACTATGCCAAGGCGGGACTCACCGACAGCCTTGAGGCTTTGGGCTTCTTCAACGTTGGCTATGGATGCACGACCTGCATCGGTAATTCTGGTCCGCTACCCGAAGAGGTTTCGGCAGCAGTCAACGCCAACGACTTGGCCGTTACCGCGGTTCTTTCGGGCAATCGCAACTTTGAAGGCCGGATTAACCCTGATGTGAAGATGAACTATCTCGCGTCGCCGCCGCTCGTGATTGCATACTCTCTTGCTGGAACGATGGACTTCGACTTCGAAGCAGAACCCTTGGGCACTGGTTCGGACGGGAAGCCGGTCTACCTGCGCGACATTTGGCCATCGGCCGATGAGGTTCAAGCCACGATCGATTCGTCCATTGACTCAGAAATGTATGACCACGAATACGCGAGCGTTTTCGAAGGTGACGATCGTTGGCGCTCACTTCCCACCCCGACGGGAGCCACCTTCGAGTGGAACCCGAAGTCGACGTATGTGCGCAAGCCCCCGTACTTCGAGGGAATGTCAAAAACCCCCTCACCGGTGAGCGACATCACGAATGCTCGTGTGCTTGCGGTTCTCGGCGACTCAGTGACTACTGACCACATCTCGCCTGCCGGGTCGATCAAGGCGGGAACTCCGGCCGCTCAATACCTCGATGCCAACGGCGTCAGTCGTGCGGACTACAACTCGTACGGGTCTCGCCGCGGAAACCACGAGGTGATGATCCGAGGAACGTTCGCGAACATCCGTCTCAAGAATCTTCTGTTGGATGGGGTTGAGGGTGGGTACACCCGCGACTTCACTCAGGCAGATGGACCACAAGCGTTCATCTACGACGCGAGCCAGAATTACCAGGCGGCCCACACTCCGCTGGTCATTTTTGCGGGTAAAGAATACGGTTCTGGCTCGTCGCGCGACTGGGCGGCTAAGGGAACCAGCCTGCTTGGCGTTAATGCCGTCATCGCCGAAAGTTTCGAGCGTATTCACCGCTCTAACCTCATCGGGATGGGTGTGATTCCGCTCCAGTTCCCAGCCGGCCAGAGCTGGTCATCCCTGGGACTCGACGGCACGGAGATCGTCACCATCGAAGGCATCGAGCACCTGAATGACGGCGTTACGCCTCGGACCCTCACGGTTACCGCAGCGCCCAGTGCACAGTCTCCGGCGGGTAAGCAGACGGTCACATTCCAAGCGGTCGTGAGAATTGACACCCCGGGTGAAGCCGATTACTACCGTAACGGCGGAATTTTGCAGTACGTTTTGCGCTCACTCGTCGCCTAATTTATGCGGACGAAGCCCCGGCGAAATGCCGGGGCTTCGTCGTAGACTCGCTGTATGGGCATATTAGAGAGCATCCACACTCCCCGGGATCTTGATGCCCTGTCGTCAGCGCAACTTCAGGAGCTGGCCAGTGACATCCGGAGTTTCCTCGTTTCCGAAGTGGCACGATCTGGGGGGCACCTTGGGCCCAACTTGGGAGTCGTCGAGCTGACGATTGCCTTGCACCGCGTCTTTGACAGTCCACGAGACGCCATCGTTTTTGATACCGGACACCAGTCTTACGTTCACAAACTTCTCACCGGCCGTCAGGATTTCTCGCGCTTGCGGGAACGCGATGGCATCGCCGGCTACCCGCAACGTGCAGAGTCTGAGCACGACATCGTCGAGAGTTCTCACGCCAGCAGTTCGCTGTCGTGGGCGGACGGCATCTCGCGCGCCTTTGAGATGACGGGGCAGTCCGACCGTCACGTGGTTGCCGTTGTCGGTGATGGTGCACTCACCGGTGGGATGACCTGGGAAGCCCTCAACAACATCTCACATGACAACACGCGTCAACTCGTCATTGTGGTCAACGACAACGGTCGTTCGTATTCGCCAACAATCGGCGGCATTGCGCGCTTTCTCGACCGAACCCGAACGAGACGTTCCTACCGCCGACTTCACTTCACGAGCAGTCGGGTGTTTGCAAAAATGGGCCCCTACGCTCGCGCGTTTTATCGCGGTGTTCGAGGTGGCATCCACGGATTTCTGTCTCGCTTCATCAATAACCAGAGTCTCTACGCGAACCTTGATATCAAATACATCGGACCCGTTGACGGGCACGATGTGGAGGCAATGCAGGCTGCGTTACGGCAGGCCAAGAATTACGGCTCGCCGGTTTTGGTGCATGCCATCACGGAAAAGGGTCGCGGATACGAACCTGCGCGACGCGACGTCGCAGATCAGTTCCACGCGGTGGGTCAGATTGACCCGTTGACCGGAGAGCCTGTTTCTTCCAAGACCTCGGTCGGCTGGACAGACGTCTTTTCGGAAGAAATAGTCAACCTTGCATCACAGCATCCTCGGGTCATGGGAATCACGGCGGCCATGTTGAGACCTACGGGTCTTGGCGCGCTGTATGACACTTTTCCCGAGCGCGTGCTCGATGTGGGCATAGCCGAGCAGCATGCCGTCGCATCCGCCGCCGGACTCGCCTTCGGTGGCATGCATCCCGTGGTGGCGGTTTATGCCACATTCGTCAACCGTGCCTTCGATCAGGTGCTCATGGATGTGGGATTGCATCACGCCGGTGTGACGCTCGTGCTTGACCGAGCAGGGGTAACCGGTCCCGATGGCGCGAGTCATCACGGCATTTGGGACATGGCCATTCTTCAGGTCGTTCCAGGAATTCGGATTGCAGCCCCTCGCGACGGGGCCCGTTTGCGCGAGGAACTTGGTGAAGCGATTCTGGTGGATGACGCACCTACCGTGCTGCGTTACCCGAAAGGCTCCGTCGGTGCGGACATTCCCGCCGTGCGTCGAACGAGTGACGGTGTGGATGTGTTGAGCGAAGCCGCCCACCGCGATGTCCTCATCGTGGCTGTGGGAGCGATGGCTCCTCTCGCCCTCGACGTTGCGGCACGCCTCGCCGATCAGGGAATCGGCGCGACGGTGATTGACCCGCGTTGGGTCGTGCCGGTTGCTCAGAGTGTCATCGAGCTTAGTGCGAGTTACCGCCTTGTCATCACGATTGAAGATGGCATTCGAGTAGGAGGCATCGGCACGCGCATCCGTCAAGATCTTCGCTCGGCGGGCGTAGATACAGCGGTTGACGAACTGGGGCTTCCCGACGAGTTCATTGAGCATGCCACCCGCGACCAAATTCTCGAGGATGCCGGGCTCACCGGTCAGGCGATCGCCCGAGATGTCGTGGCGCAGGTACTCGGAAGTCGCATTCCTGTTGCTCGTCCGCTCCCTGAAACTGACGCGCAACTCGACACTGCAGTAGCTGCTCTTGCGGATTCGACGGATCCACGCGACGACAACGAAATCTGAGGGTTTCGGTTTCGTGAACCCTCGCGACTAGCCGCCTAAACGCCCTTGATGGGCGGTGTGTGGAAGGTTGACCCGAAGACTCGCTCCGACGCACCCACGCGGTCAAGGTACGGCGTAGCCCCACCCATCTGGAAGGGCCATCCCGCACCAAGAATCATGCATAGGTCAATGTCTTCAGCACTCACGACAACTGACTCGCCGAGCATGCGGTGAATCTCGTCGGCGAGACCATCTTGCACGCGTGCCAGCAATTGTTCCGCAGTCGAGGGGTTGGTTCCCCCGGAGCAGATTTCGACAGCTACGGGATCGAAGCCGGTCATGTTACCCTGCGCGTCCCGCGTGATCAGTTTTCCGTGCTCCGCCAGCTTGTGTAGATTGGCGCTCTCGAAGAAACGATCGGGGAATGCCTTGTGGTGGGTATCAAGAACATGAGCCCCCACTTTCAGTCCCACGAGGTCGAGTAATTCGAACGACGACATTGGCAAGCCCAAGGGGTCGAGAGCGTGGTTCACCACGTCAAAGGGGGTTCCTTCGTCAACGGCGTGCATCGCTTCACCAAGCAGTTTGGCCAACAGTCGGTTGACAACAAAGCCGGGGGAGTCTTTCGTGATAACTGGGGTCTTGCGCAGCCTCTGCGCGACGGCCATAGCTGTGGCGAGACTAACGTCATCCGTTTTCTTGGCTTTGACCACTTCAACGAGCGGCATGACCGCGACGGGATTGAAGAAGTGGAAGCCGACAAGGCGTTTCGGGTGTGTGAGTTTGGCGCCTATTTCCGCGACGGAAAGAGAGGATGTGTTCGTCGCGAGGATTGCATCAGGTGCGACAACAGCCTCCACGCGGGCGAAAACGTCACGCTTAACCTCAAGCTCCTCGAAGACCGCCTCGATGACCCAATCGGCGTCGGCAAAGTCATTGAGGTCAGTTGTTCCCGACACCAAGCTCGAAATTCGATTGCGTTCATCAGCAGAGAGCCGTCCCTTGCTTTCGAGCGTCTTAAGTTCTCCGCGGATGTACGTGATGGCCTGATCGAGGCGTGCTTGGTCGATGTCGGTGAGAACCACGGGAACCTTGAGTTGACGCGCGAATAGCAGGGCGAATTGGCGCGCCATCAAGCCAGCGCCCACAACTCCAACTTTGGTCACCGGACGAGCAAGCTTTTTGTCGGGGGCCCCGGAAGGGCTCTTCGCATGTTTCTGAACGAGGTTGAACGCGTACATGGATGCCTGGAATTGATCCGCGACAATGAGCTTGGCGAGCACCTCGTCTTCACGAGCAAATCCATCCGCAATTGAACCCTTCCGCGACGCAACCATCGTGTCTAGTGCGGCGTAAGGGGCAAGCGGAACGGTACCGATTCGCGATTCGAGTGTCTTGCGAGCCACCTTGCCAATTGTGGGCCACCAGAACTTTCGGGTGAACGCACCGTCCTGAAAAGTCCGTCTCTTATATTTGATTTCGAGAAGGTTGTCTGCCCACGCAAGCGACTGTTCGAGAAAGCGTGCGGGTCCGAAGGCTGCGTCCACTAGCCCGAGCTTCAATGCCTCCGCAGGCTTGAGCGTCCGATTATTTTTCAGCGGGTTCTCAATTGCTACGGTGATGGCGCGTCGAAGTCCAATCAGCCGAGGCAGAATTGTTGCTCCGCCCCATCCCGGGATGAGTCCGAGGAACGTTTCGGGGAGTCCAAGCGCGGCTGCTGAGGTGTCGACGGAGCGGTACGTTGCGTTGAGCGCCACCTCGAGACCGCCACCGAGTGCGAGTCCGTTGACAAACGCGAATGACGGTACGCCAAGCGTGCCCAGACGACCGAGAGCGCGGTGACCAAGCTGTCCCATCATGCGCGCTACGTCGGCCGACGGGATGTCGCGAACCTTGCTCAGATCTGCGCCGGCGGCCAGAATGTACTGCTTTCCGGTAATTCCGACCGCGGCGATTTCCCCGGCTTTAGCACGTGCCGTAAGCGCAGTGAGGACCTCATCGAGTTCAAGGAGCGACTTCGGACCGAGGGTATTGGGTCGCTTGTAGTCACGGTCGTTATCAAGGGTGATGAGCGCCAGCACGCGCCCCGATTTCAGCGTGATGTCTCGAACGTAGCTGTGTGTGACGACCTCGTCGTCAGCCAGTGTGAGTAGCGGCGAGAAATCGATCGCGTCGTAGTTCGTCATGCCTTGCCGTTCCAGTGGGGGTTTTCCCAAATCACGGTTCCACCCTGGCCGAGGCCGATGCACATCGTGGTCATTCCGTAACGAACATCCGGACGGTCTTCGAACTGACTAGCGAGCTGAATCATCAGTCGCACGCCACTCGATGCCAAGGGGTGGCCGAGGGCGATTGCGCCACCATACATGTTGACGCGATCGTCGTCGTCGGCGATACCGAAGTGTTCGAGGAAGGCGATAACTTGCACGGCAAACGCCTCATTGATTTCGAACAGGCCGATCTCGTCAATCGAGAGACCTGCCTTGCTCAGTGCTTTCTCGGTGGAAGGAATTGGGCCGAGTCCCATGACTTCCGGTTCGACGCCAACAAACGCAAATGACACCATTCGCATTTTGATGGGAAGTCCAAGTTGCTTAGCTTTGTCTTCGCTCGCGAGGAGGCACACGGTGGCACCGTCGGTGAGGGGTGACGCATTTCCAGCGGTAATTCGACCATGCGGGCGGAAGGGAGTCTTGAGGTCCTTCAGTCCCTCCATGCTGGTTCCCGGACGCGGGTGTTCATCGCGATCCAGCTGCCCCCAGCCCTGTGCACTGGGGTAAGCGACAGGAATGAGATCCGGCTGGATTTTGTTGTCTGCGTATGCGGAGGCAACCTTTTCTTGGCATCGGACTGCGTAGGCGTCGGAACGTTCTTTCGTCAGTGCGGGGTACCGATCGTGGATGCGCTCCGCTGTTTCTCCCATGCTTAGGGCACCGGGATCGACGAGCTTCTCACTCACAAATCGGGGGTTGGGATCAAATTCTGCACCAATCGGGTGATGCCCCATGTGCTCAACGCCTCCGGCGATAGCGAGGTCGTTTGCGCCGGTGGCGATGGCAGAGGCAATGGTGGTGACTGCGGTCATTGCTCCGGCACACCAGCGATCAATCGCGTAGCCGGGGACGGTCACCGGAAGACCCGCGAGGAGAGCCGCGGTTCGGCCAAGCATGATTCCCTGGTCACCCGATTGAGTTGCCGCTGCGATGGCAACATCTTCAATGAGGCTCTGGTCTAGATTCGGGTGCCGGTCAAGGAGTCCTTGAAGAGCTTTGACGACGAGATCATCCGCTCGCGTCTGCCAAAAGGCGCCTTTTTCTCCGGCTTTACCGAACGGGGTGCGAACACCATCTACGAAAACCACTGAATTGCCCTTGAGCATGAGCTCCCTTTCGCTACGTTGCGATAACAGCCTATGCGAGGGGATGTGAATCCCGCACGTAAATAGAATCCGCTACGAAGAAATTTCGAAATTATTTAATCGTCGGTCGACGTGCTCGTCGCCAGAGTCTCAAGTTTCTCTGACGAGCCCTCAAAAGCTTCAGCAATGACGGCTGCCGTTTCACGAATCTGCCAAGGACGTGCGCCATATCTCAGCAGTGACGCGCTGACTGTATCCACACTCAGTGGTTCGAGCTCAGTCCATGCCACGCTTCGCAGCGTCGCCGGAGTGAGCAGGTTTTCGACGGGCATGTTGAGAGCCTCAGCATGAGTCGAAATTGCGTGTCGTGCCACAGTAAGCCGTGCGTACGCCTCCGGATTTTTGTCTCGCCACAAACGTGGTGCCGGCAATTCATCACTGGGAATCCGAAGGGGTGGGATGTCCTCGGTGGCTTTTCCCGCCGAGAGTGCATTCCACCAGTTGGTAATGAGTCCGCGACTCTCGCGTCCAGAGAAGGTGCGCAGGTTTGCGAGGTCTCTCTGAGATGAGAGGTCAGCCTGTGCCGCAGCCGCGGCAATGATTGAGGAATCGGGGATGAGTCGCCCTGGCGCCACGTCACGCTCCGCAGCGATTCGGTCACGTTCTACCCACAGTGCTCTCGCCACCGCAAGTTGGCGCGGGTTTCGCAGCGTGTGGAGTCCGGAGAGCCTCCGCCACGGATGGGGTGAGGCTACTTTTTCAGGGCGAGTTCGTGTCGCCTCAAACTCAGCTCGAGCGAAGTCGAGTTTCGCGGATTCGGTCAGGAGTTCTGTCAGTGTGTCCCGAAGATCGGGAAGGTGCTCCACGTCGGCTGCCGCATAAACCAGCCACGGTTCGGGAAGCGGTCGTGTCGACCAGTTGACGGCACTGTGTTCTTTAGCCAAGTGAATCCCCAGTTGAGATTCGACCACTGCGCCCAGGCCGACACGCTCGAGGCCGAGCAGGCGTGCGGCGAGTTCTGTGTCAAAAATCCGCTGAGGTTCAATGCCGACCTCGCGGAGGCAGGCGAGGTCCTGGCTCGCCGCGTGCAAAATCCAGTCGTCATTCTCACCAAGAGGGGTGAGAGCACTCATGTTGCCGATGGCAGGAGGGTCAAAGAGAAACGTTCCGGCACCGCGCCGATACACCTGGATCAAATAGGCACGCGCCGAGTAGGTAAATCCGGACGCCCGCTCAGCGTCGATTGCCAAGGGGCCATGGCCCGAGTTGAGCGTGGCAACCGCCTCGAGGAATTCTTCGTTGGAATCAATAACGCGAACGCTAACCACGCTCCCGTTTCTTCGCATGAAGGCTAGCCGCTCCTGGGAGTGGCGGTAGCCCGGCCATGAGACAGAGGAGATCCCCGAAAGCTTCCAGCGCGCCACTGAGGTCGCTATTCGTTGGGCTCCATGACGCACGTAATTCAATGTGCGCCGAATCTGGGTTGTCCGAGAGATCCCCGAAGCCGGTTGAAATAACTCGAGTAGCGGTTCCTGCGGGTCGTGTGTACTGGGCACCATGGCCAGCAAGAGCATCGATCAGCCACGACCACGTCACTTCGGCGAGCAATTGATCCGAAAAAATATCTAGCTCAAGAGGGCACTGCGCGTAGGTGACGACGCGAAAATTTCCGCCCCACGCATCGACCTGCTCGGGGTCGTACAACAAAATGAACCGACCCGTTCCGAGTGAGGCTCCCGCGTCATCTTTTCCTGACCGCACTTCGGCGGCAAAAGCCACGCTGAACGGGGCAACCGATCCCGGACTCGGTATGGGCGTTAGCGTGATTTCTGGACGCAGCGTTGCCCGCTCAAGTTGGGAAGCAGCAGTCGAAAACTCTGGGGGAGCATCAGTCACAGTCAACAATGTAGCGGCGCACACTGAGGTGAGCGGCTTAGCCTCGCCGCCAAATCGTGAAGGCGTGCGAATCATCCATGAGGCAACTTGCCATTACCCAGCGCGAGTGTGCCTGAACGGTGGAAAGCCAGGCAGGAAGCTGCGGCTTCCACCGCGCGTCATCCGAATCCCGGCACAAGGTGACACAGAGCTCATCAATTGCACCAAGTAAACCAATCGCCTTCACCACGGTCGGACCGCCCTCGCAGAGCACCCGGTGAGATTTCTCAATGACGACACCGAGTTCGGAAAGCGAAACGACCTCGGTGCGCTCGGGGTGTTGAGAAGTTTCCGCACGTGTCGCGTCGCGTGAAACCAGGGCTACTCGGCCGTGTGGCGGGTAGTGCAAACCTTCACGTCGAACACTCGCGGCACCCACGATGAGAAGGTCGGCTTCTCGCCTAATCTCCCGAAGTAATTCTCGGTCGTGCTCGCTCGTCAGGGATTGAGACGTCCCGTCCGACCCCGTCACGGCGCCATCGGGCGAGAGCACCAGGTTCACGCGGCACCAGTGGGACTCTGGCCACGCATAGCGTTCCCGCCTAGCGGCTGGGCTGAGAGCATCCCATGCGTCATTCATGCCGATAGATAGGATTAGTTCTCGCGCTGCTTCTGCGAAACTTGACGCTTGATGCGGGCAAGCATTCCGCTCATTCCGCGAAGGCGCAAGAGTGAAATGACCTCAGCAAGCCCGAGCATGTTGGGAAAATCATCGGTCAGTGCGAGCACGTCGGAAGCAGTGAG
>CANFSP010000011.1 GCA_947449765.1 Actinomycetota bacterium | reverse complement strand
GACTGGCGAGATTCTTACTACTGCAGCGCAAGTCAACTCAAGATATTCGTCCAGACAAACTGCGTTTTGTTCCGAAAATGGACTTCACACGAAATTGGACTGACGCTGACCTTGTTGCTCATTTCGATCTCACCGAAGATGAAGAGCTTTACATTGAATCGGCAATTCACCCGCGAGAGCCGATTCTCTCACTCGACAACCCAATTCCCGAAAGTCACCTTCCCGGTGGTTCCAAATACCGACCCCCAGGACAGCGCGAAGAAACGGAATCACTTTCTGGAGATTCTGAGGGCGACGAATGAGCGTAAAAAATGGAGTGACGGGGAGAATTTACGTTTATTCCGCGCCTGGTTACGACAAAGAGTGGGAAAGAACAGTTGGGACCTCAACCGTTTCCGGTCGGGGCAAATTCAAAGTCGGTTACACCGGTCGACCAGATCCTAAGGTCCGCATAAAGGAACAAACGGGAACTTTGTACCCCGATGGCGGCGGCATCACTATCCACATAGATGAAATCGCGATCAGGGATGATGGCAGTCCCTTTGACGATCGAGCAGTGCATAAGGTCTTAGATTCTGCTGGAATCAATCGCCACAGTGAAGTTGTCGAAGCCACGCTTGCAGAAATCAAAGCAGCAATTGCGGCCGTTCGGGCAGGTCGAAAGTACGACGCAACTCGTACTGAAGATTTCGGTCCGCGACCAGAGCAAGACGAAGCAATCAAGAGCACATCTGCCTATTTCAAGAAACACGCCAAAGACAAGCTGCCTCCCAGGTTCCTTTGGAACGCCAAAATGCGTTTCGGCAAGACGTTCGCAACCTATGAACTTGCGAAGACCATGAAATGGACCAGGGTCCTGGTTCTGACCTACAAGCCCGCCGTGCGAAACTCCTGGCGCGATGATTTGCTAAATCATGTGAGCTTTGCGGATTGGATCTTCGTCGACAGAGACAATCCGATTGACCCTGAAGTAAAAGCACCAATCGTTTGGTTTGCTTCCTTTCAAGATCTACTTGGCACGACCTCGGACGGCAATGTCAAGGGTCACAACGAAAACCTGCATTTAATCGACTGGGATTGTGTCGTACTCGATGAGTATCACTTCGGTGCTTGGCAAGGCGCGGCGAAGGAATTAACCAGTCCAGCAAACACAGCCGTTGTCACCGAGCGAGTCGAGAAAAAGGCTCAAGAGCTTGGCGCGGAAGAATCCGAAGAAGTCGCTAGCCTTGCGAATGCGGGAACGCCGAGACTATTTTCGGCAGTGCCCGAGGCGGACATTGAAACGGACCTTGATGCAGGACAACTCCGCCTTTCGAGTCGCAATTTTCTTTACTTATCCGGAACTCCATTCCGAGCACTGACAGAGGGCGAATTCAACGAAGACGCCATTTACAACTGGACGTATCCGCAAGAACAGGCGGCAAAAAAAGCCTGGTCGACAAGCAAGGCGGGCGTTGAGGTTCGAAACCCATATCTCGAACTTCCGGAGATGCAGATGTTTACCTATGCACTATCCGAAATTGCAGATTCTGATCAAAGTAAAAATCCGGATGGCCATTTTGACCTGTCGGGGTTTTTTGCCGCTAAGAAAATTGGGTCTGAATACCACTTCGACGACCCGAGTCGCGTTTCCGATTTCTTGAACATGCTCCGCGGTAAGCTCACGCAGAGCGCGACGAACAAACTTCTGAGCGACTTTAAGCCTCCTTTCCCATTTAGCGATTCACGATTTGCGGGTGCAATAAATCACTCCGTATGGCTGATGCCGAATGTTGCCTCTGCGCACGCAATGAAGGCACACCTGGACGCGGATCCTTTTTTCAGCGACTTCCTAGTTCACGTAGCGGCAGGCTCAGGAGCCAAAATGGGCGCCGAGGCTAAGGGTCCAGTGGATGACATGTTGACGAAAGCCGCAAAGCTCGGAAAGCAAACAATCACACTTTCCGTAGCAAAATTGATGACCGGAGTGACGGTTCCACAATGGGGTGCAATTTTAATTCTGCGCTCGCTGAAGTCGCCAGAATCATATTTCCAAGCAGCATTTCGAGTGCAGTCTCCATGGACTGTCAAGCAGGACGATGGAACAAAGATGGTCAACAAGGAGACTTGCTTTGTTTTTGACTTCGATCCCAACCGCGCATTGTCATTGATTTATCAATACGGCACCAAGTTGGCGGGGGGCGCCATGAGAACCTCCCCCGCGGACGTAATCAGTGAATTGATCGAGTACCTTCCCATTTTTGCTTTTGATGGTGGCCGAATGGACGAAGTGGACACCCGAGCAGTCATGGATTGGGGAACCGCTGGCGCTGGTGCAGCGATGCTCGCCAAACGTTGGGGTAGCCCGCGCCTAATTGACTTGAGCGAACCTGTCCTTCAAAGGCTTTTGGGAGAAAACGAACTGGTCGAACGCCTCAAGGAAATGGAAGATTTCCGGAAACTTCGAGAGGACGTCAACAAAATAATTTCCCAATCGCAAAAGGTCCGAGCAGGCAAAAAGGCAGGCACTGGCGGTGATGTTGCCCCTGAGGACCCTGAGATTGCAAAGATAAGGAAAACAAAGCGGGACCAAGTCAACACTCTTCGGAGCAAGCTACTCAAGTTCGTTCAAGCCGTGCCCGTCTTTATGTACCTAACGGATTTCCGCGAAGAAGCGCTAGTTGATGTGATCGAATCCCTCGACACGCAATTGTTCGAACGCGTCACGGGGCTTACATTGTCGGACTTCCACAAACTTTCAGAAGTCGGGGTCTTCCATCCCGGGCACATGAATGAGGCAATCTGGCAATTCAGGCTCTTCGAAGAGGCAAGCCTTGACTACATCGGACTTCAGCCAGCAGAAGCCAAGAAGACTTATGGGCTGTGGGATAAGACTCTCACCGACGAAGAATTTCACGAGAGTGCTGCCGTTAGTCTCAATTGAAGTAAGCGATGAAAGTATCGACGGGGACACCTGATTCATGACTCCCGCTGTCACAGTTTCCCGATTAATTTTCCCCAGTCGACGTCCTCGGTTGATCGCCTATTTGGACTGTACGTCGCAGCAACGTTTGGGTTTTTTGGGTGCGAGACCGTGACATGTCCGTCCTCGACTCCGGCTTTCAACTCCCGCCTGGCTGCGGATTCGGAAATTGCGAATTTTTCCGCGTATTCCCCGGCAGTCATCGGAGCGGTAAGTCTGCGAATGACCAGAGAGGTCCTCTTAGCTAAGGGTGGAGTTGCATCATGCGAGAAGACCACGTGGTCATCGATTGCTTGAACGTAAGCCCCCCGAATTGTCTCGGTCATTGCGTCGCGATTTTTTCCCGCGTGGCTTGATTCCGTCGAAACAGCCAGGAACTCGGCCGAGATGCCATGGGCGGAAATGTATTCCTTGTCGCGAAACATCGTCATGACAACATCCGAACGCCCTGGCAAGACGCTAGAACCGCGCATCACGGGATTGGGGGAGTCTTCAGAGGATTTTCTCGGGTGGTGAACAAAGAAGTGCGTCACCGACGGGAGGGCGTCTGTGATGTTTCTAAGGGCTGCTGCGTTCAATGCTGCGTCGTCTTCGCTAGGAACTCCAGAAACGTTTGACCAGGTGTCGTAGACAATCAATTCGGCGCGGTGCCGCTCTGCAATTTCCTTGATGTTTCGGAGTGACAGATCTGAACAGAGGTTTGCTTTCGAGACGAACAAGAATTGTTCCCGAAGAACATCGGATGATTTCCCATTCAATGCACACCAGGAGTTGAAGCGCTCTTTTATTCCTGCCATGCCCTCACCGAGAACGACCAATGTCTTCGCTGGCGTTGTTTGTTTGCCCAACCAGGGCATCTGAAATTGCATGCGGCAGATCATGTCAATGTAAGCAAAGGTTTTCCCCATATTGCTCTTGGCAACAAGAAACACGATTGCTTCTTTTGGGACCAAATCTTGCACCAGGTAGGACCTTTCGATGGTACCGAGTTCATCCCAGCTGTATTCCTCTAACCCTTCAAAATCTTCCGCCGCGAGACGCCGTTCTGCATCTCTTCTTGCGCGGAAATCTTCCAGATACTTCCTCGTTCTAATCTCGTGCATGTCTTCCTCGCTTGGTGTTTCCGTCGAGTTCCCGCCGAATTTATGGATTGCACCAGCCAAGGCGGAATCCCATTCAGCTTGATAGTGAAGAGTGTTGTAGTCGCCTCGTAACCAAAGAGAACGAAGCTGGTTGAGCGCCATTTCGACACCTGGCTCTCGGGCCGCCCCAAGATGCACAAGTTCCGCCTGTTTAGGAACAAGGACTCCGTGTCCAAAATCGCCATCTGGGAATCTCCCAATTGCGTTCAGCACAGAAGTTGATGGATTCCCTTTTTCGAGAGCCTCAATCCAAGATTGAACTCCGCCAGAAAATGCGATGTAGTCACCTGATGTCGCACTTCCAACTGATTTCAGCCAGTCCGGGCAATCAATGAGTTCGTCAAGATCAGATGGGACCGCTTCAGACCAAGCGATGAAGTAGGAACCACCGGAACGGCGATCTACAGATGGGAGCCTGACGCCCGATCCGAGGGTGAGCCCGGCAACGGGCGGAATTTCCGCACTTTCTTTTGCGCGGAAAAAATAGTGATTTCCGCCGCTGGGAGTGTCCACGTTGAAAGTAGGCGGCACCTCAATTCCAGCCTCACCAAGTTCAAACCACCCGTCTTTGCCTTCGTGAAGGTTCATGTCGATGTCTAAAACGACTAACCCCTTCGGAACAACACCCACAAGGTGTGAGGGGTTGTCCGACCAGTACCGTTGGATTACATCCAGATTTGTGACGGCTTCCAGAAAGCCCTTCGAAGTTCGCGGGGACTTCCTAGCGTGAAGTTTTGCTCCGACCCAGGTATCTGCTTCATAACAAGGAAACACTGGACAGCCGAGGTTCGCCCACGCAACTGCCCGTTCGAGATTAGACATTGGCTGCTCCCCGTGCGTCAGCCCGTTCGCCAAAATCTATATGTCTATAGACATATCGTGGGTGACGGGCGGACGATCTCCTGCTGAGACTCATCGTTGCACCCGGGAGTTCTTCTGCTCCCATTCGAGGATGGCCGTCAGGGCAAACCGAATGGACCGACCGAATCGCAAGGTGGGAATCTCAAGCAGGTCGAGATTGCGATAAACCCAATACTTATCAACGCGCCAGCGCCGAGCAAGTTCCGGGACCGTCAAAAAACCTTCCTGAAAGTTCTTATATTTTTCGCCCACAATTTCCTTTCTTGATTGCTTTATGGGGGTAATTCCTATAGACTAACACCATGAATGAAAATGGATTGAAGTTTTTGCTGACGGCGAAACCAGACTTCGAGTTCTTGGATGACGGTCTCCTTGTTACCGCCGAATTGAAAAGTTTGGCGAGCGGAACGATGTCAGTGGATTGGCTCGTCAGCGGGCTGGATCCGTTTGGAGGGCTGCGTTGTTTCCTCACCACCCGGGTAAGCTGCTCGGCCATGAATGAAGCCGAAGCACAGAATCAAATCCGACAGATGTTGCCAGCAATTCTGAGCTTGGCCACGTTGGCTCGGACCTCCAGCGGACTCACCCAAGCTTCAAGAAACGACATCGTCGTGCAGGGAATCGAGCAGGTGATTGCGATACACCTCGCAAAGCACCTTGCGAGTTTGGAAGCCGAGGGAGCAGTTCATACGGCCGCCGCGCGAACCGCCCTGGAGGCGGCATTTTGTAAGTCTGTAGGACTCACAAAGTACGTCGATTTCTTGGCTCGATTTGAAGGCGTTCCCGTGACGACCGTCCGACGCAGATTAGATAATGCGCGCACGTTGGGTCTAATCCCTAAGCGCTTGGAGACGGATGAGTAGTCAGCGAACAGGGGATCGGGGCTTAACAACTCGTCCCGACGGTTCAATCAGAGCTCGCGTGTCCTACAGGGGGAGGAATTACGAAAGAATCTTCGCGACGAAAAGCCGCGCTTTGCAATGGCGCGGACGAATGTTGGCGGACCTCGCGCGGTGCCCTGAAGGCATCAGGTCAATTCGAAACCAATGGGATGCAGTAGTCGTCCACGCAGGAGGTGTGGCACAGCAGTCATTTAATCTCTTAGATGATGCTATCGAGTGGTTAACGGCAGTCAAGACTGAGATTCGTACAGGACACTTTGTCGATGAAAAATTCCGCGGTTGCACGTTAGAGGAATTTATCCCGGCTTGGAAATCATCGAAAGCCCGAGCAAGCGAGCGGACAATGCTTCGCTACGAAGACCTGCTGAAAAACCAGATTTTGCCATTGCTTGGAAGTCAGAAGTTGGTGAATATTTCGAACAAGCTGATTGGAACCTGGTGCTCATCTCTGCTGAAACAGGGCACATCAGTCTCAAACGTGAGGAAAGCGCTTGCGCTCGTAAAGCACATTCTGAAACAAGCCGAAATTGCTGGCGCAATTAGCCGGGCACCCCTCATTGCGGTGGACTTACCGGCGCAGTCCAGGAAAATTCAGCGGGCACTTACACCTCTGGAACTCAAGATGGTTGCAAAGGAGTGCGGTCCTTATGAGGACTTTGTGTTGCTGCTCGGAACTCTCGGATTACGTATTGGCGAAGCGCGAGCGCTAACAGTGGCAGATGTCGACCTCTCCAGAAAGGAAGTCACTGTATCCAAATCCTTCACGATCGATGGCAAATATCGCCGTGCACTGGGCCCCACGAAGTCCCGGCAGAATCGCACTATTCCACTCCCGCCCGGAATTCATTTGATGCTTCTACGGCGGACAAAAGGGAAGCTCCCGTCGGCATGGTTGTTTACTGGCGCTCGCGGTGAGCCTCTCTCAGACGGCTGGTTCCGGAAGCGCTGGTTCAACCGCGCTGTTGGGACTCTTGGGCTTAGAGACATCACAATCCACAACCTTCGACACACTTGCGCATCGCTGTTAATCCAACAGGGGACACAGATCACCACGGTGTCGCGAATACTTGGCCATTCGACAGTGACACAGACCTTGAACACCTATGGGCACTACTACCAGAACGACCTCACGCAGTCTTTGCAACGTCTCGACGAAGCATTGAGCAACGTGCGAACCGCATAATTTCAGACCACAACATAAATTCAACCGAAAGCAAGATGAACAAATGAACCCAACCGCGCCGCTGGCGGCACATCCGATTTATACGCTCGGAGACGAAAACGAGATGACGATGGAAAGACAAACATTTCCTGAGTCCGAGGAGACTTTCGGATCGCTTTGTCCGGACCACTGTTGCCACATTAAACTTCGATCACGCCTTCTTCCGGCCGTGAATTTTCGGATGAATGGCGAATACATTCACGAAACCTATGTCACTTTCCATGGTCAGATTCGAGTAGCCATGAGCGCATACCGCATCGGTGAAAGTCAACCCCGCAAGAGCATCGAATTCGAAGCGTACTCAGTGAAAATGGCGACCGAAAAATGGCACTCGGCATACGAGGACCTTTCCCAAAGCACCCGCAATTAGATGGAAGATCCGAACGTGTATATCGAGAAGTTAGTTGAAGAGGAGAAACTTCGACTGGAGGGAGTCGTCTCTCAATTTGACCAGAAGAACCATGGCATTGAAATTTCACAGTGGACCTGTGTCATTCAAATTGAGCCTGGTGTTGAACGCGAAGCAGGCACCACAAAGTTCAAACGCGAAATTGGACTTGTCGCAGTTTAACTGCTCGGTGGGTTGCCGAACTTCCTTTTCCTTCGGGCTGCTTCAGCCGCTTCTTGCTGTGCTTGCAAACGATTTCTCTCTTCTGCTGCCCTTTGGTCCTCGATTGCAGGTCGAGAATCTCGGAGTGCATTGATGTTCCAGCCCGCCTCAGAGAATTGATTGTTGATTGAAATGACGCGAGTCTTCACCAGAATTGCTTTCAATCCATACCAGACAACAAACCAAGAAATGATTGTTGCGACGTAGATGAACACGTTAATTGACAGCGGAGTTGCGGTGTCGTAGACGGTCCCATCGACTCCAATTTCGGGTGGGACATCTCGAAGGTTCGAGCCGGCTACCATTCCACCGACAATTACCCACAAAGCCTCAAGTGCAATGCAGATGGTATTCGCACTTACTGCCCACCTGGAGAGGTCTTTGTCCCACTCTGGCACGCTTATCTTCTGTTGAACCTCCGGGTGGGACAATAGGGATCCTTTTACGACCCGCCGTTGATACCCCACCTGGAATGCTGACATCCAGCCCGCAAACCCTGCGGCATTCGCTTTGGAGTCTGTGAGGCGGTCAAAAGACTTGCTTGCTTGAATTCCCACAAAAGTGCTGAACCAGCCCATAGGTACTCCTTTGTTGTCCCCCGCGTAGCCGAATTCTGAGGCTTCGTTAGACCAAGTTTATTCATTTGTGAAAGATGATTCTCAGAAAACCTTGGTGATCCGATTTCTCCACCGGGGGTATTGAATCCGCGTCAAGGCTCAAACTCAGATGGATTGCTTCAGTCTCGTATGGTTCGTTTGTGAGGGCGCATCCCGGCGGGGTGCTTCGACGGGGATGAGACGGGGATAGCGAATTTTCTTTCAACCCAATCTGTGATGAGAATGACAAACGCCCCCTGAAATCCGCAGAAATCAGAGGGCGTGCACTGTAGGCCCCGTCGGGCTCGAACCGACGACCCACGGATTAAAAGTCCGTTGCTCTACCAACTGAGCTAGAGGCCCGCGCAAAAGCGCATCCCAATTCTACAGGTTGCCAATCGCCCGCAGACTCACTGGTGGAGGCGACTACAGGGAGAAGTGACGAGCTTCAACGCCCGCGGGTGGGTGCGAATAACGGCACAATGGAAGGGTGTCGTACCACCGCCCCGCCCTGTTCGCCGGTCACGAGTTCAGTGCGTTCCAGGGCGGCGACGACCCAGCCGTGATGAGCGCCCTGGCGCACGAAACGGCTTCCCGTGTGCTCGCCAATGTCCAGGGCGCACCTCCAGAGGTCATCGATCGCGCCATCACCGTTGCCGATGAAAACGGACTGGATGTTGTGGCCGAGCTATGGTCACACTCCGACCCGCACACGCTCCCGGGGAGCCTGTGGCAGATGTACTTGATTCGTGCGGTCACGCGCCAGCGCGCATCCGAAATTGGTCACCTGTACTCGCTCGGCATCGAGGCTCTGTCTACCGTCGACCCGGTCGTTGCCGGCGCTCCCTCTGGCGCGGGCGCAACGGATATGCGTGACCTCGCGGACGAAGTGCTACGCGGAGCGTTTACGGGCGACTACGGGGATGCGCTTGACCGTGCCGCCGCGTTTTGTCGTGTCGTCGCCGCGGGTTCCCTTGTCGAGGCACAGGCTGCTGAGACCCTCGCACCGCAACGAGCCGAGGAGTTCACGACTCAAGCCGCGCGCCTCACAACCATGGCAACCGCACTGACTCGATGCGCCTACCTCTGGCGCCGTGGTGACCTCGGGTAACTCAGCCTCGCAGCTGCTTCGTTACACTTAATGAGCCGGGCCGCAGTAACCCCGGGCTCCAACATTCGCCGCTGCGAGCGGCCTTCCGCCGAGAGGCGTTCATCTGCGGCTCGGTCTTTCTCCTAGGGAGCGTTGTAGGTCAGCACGCCGTCGATGAGACTCCAACCCTGTGGCAGTCGATTGCCGTCGAGAGTCACAGCTCGCGAAAGCACACCCGTCAGCGTGGCACTGTAGAAGGTTGCCCAGTTGGCGTTGACATCGTAAATCTTGGCAGTCCTGAAACTCGAGGATGTGAAGTCACCACCGTACAACGTCGCGTTGCTGAAGTTCACGCTGTCCATTGTCGAACTCGTGAGTGATGCTCCAGCAAGATCGACAGCGGTCATATTTGCGCCCGTGAAATCAGCGCGAACACCGGTGGTCCAGTCGAGGTCGGCGCCCGTGAGGGCTGCAAAGCGGAAATCCGAACCAGTGAGAGTGGCTCGCGAAAAGTTGGCTCGCATGGCACTGCTGTTGCTCAGTACTGCATAGGTGAGGTTTGCTTTGGCAAAGTACGTTCCAATCACGGATGCTGAACTCATGTTCACGCCCGTCAAGTTTGCTCCACCGAGGTTGGCATAGTCGAGCACGGCTCGGAACAAGTTTGCACCGCTGAGATCCACTCCGCTGAAGTTCACATTGGTGAGATTTACACTCGGTCCAACCACGTATCCGCCGACAAGCCTGTAGTCAGTTGGCAGGCTTGCTGGGGTGCCCTGCACACCGCCAGAACTGACGCTCGTCATGATTGCATCGGCCAGCTGAACATTCGAGAGGTTGACACCCGCGAGGTTCAGATTGCTGAGGTCGGCTCCGGTGAGGTTTGCGCCCGGTCCGATGAGGTACTGACCGACGGCGTTCCATCCCGAGGGGAGTGTGGTCGGAGTGCCATTCAGGCCACGGGTTGCCAGGCCAGTGAGTGTTGCACCAGTGAAGTTAGCTTTGGTGATGTTTGCCACACTAATGGTCGCGTTGGTTAGTTTGGCGTTGGTAAAGATTGCGTTGCTCAAGTCGACAGCGGTGAAAACCGCGCCGGAGAGGTTGGCTCCTGAGCCGACGAGATACCCGCCGATAAGTTTCCATCCGGTGGGTAGTGCGGTGGGTGTGCCGGTGATGCCGCCGGAGGTGACGCCGGTGAGAGTGGCGGTCGACAGGTTGACGTTGGCGAGGTTAGCTCCGGCGAGGTTTGTTCCTGTTCCGAGGAGGTAGCCGCCGATGAGTTTCCATCCGGTGGGCAGTGCGGTGGGTGTGCCGGTGATGCCACCGGAGGTCACCCCTGCGAGGGTGGCGCTGGTGAGGGTGACAGTTGTGAGTTTCGCGTTAGTCAGCGTCGCGCCGGTGAGGTTTGCCCCGGTGAGGTTTGCCCCGGTGAGGTTTGCCCCGCTGAGGTTAGCACCGGCTCCGATGAGGAACCCGCTTACGACTTTCCAACCAGTTGGCAGAACAGTCGTTGACGTGCTGGTGATGCCACCCGAGGTAACCCCGGTGAGTTTCGCGCCGGTGAGGTCTGCACCGGTCAAGTTGGCACCGGTGAGGCTTGCGCCGGTGAAGTTAGCGCCTCTGAGCTTGGCGCCTGATCCGACGAGGAAGCCGTTGACGAGTTTCCATCCCGTCGGCAATGCTGACGGTGTCCCGGTGATGCCACCTGAGATGACCCCCGTGAGGGTTGCCCCCGTCAGAGAGACTCCTTGGAGGTTCGTTCCCGTGAGTGTTGCACCGGTGAGGTTCGTACTGGCCAGACTTTGGCCTCCAAAGTTGACTCCAGTCAGGTTGGCACCGGCACCGACGAGGTAACCGCCGACCAGCTTCCATCCCGAAGGCAGGGATGCGGGAGTCCCGCTGATATTCCCCGAAATCACGCCCGTAAGAGTTGCGGCCGACAGCGCGGCCCCCGCGAGGTTCGCGTTAGTGAGGTTTGCCCCCGCGCCCACTAGGTACCCGCCGACGAGCTTCCACCCGGTAGGCAGAGCCGACGGGGTGCCGACAATGCTTCCTGACTTGACTCCCGTCAGCGTGGCTCCGGTGAGATTGGCACTGGTCAGCGTTGCCCCGGCAAGGTTCGCGCCGTACAAGTTCACGTTGCTCAGATTCACGCTTGCGAGGTTTGCCTCAGTGAGGTTGGCACCCGGACCGACAAGGTAGCCGTTTGGCGATGTCCCCACGAGTTTCCAGCCGGTTGGTAATTTTGTCGTTTGCCCAGTCGCCGTGCTGAACGTGATGCTTCCCGAGCTGAGATTAGTGAGATTCGCGCCCGTCAGGATTGCGCCGGTGAGGTTCGCTCCCGTCAAGGATTGACTCGAAAGGTCTGCACCCGTGAGGTCAACACCCGGGCCAATGAGATATCCGTTGACGAGTTTCCATCCAGTCGGAAGAGCAGTCGGTGTTCCCGTAATTCCGGCAGAGATCACCCCAGCAAGTTCTGCGCCCGAGAGATCGACATCACCGAGGCTTGCACCGGTGAGGTTCGCGCCGGGACCCACAAGGTATCCCGAAATGAGCTGCCAGCCGGTGGGGAGCGCTGATGGCGTACCGCTGATGCTCCCCGAGATGACTCCGCTCAAGGTTGCTCCCGAGAGGTCAACGTTGCTTAGATCAGCCTCAGATAAGTTGGCGTTCGTGAGGTTGACACCGGGACCGACCAGATAACCGTTCGTGATGCTGTAGCCCGTGGTGAGTGTCAGGGGAGTGCCGGTGATGCCTCCAGAGGTCACTCCGGTCAGGCTGCCACTGAGAACGGTGCCCTCGAGGGAGACGTTCGAGAGGTCGGCACCAGTAAAGTCGACGTCCGCGAGGCTTGCTTGAGGACCGACGAGGTACCCCTTCGCGACCTTCCAACCGGTCGGTAGTGCTTTGGGAACGCCGGTAATTCCCCCGCCATAGGCGTAACTCAGGTCGGCACCGCTGAGATTGGCGCCCTCGAGGTTTGCTCCCTGAAGGGAGTTGAACGCGAGGTAAGCCGGAGTGCCGTCGAGTGGCGACAGGTCCACTCCTGGCCCAACAAGGTAACCGTAGTCGGTTAACTTCCATCCGGTCGGCAATGAAGTCGGCGTCCCACTGGTGCTAAAAGCCCGGCTTCGCGTCAGGTCAGCTGTGGCGAGAATTGCGCCCTCGAGGTTAGCCCCAGGACCGATGAGGTAGCCCTTTTCCAGTATCCAGTTTGTGGGAAGTGCCGCAGGCACACCGGTGATACCTCCCGACGATGAGTTGGAAAGACTCGCCCCTGTTAAATTGGCGCCGTCGAGGTTTGCGCCCGATAGGTCAGCGGATGACAAGTTCGCGTTGACGAGCTTGGCTCTCGGGCCGATAAGGCATTGGTTTTTGTAGATCCATCCGGTAGGGAGTGCGGCGGGACGATTCAAAAGTCCACAGGCGCTCACTCCACTCAGATTTGCCGTGGTGAGATCCGTGCCGGCAATGTTTGCGCCATAAAGGTCAGCATTGGTGAGGTTTGCTCGATCAAAAATTGCGTAGCCACTAATTGACCCACTCATGCTTGAGCTGGATAGATTTGCCCCCGTGAGGTTGCTCTCCATCAAGTAGCTATTGATCAGAATGGCACCACTGAGATTTGCATTGCTCAGGTCGCGACCGCTGAGGTCAGTGCCGTACAAGTACGCACCGGCCAGGTACGCCCCTGGCCCGATGAGGTAGTCACCCTTGATACCCCACGAGCTGGGCAGCATAAGCGGGTTCCCGACAAGGGAACCCGACTTGACGCCCGTGAGAATCGCACCACTGAGGTCTGTTCCATCAATGTGTGCGCCTTCGAGGTTCGAACCTGTGAGGTCTATCGCGGTCAAATCGGCGCCATCAAGCAGGGCATAAGAGAGGTTGGCCCCTGGCCCCACAAGGTAGCCATTACGAAGTGCCCATGAGCTGGGTAAGACGGAGGGTGTTCCGGTGAGACCACCGGAATGAACTCCGGTGATCGTGGCGCCGGTGAGGTCAACTCCTGTGATGTCGCTGTCATCCAAATTCTGGTTGGTGAGATTGGCGCCCGGGCCTACCAGGTTTTTTGAACTCGTCATCTTCCAGCCCGTCGGCAACGCAGAAGGCGTGCCCAGGGTGAGTGAGGTGATGACGCCTGTTAAGGTCGCGCCCGACAGGTTGGCTCGGTTGAGGTTTGCTCCGGTGAAATTGACGCGAGTCAGGTTTGCGCCTGTCAGGTTGGCACTATTGAGCTTCGCGTTCCTGAAATTCGCTCCTGTGAGGTCTTTACCGGCGAGGTTTGCACCAATCAGATTGGCGCCGGTCAAGTCGGCACCGGGTATGACGCAGTACGTTTTGATGACGGATGCGCTCGGGCAGGCGGCTGCATGAGCAGTGCTCGACACGAAGCCGATTTGCACCAGCACGGCGAGAATGCTGACAAAGATGAGGGCAATATTGCGACGCACTGGAGACCTAACGCTGGGCGGAAAGGGGGCGTACGCCCTTACGCACAGGCTAGCTAACTCACCACGCAATAAACAATTGATTCGTGAGGAGGCACGGGTCGTCCACCCGGCAACCTCGCCCGCCGCGTTCGGGTGTTCTTATCCGAATCGACCTGAGATGTAGTCCTCGGTCGCTTTGACGCTCGGGTTTTCGAAGATCTTTGTTGTCTCGGCGTATTCGATGAGCTTGCCCGGCTCGCCTGTTCCGGCGATGTTGAAAAACGCCGTCTTGTCGGAGACGCGCGAGGCCTGCTGCATGTTGTGGGTCACGATGACAATTGTGTACTCGCTCTTCAATTTTTCGATGAGGTCTTCGATGGCAAGAGTCGAGATGGGGTCGAGGGCCGAGCACGGCTCATCCATCAAGAGCACATCTGGTTTCACGGCAATGGCCCGAGCGATGCACAGACGCTGTTGCTGGCCACCGGACAGACTTGACCCTGGTTTGTCCAGTCGGTCTTTGACCTCTTTCCAGAGGTTGGCTCCTTTAAGTGAATCGTGAACGAGCGCGTCCGCGTCACTGCGGGACATTCGTGCGTTGTTGAGTTTGACCCCGGCGAGCACATTGTCGCGAATAGACATGGTGGGGAAGGGGTTGGGGCGTTGGAATACCATTCCCACCTGTCGACGCACGAGAACGGGATCGACGCCATCCGCGTAGAGGTTGCTTCCGTCAATGAGCACTTCACCCTCGACGTGAGCACCGGGGATAACTTCGTGCATGCGGTTGAGCGTGCGCAAGAACGTGGACTTGCCGCAACCTGACGGGCCGATAAACGCCGTAACGGTTCGTGGCTCAATGGTCAGGCTGACGTCTTCCACGGCCAGAAAGTTTCCGTAGTACACGTTGAGGTCGCGAACTTGAATTCGTTTAGACACGAGATTTCCTTATGTGGTGGCTTCGGGGTGGTCGGGCTCGTTTACCGAGCGCCTTTTGGCGAGAGAACTTTGGCAAGCACGCGAGCGATGATGTTGAGCGCGATGACCAATAGCATGAGCACGAGTGCTCCTGTCCAGGCCCTGTCAATATAAGCCTGAGCGTCCGCGCCCTGGTTCGTGTACTGCGTGTAGACAAACACTGGCAGTGTCGTCATGCGATCGTGGAAGAGATCGTAATTGAGGCTCGTGCTTAGGCCGGCGATGATGAGGAGTGGGGCGGTTTCACCGATGACGCGCGCAATCGCGATAACTACACCCGTGATGATTCCGCCGATGGATGTGGGCAGCACTACCTTCACAATCGTCAGCCATTTTGGCACCCCGAGCGCGTAGGAAGCTTCACGCAAACTGTTCGGCACGATGCGCAGCATCTCTTCGGTGGACCGCACGACGACGGGAATCATGAGCAGTGAGAGGGCGATGGCGCCACCTAAGCCGAAGCGAATGCCGGGTCCAAAGAAAAGTGCAAAGAGCGCGAAGGCAAAAAGGCCGGCCACGATCGAGGGGATACCCGTCATGACGTCGATGAGGAACGTGATGGATTTCGCCAAGCGGCCGCGACCATACTCCACGAGGTAAATCGCCGTCATGATGCCGATCGGAATCGAGATAATCGCCGCCGCGAGAGTGACCTCAAGCGTTCCCACCAGCGCGTGGAGGCCACCACCACCGGCACCAACGATGTTGCGCATTGACGACGAAAAAAACTCGCCATCGAATCGGTTGAGTCCCTTGGCAATCGTCATTGCCACCAACGAAACCAAGGGAACCAGTGCAATCACGAACGCGAGGATGACGAGCACGCGCATGAGTCGGTCGACGACAGTTCGGCGCACCGAACGTCGATGCCGCGAGTAGGTCAGGTCGGTCATGAGTTGGCTCCTGAGAACGCAGCCCGCTTGCTAATAATCAGGCGGGCGATTCCATTGATGACGAGGGTGATGATGAAAAGCAGAAGACCGGTCGCGATCAGGATGTTTACGCCGATGTCGTGCGCCTCGGGAAAGTTGAGCGCGATATTTGCCGCGATGGTCGTCGGGTTCTCAGAGCGCAGGAGGAAGAAGGAGATGATGACCGACGGCGACAACACCATGGCCACGGCCATCGTTTCACCCAGGGCACGTCCGAGGCCGAGCATGACCGCGGAAACAATTCCCGCGCGACCGAAGGGGAGAACAGCCATGCGCACCATTTCCCACTTGGTTGCGCCGAGGGCTAGGGCAGCCTCTTCGTTGAGTCGCGGTGTTTGCAAAAAGACTTCACGGCAGAGCGCCGAGATGATGGGAATGATCATGACGGCGAGCACGATTGCCACCGTGAGGATGGTGCGCCCCGTGCCCGAGACGGGACCGGAGAAGAACGGGATCCAGCCGAGGTTTACCGTCATCCACTCATAAATGGGTTGGATGCTCGGGGCGAGAACGGTGATGCCCCAGAGTCCGTAGACCACCGAAGGCACTGCCGCAAGAAGGTCGACGACATTGCCGAGAACCCCGGCGAGTCGACGGGGGGCGTAGTGCGAAATGAACAGTGCAATTCCGAGTGAGAGGGGAACCGCAAAAATGAGGGAGAGCGCAGCGGCCCAGATAGTGCCGAAGGTTAACGGTAGGAGGTATTCCCAGAAACTCATTCCGCCCTGGTTGACCTGGCTAGGTGTCGCCGTGACGGCGGGCAGGCTCTGGGCGATGAGAAAAACGGCGACTGCCGCCAACACGACCAGGATGGCGATGCCGCTCCCGTATGCGAAACCGCTGAATACACGGTCTCCTCGGCGAACTACAGCGTTGGTTGCGCTCACGGTCTACTCTCTCGTGTTTCGGGTTCTGTCATCGTGAGTGTGTGCGGTAAATGCAGGGCATCGCTTTCGCGCATAAAGAACCCGGTCCCGCTTCCGTTTTAGACTAACGGGTGCGGGACCGGGTGTCTCTAGCTACTTGATGGCAGCGATGATGTCGCTAGCCTGCTTCGAGAGCTCAGCGGTCAGCGGAGCGAGACCGACAGCAGCTGCACCGGCAGCCTGACCGGCTTCACTCACGATGTAACCGGCGTATGCCTTCACGAGCTCACCAATCGAGGGGTCAGCGTACTGCTGGCAACCGATGAGGTAGCTCACCAGAATCAGCGGGTATGCGTTCGGGTCGGTGAGGTTGCGGTCGATCTTGAATGCCAAGTCGGATGCGTCGCGTCCCTCAACGACTGTTGCCGAAGCCACAGCCGTCGATGCTCCCTTTTCAGTTGGAGCAACGAAGGTGTCGCCGACCTTGATCTTGGCAACACTCAAACCGCCAGCCTTGGAAAGGTCAGCGTAACCGATGGTTCCCTTACCGTTCTTGACTGCGTCAACCAGGCCGGAGGTGCCGTTTGCACCTTCACCGCTCGTGAAGGGGAACACGCCGGCGGCTGCGTTGGTCCAGGCATCCGGAGCGACCTTGTTGAGGTAGTCGGTGAAGTTCTTCGTGGTACCCGAGTCATCCGAGCGGTGAACCGCGGTGATGGCCAGGTCAGGAAGGGTGACGCCCGAGTTGAGCGCTGCGATTGCCGCGTCGTTCCACTTGGTGATCTTTCCGCTGAAGATGTCGGCAAGAACCGTAGCGTCAAGGTTGAGCTCGGTAACGCCCTCAACGTTGAAAATCACGGCGATGGGGGAGATGTAGTTCGGAACCTCGAACGGCTTCGTGCCGGGGGCACATGCGGCAAATGTCTTGGCGAGTTCCTCGTCGCTCAGGTACGAGTCGCTTCCTGCAAATGCGACGCCACCGGCGATGAACTGCTCACGACCAGCGCCCGAACCGGCGGGGTCATAAGAAATGGTGACCTTGGGGTTGTCGGTCTGGAACGCGGCAATCCAGGCTTCTTGAGCGCTGCCCTGAGCCGATGATCCAGCGCCCGCAAAGGTGCCGGAGAGGTTGCTCGGCGACTTCGTCGGGTTTGATTCGTTTGATGCACAGCCGGCAAGTGCAAGGGCCGTGATGGCCGATGCTGCCACAATGGTCGCGACGCGACCTGAGCGAGTGATGTTCACTATTTTCCTTCGAAATGTTTTTCTGGTCGCGGTTTGCGACGTATGTCTAGGCTAAAAGCTCCTCGTGACCAATTCAGCCTTCTCAAGTGTACTCAGGGTGAACACGGAGCCAAGAGTGAGCCAGTTTTCTCGTCAGCGGTACACGGAGACCCTAGGGGGTGTCAAAAACTTCGACACCGAGCACGCCAGCAGACGGTCGCGTTGTACTCAGGTGAACAACTGCAAAGGATGCCGTCTCGAGTGCCGATGCGCTGGGAGGCAGATGCGAGGTGAGTGTTCCTGTGGCGAGCGCGATTTCGCGCAAGATTTCGGGAATGACCGGTCCGTGACTGCAGACGACGACGCTCTTGCGACGACGAACGATTTTGCCGATGGTTTTACGCAACCCTTCGGCTCCCGCGTGAAAAGAGTCCTGACTCAGTGCGGCCGTGGTCTTCACCTCGCGATCAAGTCGCTTGGCAAGTGGTACGACGGTTTTACGGCACCGAACCGCGTTGCTGGTGATGATTCTCTTGGGCCGCCATGACGGCACCGTTCTGGCAAGCTTCTCGGCTTGCAGACTACCTTTGTCTGTGAGCGGGCGGGACGCGTCGGTGCCTTTCCACTTGCTGGGGTTAATTGCCGTGGCGTGTCGGAGCACAATGATGGAGAAGGTTGATCGAACACCCCGGTTCACCAATTCGGCAAAAGCCGCAAGGATGTCCCGATCCTGGTCGTAGGAGAGGACGAGTCGGGCTGCGGCGATGGGAAGCCATTCGAGCGCGGCAACTTCGCCGTTGGGAATGAAAGTGGACTTGGCGATGGCCTTGGGCGTAGCTTCGGCGGCCCAGTAGTGCACCTCTTTCTGGCGATTATTCGGAAGGCGGTACTTGCTGATACCGAGCGGGACACCGAGGGAAACCTTGATCCCGGTCTCCTCACGAATTTCCCGCACAGCTGTGCGAGGCAGGGTTTCACCCGGGTCAACCTTGCCTTTCGGCAAGGAGACGTCCTTGTGTGCACTTCGATGGATGACGAGGACGTGCACCTTGGCGTCGATTTCACGCCAGACGACGGCTCCGGCCGCATAGACCACATCTCTCGGGCTCATCGCACACTTCCCTTTCGGCGCCGTCCCGAAATCCGCTTCATCGTGGAGTCTTGTAAGTCAGTGAGTGGGTGACCCTGCGCGTCATGTGCGTGCCGCTCCCAGGTTCCATCGGCGGTGAGCCACCATGATGAGGTGTCGTTGGACATTGCTGCATCAAACAACGCCGTCATTTCGTCGATGTGATCCGGTGAGGTGAGACGGATGATCGCCTCCACGCGGCGGTCAAGATTTCGGTGCATCATGTCAGCGCTACCAATGTAGACCTGCGGGTCACCGGCATTTTCGAAGGCAAAAACGCGCGAGTGCTCAAGATAACGACCAAGCACCGAGCGAACGGTGATGTTCTCACTCAGACCGACAACGCCAGCCTTCAGCGTGCAAATGCCTCGAACGAAGACGTCCACGTGCACCCCGTTCTGGCTGGCGCGATACAGCGCGTCGATGATCTGCTCATCCACCATGGAATTTATTTTGATGCGGATGCCCGCCGGCAGTCCCGCGCGAGCGTTTGCAATTTCACCGTCAATGAGCTTGAGCAGTCCCTTGCGCAAGTGAAGCGGGGCCACGAGCAGTCGCTTAAACTTCTTCTCGATGGCGTATCCGGATAATTCGTTGAAGAGCCTGGTGAGGTCTTTACCAACGGTCTGACTTGCCGTGAGTAATCCGAAATCCTCGTAAAGCCGACTCGTTTTGGGGTTGTAGTTTCCCGTTCCGATGTGGCTGTAGTGGCGCAGCACCCCGTTTTCTTGACGAATGACGAGCGCGAGTTTGCAGTGTGTTTTGAGGCCAACGAGACCATAGACCACATGCACGCCGGCCTTCTCAAGCTTTCGTGCCCAGCTGATGTTGTTCTGCTCGTCGAATCGCGCTTTGATCTCAACGAGAGCGAGAACTTGCTTGCCCTGTTCGGCTGCGCTGATGAGAGCTTGAACGATGGGGCTGTCACCTGAGGTGCGGTAGAGGGTCTGCTTGATGGCGAGGACGTTCGGGTCTGCTGCGGCCTGTTGTAGAAAAAGCTGCACGCTGGTCGAGAACGATTCGTACGGGTGGTGCAACAGAATGTCGTCGCGCCGAATTGCCGAAAATATGCTCTCGTCAGAGCTGTCGGCGCTCAGCAGACCAGCCGCGGTGACCGGTACATGCGGTGTGTAGTGCAGGTCGGGGCGTTTCAACCCAGAAATCTCGAACAAGTCACCGAGGTGCAAAGGCTCGGGCAGGCGGAACACCTGATCGTCGGTGATGTCGAGCTCGCGGACCAAGAGATCCAGCGTCACCGAGTCCATCGTGTCGCTGATTTCGAGGCGAATGGGCGGGCCAAATCGGCGACGCAGCAAACCACGCTCGAGAACTTGGATCAGGCTTTCCGTTTCGTCCTCATCAATTTCAACGTCTTCGTTTCGCGTGACCCGGAAGGTGTGGTGCTCCACGATTTCCATGCCGGGGAACAGTTCATCCAAGTGTGTGGCGATGAGCTCTTCGAGGGGGATGAAGCGAACCGACTGCAGTTGTTCGCGCGAATCAACCCGCACGAAACGCGGCAACATCGTCGGAACCTTGAGTCGCGCGAACTCCTCAGTTCCGTTTTTGCTGTTGCGCACGCGAATCGCAAGATTCAGAGACAGTCCCGAAATATAGGGGAAGGGGTGTGCCGGATCAACCGCGAGGGGCATGAGCACCGGGAAAATTTGATCGGTGAAGTAGACGCTCAGGAGGTCACGGTCTGCCTCATCGAGGCTCGACCAGGAAACGATGTTGATGCCCGATTCGGCAAGCGCCGGACTCACCAATTCGCGATATGCCCTAGCGTGACGAAGCTGCAACTCGCGCGCTTGTGCGAGTACGCGAGCGAGCACCTCAACGGGATCGGTGCCCACGTTGGTGGGAACAGCGAGCCCGGTCACAATGCGGCGTTTGAGACCGGCAATCCGCACCATGAAAAATTCATCGAGGTTGCTCGCGAAGATGGCGAGAAAGTTTGCTCGCTCGAGCACGGGGATCGTCTCATCTTCGGCCAGCTCTAAGACGCGCTGGTTGAACGCGAGCCACGAGAGCTCACGGTCGAGAAATCTGTCCGCGGGAAGGTCGACGGCGTCCAAAGCCCCACTCTCGGGAAAGTCATCATCCATATCGCCGAAAAGAGGGTCGGCGTTCACGTCTACGCGCGCTGGCAAACTGGCATCCGTCACAGGTGAATCCTTACTGAAAAACCTCAACGGCGCGTTAAGCGCTGATGTTATTTGCGGAAACGGGTTCGGGAGTTGAGTTGAAGCGGTATCCCACGTTGCGCACGGTTCCGATGAGTTGCTCCATGTCACCGAGCTTTGCTCGCAGCCGTCTCACGTGCACATCAACGGTGCGGGTGCCGCCGAAGTAGTCGTAGCCCCAGACCTCACTCAGCAATTGCTCGCGGGTGAACACGCGGTTGGGGTGATTCGCCAAATACCGCAAGAGTTCGAACTCTTTGAAGGTCAGATCGAGCGGACGTTCATTGACTTTGACCGAATAGCTCGCCTCATCGATGACCACGCCCGCCGCAGTTATTCGAGCGTCGGGTACGAGGGCTTCTTGGCGTCGACCGAGGACGAGGCGGATGCGCGCATCGACTTCTGCGGGACCTGCGCTGTCGAGCACGACATCGGCGACTTCCCAGTCAGGAGTCACCGCAGCCATGCCGCCCTCGGTGACGACGAGAACCAGCGGGGCATCGAGGCCGGTCGCGTGCAGAATTTTGCAGAGGTTTTTAGCGCCAACTAGGTCGGCTCGGGCATCCAAGACAATAATGTCGCTGTTTGGTGCGGTGACAAGTTGTGCGGGTTCCGCGGCAATTGTGTGTACCTGATGCGTGAGTAGGGACAGCGCAGGCAAGACATCCGGACCGAGGCGCGACGCGAGCACGAGTATCGATGGCATAGTCGCTTCCCCTTGTCTCCTGGCTGTGCAAACTCGGTATTCAGTCTATCCGCGCACACGCTGGTGGGGTTAAAGGGTGCTCTAGACTGAAGCCATGCTTGTTGCTCTCGAACTCTTCTTTATTGGACTGCTCGGTTTAGCGTCGCTCGCGATTGCCTGGGTAGCCGTCGTCGTTGTGGTCAAGCTCTACAAGGGTCAGCGCTAAATCTCTCACGCGCTCGTGACTAATCCGTTCATCGCCCAGCGTGAGTTGCGCGCCGGACGCGCTCTAGTTCTCTTCGCGAATCGCGGCGTTGTCGCACTCTCGGGCACCGATCGATTGAGTTATCTGGATGCGCTCGTGAGTCAGCACATTCTCGGGCTTCAACCGGGCGAATCAGTCGAATCTCTTCTCCTCGACCCCCAGGGTCACATCGAACGGGCACTGCGTATTACCGATGACGGTCAGACGTCATGGATTTTCGTCGACGAGAATCAAGCCCCTGAGCTCGCGGGCTATCTCGACCGGATGACCTTTCGCAAGGATGCCGCAGCACGTGACGTGTCGGAGCAGTTTGCCACGATTGGCATGTTCTCTGAGGAGATGTTGAGTTCCCTCACCGCGCGAGTACCCGGTGCTATCGCGTGGCGAGATCCGTGGGAACGTATTTCCTCGGGAGGATGGCAATACGCCAGCGATGTCGAACACCCCGCCGATGGCTGGAACTACAGTGAACTGCTGATTCCTGCCGTGTCGGTAGAGCAGGGCCGAGTGATTCTCGAACAGGCTCTTCCTGGTGTCCCCCTGGTTCATGAGAACGCCTGGGATGCGCTTCGCATCGCCGCGTGGCGTCCTCGTCTCACCACCGAGGTCGATGCAACATCCCTTCCGCACGAACTCGATTGGCTCAGAAGTGCGGTTCACCTCGATAAGGGGTGTTATCGAGGTCAGGAAACTGTCGCGAAGGTGCACAACCTCGGGCACCCGCCTCGTCGTCTGGTTCAGCTGCACCTCGACGGCACGTCGAATCAGTTGCCAGAGCACGACGCAATCGTGCGTTTTGCGGGTGAATCGGTAGGTCGCGTGACGAGTGTGGGCCAACACGTTGATGAGGGACCCATTGCCCTTGCCGTCATCAAGCGCACCGTTGATTCGGGCGCTGAGCTCACCGTTGACGCCCCGCCCGGTTCGGCCATCTCGGAGCTGCCAGCAACGCAGGTAGTCATCGTTCCTCCCGACGCGGGGCGTGTCGTGGATGTGCCTCGCCTCACCCGATTTGGTCGCGTTTTTCGCACGCCCCTCGACGAGTAGGCGCCGGTGGCCGAGGGAGTCATTACCCGGGGAACGACACATCCCAATCGCCTGAGGCGCGTCGATCGCTGGGTGCTCACCTGGCCAGGCTTGCGTTCCACCGAGAATCCTCTCGTGGTGGATGTCGGTTTCGGGGCCTCTGCAATTACACCGGTCGAGCTAATCGAACGCATCCGCACGGTTCGCCCGGATTCTCGGCTCATCGGGTTTGAGATTGACCCCGATCGTGTCGCGCGCGCTCGACACGATCTCCGAGCCCTTGCCGCACAAGGGAGGGACACCACAGGTATTCGGTTTGACTTTGGTGGATTCGAGATTCCCGTTGCCGGAGGTGCGCGCCCGGTCATCATTCGCGCATTCAACGTGTTACGACAGTACGACGAATCCGAAGTGGCGCCCGCGTGGCGCCTCATGTTGGATCGACTCGCACCGGACGGCGTTCTCGTCGAAGGAACCTGCGACGAGATTGGCCGAGTGGCCACGTGGATCGCCCTCACCCGGCAAGGTCCCCAATCGCTCACTGTTTCGCTGCGCCTTCGGGAGCTGGAACTGCCGTCCATCGCCGCCGAGCGATTGCCAAAAGCGCTCATCCATCGCAATGTTTCGGGGGAGCGGGTGCACGAATTCTTTCTCGACCTGGACAGGTGGTGGCGCACTCACGCAGGTCTGTCAACATTTGGCGCCGTTCAGCGATGGGTTGCCACCGTGGAATCCATGCGGGATGCGGGTTGGCCCGTGCACGCCGGTCGCACCCGCTGGCGTCTGGGTGAGATCACCGTCGACTGGGCGAGCGTCACTCCGCGAGAGTGACCGCTCGAAATGAGGTCAAATGGCATCCCCGATAAACTGAAGCCATGACTTACACGCTGATTTTGTTGCGCCACGGACATTCGGATTGGAACGAGAAGAACCTCTTCACCGGCTGGGTGGATTGTCGTCTCAGCCCTAAGGGCATCGCCGAGGCAGGGCGTGCCGGTCAGCTGCTGGCCGAGTCGGACCTTCTTCCCGACGTGGTCTACACCTCGTTACTGAGTCGCGCCATTCAGACGGCAAACATCGCCCTCGACACCGCGGATCGTTTGTGGATTCCGGTGAAGCGCAGCTGGCGCCTCAATGAACGACACTATGGTGCACTGCAAGGGCTCGATAAGGCGGAGACCCTTGCCAAGTACGGCAATGAGCAGTTCATGACGTGGCGTCGTTCGTTCGACACACCGCCACCCCCGATTGATGATGCGAACGAGTATTCGCAGGCTCACGATGTGCGGTACGAGGGAATTGATGGTGCAGTGCCTGCCACTGAGTGCCTCAAGGATGTCATTGCCCGAATGTTGCCCTACTGGGAATCGGACATCACCCATGATTTGGCCCAGGGTAAAACAGTTCTTGTCACCGCACACGGCAATTCGCTACGGGCACTGGTCAAGCATTTGGATGGGATTGCCGACGATGCCATCGCAGAGCTGAACATCCCCACGGGCATCCCGCTCGTCTACGAACTCGACGATTCCCTCAGTCCAGTTGGCCCAGGTCGTTACCTCGACCCGGAAGCGGCAGCAGCCGGAGCGGCAGCGGTAGCCGCGCAGGGAAACGCTAAGAAGTAGTCCGTGCCACTAATCGGTGGGGAGCCAGTCGCCTGTTGCGAGGTACTGAACTTTCTTGGCGATTGACACGGCGTGGTCGGCGAACCGCTCGTGGTACCGGCTGGCCAGGGTGGCGTCAACGGTTCCCGTTGTGTCGCCTTTCCACTTCTCACCGAGTACCTTGTCAAAGACCCTGAGGTGGAGTTTGTCGATCGCGTCATCCTCGTCACGAATTTTCGCGGCGATCTTCAAGTCTTGAGTGCGAAGCAGCTTGACTAATTTGCGCGCGATTTCGACGTCAAGCTCGCCCATCCGGGTGAAGGTCTTTGTCAGGCCCTTAGGGATGACCTTCTCCGGAAAGCGGTAGCGCGAGAGCTGAGCAATGTGTTCGGCCATATCGCCCATGCGCTCGAGAGAGGCGCTGATCCTCAGGGCACTGACCACGATGCGCAGGTCTCGGGCAACCGGTGCCTGCCGCGCCAGAATCGTGATCGCGAGTTCATCGAGGCTAACCGCGAGCTCATCAATTTTTGCGTCTTCTTCAATCACCTCGTCTGCAATGGAGACGTCACTGTCGGCAAACGACTTCGTTGCCTTCTCAATAGCGATAACCACAAGCTCTGCGATTTCAACAAGGCGATCCTGCACCTCTAGAAGCTCAGTTTGAAAAACTTCGCGCACAATAATCTCCTCGAGGGGTATTCAAATCTGGGAACACCGAGTGGTGCCTGCCTAGTAAGCCCCGACGATGTGACGTGGGACCGGTTGTTACGTTAATGCTAGGTGATGTGCCAGTGAACACTTGGTAAGCGGAGGGCACAATTGCTGTCGGCGCTCTCTGGGGCGTAGCGACGTTGGATTACTCTGGAACACGTGGACACTGTGTGGACTGTTGTTGTTGCAGTGTTGTGCGCGGTTTTTGCCGGCGCTGTTGTTGCCGCGGTGATGACCAGGCGAATCAGGTCCTACGAGCTCGCACTGAGGCAATCCGGGTTTCTCCCTGAGTCGGTTATTGACCTCGTTGAAGTCCTCGACTTTCCGGTTCTCATCGTTGACGGATCGCACAACGTCGTGGCAAGCTCACCCGCTGCACTGGCGTTGGGCTTGGCCCGCAATCGACTGCTCTCGGTAACCATGATGAGTGACATGGTCGATGAGTTGCAGGAGCAACAGAACGCTGCAAGCGAGTATTTCTCATACCGCAGCCGCAACGAGTTGCGACGAGAAATGATTGTTCCCCGTGATCCTTCCGGAACCCAGACTGTTGATCTCGCTGTTCATGCAATTTCATTTGGAGCACGTCACATAGTCATCATCGCTGTCGATAAGACCGAATTCCGCAGACTCGACGAGGTGCGCCGGGATTTTGTGGCAAACATTAGTCACGAGCTCAAGACACCGATTGGTGCGGTCACCCTGCTTGCCGAAGCTCTGGGGGAAGCTGCCGATGACCCAGCGTTGGTTCGAAAGTTCGCCGGTTCATTGGGGGATGAAGCCGCTCGACTGGCTGATCTCACGGCCGAAATCATTGAGCTCTCGCGGCTGCAATCAGAGGGCGCTCTCGCTCAATTTCATCGGGTCTCCATTGGGGATGTTCTGACTCAGGCCATCACGCACACCCGGGTTGCCTCCGACTCGAAAGCGCTGTCTGTCGTGGTCGGAGGCGATGTCGACTGTGAAACCTACGGTGACGCGCCGCGCCTTGTCATGGCGTTCCGGAATCTGTTGGCCAATGCCGTGCAGTATTCGCCCGCCGGGTCCAAAATCGGCATTGGCGTGTCACAGCGCAAGGGTTTTATTGAGGTTGCCATCGCCGATCAAGGCATCGGCATGACGGACAGTGAAGTTGCTCGCATTTTTGAGCGTTTTTATCGTACGGACGAGGCGCGGTCGCGTCTCACCGGTGGAACAGGCCTCGGTCTCAGTCTCGTCAAACACGTGGTAGCGCATCACGGAGGGGACATCTCGGTGTGGTCTAAACCCGGTCGTGGGTCGACCTTTACCGTTCGTCTGCCCGACGCCGCGGCTGCCCTCTCTCGAAAACCCGCCAAACCTCGGAAGACGACCAAAAAATCCTCGTCCTCAAAAAAGAAAGCACGGTAATCGACGATGTCAACCCTTCTTCTCGTCGAAGATGAAGCATCCCTGCGCGAGCCTCTCGAGTATCTTCTCCAGAAAGAGGGTTACGACGTTCGCATCGCGACAACAGGACAAGAGGCACTCGATCAGTTCGCGCGCGGAGGGGTCGACCTGATTTTGCTTGACCTCATGCTTCCCGAAGTCTCCGGTCTCGAAGTTTGCCGAACCATCAGGGCAACCTCGTCGGTGCCCATCGTGATGCTGACGGCAAAAGACTCTGAAGTGGACATCGTGGTGGGACTTGAACTTGGTGCCGATGATTACGTCACCAAGCCGTATTCCACACGAGAGTTGCTCGCGCGAGTCCGTGCGGTGCTTCGCCGTCGCGACGACAGTCAGACGGTCTCGGCGAGTGACGCGGGATCACTGGAAATTGAAGGTGTACGTCTTGACGCCGAACGCCACACGCTTCATGTCAATGGGGTGGCAACCCCTATCCCGCTCAAAGAGTTCGAGCTCCTCGAATTTCTCATGCGCAACGCGGGTCGCGTACTCACCCGCGGACAGCTCATCGATCGCGTCTGGGGCAGTGACTATTTCGGCGATACCAAAACGCTTGACGTGCACATCAAGCGGATTCGTTCGCGCATCGAGATCAACCCGAAAAACCCGGTTTTGCTGTCAACCGTGCGCGGTCTCGGCTACCGCTTCGAAGAGTCGAGCCGTAAGGCCTAGTTGGCGGCTGGTGTTTCTGCCGGCGTGGGCTCCGCGGTGAGTGTGGGTTCTGGGATGATTGTTGGCTCAACGGTCGGCGTTGGCGACACCGGACCCAGTCCGGAGTACTCAGGCTGAGCCGTCGTCAACACGGGAATCAACGTGGTCTTCTCGTTGACGCCATCGCTGAACACTACTTCGAGCATCGCGCCAGGAGCGGTGGCAATCTGTTCCAGGATGATTTGCTGCTCGCCACGATCGCCCCATCCATTGACCACCTTCTGGCCGGCAATTGCGACGTTGGTGACGCTGTGTGTGACACCAGCTGCGACATAGCTCGCCGTGAACGTGACGTCTCTGTCTCCGGTGTTGACCGCGTTGAGCATGAGGCTACCCAGCTGACCATCATCACTGAGGATGATGAGGTTGCGCAATTGCAGTGAGCCCAGAGATACCGAAACACCGTCCGAGGCGTTGTAGCTCTTCGTCGTCGCTTGAGGTTGAATCAGGTTGCAACCCGAGGTGCCCAGAGCGATTCCTAGGGCGAGAGCGGCAACGGCAGCAAGGCGAAATTTCACGAAAACAACCTCCAGTAACAAGTCTTCACCGAGTCTAACCCAACGGACTTGAGGGCATTGTGCGGACCCTGCTGCCCCTTACGCTCAGTGAAAAACCGGCCGGTCTTGCCGTGGTAAACTGAGGGTTCTGCTTGGAGGGTTTTAGGAATGCAATTTGTCGTTGGCGAAACAGTCGTTTATCCGCACCACGGAGCAGCATCAATCACCGAGGTGAAGAAGCGCGTGGTCCGCGGCGAAGAAAAGCTCTACCTCAAACTGCACGTCGAACAGGGAGACCTCACCATTGAGGTCCCTGCTGAAAATGTCGATCTCGTGGGTGTTCGTGATGTCATCGACCGTGCCGGTGTCGAACAGGTTTTTCAGGTCTTGAGGGAGCCCTTCGTAGAAGAGCCGACCAACTGGTCGCGTCGCTACAAGGCCAACCTCGAAAAGCTGGCTTCCGGTGACGTCATCCGGGTCTCCGAGGTCGTGCGTGATCTGTGGCGTCGCGACCAGGATCGCGGCCTCTCTGCCGGTGAAAAGCGCATGCTCGCGAAGGCTCGTCAGATCTTGACATCCGAGCTCGCGCTTGCTGAGAAGACCGATGAGGCAGGCGCCGGGGCCATCCTTGACGGTGTTCTCGCGTCATAACCGATTCACGGCGCCATGACGAGCCACGGCCCGCGGGTAGCCGTCATCCTGCTCGCTGCAGGAAGCGGTACCCGAATGGGCAAGGGGCATCCCAAAGCCTTTTTGGAGCTGGATGGTCGCACGCTCGTGGAACATGCCCTCGAGCGCATCGCCCTCTTCAGCGACGAGGCCGACGTTGTGCTTGTCGTGCCGCCCGGGTTTGAGCAGGTCATCGATGGGGTGCACTCGGTTGTTGGGGGAGCTACCCGCCACGAGTCCGTATCAGCCGGTCTTCGGGCCCTTGATCCCCATGTCGAGATAGTCCTCGTTCACGATTCCGCCCGCGCACTCGCGCCACCCGACGTTTTCGCTCGGGTTGCTGAGGCCGTGGCGCAAACGGGTCACGGCATCGTGCCTGCGCTCCCGGTGGTCGATGCGCTCAAATCAATAGATCCGGAAACTCAAGCACTCACCGGTGTGGTCGATCGCAACACACTCACTGCCGTTCAGACACCGCAGGGCTTTCCGCGCATGTCGCTTCAGAGTGCGCATGAGCGGTTCCCCAACGACGATTTCCACGATGACGCGGCGGCGTATGCAGCTGCCGGGGGAGTGGTAACCACCGTTCCCGGTGCGGTTGACGCGTTCAAGATCACTCATCCCGCGGATATGGAACGAGCTCTTGTCGTGCTGCATCCCGAGGGTCGCGATTCACGCGTGGGGACCGGTGCCGATGTTCACGCGTTCGGGAGCGCTCCCGGTCTCCATCTGGCCGGTCTCCTGTGGCCAGACGAGCTCGAACTCGCGGGTCACAGTGACGGAGACTCGGCAGCGCACGCCATTGTGGATGCCTTGCTGGCCGCAGCCAATCTGGGCGACATTGGGGGGATGGTCGGCACGGACGACCCGCGCTTCGCCAACGCGCACGGGGATGTGTTCATTCGTGCTGCCGTTGAGCGACTCGCCGAGGCAGGTTTTGAGCCTGTCAATGTCACGGTGCAAATCATTGGCAACCGTCCCAAGCTGGCCCCGCGTCGGCGTGAAGCTGAGGGTGTGTTGAGCGACTGGGTGGGCGCGCCGGTGTCCGTGAGCGCCACAACCTCTGATGGTCTAGGCATCACCGGCGAAGGTCGTGGCATCGCCGCCATTGCGACGGCGCTCATCCGGCGCATCGCAGCCCGCCGGTAGGCTTGAGGGCGTGAGCATTCAACTTTTCGACTCGAAAGAACAGGCCGTTCGCGTGTTCGTTCCCCGAGTCGAAGGCGCAGTGGGGATGTATGTTTGCGGGCCCACTGTGCAATCGAGTCCTCACGTCGGTCACCTGCGTAGCGCTCTCGTCTATGACCAGCTTCGTCGTTGGTTCAGTTACCGAGGTCTCGACGTTACGCTCATCCGCAACGTTACGGATATTGACGACAAGGTTCTTGACAACGCACAAGACGAGCCCTGGTGGGGCCTGGCGTACCGCATGGAGCGTGAGTTCACCTCGGCCTACGAAAGCCTGCGCATCCTGCCGCCGACCTATGAGCCACGCGCGACGGCGAGTATCTCCGACATGATCGCTCTCATCGAGAGGCTCATCTCTCGGGGGCACGCGTATGTCGCTCCAGATGGCTCGGGCGATGTCTACTTCGATACGCGTACCTTCCCTGCCTATGGGGCGCTGACCAATCAAAGCGTGGACGATATGGTCGACTCCGACGAGAGCGACTTGCGCGGTAAAAAGGATGCGCGTGACTTCGCACTCTGGAAAGGCCACAAGGTCGGCGAGCCGGAGTCCGCCTCGTGGTCGACGCCGTGGGGAGCCGGCCGTCCGGGGTGGCACATCGAGTGTTCCGCGATGGCCACCAAATATTTGGGACCGGCATTCGACATTCATGGCGGCGGCCTCGACCTGCGGTTTCCGCACCACGAGAATGAACTCGCGCAATCGAGTGCAGCTGGCGACCCGTTCGCCCAATTCTGGCTCCACAATGGCCTCGTGCACATCGGTGGCGCCAAAATGAGCAAATCTGCGGGCAATTCGTTCTACGCGGCCGAGTTGCTGACTGCGCATCGGCCCATCGTGGTGAGGTATTTCCTGGGATCAGCCCACTACCGTTCGACCCTCGATTTGCACGACACCGCGCTCGCGGAGGCTGCTGCTGCGTTCGAACGCATTGAGGCATTTCTGGCACGCGGATTCCGCGCTGACGCACACCTCGCACCCGCGGTTCACGTCCCCGACGACTTCGCGGCGGCGATGGATGACGATCTCGGAGTCCCCGGCGCGCTCGCGGTTGTTTTCGACACCATTCGGGCCGGCAACACGGCCTTCGACGCCGCCGACATCGAGGCCGGTCTTAGCGCCGCCGGTTCTGTACTTGCCATGCTTGACGTCCTGGGAGTCAATCCGCGGGCCGGCGAGTGGTCCCAGTCATCGGCAGCCGGCTCCGACCTGGCGACGGGTGCTCTCGATGCACTCGTGGGCGAGCTCATCGCCGCTCGCGCGCACGCGCGCACCAACAAAGACTTTGCCACCTCGGATCGCATCCGCGACGAACTTGCCGCGGCGGGCATCGTGATTGAAGATACCCCTGACGGGGCACATTGGAGTTTAAATGGCTAGCAAACCACGCGCCGGTGCGGTGCGAAAAGGCACCAAAGGAACCAAGGTAGGCACAGGCGGTCACGGACGTAAAGCGCTCGAGGGTCGAGGGCCAACCCCCAAGGCGGAAGATCGCGATTATCACCCCGCCGCCAAACTCAAGGCACGCCGTGAGAAACTCGCCGCTGCCGGAAAATTGAGCCCGCGCGAATCCAATGCGAGCGTCTCCGCGGGTCGAACAGCGTCCAAACCAGCCGCTCGCCGTAGCAAGTCAGACGACTTTGAAGTAGTCACGGGGCGCAACTCTGTTCTTGAAGCACTCCGGGCCAAGATGCCGGCATCCACTCTCTACATTGCGACACGTGCCGAGATGGATGACCGCATGCGTGAATCCATCGCTTTGGCCACCAACCGAGGCATCGCCATTCTCGAGGTGATGAAGCCCGAGCTCGACCGACTCTCAGGATTCGACGCGGTTCATCAAGGAATCGCGCTCAAAGTACCGCCCTACGAGTATTCGCATCCGATGGATCTACTCGATCGAGCCATTGAGAACAAGCGGGATGCGCAGCCACTCTTTGTCGCACTCGATGGCATCACGGATCCGCGAAATCTCGGCGCCATCATTCGCTCATGCGCGGCTTTTGGCGGCGACGGAATCATCCTGCCACAGCGTCGTTCCGTCGGGGTCAATGCGGCCGCCTGGAAAACGTCCGCCGGTGCCGCCGCCCGGCTTCCCGTTGCGATGGCGAGCAACCTCACCGCCATGATCAAGGATTTCAAGAAGCGCGGCGTCTTCGTCATCGGTCTCGACGGCGACGGAGATACGAGTTTGCCGGGCTTCGCGCTGGCCGATCGGCCTCTGCTGATTGTGGTCGGTAGCGAAGGCAAGGGGCTCTCGCGATTGGTCACAGAGACCTGTGATGCGGTGGTGTCAATTCCAATTTCGCAGGCGACCGAATCCCTCAATGCCGGAATTGCCGCGAGTGTTGCGCTCTACGAGGTTTCGCGCTTGAGGTCGAATCTCTAGCGTCGTCGAGTCTCGTTCTCGTTTAGACCTTTTACAGGGTTTGCCTTTACTATCGACAAGTCTGTCTTTTTAGTTATTACACCGTTCAGGAGGAACACGAATGACCATCGGTGGATACGGACATCGTCCAACCAAAAATGAGCGCCGCGAAGCAGCTCGGGAACGTGCGCGTCAAATGCGCGTTGACCAGGTCAAGAAAGACAAGCGTCGCAAAGCGTTCATTCAACTTGGCGTGATTGTGGGCGTGCTCGCTGTTGTGGGAATCGTCGGTGGTGTCATCGTCACGAACATGCCCCAACCCGGGCCGCGCCCCGCAAACATGGCGAGCGATGGAATTGTTTTGACCGCCGAACTCGGCACCGACGGCAAGCCAACGGGCAAGGTTGTAGCTGAGAAATCATCCGCGCTGTCTCCCGGTGCCGAACCGGTCAACACGACTCCCGTGCCGGACAAGCTCAACATCGTCGAGTACCTCGACTACATGTGCCCGATTTGTGGCGGCTTCGATCGAAACGATTCTGAGGTCATGTTCAGTCGTGTGAAGTCCGGTGAGGCGACCCTCGAACTTCATCCCATCGCCATCTTGAACCCCAACTCTCAGGGCACCATGTATTCGACGCGTGCGGCTAATGCGGCTGCCTGTGTCGCGAACTTTGAACCCAATGGATTCTGGGACTTCAACCAGTTGCTGTTTGCGAACCAACCCGCCGAAGGAACAACGGGTCTGGACGATTCTCAGCTGGTCTCCTACGCCCAGCAAGCCACCGGGAACACCGGGGTCTCCCTCTCTGACTGCATCAACAACCGCACTTTTGGCGGATGGGTCAGCGAGGCGACCAAGCGCGTCACCGGAGCGACAACATTGCCGAACTCTGACGTCAAGTTCAGTGGAACGCCGACGGTCATCGTCAATGGTGTTCAATACGTTGCCAAGTTTGAACAGCGCGACAACGATCCGGCATACACCAGCCCGGTTGAGTTCGAGGCATTCTTGCTCGAACAGCAGGGCAAGCTGACCGGTTCGGCTACGCCGACCCCGGCACCGTAACTTCTCGAGAAATCACGATGCCAATCCCGCGCGCGTGCATGCGCGCGGGATTGGTAGTCTTGACACCGCGCGCACTGCGCGCACCAGCCGGCTTGGCGCAATTGGTAGCGCACCGCTCTTGTAAAGCGGGGGTTGTGGGTTCGAGTCCCATAG
>CANFSP010000010.1 GCA_947449765.1 Actinomycetota bacterium | reverse complement strand
CGACCAACAAACAGGCGAACTACTCCGAGAACTCACACTCGACACAACCCGCGACTACCAACCCCAAAAAAGAAAGAACCCCCCGAACCCGTAGGTTCAGGGGATTCCGATGTCTTGCGACATCACATTGGTCGGGGTGACAGGATTTGAACCTGCGACCTCGTCGTCCCGAACGACGCGCGCTACCAAGCTGCGCCACACCCCGGAGGTCTCCTCAAGTATAGAGGCAATCCTTTTCCCAAAAATTCGGGGGATGGGCTCTCTCGAGTGCGACTAAACTCGCGCGGTCAGCGTCAGAAGTGTTGCTTCTGGCGGGCAGGCAAACCTCACCGGGGCATAGATGCTCGTGCCTAAACCTGCCGAGACGTGAAGCGGAATTGCACCGTTTTCCGAGTCAAAATGGCTGAGTCCGCTTGCCTGTGCACGCGGTAAATCACAGTTCGTCACGAGAGCGCCAACGCCTGGAAGACACACTTGGCCGCCGTGAGTGTGGCCCGCGAAAAGGATGTCTGCCCCCAGATCGCTGAGTTCAGCCAGCGAGTGTGCGTACGGGGCGTGTGTGAGACCGATTCGCAACGACGGTTCACCAGACACCCCGCGAACGCTATCGAGGGCGTCTCGAGTGGCGTCGATGTCGTCATGGCCATGATGCGGGTCATCCACGCCAAAAAATTCGATGGTTCGTCCGGCAACGCTCAGCGCGGTTGCGGAGTTGTTCAGGTCGTCCCAGCCGAGGCTGTTCGTGAGGAACGACCTCAAACCTTCAGAGTCGAGGGCCGTCGGTTGTCTGGTCGCACGAGAGGGGCCGGCGAAGTATCCGAAGGGGTTCTTGATGCGCGGCGCGTCGTAGTCATTGGAACCAAAGACGAAGACACCCGGGATGCCCGCGAATGGTCCCAGAGCATCCCGGATGATGTCGAACGCATCCTTTGCGCCCCAGTTGTCGCCGGTGCTGACTACGAGGTCGGGACGCAAGCCCGCCAACTCGGCCACCCACCTGGCCTTACCCCGCTGCCACGGGGCCAGGTGCATGTCGCTGAGGTGAAGAACGCGGATGGGCGCGGAACCCTTATCGAGGACCGGCACGGATATCTCACGCAGGGTGAATTGGTTTCGCTCCACCACCACGGCATACGCAACGACGGAAGCGACCGCGAGGGCCGCTCCCGTCATAATGCGCGCACGAGTTGCTATGGCTTCGGCTCCTGAATAATCAGCGTGATTGTGTGTCCAACCGGACTCATGATGCTTCCCACCTTGGCACTCTGGTAGAGCACCTTAGACGGAACAGGTGTACAGACCGGTGGCGTGGCCGTGTTACAGATCGGATCCGTCAGTCGAGTCGTGATTGAGAGCTTCCATCCGTTGGCGTCAGCGAGCTCCTTGGCTTTTGCGCTCGTGAGTCCGACAAAGTTGGGCACAATCTTTCCGGTTCCATTACTGGTGTAGACCTTGACGATGGTTGCCGTGGGCACCTGCTCACCCGGAGTAATCGAGGCGTTTGCCACGGTGCCTGCGGGCAGGTCGGAATCGATGACGCCGCCGTTTTCGAAGGACAGATTGACCGATTCGATCAGCTTTTGGGCATCCGCCAGCGAAAGACCGCGAACGTCGGGAACGGCAACATTTCGACCGGCGAGGAACCTTCCGTCCGGTGACGGCCAGTCGTCGCCGCCATAAATCTGGTCAGCGCGAAGCATGATGGGCCGCCAAATGGCGTGACGCACGGTGCTACCGGTTCGACCGAGGACTGAGGTCCCCGAAAGCTGCGTGAGACCCTCCACGTTACCGACCCACACCACGGTCGCTACCTTGCTGCTTGCGCCGAGCATCCAGGTGTGCACGTAACCGTCGCTCGATCCGGTCTTACCAATGTGGTCGATACCGTCGCTTGGGTTAGATGAGGATGCTGTTCCACCACGAATTGGTCCGCGCAAACCTTCGATGAGTCCGAGGTCAACGTCCGGAGCGAGGGCCTGGTTACAGGTCGACTTTGGCGGCTCGATTTCTGTGCCATTAGCGTCAACAATTTTGTCGATGGCAATTGGCGAACAGTACAGCCCATCGTTTGCCACACCGGCCATTGCGGCAGCCATGCTCATTGGTGCGACCTCGTTGGTGCCGATGATGGCGGCCGGGTTGCTGGTGAGTGGATCACCGTCTGCCCGGTGGACACCGAAAGCCTCAGCGGTCTTGCGGATCTCACACAGGTCGAGTTGCATCGCCATCGAGAAGAAGGCGTGGTTCAGGGATGTTCGAATGGCGTCAGCAACCGAGAGGATGCTTCCCTCTTCACCGCCGTCGTTCTTCGAGGCCCACATGCCGCCACCGGGTGACGAACAAGAGTCGTGGAACTTGGAGAGGTCGAGCTCTTTGTAGCGACCATCCACCATTTCACCGAGTCCGTGTCCTTGTTTCAGCCACTCCGCGACGGTGAAGATCTTGTAGGTCGAGCCCGGCTGGAAGCCCGAAGAGCCACCATAGTCTCGGTCGGTCGAGTAGTTGACCGACGTGTATTCGGGGCTTTGTGCTACCACGTCGGGGTCGTTCGAGAACTTACGCGATTGAGACATGGACAAAATTCGACCGGTGCCCACTTGAATCGAGTCCGAGGCGGCAGCTAAATTGCCGCGATCGGGCACCGCCGGCATGTACGTCGTCACGTTTTCATCGGTGCTCTTTTGAAGTTCGATGTCGAGCGTGCTGTAGATCTTCCATCCACCGCGCTCAAATGCAGCCCAGCGCTCGTCCTCGGTAGCACCAAAGGCCTTGTCGTTTTTAATAACCCAGGTGATGTAGTCGCAGAAGAAAGCCGCTCCGTAGGGTGCTGCGGCACAGCCCGTTGCCGCGCTCGTGATCTTGGGGGTAATCGGTGTGGCGAGAGCTTCTTTTTGCTCGGCGGGAGTGATCTTGCCCAGTTCAGCCATGCGGTTGATGATGTAGTCGCGTCGACCCTTGTTGTTCTCGAGATTGTCGGGATCATCGATGCGCATGTAGTTCGGGTTCTGCACCATCGCGATGAGGCTGGCTGCCTCCGCAATCGAGACGGTAGATGCCGTCTTGCTGTAGTAGTACTCCGCGGCGGCTTCGACTCCGTAGATGCGCCCACCAAAGTGGCTGATGTTCAGATAGCCGTTGAGGATGTCCTTCTTGCTGTACTTCTGCTCGACACCAATGGCAAGCTTCATCTCTTTGAGCTTGCGCTCAAGGGTTGTGGCCGTCGCTTCGTCGTAAGCCTTTTGGCGTTCCACAGGGTCGGAGATGCCCTCTGCCTTTTGAACGAGAACGTTCTTCACATACTGCTGAGTGATGGATGAACCACCCTGCACGTCACTACCGATGACGTTCGCCACGAGTGCTCGCAAGGTACCCATGAGGTCGATGGCGCCGTGCTCGTAGAAGCGGGGGTCTTCACCCGAGGTAGCCGCATCCTTGAGGAATTGGCTGATCTCATCCCAGCCTTTCTCAATGCGGTCTTGCGCATAGAACGATGCCAACGCGACGTCTTTATTGGCTGAGTCCTTGGCGTAAATCGTGGAACGTTGAGACAGTTCACCGAGTTCTAAAAAGGAGGGAAGATCATTGAACACACCGAGCGTGCTATTGGCGGTGAGGCCGGAGATGGCAACCGCGGGCGTGACCGCGGCAGCAACGAGAACACCGGAGACGACACTGAGCCCGACAAATCCGAGGAGGGGACCCAGTACGTTTCGCTTCACCTTATTCTTGGCAAACATAGGATTAAGACTAACCGCTCAAGACTGAGAACAAACCGAACAAGGACTGCACATGACACGAGTGACGTGGGAATACGCCACCACCCCTCTGCTGGTACACAACACCACCGCGATTCTGAATTCGTGGGGTGTGGATGGATGGGAGCTCGTGCAAGTGGTTTCCGGACCAGAAGGCGGACTCGTCGCTTACTTGAAGCGCGAAGTAGAGAAGGACAACGCATGAGTTCTGTGAACGCCACACTGGCCGAATTGGGCATCGTCATTCCCGATGTGGCCGCACCAGTTGCCGCATACGTGCCCGCGGTCATCCACGATGGACTTGTCTTTACGTCGGGGCAGCTGCCATTCGTCTCGGGAGCTTTGCCCGCTACCGGCAAGGTTGGAGAGACGCCCGGGGCTGTTTCACCCGCGGACGCCAAAGAGTTTGCTCGTCTTGCCGCGCTCAATGCCCTGGCTGCAGTCAAGAGCGTCATCGGCGATCTCGACCGGGTGACGCGCATCGTCAAAGTGGTGGGCTTCGTAGCCTCCGTCCCCGAATTCACCGGACAACCGGGGGTCATCAACGGCGCCTCGGAACTCCTTGGCCAGATTTTTAGCGATGCTGGCATTCACGCGCGCTCCGCTGTCGGTGTTGCCGTGCTGCCACTTGATTCGCCCGTCGAGGTCGAACTCATCGTCGCATTCGAGTAGTTGCGTGCGAGTAGTTGCGTGCGCCGTCCCAGCGTGCGCGACTAGTGCACCTGCGCGCTGATGACGCTCAGAACCGCCGGGTCGGTTAGTGTCGTGGTGTCGCCGATGGGGCGCCCTTCCGCGACGTCCCTCAGCAAACGCCGCATGATTTTGCCGGAACGAGTTTTCGGCAACTCACTGACGATAAAAATCCGTGAGGGGCGAGCGATGGCGCCGATCTTTTCGGCGACATGTTGGCGGAGCATTGCGCTCGCTTCCGCGGGCGTAATCTTCTCGACATCGCGCGCCTTGAGGATGACGAACGCGACGACGGCCTGACCAGTCGTTTCGTCAGCGGCACCGACCACCGCAGCCTCAGCGACGATGTGGTTGTCCACGAGGGCTGACTCAATTTCGGCTGTGGAAAGTCGGTGGCCACTGACGTTCATCACGTCGTCGACACGTCCCAACAGCCACAGGTCCACATCCTGATCAAAACGCGCGCCGTCACCGGCGAAATACTTGTCGCCAAACTTAGCCCAGTAGGTGTCGACATAGCGATCCATGTCTCCCCAGATGCCGCGCAGCATGGACGGCCACGGTTCGGTGATGACGAGCAGGCCTCCCTCATCTTTGCCCACTGGTGTGCCGTGCTCGTCGACGATGTCGATGGAGATTCCGGGGAGAGGTTGCTGGGCGCTACCTGGCTTGAGCGTCGTGATTCCCGGCAGGGGAGAGACCATGATGCCCCCGGTTTCGGTTTGCCACCAGGTGTCCACGATTGGTGAGTGAGCACCACCAATGTTTTCGAAGTACCACACCCACGCTTCGGGGTTGATGGGCTCGCCGACTGAGCCGAGCAAGCGGATGCTCGACAGGTCGTAAGCCGCAGGAATTTCGTGACCGAGCTTCATGAATGAGCGAATGGCCGTTGGAGCCGTGTAGAGGATGGTGACCCCGTACTTCTGCACGATTTCCCACCACCGTCCGGGATGCGGGGTGTCCGGAGTTCCCTCGTAAATAACCTGCGTGGCACCGTTGGCCAGTGGCCCGTAGACCACGTAGCTGTGCCCGGTGATCCAGCCGACATCCGCGGTGCACCAGTAGACATCCGTCTCCGGCTTGATATCGAAAACATACTTATGCGTGAAGGCAGTCTGGGTCAGGTAGCCCCCGCTGGTGTGCAGGATTCCCTTCGGTTTCCCCGTGGTGCCACTCGTATAAAGAATGAAAAGTGGCTGCTCGGCTTCGAATGGCTGAGCGGTGTGTTCTGCTGCGGCAGACGAGAGTGCGTCGTGCCACCATAGGTCGCGGCTCGCATCCCATGCGACATCGTTTTTGCCACGCTGAACGACGAGAACCTTTTCGACGGTTGGTGCGCCACCGTCGGCGGTAAGCGCTTCGTCCACGGTGGGCTTGAGGGCAAAAACTTTGCCCTTGCGCCAACCTCCGTCGGCGGTGATGACCACCTTGGCGGCCGCGTCTTGGATGCGACTACGAAGGCTCTCAGCGCTAAACCCGCCGAAGACCACCGAGTGCACAGCACCGAGGCGCGCCACCGCGAGCATGGCCACGACTGCTTCAGGAATCATCGGCATGTAGATGGCGACGCGATCGCCCGCAGAAATCCCGAGTGATTCGAGCGCGTTTGCGGCTCGCTTTACCTCGGCCGTGAGCTGTGCGTAGGTGATGTCTCGACTGTCGCCGGGTTCACCCTCGAAGTGAAGCGCAACGCGCTCGCCGAGACCCGCCTCGACATGGCGGTCAAGACAGTTGTACGAAACGTTGAGCTCTCCGTCGTCGAACCACTTCGCCACCGGCGCATTGGTCCAGTCCAGAGTTCGCGTGAACGGCGTGTTCCACGAGACCAGCTCTCGAGCTTGGGTGGCCCAGAAGGCGAGGCGGTCACGGCGAGCATCCTGGTACAAGTCAGCACTCGCGTTGGCCTGCGCCGCAAAATCAGCGGATGGCGCAAATCGCCGGCTCTCGTGCATGAGATTGTCGATTGTGTCACTCATGAGCACGAGCCTACATAATTCGACACGACCCAGTTAAGACACGGCTTGCCCACGGTGCTAAGCAAGTGGTTATTTTGTGCACAATCTGTGTCTATGATGGATACACCTGAGATTCGTCTCGGCTTGCGGTACCACTGATTCCCCCCAATCTGGTATCGCGAGGGCGATGCCGTTCCCCCCAACTGGCATCGCCCTCCTTTTTTTCCCCACGCACGGTGATTGGAAATGTGCGCGAGGGGATTCGGCACAACCTAGTGTCGTGTGGAACGACGAGAGCACTGACGCGAGCGTCCTGCGATTCATGAAGCAGCTCGAAATGATCATTGACGACGATACGACCGACATATTTATTAGCGCGCGCTCGGGAGTGTGGAAACGTACCTGTCACGGCCACAGTGAGCAGGTGCAGCGCGCCATCCCCGAAGATCTCGCGCGTGCGGTAGCGGTGAAACTCATTGGGCGAGGTGGTCGTCACATCGACGACGCTCGTCCAGCGGTCGACGTAGCGCTCAACGACGGTGTGCGGGTGCACGCAATACTCGGTGGCGTGAGCGTCGGTGGAACGGAAGTTTCCATCCGATTGCCGTCACGAGAAGTCATGAATCTCGACGACATGCTCGCCGTCAACGCTGCACCCGAATTGGCTCCATTCCTGAGGGATGCTGTGGCCCGTGCACGCACCCTGCTGGTTACCGGCCGCGCCGGCGCGGGTAAAACATCCCTGCTCGCCGCGCTTCTGGCCGTGGTTCCGCCGGCAGAACGAATAATCGTGGTCGAGGATGTGTCGGAGTTGCGCATCCAGCACGACCGAGTTATTTCGCTCGAAACGAGACCTGCTAACAGTGAGGGGCGAGGTGAAATCGGTGTCACCGAGCTCATTCGCCAGACACTCCGCATGAGGCCCGATCGGCTTGTGCTTGGGGAATGTCGCGGTGCTGAAGTCCTCGACATGCTGATGGCCTTTAACACCGGGCACACCGGTGGTGGTTCGACCATGCATGCGAACAGCTTGCGGGATGTGCCATCCCGGATTGTGGCACTGTGCGCCCTCGCGGGTCGGAGTGAGAGTGAAACCGCACTTCTGGCCCGCAGTGCCATTGATCTGGTGATTCACATTGACGTGGCGTCAGAACAGAGACGTCTGAGCGTAGGTCGTCTTGTGGTCAAGAAAGAGGAGGCCGGTTTGCGACTCGATGTTGAGGAAATATCGTTTGGGGCGACAAGCGCAAGGCATGGCGATGCGTAGTCGGCAGAACGAGACGCGCTCGATACTTCCTGCCGTTCGAAACGTGCACGCTCTCGTCAATTCGGGGCTGATGATCACCCTCGCGCAGGCCGGTGATGTTCTCGACGATCCTGGATTTCGTGCCGACTACGTGGCGCATCTGCATCTGTCCTGGCAGCTGTCGGCACGCTTCGGTTCGCCTCTGACCGCCACACTGGAGCGCTTCATCGACGCGTGTGAAGCCGACGAGGAACGAGAACGACTCATTCGCACGGCGACAGCGGGCGCGAGAATGGCTACCCGCATCGTGCTTCTCCTTCCGCTGGGGGCGGTTGTCATCCTCAGTGCACTCGGTTTTGATGTGCTGGGAGTGCTTTTTGGCACGCCGATCGGATGGTTGTGCATTGTCGTTGCGGCCTCACTGGTGATCGCTGGCGCCTGGTGGTCTCATCGACAGGTTGCGGCGGCGGCTCGATCTACCGTTCTCCCGGGTTTTGGGTACGGACTCGTCGCTACCGGCGTTCGCGCCGGGGCGAGCGTCGAACACATTCTTCATGCGACAAGGTCAACCCCGCTCTGCGCGCGTGAATTCACTCACGTGAGCGCGCTGGCCCAGGCGAGTGTGACGTGGGGCATTCCGCTAGCCGGTCTGCTCGAGGGATTGGCCCAGAGTACCCGCGCCGACGAAGAGATGCGTGTGCGAGAAGCAATTGCCCAGCTGGGGGAGAAGACCTTGTTGCCCCTCGGAATCTGCGTTCTCCCTGCCTTTTTAGTGCTCGTGGCAGTGCCAGCCGTACTGTCTGCCCTGTCAGCCACAGGTGGCTTTTCCGCACTTGTGTCCACCGGTTAGGTTGCTCCTCGATTTCGCGACCCACTCAACTGGGATGCTCGTGGCGGGGGTTGGAGGTACACAAAAAATTCATCGACACAGAAGGAAAAAATCATGCAGAAAATAAATCACGAGGCCAGCGCGATCGCAGGCGTCAAGCGCGTGATGGATCGACTCGGCGACGACCGCGGTGCGGCGACAGCCGAATACGCCATTGCCACGATGGCCGCGGTAGGTCTTGCCGGACTGCTCGTGGGCATCTTGCGCGGAGACGTGGTCAAGTCCCTATTAGAAGGTCTCATCACGTCTGCGTTCCACGTTGGCGGGTAGAGCATCTTCACTGCTCAGGCTCACTCGGGGGAGTGTGAGTCTCGAACTCGCTCTGACTGTCCCGGCCGTGATTGTCGGGTTGTGTATCGCTCTTTCGGCCATCACCATTGGCGCGAACTCGAACCGGATTCAGATCACCACCGTTGAGAGTGCGCATCGAATGGCTCAGGGCGTGAGTACTGACGCGGCTCTTGCTGACTTGCGGGCCTTTCACGACCTTGTGGTGACCACGTCTCGGGACGGCGATTCGCTGTGCGTTCACGCGGTCGGGGCCTTCGACGTTTTCGGACTACCTGGACTCCACATCCCGGTCAACACGGAGTCGTGTGATGTCGTTTTGCCGTAACCAAGCGAGGGCTTGGCTAATCGCGGAGCACGGCTCTGTGGTGCTTGTCACCCTCGTGAGTTCCGCACTCATCATGCTGACGATCTCACTTGTCGTGGGAGTCGCGGTGTCCGGTCGATATGCGGCTTTGGTGCGCGCAACCGAAAACGGCGCACTCAACGCTGTCGACACGCGGACTGGCCGCATGGCCGGGTTGCCCTGCAGCAATGCGGCAACCCAGGTTGAGGCCATTGGGGGCGTCGTAGAACGATGCACATTCGATGGTTTTGACGTTCGAATCGAGTCAATTCTTCCGTGGGGTTTTCTCACCCTGCGAGCCAGGGCACACGCAGGAATAGCCCCATGACTTTCACGGCCCGGTCACGCTCGACCAACACGCTGCAGAAAATCGCCCGAAACGGTCAACTTGCACTCACCCCGATTTATGGTGCATAGTGTGCCCGGTTGTGTCATCTCGAAAGGTAGTCAGTGCCAAACACCAAAAAACTCGTCATCGTTGAATCCCCGGCAAAAGCCAAAACCATCGGCAAATACTTGGGATCCGACTATGAAGTCCTAGCATCGGTCGGACACATCCGCGACATTCCATTGCCCAGTGAGTTACCAAAAGAGATGAAAAAGGGACCGTTTGGTAAGTTCGCGGTCGACGTCGACAACAACTTTGAGCCCTATTACGTCGTCTCGGAATACAGCAAACGAACTGTCACCGATCTCAAACGCGCGCTCAAAGAAGCCGACGAACTCTTCCTCGCAACCGATGAAGACCGCGAAGGTGAGGCCATCGCGTGGCACCTGCTCCAGGTGCTCAAGCCAAAAGTGCCGGTCAAGCGCATGGTATTTCACGAAATCACGCAAGAAGCGATTCAGGAGGCTGAGAAGAACACCCGTGAACTCGACACGGCTTTGGTGAACGCTCAGGAGACACGACGTATTCTCGATCGTTTGTACGGCTTTGAGATCTCACCGGTGCTCTGGCGCTTGGTCGCACCCAAGTTGTCGGCAGGTCGTGTGCAGTCGGTGGCAACCCGCCTGGTCGTAGAACGTGAGCGGGAGCGCATGGCGTTCGTTTCGGCCAATTACTGGGACCTCGTGCTCACCGTGGGAACGAGCAGTGACATCAGCACGCAGTTCGAGTCCAAACTGGTTCGGCTCGGCGGCAAGGCAATCGCCACCGGAAAGAACGATTTCGATACCAATGGAAAACTCGTCAGTTCGGCACGGGTGCTCACTGAGTCCGAGGCACTCGCGCTGTCGGCATCCATTGCGGCTAGCAGTACGACGATTAGTGTGACGAAACTCGAGACCAAGCCTTACTCGCGCAAGCCGGCAGCCCCGTTCACCACCTCAACCCTGCAACAAGCTGGTGGTAACGAGCTGAAGTTCTCATCGCGCCAGACCATGAGCATCGCCCAACGCCTTTATGAAAACGGCTACATCACGTATATGCGAACCGATTCGCCGAGCTTGTCGATTCAGGCAATGAACGCGGCTCGAAACCAGGCGATTGCCATGTACGGCAAGGATCAGGTCCCGGATGCGCCGCGCATGTACAGCGGAAAAAACAAGAACGCGCAAGAGGCTCACGAGGCGATTCGCCCGGCCGGTGACGTGTTCAAGACCCCGGCCGAACTCGCGAACGTGCTCCGCGGCGAAGAGCTCAAGCTGTACGAGCTCATCTGGAAGCGCACTGTCGCCTCGCAGATGGCTGATGCTAAAGGTCAAACCGCTACGGTCACCGTAGCTGCCCAGCCTGAGGGCGGGGAATTAGCCGAGTTCACGGCGAGCGGGACCGTCATCACGTTCCGGGGATTCCTCAATGCCTACGAAGAGACGATTGACGAAGCGACCGTAAAAGATGACGCGGATGATGCGAAACTTCCGGTGATGACCGAGGGACAGACGCTTGTGCTCGCCGATGTTGAGGCCAAAGGGCACGACACGGCTCCGCCGGCACGGTACACCGAGGCGAGTCTCGTTAAAAAGATGGAAGAGCTTGGCATCGGTCGCCCATCAACCTATGCATCAACTATCGAAACGATTCAGAACCGCAACTACGTCACCAATCGTGGAAAAGCGCTTGTCCCCACCTGGGTGGGCTTCTCGGCTACGCGTTTTCTCGAGGAGTGCTTCACCGACCTGGTCTCGTACGACTTCACCGCCGAGCTCGAAGATGATCTTGACCGCATTGCCGCTGGCGAAGCCGACGGGAATGATTGGCTCCGCGAGTTTTACTTCGGCAAGAACGACGAACATCCCGGACTCAAGCACGAAGCTCAACACTTGGGCGAGATCGACAAGCAAAGTTTGAACTCCATGGTGCTCAGCGACGGTCACGTGCTGCGCATCTGGCCATCCGGCTCGTACATTGAAGTGGACGACACCGAGAAGGGTCCGGACGCACCAAAACGCAAGGTGTACATCCCGGATGAACTTGCTCCCGATGAGTTGACCGCAGAAAAAGTTCGTGAGCTTATCGAAGCGCCCGTCGCGGGTGACCGTGTGCTCGGCGTGAATCCCGAGAACGGGAAAGAGGTACTCGCGAAAGACGGTCGCTTTGGACCGTATGTGACCGAGCGCACCCCCGGAGTGGACCCGGATGCGAAGCCCGATGCTAAAGCGCCGAAGGAGCGCACGGCATCCCTGTTCCGGTCGATGGATCCTGCGTCGGTGGATTTGGCGACAGCACTCGCGCTGCTCAACCTGCCACGTGAGGTCGGAGCCGATCCCGAGACGGGAGAGATCATCACCGCACAAAACGGTCGGTACGGCGCCTACCTTAAAAAGGGCACAGACACCCGGTCGCTTGACAGTGAGGATGAGATTTTCGCCATTGACCTCACCGGAGCGCTCGACAAGTTTGCTCAGCCTAAATACGGTGCACGCAAAGCGTCGAGCAACATCTTCGAATTCGATGCCGACCCCATCAGCGGTAAGCCCATCAAGGTGAAGGATGGTCGGTTCGGCCCCTATGTCACCGACGGTGAAACCAATGCCACAATCCCTCGATCAGACAAGGTCGAAGAGATGACCTACGAACGCGCCATCGAGCTTCTCGCCGACAAACGCGCGAAGGGACCAGCTCCCAAACGTAAGGCGCCAGCGCGCAAGGCGCCAGCCCGGTCGACTGCGGCGAAGAAGAAGTAAGGCTCGGCGAAGGCGTGAGCGGGGTTTTCATCACCTTTGAAGGTGGAGATGGGGTCGGTAAGTCCACTCAGCTGCAGCTGCTCGCCGGGTTTGTCGAATCCTTGGGACGCGAGGTCATTGTGACGCGCGAGCCGGGTGGTACGGTGCTTGGCGCTGAGATTCGCAACATCGTGCTCCACCACCGGGGAGAGATAGCCCCGCGTGCCGAAGCACTGTTATACGCGGCTGACCGTGCGCACCACGTTGAGACAGTGGTTCGACCCGCGCTTGAGCGCGGTGCCGTGGTTATCCAAGACCGTTACTTTGACTCCTCCATCGCCTACCAGGGGGCTGGTCGGGTACTCGACGGTGAGGAGGTCCGCGAGATTTCGATGTGGGCGACCGGCTCGTTGATCCCTGACCTGACCGTGTTGCTCGACCTTGATGCTCAACAAGCTCGGGTACGGCTCGATGCCGAAGCCAAAGAGTTCGACCGCCTCGAGAGTGAACAGAGTGATTTTCATGAACGAGTGCAACGCGCCTATCGCGACCTCGCTCTGCTCGACCCTGCTCGCTGGCTTGTGCTTGATGCCAGCCAAACCATCGACAACATCGCGAAAACTATCCGTGAACGCGTTGAGCCGATGGTCAGCGACCCGCGCTAGCCTTGACGCGTGAGCGTGTGGCACGACGTCGTTGGACAACCCGAAGCGGTTGCGACGCTCTCTGACCCCACTGCGATGACCCATGCGTGGCTAATCACCGGCCCACCTGGTTCTGGTCGTTCCAATGCCGCGTATGCGTTCGCTGCGTCACTTCTCTGCGACGACAACGGGTGCGGCACCTGCCCGCACTGCCGTCAGGTCGCGGCGAGAACCCATCCCGACCTGGCTTATCTCGCCACGGAACGCGTGATCATTTCCATTGACGAGGTGCGCGCTCTCGTTCAGAAGGCCTATTTCTCTCCCTCCGTGTCAACGTATCGAGTCATCGTGATTGAGGACGCCGATCGCATGGCAGAGCGCACCAGCAACGTCTTGCTCAAGGCACTTGAAGAACCACCCGAGCGCACGGTGTGGATTCTCTGCGCACCGAGTGAGGCTGATCTGCTACCGACCATCCGCTCGCGCGTGCGCTCAGTGAGATTGCGGGTACCCTCCATCGATACGGTCGCAACCCTGCTCACGCAGCGCCACGGGATAAGCCACGATGATGCTCGGCAGGCAGCACGGCTCGCGCAGAGTCACATCGGTATGGCGCAGCGTCTGGCACTCAGTCCTGAAGCGGCGTTGCGTCGAGCCGAAACAGTCGACCTCATCACTGGTGTGACGGGAGTACACGACGCCGTGATGGCGGCAGCTCGACTTCTCGACATCGCGACGGCCGACGCGAACGCCCTCACGAAAGAACGCGACGAGCTCGAGCTCGGGCAGGCGCGAGCGTCCGTGGGGCTCGGTCCCGACGACCCGGTTCCCGCAAACATGCGCACCTTCTTCAAGTCGCTCGAGGAGCAACAAAAACGGCGGGCAACGAGGAGCTTGCGTGATGGCATCGACCGCATCCTCGTTGATGTGATGTCGGTCTATCGGGACGTTCTCATTCAGCAGCTCGTTGAGTCGTCTCGTGACCATGGCGATGCCCTGATTAATCTCGAGCACGCGGATGGCGTTCGGGCGCTCGCCGCACGGCGCTCGCCAGAACAGGCGCTCGCCGCGATCGCTGCGATCGAGCAGGCGCGCGAGCGCATTGCATCCAATGTGGCTCCTGTCTTGGCACTCGAGGCCATGCTCATTCAGGCGTCGAGACAATGATGCGTCGCTGGTTGACTCTGGTTGTGGCCGGGCTCACGGTGACGGTGCTGGCCGGATGCTCCCTCATCGGGGGGACGACGCTCTCCACGCCCAAGCCGGGTGTCTACGACCCGCGCAACGAAAAGTTTTACACGCAAGTTCTCACCTGGTCTCCGTGCGATACAGACTTCACCTGCACGCGGGTCAGCGTTCCTGTCGACTGGTCTGCGCCTGAGGGCGACACCACGGAGATCGCTCTGATCCGTCACGCAGCAACGGCAGAAACAGGGTCCCGGGGGTCACTCTTTGTCAACCCCGGTGGTCCCGGCGGCAGTGGCGTGGCGCTGGTCCGCGACAGTCTCGACTACGCGGTCGACGCGGAGCTCACCGCTCAATTCGACATCATCGGGTTTGACCCTCGAGGTGTGGGCGAGTCAGATCCGGTCACCTGCACGCCAAGCTCTTCGGCGATGGACGAGTTTGTCTACTCGATTACACCGGGTGAGCGTGGCAGTTCCGAATGGCTCAATAACCGGCGAGCAGAAATCGAGGCTTTTGCCTCAGGCTGCCAGAAGTACTCGGGTGCTCTACTCGCTCACGTCGACACGCTCAGTGCAGCCCGAGACCTCGACGTCTTAAGAGCCGCGGTTGGCGACGAAAAGCTCAAATTTCTCGGCTATTCCTACGGAACGCTGCTCGGTGCTCTGTATGCGTCGACTTTTCCGGACAATGTTGGTCGCCTCGTACTCGATGGGGCGGTGGATCCCACGCTGGATTCCTCAAGCGAGAACAGCTCGCAGGCCGCCGGATTTGAGATGTCGCTGCGCAACTGGATCGACTGGTGTGTGCCACAAGAGGCATGTCCTTTCAGCGGAACAACAGAACAGGCAATGAACTCGATCGGCGAGATGATTCGCGCGTTCGAAGCCGAACCGGTGCGGACCTCGGATGGTCGGATGCTCGGCGCCGACACTTTCGTTACGGCAATTGTTGCCCCGCTCTACTCCCAAGACGCCTGGCCCTACCTCCTCGACATGTTCAACGAGTACTACGAAGGGTCGACGACAACGGCAATGATGCTCGCCGACTGGTACAACGGGCGAAACGACGACGGAACCTATGAAGACAATCAAACCGAAGCATTCATCGCTATTAGTTGTCTCGACACTCCAGCATCGGATCCGGACTCGTGGGCAGCTGAAGCGGCCCAATTAGAGCGCGACGCGCCAATTCTTGGTCGCTATTTTTCGTACAGTGACATGGCTTGTGCATATTGGCCCTACCCGGCGGTGCGCATCCCCGCTGATCTGGCCGATACCGGGGCGCAACCCATCGTGGTGATTGGCACCACCGGTGACCCGGCAACCCCGATTGAGTGGGCTAGGGATTTTGTCACACTGCTGCATGACGGCCGCCTCATTGAGTTCTCGGGCGAGGGCCACACCGGGTACAACCGGGGCAGCACCTGTGTCAACGACCTTGTCGACGAATACTTCATCAGCGATAGTGCTCCGCCCGCGGTGTCATCCTGCTGAGCGGTTATTTCTCAGATATCCCCGCGATATTCTCGAACAAGTGACTTCATCGCCATGGCGTTGTCACTACAGCGCAGAGAAAGGCTTCATCCCGTGTCAGCATCGACCCTTGCAACGACATTGACGGCACTGAGGCGAGGTGCTCGGCACATCGTCGCACTCGCATCCGTGAGCGCATTGGTTCTGCTGGGCAGTTTTGTTTCTGCTGGTGTAGGTCTGGCCCACTCGGAGCTTGAGGCATCCACCCCGGCAGATGGCTCCTCGGTGTCGCAGTTCACGGAAATCTCGTTGACATTTGGTGAGGAAATCACACCCGAGTTTTCCTCTTACACGCTGACCGATCCGATGGGTATGCCGGTGCAGCTCGGCGCGCCAGTCTACGATTCAACGAAAACCATCGTCACCGTTCCCGTCACCGCGCTGGTTGGTGGAGGAAATTACGTCGTGGATTATTCGGTCCTGTCCGTTGACGGACATACCGTGGCTGGGTCAATCAAGTTCACGTCGACAGCGCCTGTGCTCGAGGGACACGATATGGATGGCATGGATGCCGACCATTCCCGTCCGCCACACGCTGACGCCGACCATGACCACGACGCCACGGGTGCCGGCGGAACCGACCTTTCGGGTCTCTGGTACGCCCTGATTGGTGCCGGGGTTGGAGCTGCGCTAGTCGCGCTCATCGCGGTAATCGGCAAACGGCGCCGGGCGCGGGCTGAAACGGCGAAGAGGGTTGGGGCGGATGATTCCGCCGCGGATTCCGCGGCGTCGGGGCCTAAGCCAGCTCAGGACAAGCCCGTTCAGGACAAGCCGGCTCGCAAGAAACCCTAGAAAGCGCTTCTAACCCAGGGGTTTAAACACATGTAGTGAAGAGTGTTCACTTCTGTGCGCCGATTCGAGGCGTGCGTGATTGCTGAGAAAGAGAATCCCATGAAATTTCGTTCGCTGATTGGTGTGGCTTCAGGCCTCGCCATTGCGGTAGCCACTGCTTTTCCGGCATTGGCTGTGCCCACCGGTGATTTGATCACCGTAAACCCCACTGGTGGTCAAACCACTTCCGACGGCCTCAAGCTTGAGATTGCGTTCGGTCAAATCCAGATTGGCCGTAACGGTTCAGGCCAGATGTACAGTGACGAAGACATCCCCGACCCCACTAACTCCGAAGTGATGAGCAACTACTTTGTTGTTGCCGTCAACGACGGCACTAACACCACGCTTATCGGTTCCACCGAGAACTCGTCTGGTACCCCGGCATCACTGCTGGACTCTCTTGCCTGGGATTCTTTCACGTCGGAGAGCGCATTGACCGACTCAGATCGCAGCGGTACGGTCACAAACCACCTCGTTTACGGCAGTGGCGCCACTGAAGTCAAGCTCGACGTGACCTGGACCTACACTTATCCGAACCAGTACTTCAATGTGAAAGCGGACCTCACACTGGGATCGGCTTACGCGGGACAGAGCCACCGGATCTACTGGTTCACCGATTCGTACCTTGAAGGTTCCGACGAGGGCAATCAGTTTGGCGGAATCACGCCTGCTGGTAAAGAGGTAGCTGGGGTGGTCAGCCTTCCTGGCACACAGATTGAAGCATTCCGTCAGGTAAGCGGACAGAGTCTCAAGTGGTATGCCGGCGAGTACGAATGCCCCTACACCGACTACGACGCGGAAAATTGTGGTGTAGAAGTTGCTGAGGGTGGCTTCTTAGGAAACTTCCTTGACTTCCCCAATGTCTCGGCTCCTGGCACCAATATTGACAACGGTTTCGGTGTCAATTCACCCGTGTCCACGGCCGCCACGGAGTCGATCACCTTCGATCTGCTCTTCGCTTCGTGCCTTGACGGCGTCTCGCCACTTCCCTGTGCAGACGAAGCAACCGGCGATGACAAGAACCTGCCCAACACAGGCTCGGACGCAACTGCTATGGGTATCTCAGCTGCAGTGATTGTTGCACTGATTGCCCTTGGTCTCGCGATGACGGCAATCCGCCGCCGCCGCTCGGCCTGAGAAACATCCTCATGAATGGTGGGCATCCGCGTGCGGGTGCCCACCATTCGTTAACGCTCTGTGACTAACCTTTTTGTGAGTCGGGTATTGCCTGGATTGGTCGGCCCCGCGATTTCGCGGTGTGGCCTAGTAAGCAGGTAAGCTAGTACCCGTTGCCCGCAGGGCACCACCCCGCCGCCTTAGCTCAGTCGGTAGAGCGATTCACTCGTAATGAATAGGTCGCGAGTTCGATTCTCGCAGGCGGCCCTGTTTGATTTGTCCGGCAATGACACACTTGTTCGCGTGGCGGACGGGTGGATCATTGCCCGAGCAAAGGGTTTCGCAGGGTCCGAATCCCCCCAAAAAAGTTTCCGGACCCTGCGAGCTATGCGTACGGTTTCAGTGAAATCTGACCGTCAAACTGTTGGGCGAATTTCAGAGTAGCGAGTGCTCATTAAATTCCTGTCGAAGAATCTTCCAAGGGACATCCAAGGCACAGGAATTCTTAAGAAATAGGGGGTAAAGGGCTACTCTGCTCGCCTCGCCCACCGTGCGAACAGAAGCTGACTTCAGGGTCACAATCTGGTTAACACACTTTCCAGAGCACTGTCCTGTCGTTATTCTGGGCGCTATCGAGGTCTTAAAACTGGGGTGAAACCAGGGGATCTCGTGGTTTGGGGAGATACCAACATGATTGAAAAACGACGCGTTGCAGTGGTGGCCCTCGCGCTGGGTCTCGGGCTGCTGATTACGCCGGCACTCGCTGGGTGCAATCCGGCACAAATTGCTCAGGATGCCGTGGAGAATGCCGTCGAGGACGCCACTGGCGTTCAGGTTGACGCCAATGGTGATGGCAACGTTTCTATGCCAGACGATTGGCCCGCAGAGATTCCGGTTATTTCGGGCACACTCAGCATGAGCTCCGCACTGGGCTCGGGAGCTGACACCGTCTGGTCGGTTGCCGTCAAAACCTCTGATGCACAGGCGGCTTACAACGACGCGACTGGCAAGCTCAAGGGCGCCGGCTACACCAGCGATTTTGAGTCGAATGCAGACGGTATGAGCACCGGTATGTTCTCGAACGGTAAGTACTCGGTCGGTGTGACCACGAGCACGGACGGTTCGGATCAGACTCTCGTCTACGTGGTATCTGTTATTCCGCAGTAACGTGCCGCATAAATAACTGTGGGTCGTGACACCAGCTGGTGTCACGACCCACAGTCGTTGTGAGACTAACTACGCGCGGCGACGAGCCACGATGAGGCCACCCGCTGCGATGAGGGCAATGCTCAGACCAGCGATTCCGGCCACGAGGCCACCGTTCACACCCGTGTTGGGCAGAGGAGCCGGGGTGTACTTCTGAACGAGCCAGACACGCTCGCTACTGGTGTTACCCGAGTCGTCGTTGAAGAAGGTGAACGACAGCGACTTTACCGTGGTGTTCGGACGGAACCAGGCGCTCGAACCGTCGGTGCCTGCGCTTGTACCGGTTGCCGTAACGTCAGTTGCTCCGGTGCTCAGTGAAGGAGTGTCGGTGTCGCCTCCACACGCCGAGGGCGGGTCGGTCACTGCACAGAAATTGAAGCCCTGTGTGGTTGCCGAGCCGTTGATTTGTGCTCCGGTAAGGGCTCCATCGTTAGCGTCGGTTCCCGAGATGCTTACGTGGTCGGTGTCGATGTCGCTCACGGCGATACCAAGCTGGTCAGCAGGAACAGCCGCGTCGAAAGTGACCGTGAGAGTGGATTGACCACCTGCAGGCATGGTGACCTTGAGGAAGTTCGCACCAAGATCAGGGCCGTTTGCCGAGAAGGCAGTGCCAATCGGTGTTTCTGCGGTGAAATACTCACCTGCCGTTGTGGTGTCGAGGATCTCGTAGCCGGCAGCGCCCGTGACAGCCCACGTGCCATTGACGAAGTTTGTGCCGGTGAAGGTGACGGTTTCTGCCGAAAGCGACGAGGGTCCAACGGCGCCCCATGAGCCCCAAGCAACATCGTCAGTGGCGGCTGCCGCCGGAAGAAGCGGTGCGAGAGCCAAAGCCGACGATGCGGCAATGATTCCGGCAAGAGTGAAGGTTTTACGAATAGTCATGCCTTGAGTTTAGGCGAAAAGTCTAAGCAACTTCACTAGGGTGCGAAATGAAGTTCCGGCTCAACATCGATAACCAGAGTCAGCGGGGTTGAACGCGAAGCAAGGGTCGGCACGATCTCATCGAGTGCGGTGGCCACCTCCTCGCGTGTGGACAACCTGCGTGCCTCAACGCCCAGCGAGATACTCAATTCGACGAAGTCGATTTCGTCGAAGGCCGGCCACGCCGGAGCGGAGGTGCCAAAACGTTCGTTGAGTCGATCCATCACGGCGTAGCGCCCATTGTTGAGCACGATGAACACCGCCCCGACCTGGTAATGGCGCGCGCTCCACAAACCCTGGATGCCGTACATCGCTGACCCATCACCCAAGATCGCGACCGTGGCGCGCTCCGGTGCGCCCATGCGCATGCCGATTGCTGCTGGCAGGCCGAAACCCAGCCCGCCCATCGCCGCGCTCACGAACCCGAACGGCTGCTTAGCCGGCAGCAAATCGTGCAAGTCGGGGCGACTCGACGGAGTCTCTTCGACGAGAATCACGTCATCGGGTAGTCGCGTCGCGAGCATGCCCATGACGTGCGAGGCGCGAAGCGGTTCCGCGTCATCCGGTGTAGGTAGCGGCCGACGCGCAAACGAGATGGATGCCCGAACCTCGGGCTGTGCATCAACCCGCTCGCTCACCCGCTCAAGGGTCGACGCGAGGTCGGCGATGATGGCCAGGTCAGCGGGCGACCGATGCGCTTCATCCGCGTCCTCAGTGAGCAGGATGACTCGCGCCGAAGCCGGAAACATCTCCCCGGGTTCAAAGTTGTATTGGCGAAGAACCGGTGCCCCGACGGCGAAGATGAGGTCGAACTCGTCGAGTGCTTTTCGCACCGAGGAGCGAGCCGCCGAGAGAAAGCCCGCGAAGAGCGGGTGGTTCTGTGGAAAGCCGGCGCGACCGGCAAAGGACTCTTGCAAAACCGGCACGTTGAGCCGCTCGGCCAGGGCAACGAGCGCAGCCCATCCCGCATCGCTGTCGTTGCCCGCTCCCGCGATAATGACCGGGTTCGCAGCCGCGTTGAGCACTCGAGCCATCTCAGACACGGCGGCATCACTCGCGCCTCGAGCTCGCTCGACACGTGCCGGCGCCGTGAACACGTGTGACTCATCGACGACAACGTTCCAGTCATCCATCGGTACGACCACCAACGCGGGGCCACGACGGGTGAGTGCTTCCTCGTGTGCGCGGGCAAGAGCGGCGGGAACATCCTGAGCGGTAATCGGCTCGTTGTACCAGACGGGATAGTCACCAGCGAGACCTCGAATGCGCCCGGCCAAAAACGGCTCGGTCGCCAAGTGGCGTCGATCCTGCTGCCCCACGAGCACAACCAGAGGGGCCCGGTTCACGCGGGCTGTCGCCAACGCGCCGATGGCGTTGCCCAGCCCAGCCGTAGTGTGAACGATCACCATCGCCGCCTCACGACGTGCGAGTGCGTATCCGGTGGCCATCCCAACCACCGAACCTTCGTGCAGGGCCAGTGTGAAGTCGAAGTCAGCAGGAAAGTTCGCGAGCAGACTGATTTCGGTGGAACCGGGATTGGCGAACACACGGGTCAATCCGCGTGAGCGTAAGACATCGAAGGTAGCGTCGCGCACGGTGCGCCCAGAAGCAGTAGTCACGTGTCGACTGTAAACCCGAAACGTGGGTGACTGCACGGATAGCGTTCGCACGTGCTAGCCAGGTGCACAAAACGACAATGCGAAGCGGGGACTTCGGGGGTAAAGTCTGAAACAGCACCGCCCGCACCGGTGCTGTGTGCACTGCAGGAATTCTGACATCCGTCTGACATCCGTAACGTCTCGAGGAGGAGACATGACACTTCTTGATCCCGCAATTTGGACCGACAAGATCTACACCGCTAAAGGGTGGGTCACGGGCGGTGGCGGATCGCGAGACGTGGTTTCGCCTGCCACCGGCGAAAAGTTGGGCTCGATAGGTCTGGCCTCAGTGGATGACGTTCAGCAAGCCGCGCGTGCCGCACACGCAGCGCAACCCGGCTGGGCGAGCATGATTCCGGAACAGCGTGCCGCAATCCTGCGCAAGGCGGGTGAGCTCTTTGAGCAGCACGCCGCTGAAATTGAATCCTGGATCGTTCGCGAAGCCGGATCCATTCCACCGAAGGCCGGACTCGAAACGCACACGGCTGCGCAGGAGTGCTTCGAGGCGTCGGCTCTGCCGTCACACCCGAACGGTGTCGTCATGCCATCGAACGCCGAGCACTGGAGCTTTGCGCGTCGTCGTCCCGCCGGTGTCGTCACGGTGATTGCGCCTTTCAACTTCCCTCTCATCCTGTCGATCCGTTCGATTGCGCCAGCCCTCGCTCTCGGAAACACGGTGCTGTTCAAGCCGGACCCCCGCACGGCCGTTGGCGCAGGAGCGTCGATCATTCGCATCTTTGAAGAAGCGGGCCTTCCCGCGGGCGTCTTCCAGCTCCTCAACGGAGCCGCTGAAATCGGCGAGGCAGTGTGTTCCGCGCCAGAAGTCCGGATCATTTCGTTCACCGGGTCGTCAGCGGCAGGTCGCAAGGTTGGCGAGGTTGCCGCGAAGCACCTCAAGCGCGCTCACCTCGAGCTCGGTGGAAACAACGCACTCATCGTTCTTCCGGGCGCTGACGTGGCGAAGGCCGCTTCGGCCGGCGCGTTCGGATCGTGGATGCACCAGGGTCAGATCTGTATGACCACGGGGCGTCACATCGTGCACGAGTCACTCTATGACGCCTATGTGGCCGCACTGGTTGAGAAGGCCAACCACCTTCCCGTTGGTGACCCAGCCTCGGGACAGGTCGCGCTCGGACCGATCATTGACGCCAGCCAGACCGCGAAGGTTCAGGCCATCGTCGACGAGACTGTCGCGCAGGGTGGTGTTATCGCTGCCGGTGGAACTCACGAGGGAAACTTCTTCAAGCCCACCGTCATGACCAACCTGACCATGGACAGCTCCGCGTGGAAGAACGAAATCTTTGGTCCGGTGGCTCCGGTCATCAAGTTCTCCACCATCGAAGAGGCCGTTGCCATCACCGAGAACACGGAATACGGCCTGTCGGTGGGAATCCTCGGTGACGTGGGTGAGGCAATGAAGATCGCTGACCTGCTGCACAGTGGCAAGGTACACATCAACGAGCAGACTGTGGCTGACGAGGCAAACATCCCCTTCGGTGGTGTTGGTGCATCGGGAACGGGTTCGCGATTTGGTGGCGCAGAGGCAAACATCGAGGCGTTCACCGAGACCCAGTGGCTCACCATGCGACCGGACATCGCGCCTTACCCCTTCTAAGCGAGCAAGGAAGCGGTCGTGTCTGAATTCACGGAGTACGACTTTGCGAGCTGGTCGAGAGCGCTCACCGAAAACGAACTGTCGATGGCGCTCTCGGCCAAATCACCGGAAAAATTTCGAGCACGAATTCGGTCGCGCTCACTCAGCGGTGTGGGTCTCTACGACATGTACCTCACCGAAAACCGTGGTGATCGCACCCCAGCCCTGTTGAGTGGCGACGACACGCGTGTCTTTGGCATCGAGCTTCAGATCGAAGGCTCGAGCGTCATCGAACAAGACGGGGTGAGCTCTGAGCTTCATCCGGGTGACTACACGCTGTACGACTCGACCAGACCATTCGCTCGAATCTTTGACAACCATTCGCGCATTTTCGTCGTGCGATTCCCGCAAAACATGATGTCGCTTCCTGCCCACATGCTTCGATCCATTACGGCGACGCGTTTGGCTGCCGATGAGAGCATTGGCGTCGTGGTTTCGCCGTTCCTTCGGGCGATTGCCGACAATATGGATGAGCTTCGCGGCTGGGCCGGGATGCGCGTCATGCACTCACTCATCGACCTGGTCACGGCATCCCTCGCCGAACAAATCAGCGCCTCCGATTCCTCGCGTGGAAGTGCACGCACCCAGGAATTTTTGCGCGTGTGCGACTTCATCACCGAGCACCTGTCTGACGCTCACTTGACCCCCGACGTGATCGCCGCGGGGAACTTCATTTCTACGCGGCAGCTTCACAAGATTTTTCACGCTGAGCGCACCACCGTCTCGCAGTGGGTGCGTGATCGCCGACTGGAGGCGTGCCGCCGACAACTTGCCGACCCTTCAGACGCCGCTCTGAGCGTGAGCGATATTGCGGCGAACTGGGGAATCTACGACAGCGCACATTTCTCGCGAATCTTCAAGAACGCCTACGGCATCAGTCCTCGCGAGTATCGTCGCGCACACGCCGCTTAAGCCCGACACATCGGTCAATTCAGTCAGCAGCCAGTGCGAGCCGAGTGGTTTTTACTCGGTCACAGAGTGCGCAAGAATAGGCATCAACGACTCGTGTGGAGGCTCTCGTGAAAGACTGGTCACCGAAGCTCTGGCTTCGCATTTTGTTGCCAACTGCGCTCATTCTGGTCTGGTTGGCTATCGCCGGTGTGGGTGGACCGACCTTTGGCAAGATTTCCAGCGTCTCGACCAACGATCAGGCCGGGTTCCTGCCGGCCAGCGCTGAGAGCACCGCGGTCAACAGCTGGCAAACCAAGTTCTATGACTCGAAGTCGATTCCGGGCGTCATCGTTTCGGTCGCAAAGTCGGGAACCCTGACCGAGGCAGACAAAGCCACCTTTGTTGAGCTGAGCACCAAAATCGCCAAATCGCCGGGTGTTGCCGACCTGCCCGAGCAGGCATTCTTGCCCACGTTCTCCCAAGACGGCAAAGCCGTTGAGTATTTTGTCCCCTTCACGGCAAGTGGCGAAGAGCTGACGAAAGACGTTGCTGACCTGCGGGCTCTCGTCGCGGCGGACTTTCCCTCGAGTTTTGACACCTACGTCACAGGTCCGGCTGGGCTACTCGCCGACTTCGTCAAGGGTTTTGCCGGCATCGACGGCATCCTCTTGCTCGTTGCCCTCCTCGCGGTCTTCGTCATTCTGCTGATTGTGTACCGGTCGATTCTGCTGCCGATACTCGTGCTGCTCACCTCGGTCTTCGCCCTCAGCGCGTCCATCCTGGGGATCTACTACCTGGCCCTGAACGACGTCATCAAGGTCTCGGGTCAGAGCCAAGGGATTCTGTCGATCTTGGTGATTGGTGCTGCGACCGACTACGCACTCCTCTTCGTCTCGCGCTATCGAGAGTCTCTATTTGAGGTGCAGTCGAAGTGGGCGGCAATCGGTCGCGCCTATCGTGGTTCGTTCGAGGCGATTGCGTTCTCGGCTATGACGGTCATCCTCGCGCTTCTCTGCCTGTTGTTCAGCGACCTCAACTCGAACAAGGCCCTCGGCCCAATTGCCGCCTTCGGCATCTTCTTTGCATTCTTAGCGGCTGTTTCCTTCCTTCCGGCACTGCTCGCGGCGTTCGGTCGCGCTGCATTCTGGCCGTTCATGCCTAAGTTCGGGAAGAAAAAAGAGGAAAAGCCTGGAGCGGAACAGATTGCCGGACTCGAGGGTGTTCGTGGCCTGTGGCGCCGTGTCGGCACACTCATCTCGCGTCGTCCCCGCACGACCTGGATTGTGACCCTCGTCGTTCTGCTCGCCGCTGTCGCAGCACTGCCCACGCTCAAGGCAAGCGGTTTGCCACAAACCGACTTCCTGCTCGGTAACAACATTCAGTCGGTGGATGGGCAGAAGGTGCTCGGCGAGCACTTTGACGCCGGCGCTGGTTCGCCCATCGTCATCATCGCTAACGAAGCGGACTATGCGGCCGTTGAAAAGACCGCCGCGGACACCGAGGGAATTAGCGAGGTTTCGGTCTTCCCCGATGCCGACAAGACCAAGGCCGCTTATGAGGAAGCGATGAAGGAGGCGGTCGCCACGTCGATCGCAACGCGCAGTCCTCTCGTCGTTCCGACCGTTGCGCCGGTGCCGAAGGTTGTTGACGGAAAAGTTCTCATCAACGCGACGCTGAAATATCAGGCGGACTCGGCACAAGCCGAAGATGTGGTTAAGCAGCTTCGGAGCGAATACGCGGCCGACGACTCCGGCGCCATCGTCGGTGGCGAGACAGCGATTGCTTTGGACACGAACGTGACCGCTCAGGCTGACCTGACCAAGATCATTCCGATCGTGCTGGTCGTTATCTTCATCATTCTGATGTTGCTCTTGCGCTCGGTTGTTGCCCCGCTGATTCTCATCGGCACGGTGGTCGTCAGCTACGCCGCAACGCTGGGTGTGTCGGCTCTGGTGTTCAACTACATCTTCAATTTCCCAGGGGCGGATGCGAGCGTGCCGCTCTTCGGGTTCGTCTTCTTGGTCGCACTGGGCATCGACTACAACATCTTCTTGATGACGCGCGTGCGTGAAGAGAGCATGAAGATTGGCACCAGACCGGGAATTTTGCGCGGTCTTGCAGTCACGGGCGGTGTCATCACCTCGGCCGGCGTCGTGTTGGCCGCGACCTTCGCAGCGCTCGGCGTTATTCCGATTCTGTTCCTGGTTCAGATCGCCTTCATCGTCTCGTTCGGCGTGATCCTCGACACCGTCCTGGTTCGCTCACTGCTCGTTCCGGCGCTGTCGTACGACATCGGCAAGAAGATCTGGTGGCCGAGCAAGCTCGGTCGCTAGAGAAAATCGGCGCTGGAGAAGCCGGGTAGCTGGAGAAGCCGGTTAGCTAGACAAGCCTCTAGCTGCCGGTACCACGCCGGCTAGCGTCGTGGCGCGCGAGACTTCAGGCGCACGCCCGGCATCTCGGGTGCCGGAATCGATGGCCCGTCGAACGACATCTGGCCGAAAATTCCCTCGCCTGTCGTCCCGTCGATAACGTCCCCCTGCCACGCCTCGCGCATCGCAACAATTTCATCGTGAGAGCGGGCAATAAAGTTCCACCACATCACAATTGATTCGTCGAACGGGACTCCACCGAGCAGGAGCAGACGTGTCGGCTCGTGGGCGGTGATGGTGAGGTTTCCCGCGCCGGGCTCGACGTAGGCGAGGTGGTGCGGTGGAACATCCTCATCGTTCACGCTCGCGTGCCCCCGATCGATGAGGATTCCATACTCGAAGTCAGAACGGTAGGGCACCTCAATCGTGGTGTGTGCCGGCATGTTGAGCTCGGCCCCGACAAGGTCACTGAACGTCGTGGGTGGCGCGGCAATGTCGCCGAGGGAGCCAACGAACACCGTTACCTCAGCGTTACCCAGTGTGACGCGAGGAGCGGTGAAGTGTTCGAAGAAGGGTAGCTGGTGGCGGTGGGCATCGGGGAGAACCACCCACAACTGCACGCCGTGGAGCCATCCGTCGAACGTGGCAGAAACTTCAGAGTGTTGGATGCCGCGACCGGCGGTCATCAGGTTGACCGAACCTGGGGTGATGAGCTGATGTGAGCCGACGCTGTCACGATGCTCGACCTCGCCGCTAAACAGCCAGGTCACGGTTTGCAAGCCGGTGTGGGGGTGTGGGGCGACGAACATCCCCTCGTGCGCGGGCTTGGTGCCGTCGTCGGTGCCGAGCGAAACGGAGTCGCCACCGGCGAGTAATGGCCTGACCCGGTTCGGTCCGTAGTGATCGATGAAGCACCACGCCCCGATAGTCGTTCGCTCGCGGTTGGGTAGCGTGCGTCGAACGGTCATTGCGCGAAGTCCGCCGAGGGGAACCTCACGAGGTGCAATCGTGCTCATGCTGTTATCTAACCAGCAGTGGAACCGTTCAATTCCCCACAGCACACGGTTGGCCTCTGTTCCTGATTCGCAAAGTGTGTCACTATTGTCGTGAGGTGTGTATATCCCACAGATATATACAGACCGGTTTACATAAATCATGCGGGGAGAGAAATGAAGACCACGGTGTTCAAGAACAATCGCACGCAGGCAGTGCGCATCCCCAAAGAAATCGCCTACCCCGAAGGCGTCTCTACCCTCCTCATCTCGCGAGAAGGCGATGTCATCACGCTCCGTCCGGCATTTAGTGACGTGGGTGACTGGCTTGAGAACGGCACCGCCTTCCCCGATGATCTCGTTCGCCATGACTTCAGCGGGGGTTGGCGCGACATTGACCTCGACAGCGAATGAGCGACTACCTCTTCGACACCGATGCTGCTATCGAGCTCATTCGGCGCCGCAACCCGGGCATTGCTCGCCACGTTGCCCAGAACGTTCGTCAGCTCTTCGTCAGTTCTGCAACGCTCATGGAGCTCGACTACGGGGTTCGGCGATCTCGAGACGAAGACCAGGCTCGGCGCGCGCTGAGTGATTTTTTGACGGTGGCAACAGTCGTGCCCTTCGATACGGATACCGCCGTTCGCGCCGGAGCACTGCGTCATGAGCTGTCCACGCAAGGCGCCCCGATTGGTCCGATTGACCTACTGATCGCGGCGACGGCCATCCAACATGGATTCACGCTCGTGACCGGGAACGATCGCGAATTCTCGCGCATTGCAGGACTAACGACGGTCAACTGGCTCCGCCAGAGCGAATAACTTTTGCCTACGGCGAACACCGGCATATTTGCCGGCATCCTCTGGTTTCCTTATACGTAACCACCCGTTTCGGTGTCGTAAGGAGTTTCACGATGTTTGAGAGATTTACTGACCGCGCTCGCCGCGTCGTTGTTTTGGCTCAAGAAGAAGCCAAAATGCTCAATCACAACTACATCGGTACGGAGCACATCCTCCTCGGTCTCATTCACGAAGGTGAGGGCGTTGCCGCCAAAGCCCTCGAGTCGCTCAACATCTCGCTCGATGCCGTGCGCGAACAGGTCCAAGACATCATCGGTCAGGGACAGCAACAGCCCACCGGCCACATTCCGTTCACTCCACGCGCCAAGAAGGTGCTTGAGCTCTCGCTGCGCGAAGCTCTGCAGCTCGGGCACAACTACATCGGTACGGAGCACATCCTCCTCGGTCTCATTCGCGAGGGTGAGGGTGTCGCCTCGCAGGTGCTCGTCAAGCTAGGGGCAGATCTCAACCGTGTGCGCCAACAGGTCATCCAATTGCTGTCTGGATACCAGGGCAAAGAGCCGGTAGCTGCCGGAAACAACAAAGAGGATTCGCCATCGGCGCAGGGCGGGTCGCAGGTGCTCGACCAGTTCGGGCGCAACCTCACTCAGGCCGCCCACGACGGCAAGCTTGACCCAGTCATCGGGCGCGAAAAAGAGATTGAACGCGTCATGCAGATCCTCTCGCGTCGTACCAAAAATAACCCTGTGCTCATCGGTGAACCCGGAGTGGGTAAGACCGCGGTCGTTGAAGGACTCGCCCAGGCAATCGTGTCGGGTATGGTTCCGGAGACTCTCAAAGACAAGCAGGTCTACACCCTCGATCTCGGTTCCCTCATCGCCGGTAGTCGCTACCGCGGTGATTTTGAAGAGCGCCTCAAGAAGGTGACGAAAGAAATTCGCCAGCGCGGTGACATCATCGTCTTCATCGACGAGATTCACGCCCTGGTCGGTGCGGGAGCCGCTGAGGGGGCAATCGATGCGGCGAGCATCCTCAAGCCAATGCTTGCCCGTGGCGAACTCCAGACCATCGGCGCCACCACCTTGGACGAGTACCGCAAATACTTCGAGAAGGATGCTGCACTCGAGCGTCGCTTCCAATCCGTTCAGGTTGGCGAGCCATCGATTCAGCACGCGATCAACATCCTGAAGGGTTTGCGCGACCGCTACGAGGCACACCACAAAGTGCAGATTACGGACAGCGCGATTGTGGCTGCCGCAAACCTCGCCGATCGCTACATCAGCGATCGCTACCTGCCGGACAAGGCCATCGACCTTATCGACGAGGCCGGCGCACGCTTGCGTCTGTCGTTCCTGTCGAACCCGCCCGAGCTTCGGGAGCTTGACGACAAGATTGCTCTGGTTCGCGCTGAGAAAGAGAAGGCGATTGAGGAGCAGGACTTCGAGGCCGCTGCCAAGTTGCGCGACGACGAGAAGAAGCTTGCCGACGAGCGCGTGCGCGAAGAGAAGAAGTGGCGCACAGGAGACGTTGCCGGCAACGGTGTCGTAGATGAAGGTGTCATCGCCGAGGTTCTCGCTCAGGCGACGGGAATCCCGGTCTTCAAACTCACCGAGGAAGAGTCGGCTCGACTCGTCTTCATGGAGAAGGCGCTGCACCAGCGTGTCATCGGCCAAAACGAGGCAATCGAGTCTCTCGCCAAGTCGATACGTCGTACGCGTGCCGGTCTGAAAGACCCCAAGCGCCCATCCGGATCGTTCATTTTTGCCGGACCGACAGGTGTGGGAAAGACCGAGCTTGCCAAGGCCCTCGCCGAGTTTTTGTTTGATGATGAGTCGGCGTTGATCTCCCTCGACATGAGCGAGTACGGAGAGAAGCACACCGTATCCCGCCTGTTTGGCGCCCCTCCCGGATTCGTGGGATTCGAAGAGGGTGGTCAGCTCACCGAGAAGGTTCGCCGCAAGCCGTTCAGCGTGGTGTTGTTCGACGAGATCGAAAAGGCTCACCCGGACATCTTCAACTCGTTGTTGCAGATTCTCGAAGAGGGTCGCCTGACTGATGGCCAGGGACGTGTTGTTGACTTCAAGAACACGGTCATCATCATGACCACCAACCTTGGCACGAAAGACATTTCGGGCACTCCGGTTGGGTTCCAGCTCGGTGGAGATGACGCGACGGGCTACGACCGCATGCGTGGCAAGGTGAACGAGGAGCTCAAGAAGCACTTCAAGCCGGAGTTCTTGAACCGTGTCGACGATATCGTCGTCTTCCCGCAACTCAAGAAGGACGAGCTGCTTCAGGTTGTTGACCTGTTCATCAAGCGTCTGGCCGATCGTTTGCTCGATCGCGACATGACCATTGAGTTGACCGTGGATGCCAAGCAGAAGCTCATCGACATCGGCTTCGATCCCGCTCTTGGTGCTCGACCCTTGCGTCGAGCAGTGCAGCGTGAGGTGGAAGACAAACTGTCGGAGCGCATCCTGCAAGGCGAGCTCGTGCCCGGTGATCACATCGTGGTGGGTGTGGCCGACGGTGAGTTCCTCTTCACGACGTCGAAGAACGTCTACGCGGAGCGCTACGAGAAGAAGGACGAAGCGCCGGTCGAGTAGTTCGCCGCGCTCGCCGGTCGAGCCGCACTCGCAGGTCGAGCCTGTCGAGACTCGCCGGTCGAGCCTGTCGAGACCTGCGATACCGTAGAAGCATGACCGAACGAACATTTGAGGTACGCCGTGCGCGCACCTCAGATGTTGCGGGCATGCAGGAGCTTTTAGAGCCGTATTCCTTCGCGGGCATCCTCTTGGGTAAGTCAGCGGTTGAGCTTTTTGAGTCGATTCAACAGTTTCGTGTTGCGGTCACTCCCGACGGACGCATTGTGGGCTGCGGTGCATTGCACGTGTTTTGGCAGGATCTTGGTGAAGTTCGCACCTTGCTCGCCGCGGATGATTTTCGTGGGGCAGGAGTGGGTCATGCCATTTTGGTCGCCCTCGAGGATGAGGCTCGTGAGCTCGGGCTGACGCGTCTGTTTTGTTTGACTTTTGAGGTGGAGTTCTTTTCCCGGCACGGGTTTGCCGAGGTGAGCGATGAAATCATCGCCCCCGAGGTTTACGCCGAGATGCTGCGATCTCACGACGAGGGTGTTGCTGAGTTTCTGGATATTGCCCGGGTAAAGCCGAATACCCTCGGCAATACCCGAATGCTCAGGTTGCTCTAGTTACCCTTGACCTATGTCTCGTGTTCCGCCTGGATACGCGCCGCCTCGGCGTCGTCCGTCGCGTCGTGTTCGGCGGAACCGTGCCCTCCTCATACTCGTTCTCATCATTGGTGCGATTTGGCTCCTCGTCAGCATGGCCCAGTGCTCGTCGGGTAAGGCGGCTCCGACACCCAAGCCGTCCCCCTCTGGATCAGGGATGCCCGTTCCCACTCCGTCGGCGTCTTTTGTGGGCGTTCCGACCGGCGGCGGGATCCCCGCGGTTAACGGTGCCGCACCGTGCCTCGTGAGCGACCTCACGGTCGCTGCGGTGACCGACAAGGACAGTTATGCCGCGGATGAGCAACCGAAGCTATCTCTGTCGATCACGAATAACGGCGTGGCACCGTGCCAGGTGAACGTGGGAACGTCTCAGCAGGTGTTTCAGATTTCGGGGGCTGAGGGCATCCTCTGGCAGTCGACGGATTGTCAATCGGGCGGTGACAACTATGTGGTGACGTTGCAGCCGCAGCAGTCGATGTCGTCGGCTGCGCCAATTTCGTGGGAGCGCGCAAAGAGCGCGCCGGAGACGTGTACGTCAACAGATCGTCCGAAGGCGGCCGCGAACGGTTCGTCGTACTACTTGACGACTTTTGTCGGGCAGGCCAAGTCGGTGCAGTCGAAGAAGTTTGTGCTGAACTAAAAAGCCGCGTCGAGTTCTCGTTCGCGCGCCGTAGCAGCGCTTTCGAAGGCGCGGGTGAGGGCTTGTCTCAGGTGTCCGCTCTCGTCGGTAACGAGGGTGGTGAAGCCCATGCGGACTGCTTCGTTTTCACGTTGGTGGTTGGAGGTGACTGGTCTCACCTCGCCGGCGAGTGATATCTCGCCGAACGCCGCAACTGTGGGGGCAATGGGGCGATCGTGAAAGGCGCTGGTGACGGCGATGGCGATGGCGAGGTCTGCTCCGGGTTCGCTCAGGCGCACTCCGCCAACTGTTGAGACGTAGACGTCTTTGTCGCCGAGCCTGATACCCGCGCGTCGCTCGAGTACGGCAAGCAGCATGGCGACTCGTGATGAGTCGACGCCATTGGTGACGCGTCGGGGGTTGGGCGATGTGGTCGACACGACGAGCGCCTGAATTTCGACGGGTAGTGCCCGTCGTCCTTCCATGGCGATGGTGACGCAGGTGCCGGAGACTGGTGTTGTTGCTCGGCTGAGGAAGAGACCACTGGGGTCGCGTACTTCGGCGATGCCGTCACCGGTCATTTCGAAGCAGCCAACTTCGTCGGTCGGACCGAAACGGTTTTTCAGGGCGCGGATGAACCGCAGGGAAGTTTGTCGGTCGCCTTCGAATTGGCACACCACGTCGACGAGGTGCTCAAGGAGGCGCGGGCCGGCTATGGTGCCGTCTTTGGTGACGTGTCCCACGAGAAGGAGAGGGAGCTCGCGTTCCTTGGCAACGCGAATGAGGGTTTGAGCGACCTCTCGCACCTGGCTTGGCCCGCCCGCGAGTGAGTCGATGGCTGAACTTGAGACGGTTTGCACCGAGTCGACGATGAGGAGTTCTGGGCGAACCGCATCCACTTGGGCTATCACCGTGGCAAGGTCGGTCTCGCTGGCGAGGAAGAGGTTGTCACTGAGTGCGTCGGTGCGTTCGGCGCGAATGCGAACCTGATTGGCAGACTCTTCTGCGCTCACGTAGAGCACGCGTTTTCCGTCACGCGCCGTTCGTGCGGCGACCTCGAGTAGCAGTGTCGACTTGCCCACACCGGGTTCGCCCGAGAGCAGAATTGTGGCACCGGCGACGAGACCACCGCCGAGAACGCGATCAAACTCGTCGACGCGGGTGGGGTTGTGACTGCGCTCGCTGGAGAAACTTATTTCGGTGATGGGCTTGGCCATCGATTCGTCAGCGAGGTTGATCGAGGTCACTTTGGCCAGGATGCCCGTTTTGGCTTCTTCTTCGATGACGGTGCCCCATGCTTGGCACTCGCCACAGCGACCGACCCATTTGACGGTGGTCCAACCGCATTCTGTGCAACGGTATCCGGGGGAGTGGTGTGCCATGTGTGTCAGCGTAGTCCGCGCCCCGGACACTATGGCGGTGACCTGCCTCACTGATGTGGATGGATGTGATTTCGCGCGCTTGGTTCATCTCGCCTAAACTTGTCTACGGTTCCGTGTCCGAGCGGCCGAAGGTGCAACTCTCGAAAAGTTGTGTGCGTGAAAGCGCACCGTGGGTTCAAATCCCACCGGGACCGCCAAAGAAAGAACCCCTACATCCTTGGAAACTGGAGGAAGTAGGGGTTCTTTTGCGTATGGATTTGGGGCCATGGACACACTCATGGACACAATTCGTGAGGAACGAGCAGTGTCAAGGCCAACTGCGACAGCATCTAGGTCGTCATCAAAGAGGTCAGCATATGTGTCCAAAGTCATCGCTGCAGAGGCGTGGCCAAGCATTCTTTAGACAGCTTTCACGTTCGCGCCAGCGCTCACTGCCAAAGACGCGGCCGTGTGACGGAGATCGTGAGGAGTCACCCGAGGAAACGTTTCGTCGTCTTTCTGGCTGAGCCGTACCGCCTTGGCAAACCACCCCCTTCCTGATGTGGACTGGCGAACGTAGTTTCGGCCGTCTCCGAATATCAAGTCAAGGGGTTGCTTTCCAGTGGTTGCCTCGCTCAGAAGGTGGACAAGGAATCCTGCTATCGGCACCGATCGAGACTTGTGACTCTTGGGTTTACCCACGTGAATTTTTCCGCTCACATCCACAGCGTTTTCGTTGACCGTCAGCCGGCGCCTGGCGGCGTCGTAATCCTGCACTCGAAGAGCGGTGACCTCACCCCATCGCAGTCCCGTGTAGGCCATCGTGAGGACCAAGGGACCATAGCCGGCGCTCTTTGAGGCCAGGAGTTCGACCTGCTCGAAGGTCAGGTACGCCTTTCGTTTCACGTTCTTCTTCGGAAGTCCAGCGCCTTTTGCATCGTTGGTCGAGATGAGTCGATCTCGAACTGCAACCTCCAAGATTGCGGACATCCGAAAAGGCGACACCATCGCCAACCCGCAATTCGTCAAGGGAGACCGTCTGGAGACGTTCGACTTCCTTGTTGCCAACCCACCGTTCTCTGTCAAAGCCTGGGCCACGGGTCACCATCGCAACGCCAGGCAATTCCCCGAGTTTGCCTTCAGCGTCAGCCATATACGCGGCTCCGCCTTCATGGCGACAGACCACGGTTTGAATGGATGAGTCCCGGAGTCCATCCAAAACTTCTAGGAAGCTTTCCCCGGGTACGACGTACGCGCGCGGAATGCCGTGTTCTTCGAGCGTGCGAACGATTGCGTGCCCTACGGTTTCAGAGACTGGCAAAGAACTATCAGGTTCTCCAGATTGAGTCCTAGTCCTGTTGAACGTTTGCGACAAAGTATGTCTCCCATCGTTGTGGATCACTGGAGCAGCAACGATAAGGACGCCGCAGTTGTCTATACGTTTGACGCGCCAGCCAGAGGTATGAGGGCTCCTGTCAGGAAGGCGGCGGCAGGAGATAACAGGAACGCCACGGTTTGCCCAATCTCCTCGGGTCTGCCGAAACGCGCCGCGGGAATTCGTGCGAGCAATTCCTGCCTGGTCTCCGGGTCGTTGAGAAAGGGGGTGGTCATTCGAGACGGAAAATAGCCAGGGCAAAGTCCAATGACCGCGAGTTCTTCTCGGCTCCATTCAAGCGCCAGTGACTGGGCGATGGATGCAGCTGCTGCCTTTGAGGCGTTGTAATCCACGAAATGAGGCTCGGGGCGCATCGCATTGACGGAGGCGTTAATGACGATTGAAGCTGGCCGACGCGTGAAGTGATACGCAACAGAGGCGGTCGAGAAGATACCCACGACATTGACATCAAGAACACGTCGAAAGTGTTCCTCATCCACGTCAGTAGCGGAAAGCCCCCTGCCGTCTATGCCTGCATTGGCGAAGACCCCATCAAGAAGGCCGAGGTTCGTGGCGTCTTGAAAAGCCTCCTCGACGGACGCCCTATCGGCGACGTCACAAAGACTTCCTCCCGAGGCTACGCCATCTGCTAAGGCCGCTTGCAGAGTGGCTTCGGACGTACCGGTTATCCAAACAAACGCACCCTCTTGCGTGAGGTGCTCAGCAACGGCACGACCAATTCCACTCGTTCCGCCTGTGACGAGATACCGCGACTGTGTGCTCATCGACAGTCCACCAAGATCTTCATCGCTTGAACCCTTTCCTTGGACTTTATGACGGAGTCCAAATTGGTTAGCGGCACGCGGTGACTCACGAGCCCATCAAAAGCTGAAGGGTGCGTTTGCAGAATCGAAAGCGCCTCCTCCAAGTGGGGCGTGTCAAAGCCGTTTGTGCCAAAGATTGCAATGCTCTTTTCCACAATGACCGCCGGATCGAGCTCAAAGCTAGCGTGTGGTAGGGCAACCAGTAAGACTGAGCCGCCTCGCTTCACGTTGTCGATAGCGAAGCGCATAGAAGCTGGATGACCGGCCGCGTCGATGATGAGGTCATAGCCTCCTTCCGAAGGCTGCGATACCACGGTTGCCCCTCGTTGAGCTGCCATGGAGGCTCGGTCTGTGTTGGGCTCAGCTACCCAAATTGATGCCGATGGCCAACGCCGATGTACTTCCGAGTGAGTGAGGAATCCGATCGGCCCATACCCCATGAGCAAAATGCTGATGGGAGCAGTCTGGGGCAATCTTTCGACAGCACTCAACACGACCGCAAGGGGTTCGGCCAGCACGGCCACGTCCGTAGACAGCCCGTCGGGTATCCGATGGAGGGACTCTACAGGGACAACCGTTGCCTCTGCAAAGCCTCCCGAACGAGCCTCGCCGAGCCACGAGAGTTTGGGGTCAAGCCGGTCGGCTTCGACCCAACATTCGCCCTCATATCTGGGCATCCTGCTATCCAAGATGACTCTCGTTCCTGCGGGCCACCGGACATCGTCGCTCAACGACACGACTCCCGCTACTTCATGCCCCAAAGTTGCAGGCCAGTAGGAAACCCAGTCTCCCGTCGCCATTACGTGCAAATCTGAGCCACACACTCCGGCCCATTCGACAGAGACAAGTACCTCACCAGGAGGCGGCAACGGAAGATTTCGCATGCCGACGCTCAAGGTTAAGTCGGGACTAAGCAAAAGCGCTTTTACTTCCATGAAAGAAACTCTCGTATTCAAGATTCAAGTCTAGATTACGAGAAATTGTAACAACCTGTACAGCGGGGCGTCAATCCTTATTTACAAAGCCCCCAGCGCGGCCGAAAAAGCATCCGTCGTGTCCAAGACTGCTCTTCGGAACTCGGGTAACGCTTGAGGAGTCGCTAGAGAACTAAGGAAAGCAACACCCATAGAAGCGGCGATTCGCCCGTGCGACGTGCGCAAGGGGCTTGCAACGCAAGCGATCCCATCGGTTGTATTGCCGACCTCCTCAGCGAAACCTTGTTCGCGAACTTGTTCGAGAACCGACTGAAGTTCGGCCAGAGAACTTGGACCCTCTCCAGTTCTCGTCGGCCAAGAATAGTTGTCGTATATGCGTGCCACTTCCTCAGGGCTCAGACGACTCAGTATGGCGCGTCCAACCGCAGTCAGGTGGGCAGGAAGCCGGGTGCCCATGTCGGTTACCAAGCGAACGCCATGGGTGGACGGTTCCCATTTGTCCACGTAGACCACGTCGGAGCCTTGGAGGATGGCAATGTGACTGGTCGCGCCAGTCTTCGTCGTCAGGGCCTGAAGAAAACGATGCCCCTCTCGGACCAGGGGGTCGTTGCGCATGTAAGAGGACCCAACTTCAAAAGCCGCGATCCCTAGTGTCCATACGCGCTGGTCATCCCAGTACGAGACAAAGCGTCGTTCCTGCATGACATTAAGCAGGTGGTAGGTCGTGCTCTTTGGCATACCCACCCCCTCAGATATTTCTCCCGTCGTCAGAGGCGTACTCATTCGCGCGAGAAGATTGAGCACATCCATTGTGCGCTCGGCCGACTTGACCCGGCTCTGTGTAGCCATCGGAGTGCCTCTTTTCGTCTCGAAAGGGTTCTAAAAGTCTCGCATACAAGAAGCGCACCGTTTTCGAAAAACAAATTCCGATCGTGTCTTTCACATCATCAAACAAAATACTTGCGTTCATCCGCACATTGTGGGATAAGTATTAAGTCTCGTTTACAAGATTTATGTCTTGTATATGAGAATTAAGATTCTTAGTATCACGCCAAAGCAATGGAGCCAAGGAGTGCAAGTGAAAATCGATCGACCAATGTTGGAGCGAGGCCGTTGGAGCCAGCTGTCTGAAGAGGCACGGCAAGCGTTCGTAACCCGGGGAGGGTCGGCCTTTGATCCAAAGCTCCGTGACGGCGTTTTGGAAATTGTTGAGGACGTTCGTGCCAATGGAGATGAAGGCCTCATTCGTGCGATGAAGAAATTCGACAACATTGAAATAAACGCGGATGACATTAGAGTCAAGCCAAAGGAATTTGAAGCAGCCCGCAAGAAAGTTTCGCCGGAGTTGCTCGCTGCAATTCGCGACCTCATTTCCCACTTGCGCTCCTTCAACGAGCAACTAATGTCCCACGGTAATTGGCAATTCGAATCCGAACCGGGTCTCATCGTTGGTGAGAGGGTAACCCCGATTGCGAGCGTCGGTCTGTTTGTGCCAAGCGGTAAAGGATCGTATCCATCGGTTATGGCCCAGTTGGGTACGCCAGCTGTGGTTGCTGGCGTAAAAGAGATTGCCGTCATCGTTCCACCCATCCCCGGCTCAGCTGGAGAAGTAGATCCCGCTGTACTTGTGGTTGCAGAGGAACTCGGAATTAAGGATGTCTTCAGGGCAAATGGCCCAGCTGGCATCGCCGCACTTGCGTTCGGGACGGACAGGGTTCCGAAGGTCCGCAAGGTGATGGGCCCTGGTAGCTCGCCTGTTGCGTGTGCTCAAATTGAGGTACAACGATTCGGGACTGCTTCTGTGATGCTGCTGGGACCCAGTGAATCACTCATCATCGCTGATTCCAGCACCGACCCTTACATCCTCGCGGCTGACTTACTCAACGAAGCCGAACACGGTCCGGACTCATCGAGCATTCTGGTGACCGACAGCGCCGAGCTTATCGCCGCAGTGCAGGTCGAACTTGCGAAGCAAATCGAGGAGCTTCCTGCTCCCCGCAACGAGTACGCGCGCAAGGCTCTCCAAAACGGAGGAGTGGTGCTCACCGACAGCATTGAGGAGGCAGCTGTTGTTACCAATCACTACGCTCCCGAACACATGATCATTGCGACGGCGGATCCCCACGCAGTCCTCCCGCTCATTGAGGATGCCGGAGAGATTCTTCTCGGGACGAATACATCGGTGTCCATGGGCAATTTCGTCATCGGATGTCCAGCGGCTTTGCCCACGGGCGGGTTCGCGAAGGTGTCCAGTGGTATCACGGTGGAGGCATTCCTCAAGAAGTCTGCGATTGCCGAGGCAACAGAGAGTGCTATGCGTCGCATGTCAGAAACCGTCATCAATTTTGCAAATCACGAGGGCTTCCCGGCACACGCCGCCTCGGTAGCCCGCCGATTGAACCGTACCTAGACCGGGCTCGAATAAGACGCAACACGAAGCCCCATCAGGGCAAATAACAGGATAGGGAAATCAAAGGAGAGCAATATGTCAAATCAAAAAGTAATGAGTGTGGAGAATCGGTCTATTGACTTCATTCCCCACGAGGAGCGTCACGGGCGACCGTTCAGCCTCTTCACCCTGTGGTTCGGTGGCAATATGCAAGTCACGTCCATCGCCGCAGGTGCAATTTCAGTCATGGTCGGCTTACCACTCTCATGGGCGATTATTGGTTCCGTCTTAGGCATGGTCATCGGGGCGGTCTTCATGGCTCTCCACTCGGCTCAAGGTCCGATTTTGGGCGTACCGCAGATGATTCAGAGTCGCGCCCAGTTCGGATACTACGGCGCCATAATCCCTCTGGTGCTCGTCATCCTGATGTACCTCGGGTACTTCTCCGTAACATCCGTGCAAGGCGGTGCGGCTTTCCAGTCACTCACCCACATTGACATCGTTCCCTCTATTGTCATTGTTGTCGTGATCATGGCAGTCCTGGCCGCAGTCGGCTACAAGCTGCTGCACTCTGCTGAGAAGTGGTTGTCCATCCTCAGTGGTATTGCATTCCTGATTTTGACTGTCTACCTCGTGGTCAACAACAATTTCTCGAATGTTTGGTCGCTCGACGGGTTTAGCTGGCCGCTATTCATGGTCGCGGTCACGGTGGCCGCTACTTGGCAGCTCACATACGCCCCCTATGTTGCGGATTACTCCCGTTACCTCCCCGCAAACACCTCCGTTCGCGCTTCATTCTGGTGGACCTACTTGGGTAGTGTCATCTCCTCCAGCTGGATGTTCGCGTTCGGCGCGATGGCTCAGGCAGTTGCCTCCGAAGCTTTCGCCGGCGGTTCGGTTGACTTTATTGTTCAGCAGGCACCGTTTGGACAGCCCATCTTCTTGATCATCATCATCGGAGGTGTGGTTGGCGTCAACGCCCTGAACCTTTATGGCGCATTCATGTCATCAACCACAGTGCTGAACTCATTGTTCCGATTCACGGTGACTCGGACTATACGCATTGTTATCATCGCAATTGTTGCGATCGTGGGAACAATTCTTGCCATCGCTGGGAAGGATGACTTCCTCTGGAACTTCTTGAACTTCATTTTGTTCCTCGCGTACTTCCTCATCCCGTGGACGGCAATCAACCTGGCCGACTTTTATATGGTGCGTAAAGAAAAGTACAGCGTCGCAGCACTGTTCCAGCCTCGAGGCGAATACGGTGGCTTCGATTGGCGCGCATTGACTGCATACGCCTTTGGAATCATTGTGGAAATCCCTTTCATCGCCTCATCGTTCTACACCGGTCCCTTTGCGGCAGCGATGGGTGGCGTAGACATTTCGTGGCTGCTAGGAATCCCGGCTGCCGGTGGTCTGTACGTAATTCTTATGAAGCTCAACCCCACCCGCAAGAAGTACCCTGCCGACACCTCTGTGCTCGGCTAGGACCCTTGCAAGGAGCAACATTAAATGAAAGCCCGTGAGGTACTGAGCCTCCTCGATCTGCACTTACCTTCCCGTAGCTCAAGGACCCGTGCATTAGCTTCAAGCCACACGGCGGATGATTTCCGTCGTGTGGCGAAGAAGAAGTTGCCAAAGTCAGTCTTTGACTACGTGGAGGGAGGCGCCGACGAGGAGCTCAGCCTCGCGGCCAACACCGACTCCATTCGACAGTGGAAATTTAGGCCCAGATCGTTGGTCGATGTATCACAGGCATCAACGGCCACTCAGATCTTTGGGCGTGACACGAGTTCGCCAATTGGCCTGGCCCCGACCGGATACACCAAGATGTTGTCACCGCTCGGGGAGTCAGCAGCCGCTCAGGCGGCTGCGCGGGCTGGGGTCCCCTACGTACTCTCGACGATGGCGACCACGTCGATTGAAGAACTGGTGAGCAATCCTGACGTCGCGGCTGCCGACCATTGGTTCCAGTTGTACGTCTGGAAGGATCGCGGAATAACTTCTGAGCTCATTTCGAGAGCGCAGAATTCTGGCTATCGGGTTTTGGAGATTGCCGTTGACACGACTGTGTCCGGACGGAGACTCCGCGACGTGAAAAACGGTTTCACTATACCTCCCAAACTCAATTTCGGGAGCATCTTGGATATCGCCACGAAGCCAAATTATTGGATGGCCATGCTGAAGAATCCTGCCCTCGAATTCGCAAATGTGCGCGCAACCGAGTCGTCCGAAGGCTTCACGATTGCAAACATAACCAAACAGTTCGAATCAGCCCTCACGTGGGATGACGTTGCATCCATACGCAGTCTGTGGTCGGGAAAGCTTGCCATCAAGGGGCCTATTAGTCCCGCTGATGCACTTCGGGCAAAGCAGATGGGTGTCGATGGAATCCACCTGTCGAACCACGGTGGTCGTCAACTCGATCGCCTGGTACCGCCAATCGAACTCGTTGCCGGAGTCCGACGAGCAGTTGGCCCGGAGATGGGCATCTTTGTTGACTCTGGATTCAAGCACGGAGCGGACGTGGCTGTCGCCGTGGCGCTTGGAGCCGATGCAGCGTTTGTCGGCAGGGCTTACTTGTGGGGACTTGTCGCGGCCGGGTCACTGGGCGTAGAGCGCGTGGTGAATCTGCTTCAGAGCGACCTTTTGAGAACAATGCAACTCATGGGAGTACGCACGATAGCGGAATTGCGCGAACTTGGCCCGGAGCTCCTCGAACACTTTTAGACAATGAGGGTTTGGGCCTGAGGTTATGCCTCCATATGTAGACCAAAGTCTGACATCACAGACGAGAAAGTAAGAAGTAGATGACTAGATCAACCGCAGCCGGGGGCCTCCCGCTTCCCCGTCCCGCGGTCGCGGCATTGCCCCGGTACTCAACAGCAGTTGGTGCAAGTAGCGTACGTTGGCGAGCATCATCTAATGAATCGACGGTCGAGCCCTCCAAGGCAATCCTGCAGGCAATGGACGATGCTGCGAAGCGAGTCAACCGCTACCCCTCTCTCGTGGGGGATGGACTGGCCACCGACATCGCGGCCCGATTAGGTGTGAGTCGTTCACAAGTCGTGGTGGGCGGAGGTTCCATCTCACTGCTGCAGCAGGCACTCTCTGCCTACACCGGAAACGGCACGGAGGTCATTTACTCGTGGCGAAGCTATGAGGCGTACCCGATCCTCATCGGGATTGCGGATGCCACGAAAGTTCCGGTACCACTCGATGCCGAAGCGACTCATGATCTCGAAGCCATGCTGAGGGCCATAACAGGTAGGACTTCTGCAATCATCGTATGCAACCCGAACAACCCAACGGGGACAGAGGTATCCAAGAAGGGTCTCGTCGACTTTCTTGATCGGGTTCCTTCGAATGTGCTAGTGCTTCTCGACGAGGCTTATCGAGAATTTGGTGCTGGAGAAATCGATGGTGTTGACTTGCTCGACAGGTATCCAAATCTCGTAGTGCTGAGGACATTCTCGAAGGCATACGGCCTTGCCGGTCTTCGGGCCGGCTACCTGGTTGCGTCCGAGGAAATAGCAGGCAATGTGCAGGCAACCGCCCTCCCGTTCGGTCTAAATCTCATCGCTGAAGCCGCGGCCCGGGCGGCATGGGCAGACAAGTCACACGTAGATCAAATCGTTGAGACGGTTAAATCATCCCGGAGAAATCTGCGCGCAGAATTGGAAGTGCGCGGGTTGAAGACACCCGTCAGTGGTTCTAACTTCGTGTGGATTCCTCTCACGACGAACACTCTGCTCCTAGAGCAGTACTGCGTGGAAGAAGGCGTTTCGGTGCGAGCCTTCAACGGGGAGGGAGTCCGAGTTACCGTTGGGGAGCCACTCGCCGAGGAAGCCGTTCTCAAAGCAGTGGATCGATTCCTGCAGGAGGAACGGTAGTGCCATCGGCTGAATAGTTTTAACGCAACCTGCGGCTCAATTCTTTGGCCGTTGATTGAAGCTCGACTACGAACTCCGTGATTTGATTCGTCGGAGTGGATTCACCGTAGGTTATGGCTATTGAGGCTATGGGCCAGTTTGCGCGGTCAAGGACGGGAACGCCTAGGGAAGAGAGGTGGGGCGTTACTTCGCCATTTTCCGAAGCCACCCCACGTTCTCGGACCTTTTCGAGAAGATTTCTGAGCTTCCGGTAGTTCCAATCACTGCCGTCTCGGATAGCAAAGGCACCCACGTCGGGATAAAGCGCGCGGAGTTGAGCCTGGGGTAAATAGGCAAGCATGGCTCTGCCAGTAGCAGTGAGGTGCGCAGGTAGTCGAACGCCTTCGTCCGAAACCAGCGAGGGTCGGCGGCGCGCACGTTCTTCAACTAGGTACAGGACGTCGTTGCCACTTAGTACTGCCAGATGACCGCTCTCGCCCAAGCGGTCCACGAGAGCTTCAAGCAGGGGCCTCCCAAGGCGAGCTAAAGGTTGCTGGCGGGTAAAGCCGCCACCTAGTTCAAAGGCGCTGGGTCCGAGACCGTATCTGCGAGCTTCCGGATAGTGGATTACAAAACCTTGGTCAATCATAACTGTGAGCAGGTGGTAGACGGTGGACCGTGGGAGTCCCAACTGCCCAGCAATCTGCGCCGCAGGCATTGGGCCCCTTGATTGCGTCAACAGGGTCAGGATGTGCAGCGTTTGCGCTGCCGCAGGAACAATACTCACACGTGAACCATACCAAATGTCTGGTATCTCAGACAGAAGTCTGAAATTAGGTATAGAAAAGGTCACCATTGCTCGCGAACATCAAACTATGAAAAAAGTTGTTGTAGGCGTTGGCCCCGTAAGTGTTCAAGACGTCGTTTCAGTCGCTCGCCACGGGGCACCCGTTGAGCTCGATTCTTCGGCTCTGGAGCAGGTTGCGGCAAGTCGCCGCTTGATCGATGGGCTGGCTTCTGACCCCGAGCCGCATTATGGTATTTCGACCGGCTTCGGTGCGCTGGCGAACACTTTCATCGAAGGCGATCGACGCGCGCAGTTGCAGGCAAGTCTCGTTCGGTCGCACGCTGCGGGTTCAGGGCCTGAAGTTGAACGTGAGGTGACGCGTGCCCTCATGCTGCTTCGACTGTCAACGCTCATGACGGGTCGAACCGGAGTCAAGGGCGAGACAGCTCAAACGTACGCTGCTCTATTGAACGCAGGGATTACCCCAGTGGTTCGGGAGTATGGGTCTCTTGGATGCTCGGGCGACTTGGCGCCGCTCTCTCATGTGGCTCTTGCATGTCTTGGAGAGGGCGAGGTGCGCGACGCCTCGGGCATTTTGATGCCCGCAAGCGACGCTCTTCGCGCTGCCGGCATTGTGCCGCTAAAGCTCGGGGAGAAAGAGGGGCTTGCTCTCATCAATGGAACTGACGGAATGCTGGGTATGTTGTCACTTGCCCTTCACGACATTGCAATACTCCTGAAGACTGTTGATCTGGCTGCCGCCCTGAGCGTTGAAGGGTTGCTTGGCACGGCGAAAGTGTTTGCCGCAGATTTGCAGGCCCTTCGCCCTCAAGCGGGGCAAGCCCTTGCTGCCCAAAACATGCGCGATCTGCTCACAGGGTCACCTATCGTTGCTAGCCACCAGGGGCCCGGCTGTACCAGGGTGCAGGATGCCTACTCCCTTCGTTGCGCCCCCATTGTCAATGGTGCTGCTAGGGACACGGTTACTCACGCATTCAATGTGGCCCAGGCCGAACTTGCTAGCGCGGTCGATAATCCTGTGGTTACTGTCGACGGACGTGTTGAATCAAACGGAAATTTCCATGGAGCACCGGTCGCGTACGTTCTGGACTTCTTGGCTATCGCCGTAGCGGATGTCGCGAGTATGAGTGAAAGACGCATCGATCGTTTCCTCGACAAATCGCGCAATAACGGTCTGCCGCCCTTCCTCGCGCACGAAGTGGGCGTCGATTCCGGTCTCATGATCGCTCAGTACACGGCAGCAGGAATTGTGAGCGAACTCAAGCGTCTAGCTTTCCCTGCATCCGTGGATTCGATTCCGAGTTCAGCCATGCAAGAAGATCACGTTTCAATGGGTTGGGCCGCGGGACGCAAGTTGCGCAAGGCAATTGACGGCCTGCAGCGAGTCATTGCGATTGAACTGTTGACCAGCGCACGAGGAATCGCGCTTCGGGCGCCCCTCCACGCTGGACCAAATACGAAGCCGGTCGTTGATCGACTTCGTGCGGCCGGAGCCGAACCAGGACCCGACCGATTTATGTCCCCAGACATCGAATCCATAGTTGCGCTTGTCGCCACCGGCGACCTCCTTCAGGCGACTCCCATTTCCCTTATCTAGTACCCATTCATGCAGGAGATACCATGACATTCACTCAACACGACCCAAACCGATCAATCCGCGCAGCTCGTGGTTCGAACAAAACCGCGAAGACGTGGCAGACCGAAGCCGCAATGCGCATGTTGATGAACAACCTCGACCCAGAAGTAGCTGAGCGCCCAGAAGATTTGGTCGTTTACGGTGGCACTGGGCGCGCAGCGCGCAGTTGGGAAGCCTACGACGCAATCGTCCGTACTCTTGAAACTCTCGAGGCAGATGAGACCCTGCTCGTACAATCCGGAAAGCCTGTCGGTGTTTTTCGCACGCATGAATGGGCTCCCCGCGTATTGATTGCCAACTCCAACCTCGTTGGGGATTGGGCAACCTGGCCAGAGTTTCGCAGGTTGGAGGCCGAGGGTCTCACGATGTACGGCCAGATGACAGCTGGTTCATGGATTTACATCGGCACGCAAGGAATCCTCCAGGGAACCTACGAAACATTCGGTGCTGTGGCTCGTAAGCACTTTGGTGGCACCCTCGCCGGAACCTTGACCCTGACCGGTGGCGGTGGCGGAATGGGTGGAGCCCAGCCGCTTGCAGTGACCCTGAACGATGGAGCCGTGCTTCTCGTCGATGTGGATGCAAGTCGCCTACAGCGTCGCGTCGATCACGGATATCTTGACGAAATGACTCACGATTTGGATGATGCAATCGCCCGCGTGCTCGCCGCAAAGAATGAGAAGCGCGCCCTGTCCGTGGGAGTGGTCGGAAATGCTGCGACTATTTTTACGGAGCTGTTCGAGCGCAAAGTGCCTATTGACATCGTGACTGACCAGACAAGTGCTCACGATCCCCTCAGCTACCTACCAGAAGGCGTCACGCCTGAGGAGTGGCACGCGCGCGCGGCGGCCGACCCCGAATGGTTCACCGAGTTAAGTCGACAGTCGATGGCCAAGCAAGTCAAGGCTATGGTTGAGTTTCAAGACGCGGGGGCGATCGTCTTTGACTACGGCAACTCAATTCGCCGAGAAGCGGAGCTGGGTGGCTACGAGCGCGCGTTTGATTTTCCTGGCTTCGTGCCCGCCTACATCCGCCCGCTATTTTGTGAAGGAAACGGACCATTCCGTTGGGTTGCGCTTTCGGGTGATCCCGAGGACATTCGCAAAACTGATCAAGCCATCATCGACTTGTTCCCCGAAAATGAACACCTGCGACGTTGGATTGAGCGTGCCGGAGAGAAGGTTCACTTCGAGGGACTTCCTGCGCGAATCTGTTGGCTGGGGTACAAAGAACGTCACCTTGCCGGACTCAAGTTCAACGAGATGGTCGCTAGCGGTGAACTTTCAGCTCCCATTGTCATTGGTCGTGACCATCTCGACTCGGGATCAGTGGCATCACCATACCGTGAGACCGAGGCAATGGCGGATGGTTCGGATGCAATCGCTGACTGGCCGCTTCTTAATGCTCTACTTAACACAGCGAGCGGTGCGAGTTGGGTCTCACTTCATCATGGTGGCGGTGTGGGAATCGGTCGTAGTATCCACTGTGGTCAAGTGACTGTCGCCGACGGGACAGCCCTGGCAGCGGAAAAACTTGAACGCGTTCTCACTAATGACCCCGGTACTGGCGTCATGCGTCACGTCGATGCTGGCTACGAGCGAGCAGAAGAGATCGCTCGCGAACGTGGCCTGCGTGTACCTATGCTGGAAGGCTAAGTAGATGCGCAGTACCCTCATCACGAACATTGGTGAACTGGTTACGAATGATGAATCAGTCGGCGATCGTTCTCTGCTGGGGGTGCTCCGCGCTTCAACCGATGCACATGCATCTGTACTCGTCAACGATGAGGTCATCCAGTGGGTTGGGAGCAGCGACGCTGCTCCAGACGCCGACGAAGTCATCGATTTGGGTGGAAACACACTGATTCCTGGCTTCGTCGATAGTCACTCTCATCTGGTCTTTGCGGGTGACAGGGTGGATGAGTTTGAAGCCCGCATGAGGGGAGAGAAGTACGCGGCGGGGGGTATTCTCTCGACGGTTGCTGCGACTCGTGCCGCAACCGATGAGACCCTCAGGACCCGCTTGCGTGCCTTTGTTGACGAACTGCATTCGCAGGGCACCACCACCTTTGAAATCAAGAGTGGCTACGGGCTGAATGTCGAGACGGAGGAGCGACTCGTGCGTCTCGCACGCGAGGTCACCGATGAAGTGACGTTCCTCGGCGCTCACGTGGTCCCGGCTGAATTCAACGGTAGATCGGAAGAATACATCGCGCTCGTTACCGGTGAAATGCTCGATGCCTGTGCGCCTTATTCGAAGTGGATTGACGTATTTTGCGATGACGGAGCATTTGACGTTGATCAAGCGAGGCGTATCCTCAGTGCCGGTAGGGCCCGAAATCTTGGCGTTCGAATGCACGCCAACCAACTCACCCTAGGTGCCGGTGTCAAGTTGGCGGTTGAACTCGGTGCTGCCGCAGTCGATCACTGCACTTATCTGAGTGACGAAGATGTTGAGGCGCTTGCTAAGTCGCAAACCGTAGCGACGATTCTTCCCGGTGTTGAGTTTTCGACTAAACACCCATATCCCAATGCTCGGCGATTGCTTGACGCCGGCGTGACCGTTGCTTTGGCAAGCGACTGCAATCCTGGATCGTGTTTCACAAGTTCAATGCCGTTCTGCATCGCATTAGCTGTTCGGGAGATAGGAATGACACCAGCGGAGGCTCTGTGGGCTGCAACCGCAGGAGGCGCCCGTGCTCTCCATAGGTCAGACGTCGGTTCCCTCAAACCCGGGATGAAAGCAAACCTCGTCGAGATCAAGGCTCCAAGTTTTCGCCATCTTGCGTATCGACCAGGCGTTCCTCAAATTGGTCGTGTTTGGATTGACGGGAATCTCGTCTAGTTCCTTTGTGAGATTCCGGCGAGGGATTCAAGGACACAAAGTGCAGCCAACCGCACGGTTCTGCCGTCTGCGCTGTCAGCGGAAGCATCAACCTCAGTAATGTCGATTGATGCAAGGCGACGGTCGCGTGCGGCCTGTCGAACCATTGCCCGAAGCTCGTGGGCAAGGAGGCCACCAGGAACAGAGGCCGGACACCCAGGCGCAACCGACCGATCACAGACGTCTACGTCGATATCGAGGTGAACGGGACCTCCTCCCACTCCAGCTATCTCAAGAGCTTCCGACATTATGTCCGAAATTGGCCTCCGACGGACTTCGTCCAAGTGAATGACGGTGATTCCGTAGTCGGCAGCTCGCTGCGCATACGCAGGAGAGTTAGCAAAGTCGGCAATGCCGATTTGAACGATTCGATGACCGTCAAGCCCTGATTCGACTAGGCGTCGGACCGGGGATCCATTAGAGACGCCGTCGCGTAAGTCGTAATGAGCGTCGAGAGTAATCAAGCCGGCGGATTCGAGCTTGGATCCCCAGGCGCCCAGGGCCGCAGCCACAGTAATCGAATTGTCGCCACCGATTGCCAGCGCCACGTCAGCATGACCCAGAGCGACACTCATCTGGTGCTGCGTGCGGAGTTCACCTTCAGGGCTGTCCGGTTCGTGGACGTCACCCAAGTCCACGACACCGTCGAGTTCGACAGGACTACTTCGGCGCTCTGAGCCCGGTCCGCGTTCAGGGACCAGAGTCGCCGAGTACCTCATGAGGGCCTCCCTCACTGCGGTTGGCGTCAGATGCGCATTCGTGGGAGAAAGAGATGTCTTATGAGCAGGAACACCCACAACAGCCATGGCAACTCGCTCACCTTCACTGAGTTGGGCCGGGTCAACCCAGCTACCTGCTCGTGGCCAAAGCGGGTCATGCGACAGCTTGGAAGACATGCACTAAGCATATTTCGAAAGCCACTCGAATGGCCCAGATTCCCCTTATTTTCCGCGGAATTTGGGCATTTTGCTGCAGACGACATTTGGACGAAATGCCCGCCCGATTGTTGTCGCACCTCGACAGCAATTCTGTCGAGGTGAGGCGGGATCTGGGGTCCCAGCTCGGGGCAAAGCATCGCTTTGCTGCCGGGGAGCCCGCTCCAGCTACCACGTGCCAGAAGAAGCCAGATGGAGTACCCTCAAAAAATTCAGATAGGGGGCAATCATGGGCCTTGCACAAGAATCGCATTCCGCGCTTGAACTTCGCTTTTCATCCTTACCCGCGGACGCCGCTGAGGAAATCATTGAGATCGTGAATCGCATCGGCAAGGTCAAGAGGGTGTCACGAGAAACAGGTCTGATCTAGGGCAAATTCACCGAGGGCGTTTCGTTCGTCACTTCCCCTGAGCTGAGGATTCAAATAAGCCGGATGGGTGATGAGACGGTGGCCTCGATCGTTATTCGTTGCAGGGAAAGTGTGGCCATAAACTATCGCCGAGCCGAGAAGGCCATGCGAATTCTTACCGACGCAATTCATGCCAGCCCCAAGCTGACTACGTCTGGTTCTACGGGCTGGTAATTCAGGCCCCGACGCCCGTTCGACTCTAGCCTCGCAGCATCCTCACCGACCCTTGAGCCCGCGCAGACGCTCGATGTCTCCAACGATTTCAAGCCCGGTGGCGAGCGCCGTCGTGTCCAGCAATACGTTGCCGTGACGGTCAGTAGTGTGGCCCTCCTGTCTTCATGGACACACCGTGGACACAATTGAATGAGATGCAGCGTAAATCTAGCTGACCCAGAAACACCTAAAGAGGCCCAGTTTCCGGCGGAATCTCAGTCTCTCCCAATACCGGTCTAGGGCATGAAGAGAATTCGAATCCCACCGGGACCGCCAATTAGTAAAGCCCCCCTTGTGGGGGCTTTACTAATTGGCGCGTGTTTGCTGGCGGGATTTGG
>CANFSP010000009.1 GCA_947449765.1 Actinomycetota bacterium | reverse complement strand
TGGCCACGCATAGCGTTCCCGCCTAGCGGCTGGGCTGAGAGCATCCCATGCGTCATTCATGCCGATAGACAGGATTAGTTCTCGCGCTGCTTCTGCGAAACTTGACGCTTGATGCGGGCCAGCATTCCGCTCATTCCGCGAAGGCGCAAAAGGGAAAGGACCTTAGCAAGCCCGAGCATGTTGGGAAAATCATCGGTCAGTGCGAGCACGTCGGAAGCAGTGAGTCCACTCAGGCCATTGACCAAGATGGATGCAAAGCCACGCGTGGTTGGCGCCTGCTCGGGAGCTGTAGCGAATACGTGAACGATGTTCTGATCGTCGACCTCGACGAAAATGTAGACCGGCGATTGGCACTCGACCACGCGCTCGAGAAGCTCTGGGTGATCCCGATATTTTTCCGGCAATTCAGGCAAGTCTCCAGCGAATTCGAGGAGGAGCTGAATGCGGTCGTTACCACTCAGTGACTGAAAGTCGTCGCGGGTTTGTTCGAGAGCCGGTGGCAGAGTCGCAGTCATAGTTCTCTTAGTTTGTCACGCAGAGCCACTCGCGTCGAAAAGCGTGAACCTGGTACGAGCTGTCTCAGACCAGAACAATCAGTGGGCGGTTGTTACGCTTCCCGGGTCAGCACCCACGACGATGGGCACGCGTACGGCGCATCCCCATTCCGTCCACGAACCGTCGTAGTTACGCACGTTCTCGAAGCCCAGCAGATAACGGAGAACGAACCACGTGTGACTCGAACGCTCGCCAATTCGGCAGTAGGCCACCACGTCATCGTTCGGGGCGAGACCAGCGGCTCCAAGGTAGATGGCTTCTAATTCTTCGCGCGATTTAAACGTCTGGTCCTCATTGACCGCTCGAGACCACGGCACGCTGGCAGCCCCGGGAATGTGACCTCCGCGAAGGGCACCCTCGTCCGGGTAATTGGGCATGTGAGTGCGCTCACCCGAATACTCCTCGGGGCTTCGCACGTCAATCATGGGCTTGCCCAGGTGAGCGAGAACGTCATCTTTAAAAGCTCGGAGCGTCGAGTCGTCCCGGGCGATGACCGGGTACGAGCTTGTCGCCACGACAGCTTTTTCGGTGGTGATGGGACGCCCCTCACTGATCCACTTATCGCGACCACCATCGAGGATCCGCACATCGTCATGGCCAAAAAGCTTGAACACCCACAGAGCGTAGGTTGCCCACCAATTGCTCTTGTCTCCATAGATGATTACAGTGCTATCGCGCCCGATTCCGCGTTCTTCCATCAGTTTCGCAAAACCCGCCCCGTCGACATAGTCCCTGATCACCGGGTCATTGAGTTCCGTGTGCCAGTCGAGTTTCACCGCGCCAGGAATGTGGCCGATCTCATACAGCAGCACGTCTTCATCAGACTCGACGACAACGAGCCCCGGTTGACCCAGATTCTGTTCCAACCACTGCGTCGAAACGAGGGCTTCAGGGTGGGCATACTGTGAAAAATCAGCGTGTGTATCGTGGGGGACGGTCACCATTTGCTCCTGAGGACGAATTGATCTGGATGCGCGCGGGCGGCACCAATTGGGTATGCGTACACCTACGAGACTATGTTTTTCTCAGCGGGTTCTTCCACTCGTGTTACGAAATAAGCCATGGCGGGAACAGTCAGCTCGATGTCCGACTCACTCACAGCACTCGTCGAACGTCATCCGACACTCAATGCGGCCGAGATACTCGCGAGCTTGACCCCGCCTCCTCAATTTTCCGAGGCGAGCTTCACGTCGTACATTCCGGATGATGAGTACCCCTCGCAGGATGCAGCTCGCGACATCCTCGAGCAGTTTTCACAGGGCTCACAAATCGTCAAACAGGGCAAACTCTTTGGTCGTAAGTCGCCCGAGCCCAAGCGGCTACCCGGCGTTTACCTTGATGGTGGCTTTGGGGTTGGCAAGACGCACCTGCTTGCCTCAGCGTGGAACGCGAGCGCGAGTCGAAAGAAGTTTTTCGGCACGTTCTTGCAGTACACGTCGCTGGTTGGTGCGTTGGGATATCAAAACGCGGTTGAAGCCATGAGTGGCGCGGGGCTGATTTGTATTGATGAGTTTGAACTCGACGATCCCGGCGACACCATGGTGATGACCAGGCTCCTCGGCGAACTCATTTCACGCGGTACGAGAGTCGCGGCAACGAGCAACACACCGCCACATGCCCTAGGTGAAGGGCGATTTGCCGCCGCTGATTTTTTGCGCGAAATCCACGCCATGGCCGCTAACTTTGAAACGCTTCGCATCGACGGCACGGACTATCGCAAACGAACGGCCTCTGGTGAGGCTCGAGTGTTGTCGCCCGTTGAGCTAGCCGCTGAGGTAGAAGCCGCTCGCGCGGTGGGCCAGGTCGTCACGTGCGATGGATTCGATGCACTCCTCAAACATTTGGCAACCGTGCATCCCTCGACATATGTTCGATTGATTTCTGGCGTCAATGTGATTGCGCTTACCGACGTTCATATTCTGGACAACCAAACGGATGCGCTCAGGTTTGTCGCCTTCATCGATCGCGTTTACGACGCGCAAATCCCCCTGAGGGCTTCGGGTGCTCCTCTCAGTGAAATATTTGGTGGCGACATGATTAACGGGGGATACCGGAAAAAATATCTTCGTTGCGTTTCGCGGCTCATCGCCTTGACCCATAGCGAGTGATGTAACACGCCCGAAACCTCGCTAGAGCTTTTGTAACAGTCCTGACACGACTCGGCGCCGTTGCGCGTAACAGGCGACGACGAAACTCATCTCATCGACCGCTGTCCTTTCCGGGACCGCGGCCCACACAGAGATGAAAGAGGTTCACATGGATACAGGCAACACCGCCTGGGTCCTCATCAGCGCAGCACTAGTGCTCCTGATGACCCCCGCACTGGCGTTCTTCTATGGCGGACTCGTCAAGACCAAGAGCGTTGTCTCGATGATGATGCTGAGCTTCGGCGCAATGGCACTCATCGGCGTCACCTGGGTCCTGTACGGATACGCGATTGCGTTCCCAGGAAGTCAGAATGATCCCGAGGCTACCTTCTATGGAATCCCTCACGTTATCGGCATCAATACCGCCGAGTTCGGCCTCGGCAACATGCTCACGGTGCCCGAGGGCGCAGTGTTCCCACCCTTGGCTTTTGCCGCCTTCCAGGCAGGTTTTGCCATCATCACGGTTGCCCTGATCTCCGGAGCGATTGCTGACCGGGCGAAATTTGGCGCTTGGTTGCTCTACGCGTTCCTGTGGTCGACCATCGTGTACTTCCCGGTCGCACAGTGGGTATTCAACTTCACCCTCGGTGGCGACAATGGCACAACGGTCGTTGATGGCGGATGGCTCGTGTACCTAGTGGGTGTTATTGACTTTGCTGGTGGTACCGCGGTTCACATTGCGGCTGGTGCCGCTGGCTTTGCTTTGGCAATCGTTCTGGGTAAGCGAATTGGGTTTGCTAAGGGAGTGGACAAGCCGCACAACGTTCCGTTGGTCATGCTCGGTGCCGGACTCCTGTGGTTTGGATGGTTTGGATTCAACGCTGGATCCGAACTCGCCGCAGACGGCATTGCTGCTCAGGCATTCATCAACACGCTTGTCGCCCCTGCTGCGGCGATTCTGGGATGGCTCGTGGTCGAGCGCATCAAGGACGGTAAGGCTACGTCGGTTGGTGCCGCATCCGGTGCCGTTGCTGGTCTCGTTGCCATCACGCCGGCCTGTGCCGCTCTGACACCTGGTTGGGCCATCGTGCTCGGGCTTCTTGCCGGTGTCCTCTGTGCGCTGGCCATCGAGCTCAAGTTCAAGTTCGGTTTCGACGATTCGCTTGATGTGGTGGGAATCCACCTCGTCGGTGGAATCATCGGAACGCTGTTCATCGGCTTCTTCGCAACGGGAGTTGGCCTGCTCGAGTCCGGTTCATGGGATCAGCTCGGCAAGCAGGCGCTCGGCGCCGGAGTTGTCCTGGCCTTCTCCTTCGTCGCAAGCCTCATCATCGGTTTCATCATCGAGAAGACGATGGGCTTCCGGGTGAAGAACGAAGACGAGCTCGCGGGAATCGACACGGTCGTTCACGGCGAAGAAGGTTACCAGATGGCCTAGTCGGCATCACGAGACGCGCCGCCCAATCTGCTAGGTCCAGGTTGGGCGGTGCGTCGCGCTCGTAACACGTACGAAACATTTCAGGCGCTCGGCTGAAATACATGCCTCCGACAATGATTCTTCGGAGGTACACATGTCCGCAGGCAATACCGCATTCGTTCTCATTTCCGCAGCGCTCGTCCTCATGATGACGCCAGCTCTCGCCTTCTTCTACGGCGGCTTGGTTCGCGCTAAGAGCGTCGTGTCGATGATGATGCTCAGCTTCGGCGCCCTCGCCGTCGTGGGCACGCTGTGGATTGTCTACGGACACGCCATCGCATTTTCGAGTTCTGCTGACTCCACATTTGTCGGCTGGAACGGGGTCTTCGGCATCAATCTCGGCGGAATCGGACTCGAAGATCTCTTCTCCGCGCCGGTGACGTCAACGGGTGTTCCTGTTCTCGCTTTTTCGGCATTCCAGGCCACCTTCGCCATCATCACAACGGCCCTCATCTCCGGTGCGATTGCTGACCGGGCCAAGTTCGGTGCATGGCTGGTCTTCTCGGCGCTCTGGGCAACTTTTGTCTACTTCCCAATTTCGAACTGGGTGTTCAACATCGTCCGAGATGATCAGGGCAACATCGTCAACGGCGGCTGGCTCGCGACTAATTTTGGCTTGCTTGATTTTGCCGGGGGAACTGTGGTGGAGATCAACTCCGGTGCCGCTGCGCTGGCGCTGGCATTGGTTCTGGGTAAACGAGTCGGGTTTGCCAAAGGGATACATAAGCCGCATAACGTCCCCTTTGTTTTGCTCGGGGCTGGTCTTCTCTGGTTTGGCTGGTTTGGATTCAATGCGGGCTCAGCACTGGCGGCAGACGACGTCGCGACAACGGCTTTCGTCAATACGCTCGCCGCGCCCGCGGCCGGTATTTTGGGCTGGCTCATCGTAGAGCGACTCAAAGACGGCAAAGCGACCTCGGTCGGTGCCGCGTCGGGAGCCGTTGCTGGCCTCGTCGCTGCTACCCCCGCGTGCGCTTTCCTTCATCCACTTTGGGGACTCGTCATGGGCTTTATCGCCGGCGTGGTCTGCGCTCTGGCGGTTGAACTGAAATTCCGACTCGGATTTGATGACTCACTCGATGTTGTCGGAATTCACCTGGTCGGTGGCGTTATCGGAACGCTCATGATCGGACTCGTGGGAGTGGATGTTGGACTCCTGTACACCGGCTCATTTGGGCAGCTCGGTGCTCAAGCTTTGGGCTGCCTCGTTGTCATGGTGTACAGCTTCGGTGCGACGTGGATCATCGGAACAGTCATTGACAAAACAATGGGATTCCGCGTGCGCAATGAGGACGAACTCGCCGGCATCGACACGATTCTGCACGGCGAAGAAGGCTATGCCATGGACCGGGACTACTAGCGAGAGCCGTTGGTGGGCGATACCAGACTCGAACTGATGACCTCTTCCGTGTGAAGGAAGCGCGCTACCAACTGCGCCAATCGCCCAATGTCGTGATCACCTGAGTGACTCTCGACGACGCAAGTCTATCGACATTGAGCAGGCTGAGAGATGACGTGAGGCCGTTCAGATAGTTGTCGCAGCCCGGTTCGAGTGGAACGAGGAATTGCGGCGTGTGAGTTTTGCGTTCGTGACGGAGTCCGGCTAGAGTCGTGAATGCGTTCGGAAGAATGCATGCGGATGTGGCGCAGTTGGTAGCGCATAACCTTGCCAAGGTTAGGGTCGCGAGTTCGAGTCTCGTCATCCGCTCGAGTTGGGTCCTACGGGACGGCTCACGCAGGTGGTGTGTTAACTCACGCACGGTGGATTGGCCGAGAGGCGAGGCAGCGGCCTGCAAAGCCGTCAACACCGGTTCGAATCCGGTATCCACCTCAAACAGGACCGCAAGGTCCTGGCCAGGAGAAACTTCGGTTTCATCTGGGCGATTGGCGCAGCGGTAGCGCGCTTCCCTGACACGGAAGAGGTCACTGGTTCGAACCCAGTATCGCCCACCAAAGTTTGTGTCGAACCAGTGACTTCGCGTCGCGTTGCGCCGCGCTAGTTCGAACCCAGTATCGCCCACCAGAGTTTGTGTCGAACCAGTGACTTCGCGTCGCGATGCGCCGCGCTAGTTCGAACCCAGTATCGCCCACCAGAGTTTGTGTCGAACCAGTGACTTCGCGTCGCGTTGCGACGCGCAAATCGGCTCACCACATCTGCCTTAGGCTTGAGGAGCTGTGTTCACTGAGCTGGAGTCGTAATCCATGACTGAAACCACCCCCATCACCGTTTCTGCCCCGAGTGACGGTTTCCCGCTCTTCACTGACCGCAGCATCATCGCCATGCGAGTCAATGGGGAACTTCGCGATCTCGCGCATGCGCTTCTTCCCGGTGACACAGTCGAGGGTGTCCACATCTCCTCGCCCGACGGCCTCAACATCCTGCGGCACTCAACAGCTCACGTGCTCGCTCAGGCAGTGCAAAACATCAACCCGGAAGCAAAACTGGGTATTGGTCCACCGGTCACGGATGGCTTCTACTACGACTTTGATGTGGCTGAGCCGTTCACTCCGGAGGATCTCAAAGCCATTGAGAAGCAGATGGAGCGTATTGTGCGCGCCGGCCAACGCTTCACCCGCCGGGTGGTAAGCGATGAGGATGCCCGCACGGAGCTAGCCGGAGAGCCTTACAAACTCGAACTCATCGGTCTCAAGGGTGGCAACACCGGTGACGACAACGAAAGTGTCGAGGTCGGCGGAGCTGAACTCACGATTTACGACAATGTTGATCCCGCAACGGGGGAGACGGCGTGGAAGGATCTCTGTCGGGGTCCTCACGTACCCAGCACGCGCATGGTGGGCAACGCGTTTGCCCTCACGCGAGTAGCTGCAGCCTACTGGCGAGGTAGCGAGAAAAATCCTCAGCTGCAACGCATCTATGGAACGGCGTGGCCGACTAAAGACGAGTTGCGTGATTATCAGACCCGAATTGAGGAGGCGCTCAAGCGCGACCACCGGCGACTCGGTGTCGAACTCGATCTCTTTTCCTTCCCCGATGAAGTTGGTTCCGGGCTTCCTGTCTTCCATCCCAAAGGCGGCATCATTCGCCGCACGATGGAGGACTATTCGCGGCGAAAGCACGAAGAGTCTGGCTATGAGTTTGTCTACACTCCTCACATCACGAAGTCGAACCTCTTCGAACAGTCAGGACACTTGAGCTGGTATGCCGACGGCATGTTCCCGCCGATGAACCTCGATGAAATTCGCAATGACGAGGGTCAGATCACGCGTGCGGGTGCCCAGTATTACCTCAAGCCGATGAACTGTCCGTTCCACATTCTGATTTATCGGTCGCGAGGTAAAAGTTATCGTGACCTTCCTTTGCGAATGTTCGAGTTCGGATCGGTGTATCGCTACGAGAAGTCGGGCGTGGTTCACGGACTCACCCGTGTGCGTGGTATGACCCAAGATGACGCTCATATCTTCACGACGCGCGAAACCATGAAGGATGAGCTCTCGAAGGTGTTGACTTTTGTGCTCGACCTTCTCCGTGACTACGGTCTCGATGACTTCTATCTTGAGCTCTCTACGAAGGATCCGAACAAGTATGTCGGTGATGACGAGATCTGGGAGGAAGCAACCGAAACTCTTCGCAGCGTTGCCGAGGAGTCAGGTCTCAACCTGGTACCTGACCCGGGCGGTGCCGCCTTCTACGGCCCCAAGATTTCCGTTCAGGCTCGCGACGCTATCGGCCGCACCTGGCAGATGTCGACGATTCAGCTCGACTTCAACCTGCCTGAGCGTTTTGAACTCGAGTACACCGGGCCGGATGGCAATCGGCACCGTCCGGTCATGATTCACCGAGCTCTGTTCGGCTCCATCGAGCGCTTTTTCGGGGTCTTGACGGAACACTATGCCGGCGCATTCCCGCTGTGGCTCTCTCCGGTTCAGGTTGTCGGTATCCCCGTCGCCGATGAGTACGCCGATTACTTATCTGACGTCCTCGCAAAATTGCGCGTGGCGGGCGTGCGCATCGAACTCGACAGTTCAGACGACCGGATGCAAAAAAAGATTCGCAACGCATCCGTGTCCAAGACGCCACTTGTTCTCATCGCTGGTGAGGAAGACCGTAGCAACGGAGCGGTATCCATTAGATTCCGAGACGGATCGCAGCGAAACGGCATCCCCGTTGACGACGTGGTCCATCTCATCACGCGAGCCATTTCCGAGCACCGGCAAGTCATGACCGATGAGGATCTTTCGCGTGAGTAATCACTATGGTCCGGACGAGTTCGCTCAGGGTGAGCCGGAGCTAGCGGGGAAGTTCGCGGGAGTGCCTGATGAATTTCAGCGTCTCTGGACACCTCATCGCATCGCGTACATCACGGATGGACCTGGTGTTCACGAGGACAACTGCCCGTTCTGCGCCATGCCACAGCTCTCAGATGAGCAGGGTCTCATTGTTCGACGGGGTGAGTTGGCCTACGTGGTCATGAATCTTTATCCGTACAACAGTGGGCATGTTCTCATTTGTCCGTACCGTCATGTTGCGCTGTATGACGAGGCGACTGCGGAAGAAATCGCGGAGATAGGTAGTCTGACTCAACAGGCGATGCGAGTGATTCGTCACATCAGCGGCAGTCAAGGCTTTAACATTGGAATGAACCAAGGCGCAGTTGCCGGAGCTGGAGTCGCGGGTCACTTGCACCAGCATGTAGTACCGCGTTGGGCGACCGATGCGAACTTTATGCCGATTATCGCCAAGACCAAAGCAATGCCACGTCTCCTCGGTGACATGCGAAACGCGCTTGCCGCTGCTTGGGACAACAGCGCACACAACTAATTCATCCACGGTAACTTCATCCGAAGTGGCCACCCTATTCGAAGCGAGAAATCTGATGGCTCACACAAACGAATTTGGCAGCGACCGCGTTAAGCGCGGTTTGGCAGAAATGCTTAAGGGTGGTGTCATCATGGATGTTGTCACCGCCGAGCAAGCAAAGATTGCCGAAGATGCCGGTGCGGTTGCCGTAATGGCGCTTGAGCGTGTGCCCGCGGACATTCGGGCTCAGGGTGGCGTCGCGCGCATGAGCGACCCAGACCTCATCGAACAGATCATCGCCACCGTATCGATTCCGGTGATGGCTAAGGCGCGTATTGGCCACTTTGTCGAGGCTCAGGTTCTCGAGCACCTCAAGGTTGACTACATCGACGAGTCGGAAGTTCTCAGCCCTGCGGACTACGTCAACCACATTGACAAGTGGAATTTCACTGTGCCGTTCGTGTGTGGAGCCACAAACCTTGGCGAAGCGCTGCGACGGATTAACGAGGGTGCTGCCATGATTCGCTCGAAAGGTGAAGCTGGCACCGGTGACGTCTCCGAAGCCACGAAGCACATCCGCAAAATCAATGGTGAAATCCGCGCTCTTACCTCTATGTCGCCGGATGAACTCTACGTCGCCGCGAAAGAGCTGCAAGCCCCCTACGCGCTGGTTGCCGAGGTTGCCTCGACGGGCAAACTCCCGGTCGTGCTCTTTACCGCTGGCGGTGTTGCCACCCCAGCTGACGCCGCGATGATGATGCAATTGGGTGCCGATGGCGTGTTCGTGGGCTCGGGTATTTTCAAGTCAGGCAACCCCGAGGCGCGGGCGAAGGCCATCGTCAAGGCCGTGGCGCAGTTTGAAGACGCATCCGTAATCACCGACGCCTCGCGAGGACTTGGTGAGGCAATGGTCGGTATCAACGTCAGTGATTTGCCCGCCCCGCACCGCTTGGCCGAACGCGGCTGGTAGTCGTTGGTGTGATGAGGCTCGTGCATCGATGTCCCGTGAACCGATAATCGGCGTTCTCGCACTCCAGGGCGACGTGCGTGAACACCTCGAAGTTCTGGAACAGTTGGGTGCTCGAGTCGTTCAGGTTCGTCTTCCCGCGCATCTGGCTGAGGTGGACGCCCTAGTCATTCCGGGTGGAGAGTCAAGCGTGATCGACAAGCTCACGCGAATGTTCGAGCTGGCTGAACCGATATCCGATCGAATTGCCGACGGGATGCCGGTACTCGGAACCTGCGCTGGGCTCATCATGCTGGCAAACGACCTGACCGATGGGATTGACGGACAGCGAACGTTTCGCTCACTTGACATCACGGTGCAACGCAATGCCTTCGGTGCTCAGGTCGATTCATTCGAAACCGAGGTTAATCTGCCTGAGGTTTCGCCACGCCCACTTCGAGCGGCCTTTATTCGTGCTCCCATCGTGACCCGGGTCGGCGAGGGCGTCAGAGTCCTTGGTCAGTTGGCCGACGGTCGAATTGTGGCGGTACAGTCGGGCAACGTCATCGGTGTTTCGTTCCATCCCGAAGTTGAGGGTGAAACGCAACTTCATGAATACTTCTTAGGCGTCGTTCGTGAGCATCTCACCTGAGCCGGAAAAGCTAAAATAAAACCATGTCTGGACATTCCAAATGGGCAACCACTAAGCATAAAAAAGCTGTCATCGATGCACGTCGAGCAAAGTCGTTCGCCAAACTCATTAAGAACATTGAGGTCGCGGCTCGACTTGGTGGCGCCGACCTTGGCGGCAATCCGACGCTTTATGACGCCGTGCAAAAAGCCAAAAAGACGAGTGTGCCAAATGACAACATCGAACGCGCAATTAAGCGTGGCGCGGGACTCACGGGTGATTCGGTTGAGTACACGAACATCATGTACGAGGCGTATGGTCCTCAGGGAGTGGCCCTTCTTGTTGAGTGTCTGACGGATAATCGCAACCGTGCTGCGGCCGAAGTGCGCGAGGCGTTGAAAAAGAACAACGGCACGCTCGCGGATCCGGGGTCGGTTGCTTATAACTTCGCTCGTAAGGGAGTCATTCGCGTTTCCGCTGCCGGCACCAGTGAAGAGGCCGTTCTCTCCGCTGTGCTGGAAGCCGGTGCCGAAGATGTCGATAACCACGGCGAACAGTTTGAAATTATTACCGATCCGAGCGATATGGTCGTCGTCCGCGAGGCACTTCAAGCGGCTGGTATCGATTACGAATCTGCCGACAGCGAATTCGTGCCCAATCTTGAAGTACCGGTTGATGCCGAAACGGCCCGAAAAGTGTTTCGACTTATTGAAGCGCTTGAGGATAGCGATGACGTGCAAAATGTCTATGCCAATTTCGACTTGAGCCCAGAAGTTCTCGCCGAACTCGAGAACGACTAGGCGCAGCGTCCGGATGCGCATCCTCGGTATTGACCCGGGCATGACGCGATGCGGTGTCGGCGTTATTGATGTCGATTCAGCCAGGCGCCTGACTCTGGTGTCCGTGGACGTGATTACGACGCCATCGGGCGATCCGTTGGCCCAGCGGCTCATGACACTCAACGAGGGCATTCGAGCAGCACTTGAACAGTTCCAACCCGAACGATTTGCCCTCGAACGGGTGTTTTCGCAACTCAACGTGCGCACGGTGATGTCGGTTGCTCAGGTGAGCGGTTTGGCCATCGTTGCCGCCGCAGAGCGCGGAATCCCGGTTGATTTACACACGCCGAGCGAAGTCAAAGCCGCCGTCACCGGAACTGGCCGGGCGACAAAACAGCAGGTCGCGGGCATGGTGGCGCGCCTGCTCGGTATTGATACCGCCGGCATGTTGCCCGATGCGACGGACGCTCTTGCACTCGCAATCACGAATGCGTGGCGAGGCGGAGCGGGAGGGTTGATCTCCGGGGGAGAAGAGGAAGGGCTCACGTCCCCGCAGTCCTCGTTGACCCCGGCGCAGCAGAAATGGCGTGAAGCGGAGCGCCTGAGCCGTCGTCGAGGATGAGCGCTTTAGTCTGACAGCGTGATTGCTTCGCTGACCGGTATTGTGCGTGGGTGCGGGTCGGACTGGGCAGTAATCGACGTAAATGGTGTCGGTTATCGGGTGAACATCACCACAGATTTGGCGCTGGTTACCGCCATTGGTGACCACACGACGGTGGTGACGTCCCTTGTCGTTCGCGAAGATTCACTGACGCTTTTTGGTTTTAGCGGTCACGAAGAATTGCAGCTCTTCGAGTCACTCGTGAGTGTCACGGGAGTTGGCCCGCGCTCTGCGATGGCAATTTTGTCCACGCTCAGCCCGGGGGAAATCTTCAGTGCCGTAACCGCTGAGGATGATCGACCATTCACCAAAGTTTCCGGCATCGGTCCGAAGACGGCGAAGCTCATTGTCGTGCAACTTGCTGGAAAGCTCCAAGCGGTTCTGTCGACAGCGTCATCCGCAGATTCGCGGCCCTCGTCTTCTCGCCGAGATGATGATGTGGTGTCCGCTCTCGTCGGTCTTGGTTGGCCACTTAAAGTTGCCTCGCAAACGGTTGAAGAACTGGGTCTTGCAGATGACGTTTCCGTCTCGGATGCCTTGCGAACCGCACTTGCCGCGCTCGGTCGAGGAACGAGAGCGTGAACGACGAAAACGAGTTAGTCGCCGAAGGTGCACTTCGTCCGCATGACCTGCGCGAGTTCGTTGGTCAGTCACGCGTGGTTGCTCAACTCAATCTGCTTTTGGTGGCGGCACAAAAATCGGGTCGAACCCCTGACCACATTTTGCTGGCGGGTCCGCCGGGTCTCGGAAAGACAACCTTGGCGATGATTGTGGCCGCAGAAAGTGGTCGCAGTTTGCGCATGTCCAGCGGCCCGGCTATCTCGCATGCCGGAGATTTGGCGGCCGTCCTCTCGTCGCTACTCCCGGGCGACGTGCTCTTCATTGATGAAATACACCGGATGGCTCGTTCCGCTGAAGAGATGCTCTACCTGGCCATGGAAGATTTTCGAGTCGACATCATGGTGGGAAAGGGCGTCGGTGCGACGGCAATCCCGCTCGACATCCCACCGTTTACGTTGGTGGGTGCCACCACGCGTGCGGGTGCTTTGGCCGGCCCGCTCCGCGATCGCTTTGGGTTCACCGGACATCTCGAGTTTTATTCTCCCGAAGAGCTTGTCTCTGTGCTCGAGCGATCTTCGGAATTACTCAATCTGCGGCTGTCTCCGGATGCCCTCACCGAACTCGCACGCCGAAGTAGAGGTACGCCGCGCATCGCCAACCGCTTATTGCGCCGGGTACGCGACTTCATTGAGGTCAATCCCGCGAGTGAACCGCTCCTGGCTACACGGGAGACCCTGGACATTTACGATGTCGATTCCCGGGGTCTCGATCGGCTGGACCGGTCCTACCTAGAAAGCTTGGGCAAAAGATTTAACGGAGGCCCGACTGGTCTCTCGTCGCTTGCGGTTTCCATCGGAGAGGATAGCGAAACCATCGAGACTGTTGTCGAGCCCTTCCTCGTTCGTGAAGGATTGATTTCTCGCTCGTCGCGGGGACGCATCATCACAAACGCCGGGTGGGAACATCTGGGAATTGACCCAATGACGATTGCGCATCCGCAAGCGCCCACCCTCTTGTGACCTATACTCAAAGTGCGCTCTGACGCGCTTTTTTCTTGTTTCGAATGGACTCACTTCATGGATCTCGCAAATTTCTTTAAAGACCCAACCATGCTCCTGATGATTGCGGTACTGGCTGTGCTCGTATTCTTCATGATTCGCAACAGTCGCAAGCGTAAGCGTGACGCTGAAGAGATGGCTAAAAAGTTTGTTCCCGGTGTCACGGTGATGACCTCGTTCGGGCTCTACGGAAAAGTTGTTTCCATCGACAACGTAGAAAACATCTGCATGCTTGAGATTTCGCCAAATTCCGTGATCAAAATCCACCGCCAGGCAATCGCTCGAGTTGTCGAGGGTGCTCCTGAGGTTGTCTCGGCTCCGGCGAAAGCGTCCGTTTCGACTGACGCACCCGCTTTCGGTGTCCGATCGAGCAGCGCAGCAAAATCGACCACAGCCAAGACAAGTGCGACAAAGTCAACGGGTGCCAAGTCGACCGCTAAGCCGGCTACCAAATCTTCTGGTACCGCCAAAAAGTCGTCCTAACTTCCCTCCTAGGCTCTGCGTTGAGAGGCTTCGCTGAGGCGAATCCCCTCCAGGCAGGAAAATTTCCCTAGACCCTGCTAACGAGGAAAACTGTGTCCCGTACTCCCATGCGCTCCGCCGCGAAAAATCTGATTTGGCTTGGCGTGATTGTCATCGCCCTAGCCGGTATTAACTTCGCCGGAGTGCTGTTTGGGGGAGGATCCTGGACTCCGAAGCTTGCACTTGATTTGCAGGGTGGTACGCAAATTGTGCTCACGCCACAGCTGACCGATGGTCAGGCTGTAACACCGGAGCAGCTGACTCAAGCGGTGGCGATTATTCGTCAACGCGTTGATTCGGCCGGGGTGAGTGAGGCTGAGGTCAACACACAGGGCGAGAAAAACATTGTTGTGTCCATTCCGGGAACTCCCGACCAAGACACAATCAATCGCATTGAAGCATCAGCCAAGCTTGATTTCCGTGCTGTCATTTTGACTGATGCGGCTACCCCGCAACAGGCTACGAACGCCACCGAAACTCCTGCACCGATACCGTCATCCACGCCGTCAGTTGCGCCGACGGATGCGAGTGACCCGGCGTGGGTAACTCCTGAGCTCCAGACTGCCTACGACACCTACCAGTGCTCGGCAGCCAACGCACAGCAAGCTGCCGTCGCACCGACAGACCAACCACTCATCACGTGTGACGTGTCCGGAACCGCCAAGTTCCTGCTTGGGCCGGTTGAGGTCACTGGTTCACAAATTTCCGATGCCACGAGTGGTCTCATCCAGACATCCACTGGTGCCTCAACGGGTCAGTGGGCTGTCTACATGACCTTCAACCCCGAGGGTACCGACGCGTTTGCTAAGGTGACCACTCGCCTTTCGGCGCTCACCGGCGCGCGAAACCAGTTCGCCATTGTTCTTGACGGATCGGTCATCTCGGCTCCTGCAACGAAGGCTGCTATCACCGACGGAAAGCCGCAGATTTCCGGCGGCTTTACCCAGTCGTCAGCTAAGACGCTTGCCGACCAGTTGAAGTATGGTGCACTCCCCATCGGATTTACCGTTCAGAGTTCCGACAGCATCTCGGCCACTCTCGGAACGACTCAACTTGTCAATGGCTTGCTTGCGGGTCTGATCGGACTCATTCTGGTCATCATCTATTCGCTGATTCAGTACCGCGCCTTGGGTCTCGTCACGGTGTTCTCCCTCGGTGTTGCGGCTGTGATTACGTACCTGTTGGTCACGATTCTGAGCTGGTATCAGGGCTACCGATTGTCACTTGCTGGTGTGGCCGGTTTGATCGTCGCAATCGGTATCACCGCCGACTCCTTCATCGTGTTCTTTGAGCGAACCCGCGATGAGTTACGCGATGGGCGAGGTCTGGAATCTGCTGTCGAGACGGGATGGCGTCGAGCGTTGCGCACGATTTTGGCCAGTGACGCGGTCAACGTTCTCGCAGCTCTTGTGCTCTTCATCCTCGCGATTGGTAACGTCCGTGGCTTCGCACTTACGCTGGGTTTGACCACAATTGTTGACGTCGTCGTTGTGGCACTCTTCACGCACCCCGTCTTGGCCCTATTGGCTCAGACGAGGTTCTTTGCGTCCGGACATCCCCTCAGTGGACTTGACCCCAGTGCGCTAGGTGCGGTTTACCGAGGTCGCGCGCAGTTCGCTCCCTCCGCGTCGGTGCGCTCCAGCAAAGTCGCGTCGTCGTCACGCGAAGCTGCCAAACGCCAGACCATTGCTGAGCGCAAGGCGGCGATGCTTGCCGACAATGCGGATGCCACCAGTGGAAAGGACGACAACTAATGTCTAAATTCACTCAACTTGGTAATGACCTCTACTCGGGCGTGAAGTCCGTCAACTTTGTCGGCCGTCGCCGCGTGTTCTATGTCGTCTCGCTCATTCTTGTCGTTGTGGCACTCGCTGGTCCGTTCGCGCGCGCTGCGATTACCGGAACTCCCGCCTACAACTTTGGCATCGAGTTTACGGGCGGTAGTGAGTTCATCATCAGTGATGCAGCGACCACGGACCAAACCCTGGCAACGACTGCTGTCGAATCCGTGGTTGGAGATGTCGCGCCGAAGGTTTCTGTCGTTGGATCTTCCGGTATTCGTGTGCAAACAAGTCAAATGACCAACGCTCAAACGAACGAGGTCAAAACTGCGTTAGCCAGTGCGTATGGTGTGCCTGAAACGAACGTCACCTCGTCGTTTATCGGGGCAACCTGGGGTCAAGACATCACGCAAACGGCAATTCGTGGCCTTATCGTGTTCCTCGTTCTCGCTGCGTTGCTCATGGCGATTTACTTCCGCACCTGGAAGATGTCCGTCGTTGCGATTGTTGCGTTGCTCCACGACGTCATCATTACGGCGGGTGTCTACGGAATTACCGGATTTGAAGTAACCCCCGGCGCGGTAATCGGTCTTCTCACGATTCTCGGATACTCCCTGTATGACACTGTGGTGGTCTTTGACAAGATCCGTGAAAATACCCTCGGTGTCGCTCGCGATATGAGCAAGACCTTCGGCCAGCAAGTGAACCTCGCGGTGAATCAAACCCTCGTGCGCTCCATCAATACCTCGGTCGTTGCGGCTCTACCTGTTGCATCGATTCTTTTCATCGGCGCATTTGTTCTCGGGGCGGGAACGCTTCGCGACATTTCGCTTGCGCTCCTGATCGGAATCGTCGTGGGTACGTATTCCACGCTGTTCCTCGCTGCGCCGTTGTACGCGGGCTGGCGCGGACGTGAAAGCGCGATCAAAAAAGCCGATAACAAAATTCTGAGCGCTCAGGCTCGCTCCGTCGAGGTCTAGTCCAGTCACCGTGTTCGCGTCCGTGCTCGAGGTGCTTCGCCTGCGATAATGGGCGTAGGCAGGTGAGCAGTGACTGATACCACGTCGTCGCAAGACAAACACGCATCCTCTGTGGATGCTGTCGGCGTGGTGCCTGAACCGACGCCAGCTGCGGCGACCACGCTCCGACGCTTTGTTCCTAAAATTTTTAGCCGAGCGCAAAGCACCGACGGTATTGCCGAACTTGTCAGGGCAGTCCGCAAGCATCATCCTCGTGCCGATGTTGCAGCCATTGAAGCAGCCTACGAGATGGCCAAGACGGCTCATGAGGGACAGACGAGAGCCAGTGGTGAGCCGTACATCACTCATCCGGTGGCTGTTGCCCGAATTCTCGCCGATCTCGGCCTGAGCAGCAAAACGGTCATTGCGGCTTTGCTGCACGACACGGTAGAAGACACCAATCTCTCACTGGATGATGTGTCGGCACATTTCGGTGCCGAAGTTGCCATGCTCGTGGATGGCGTGACGAAGCTAGACAAAGTCAAATATGGCGATAGCGCGCAAGCGGAAACCGTTCGCAAGATGATCGTCGCGATGTCCAAAGACGTGCGCGTGCTCGTGGTCAAACTCGCGGATCGCCTACACAACGCGAGAACATGGGGCTTTGTGAGCCCGGAGTCAGCAGCCCGAAAAGCCCGAGAAACTCTCGAAATTTATACCCCTTTGGCGCACCGACTGGGAATTCAAGCCATCAAGTGGGAATTAGAGGACCTCAGCTTTGGCGTCCTGCACCCAAAGATCTACGAAGAAATTAACAACCTCGTCGCGGCGCGAAGTCCACAGCGCGAAAAGTTCGTGACCGACGTGATCGACTTGGTGCGCGGGGATTTGCGCGCTTTGCGTGTTCGCGGTGACGTCAGCGGGCGTCCCAAACAGCTCTATTCGATTTATCAGAAGATGGTCGGCCGAGGTCGTGAGTTCGATGAAATCTACGATCTCGTCGGGATTCGGGTCATCGTCCCGACCGTGCGCGATTGTTACGCGATATTGGGAAGCATTCACGCCCGATGGAATCCCATTCCAGGACGTTTCAAGGACTACATCGCAACCCCGAAATTCAACTTGTACCAGTCGCTTCACACCACCGTGATGGGCCCCTCCGGTCGACCCGTGGAAATTCAGATCCGTACGCTGGAGATGCACCAGAGAGCTGAGTACGGAGTTGCTGCACACTGGAAGTACAAAGACAAGGTCTCGGGTGGACGTGGGTCTGATGCACTCTCGTCCGTCGACAACGACATGGCGTGGTTGGCGCACATTTCGGACTGGGAGTCCGAAACCGACGATCCGGGCGAATTCCTTGACTCGCTGCGCTTTGAGATCGGTGCAAAAGAGGTCTACGTCTTCACGCCCAAGGGTCGTGTAATCGGTTTGCCTTCTGGCGCAACTCCCGTCGACTTTGCCTACGCGGTGCACACCGAGATCGGCCATCGCACCATGGGGGCAAAGGTCAACGGACGACTGGTTCCCTTAGATACCAATCTCTCGAGCGGTGATGTTGTTGAGGTCTTGACCAGCAAGAATCCGGATTCTGGTCCGAGTCAGGATTGGCTCAACTTCGTCAAGAGCACGAGGACCCGAAACAAAATTAAGCAGTGGTTCACGAAGGAGCGTCGCGACGAGGCCATCGAGAGCGGCAAAGAAGCTATTGCACGGGCAATGCGCAAAAACAATCTGCCTCTGCAGCGACTCATGAGTGCTGATGCTCTTTCTCACGTGCTGGCTGTCATGCATTACGACGATGTCAGCGCCCTTTACGCGGCCGTAGGTGAAGGGCATGTGTCAACACAGTCCGTCATCGAGAAACTCGTTGCCACTCAAGACAACACGGTTGAGGGCGACGACCTTTCCGGATTCACGCTGCCGGCAAACCAAAATCTCCGCAGTCAACGACGAAGTGATTCAGGGGTGCTAGTTCGAGGTGCGCCAGATATTCTCGTCAAGCTTGCGAAGTGCTGTACTCCCGTTCCCGGAGATGAAATTGTCGGCTTTATCACTCGAGGTCAGGGCGTTTCGGTTCATCGCGACACCTGTAACAATGTCGAATCCCTGAAACGAGAGCCCGATCGGCTCATCGACGTTTCGTGGTCCCCAAATGCGCAGAGCATTTTCTTGGTCAACATCCAAGTGGAGGCTCTTGACCGCGCTGGTTTGCTCTCGGACGTCACCCGTGTGCTCTCGGAACACCATGTCAACATCTTGTCGGCTTCGGTAAATACGACGAGTGAACGATTAGCCCTGTCGCGTTTTGCGTTTGAGACCGGCGATGCGCGCCATCTTGAGCGTGTTCTCAATGCGGTTCGTCGAATCGATGCGGTGTACGACGTGTATCGAGTGAATGAGAGCTAATCGCTCAGTCGTTGTCTGACGAGCACAATGCGTCTGAGTCCACGTTTTCGATGCGGCATTCGGCGGGCCTTCTCAATTGTCGATGAGATCAGAGAGACGTCACACTTTCCACGAGTGATCAAGGTGACGAGAGACTCCACGACATCGGCGTCGTCGCCGTCACATTCCCGGGCGAGATCTGCGATGGCACGTTCCGCTGTGACGACCATTCCGTGCATGTGAAGCTGATCAATCGGTAAGCCAGGTGGGTGAGGCAGTAGAACTGCTAGGTCACTTGTGTCGATTTTGATTTCGCGAATGTCGCGTAGTCGTTCCGTCAGGTCAATTGGTCGAGTGTGGCCGATGAAGGTGACCTCGTGACGAGTGGGTTCGTGGGTGAGACCGTGAATCCAGAGCGCAGAATTGCCCGTGGCCACGAGCTTGTGAGGTTCGGTGTGGCACACGCTCAACGCTTTGAGGGAGGGCGTAGCGGGGGAATCTGTGGGAAAAGTCAACTCGGCGAGGCGGTAGACCTCACCGTCAAGCCGCATCGCGGAAATCTCGGCGACGGAAAGTCGTGCTCCACCATCCATCACACCCACAAGCGAGTTCCCGAAATAGCTCATGCCATGAGGATGGCTTGTGGCATTCGAAAGGCTCGGCAACTCCTCGAATTTGTGGAAAGCCGTGGGAGATAACTTAACTGGGGATGTTAGTTTCCGAGCACGGAAATCCATGATCGCTGGGTTGCGATGTCTTCCGTGAGCGCCTCAATGCGTTTTTGGTCCTTGGCTGCGGTCGCCTTTGCCAGCTCTGCCTCGAGGCTCGCGATTTTGTTCTCAATCGCCGCCAGCATGGATTGTGAGCGTGCTACCTTTTCCGGGTCGGACTTGTGCCACGCGTCATCGTCGAGCTTCTTGACTGCTTGCTCGAGGCTTCGCAGTCCCGCATCCATTTCTTTAACTGCGGCACGGGGGACTTTTCCGGCCGATTCCCAGCGCTTCTGTATCGAGGAGAGCAACGCGCGAGCTTGCTCTCGGTTTGTCATGGACAGAATTGGTTGACCTTCGACAAGTAGTGCGCGCTTGACTTCAAGATTTGCTGCGAAGAGCTCATCATCCGCAGAATCCGCGATTTTCTTAGCCTGGTACAAGGCATCTCCGGCCGCCTTGAACTGTGCCCACAAGGCGTCATCAACTTTTTTGGATGCCCGTCCGGACACCTTCCACTCGGCGAGGAGGTCGCGATAGGCGGCTATGGCCTTCTCTGGCGCGAGAGTCGAAAGAGCCTCCGCTTTAGCCACGAGGGCTTCCTTTGCAGTCTTCACACCTTTGGATGCTGCGTCGAGCTGAGCAAAATGGGCGCGGCGGGCTCGGTCGAGGCTCGTCCGAGCATTTCGAAAGCGCTTCCACAAGTCATCAGCCACTGTCTTCTGAATTTTGATGTGACGCTGCTGAGTGGCTTGCCACGCAGCGAAAAGTTCATCAGTCGTCGCCGAGGCTTTTTTCCAGTTAATCGACGATTGGTCGGAGGCGGCGAGGGCTTCGATTGCCTCAACGATTCGGGTCCGCTCCGCGAGAACCTGCTCGCGAGCTTGCTCCTGTTCGGCGGAAGACTCTTGAGCGAAAACTGCTATCGCCGCACGAAGGTTTTCGACACGGCCGCGAAGCGCACTAAAGTCACCGACTCCGACACCGGCGGTAATTGCCGCCTCGACCGCATCAAGGCTGGTCGTGAGCTCGCGAGCATTGTGCGTCGCTCCGGTGGCGATCCGGCGTTCGATGATCACCGTGGAGGTGACAATGTCGTCGAATTTCCGCTGGAAGTAGGCGAGTGCCTCTTCAGGTGAGACATCGGGAAAAGCACCGACGAGGCGTTCAACGCCGTCATCGGTAACGTAAACATTTCCTTCGTCGTCGACACGACCGAATGTGCTGCTACTCATAACTTTTTATCCCGTAATCTCGTGGCTTCCTTAGCCTATTGCACACACAAATACGCGTCGAAAAATCGTGTTCGGAGAGCCCACCCGTGAGACCTCACAGCAACACTTCGGTTGCGTGCGTTCAGCGGGAGTGAGCTAATGCCGCCCCTAAGAGCCGGGAAGGATATCGAAATACTGAATCACTGCGGGAGCCACCGGGTGCCCATCGGTCGATTCGTCTGCGACGCCTTGGCTAATGACCGTGCTCTCAAGTTCCGGGAGTCCTCCGGTGATGTGCCCAATGACTGTGTAGCCGCCTGCTGTGTCCGAGGGAATCATGGAGTCTTTGTAGACGATGAAAAACTGGCTGCCTTGGCTAGCGGCGTTATTGCCCTGTCGAGCCATGGCGATCGTGCCGGCAGGGTAAAGGTTGTCGACTGGCGCATTCTCTATCGGCCCATACGAGTAGCCGGGGCCACCACTTCCATCACCGTTCGGATCGCCACACTGGAGCACGAAGATGCCATCAGTAGTGAGTCGGTGACACGTCAGCGAGTTGTAAAAGCCCTGTTGAGCGAGCGAGATCGTGCTGGAAACTGCCTGGGGTGCCTGTGCGCCGTCGAGCTCAACGGTGAGCGCGACGCCGTCAATCCCCAGCGTGGCATTCCACGTTTTGTCTTGGGCCAATGACTTGTCGGGGAGACTGAGACCCGAGGCGGACGGGGATGCGCTCCCGCCGCCTCCGGTGATGGCGAGACCGACTTGAGACCCGACGGCGACGAGGATGGCGGCTCCCGCAACAAGGCCCCACGTGAGGTTGTCCTTGCGCCGCCTGTTTCGCTTACGCTCGTGCATCGCTTGCCGTGCGTTAAATGAACGCAGACGATCGCGAGATTCTCGGGCAAGTTTTGCGTTTTTCGGTGCAGCCACAGTGGGGGGAGCCTTTCGCTCATCGGTCAAGAAAATCTTAGGCGCACTCGCGTACGATCGCGTGCCAGCCTAGGTAGTCTCAATGTGTGCCAGCTGAACCATCTCTCGGTCATTCCAGTGCGCCCCTCGCCGTGCGGATGAGACCACACTCGCTGGATGACGTCATTGGTCAGTCGCATCTGTTGGGGCAAGGTTCGCCCTTGCGAACAATTGCCAATCCAGAAAGTACTTCTACAGTCTCTGTCGTGCTGTGGGGGCCACCGGGAACCGGCAAAACGAGCCTGGCGCATGTGATTGCGCGAACCGCGGGTCGAACATTCGTTGAATTATCGGCGGTGACCGCGGGCGTGAAAGACGTTCGTGCGGTCATGGACAAAGCTCGTGGCGAAAAAGACCTCTACGGCACCGGCACGATTTTGTTTCTCGACGAAATCCACCGCTTCACAAAGGCACAACAAGATGCCCTTCTCCCCGGCGTCGAAAACGGCTGGGTAACGCTCATTGCAGCAACCACGGAAAATCCGTCGTTCAGCGTGATAAGTCCGCTCTTATCCCGGTCGATTCTCTTGCGTCTTGATTTGCTCACTAACGAACACCTCACCGAGGTGGTTGAGCGAGCGCTCACGGCATCCTATGGTCTCGCTGGTCACTTCACCTTGGCTGAGTCCGCTCGCGCTGCTCTGGTTGCGATGTCGAGTGGTGACGCTCGACGTGCCCTCACGGCGCTTGATGCGGCCGCCGCAATCGCGAGTGCGCAGAATCGCCAAGAAATTACTGATGCTGATGTTGAAGCAGCTGTCGACCGCGCTTTGCTGAGATACGACCGACAAGGCGATGAGCACTATGACGTGATCAGCGCGTTCATTAAATCCATTCGCGGCTCCGATCCGGACGCAGCAATCCACTACCTTGCGCGCATGATTGAAGCCGGCGAAGATCCGCGATTCATCGCGCGGCGGCTCGTCATCTCGGCATCGGAAGATATCGGCCTTGCCTCGCCGCAGGCGCTGACGTTGGCAGTTTCGGCGGCAGAGGCGGTGGCCCAGATCGGGATGCCCGAGGGGCGCATCCCGCTGGCCGAAGCCACCATTTTTCTGGCGCTGGCACCAAAATCAAACGCGGCATACAACGCCATTAACTCGGCCATCGCGGATGTTCGTGCCGGAAAATCTGGCCCGGTACCGATTCACCTGCGTGACGGGGGATACCCGGGAGCTGCGCGACTCGGTCACGGGAAGGGCTACCAGTACGCACACAACAGCGAGCACGGCGTCGTTCGCCAACAGTATCCGCCGGATGCCCTGGTCGGAAAGGATTACTACCTACCGACCGAGCGAGGTCAGGAGGCGGAGCTGCGCACGCGTCTGGAGAACCTGAGGGCCATCATCCGCAACATGGACCTGTGATAGCGTAGAAGCGCCTGTTCGGTAATCAGAGGTGCGGCTGCCGATGATTAACTCCTACGAACTCATGGGTAACCCTGTAGCCGGGTCCTGGGCATCCTCTCTTTTTCGCGGTTCACACTCGTGGCCCGCGGCTAGCGTGAATGCGGTTGCGCGTGCGCAACTCGCTCCTCAATGAAAGGACATCGTGTCTACAAAGTCACGTACCCGCAGTAAAACTCGCCTCTCGCGCGCGTTGGGCATCGCCCTCACGCCGAAGGCAGCAAAGTATCTCGAAAAGCGTCCCTATGCTCCGGGTGAGCACGGCCGCACCAAGCGCAAGGCGGACAGCGACTACGCGGTTCGTCTTCGCGAGAAGCAGCGCCTTCGTGCGCAGTACGGCATCCGTGAAGCTCAGCTGCGACGGGTCTTCCAAGAGGCGCGTCGCACCGAGGGCCTCACCGGTGAGAACCTGGTTGAGCTTTTGGAGATGCGTCTCGACGCCCTCATTCTCCGCTCGGGTATGGCACGCACCATGGCTCAGGCGCGACAGATGGTGGTGCACCGTCACATTCTGGTCAACGGTCAGCTGGTAGATCGTCCGTCTTACCGGGTCAAGCCGGGTCAGCTCATTCACGTCAAAGAACGCTCCGAAGGCATGGAACCGTTCCAGGTTGCTGCCGCCGGTGGACACGTGGATGTTCTTCCTCCCGTTCCCGCGTACTTGGACGTCGAGCTCGACAAGCTGCACGCCACCCTGGTGCGTCGCCCCAAGCGTGCTGAAGTTCCAATCATTTGTGAAGTTCAGCTCGTGGTTGAGTACTACGCCGCACGCTAAATCTCGTCACGATTTCGTGGCACAGGTGAGGGCTACCCCTGCGGGTGGCCCTCACCTTTTTGGGTCGTACAATTAAGTCGTCGAGTTCCTCGACACATTCTTTGAGAGAAAGAGTTGACATGAAGAGCATTTTTTGGGTTCTTGGGGGCATCGGACTCGGGGTTGTCGCTGCAGTCCTTTTCTCGCGGACCGAAACCGGAAAAGAGTTTTTTGAATCGGTGGATGCTAAAGCCCGCCAATTGAAAGATGCCGTAGCAGAGGGATATAACGAGCGCATCGAAGAACTTCGCAACGGCAACTAGTCGTCAATGAAGACTTCTGACATTCGTCAGCGTTGGCTGACTTTTTTTGCTGACCGCGGGCACACTGTTGTGCCATCGGCATCCTTGGTTAGCGACGATCCGAGTCTGCTGTTCACCGTTGCCGGAATGGTGCCGTTCATTCCGTACATGTCAGGAGTTGTGCCCGCCCCATACCCTCGGGCGACGAGCGTGCAGAAGTGCATCCGCACCCTCGATATTGAGGAAGTCGGCAAGACGACCCGACACGGGACCTTTTTCCAAATGAATGGGAATTTCTCGTTTGGTGACTATTTCAAGCGTGAAGCTATCGAATTTGCGTGGGAGCTCCTCACGTCGTCCGAATCTGATGGGGGACTTGGCTTCGACGAAAAGGATCTGTGGGTCACCGTCTACAAAGACGATGACGAGGCGATTGATTTTTGGAAAAAGACCGCCGGGCTCCCGGATTCGCGCATCCAGCGAATGGGCATGGAGGACAACTACTGGTCGACCGGGCAACCCGGTCCCGCAGGTCCATGTTCCGAAATCTACTTCGACCGCGGACCGGCTTATGGCATCGATGGCGGACCGGCGGCCGATGACTCGCGTTACCTCGAAATATGGAACTTGGTCTTCATGCAGTACTTGCGTGGTGCAGGCGGCGGTAAGACCGACTTTGAGATTCTCGGTGAATTGCCGAGCAAAAACATCGATACCGGTATGGGGCTCGAGCGCGTCGCATTCCTCAAGCAGGGTGTCGAGAATATTTATGAAATCGACCAGGTTCGTCCGGTCATTGATGCGGCCGCAGAGCTCGCCGGGGTAACGTACGGCGCACACCGCGAGGCGGATGTGCGGTTACGAGTGGTGGCCGATCACGTGCGAAGTGCCCTGATGTTGATGTCCGACGGTGTTACTGCGGCCAACGAGGGTCGCGGATATATTTTGCGACGTCTGCTGCGTCGAAGTGTTCGAGCCATGCGACTTCTCGGTGTCGATAGCGTGACCTTTCCCGAACTTTTTGCCGCCTCTCGTGACGCGATGAAGGATTCCTATCCTGAGGTGGAGGCTGACTATTCGCGAATTTCACGAATCGCCTTTGCCGAAGAAGAGACATTTCTCAAAACTCTGGTCTCCGGAACTACGATTCTTGATGTCGCAGTAGACGAAACGAAAAAGAGTTCGTCCACGCGACTCAGTGGAGATACCGCGTTTCTGCTTCACGACACTTTCGGATTTCCCATCGACTTGACCCTCGAAATGGCCGAGGAAGCCGGACTGAGTGTCGATCGCTCCGCATTCGATTCACTCATGGCCGAACAGCGCGCGCGGGCAAAGGCTGATGCTAAAGCGAAGAAGTCGTTGAAAGCCGATCTTTCTGTCTACGGTGAGTTTCGCAGCTTGGGTGAAACGACCTTTGCGGGATACACCGATTTTGATGCAGAAACCACAATTATCGGGCTGTTGAAAGACGGCGTTCCGGTGGCGTCAGCTAGTGCTGGTGAGACCGTTGAGGTCATCGTGGGAACCACGACGCTGTATGCCGAATCTGGTGGCCAAGACAGCGATGCTGGCACGATTATCGGCGCGAACTTCGAGCTTGATGTGCTGGATGTGCAGCGTCCCATTGCCGGTCTCGTTAGTCATACGGCCACCGTCACCAGCGGTGTAGTTGCTCGTGATGACAAAGCAACAACGGTGGTCGATCGTAAGAATCGTCGAACCGCCTCTGCGGCTCACTCCGCAACACACCTCGTACATGCCGCCTTGCGGCAAACCTTAGGTGGGGACGCGCATCAGGCAGGTTCGTACAATAAAGCTGGCTACCTGCGCTTGGACTTTAGCTGGAGCGACGCCCTCAGCCCGGCAACACGGTCAGAGATTGAAGAGATAGCAAATAACGCGGTGCTGTCAAACTTTGACGTCATCACCCGCGAAATGTCTCTTGATGAGGCCAAATCTCTCGGTGCGATGGCCCTGTTCGGTGAAAAGTATGGCGACGTCGTTCGAATGGTCGACATTGGTGGACCATTTAGTCGTGAATTGTGCGCGGGGACGCACGTGGCGTCGAGTGCTGAAATCGGTCTGGTCAATGTGATTTCAGAGTCATCGGTCGGTTCGTCTAACCGTCGCATTGAGGCTCTCGTTGGAGCAAACGCCTTTGCGTCATTTGCCGCTGAGCGAGCAATCGTTTCTGAGCTTTCGTCGAATCTCAAAGCCCCTCGTGATCAGGTTCTCGCTCGATTCGCGGAGCTTGCGCAGTCTCTCAAAACCGCTGAGAAGCGAATTGCCGAGTTTGAGTCTCAAGCCATCCGCGCGCGTGTTCCGGAGCTGCGCACACAGTTTGAGTCACACGGTGACGCGAAATCACTCATCCTCAATGTTGGTGTTCTCGGTCGAGTAGAGGATCTTCGCGAACTAGTGACAGTCCTGCGTGACACCGTTGCGCACGAACGCGCCCTGGTCGCACTCGGAGCGGTGATTGACGACAAGCCGAGCATCATCATTGCCACAACTGCCTCAGCTCGTGAAGCAGGTCACAAGGCAGGAGCATTGGCAAAAGCCGCGGCTTCTGTGATGGGAGGCGGTGGCGGAGGTCGCGACGACATGGCACAGTGCGGCGGCACCGACAGCGCGGCTCTCGAGGCGGCACTGGCGACCATTCGTGCCAACGCGGGTGTGTGACCTTGCGACACGGCAGACGGCTTGGAGTGGATGTCGGTCGCGCGCGCGTCGGAATTGCCGTGAGCGATCCGGAGGGGTTGCTTGCCACTCCGGTGCAGACTCTCCAGCGAACGGATGAGGACTTACTCGAACGCATGGTCGCTCTCGCACGAGAATATGAGGTGATTGAGGTTGTGGTCGGTTTGCCGCTCAACCTTGCCGGGGCGCACACGGCATCCACAGAGGATGCACTGAACCTAGCCCGCGACTTGGATTCTCGTCTGTCGAGTGACGTCATGATGGTCGATGAGCGGCTGACCACGGTCTCAGCGCATCAGGCACTGCGCGCAAACGGAAAGTCGCAACGCGAGACGCGTTCAGTCGTTGATCAGGTCGCCGCTGTTATGGTTTTACAGCATGCGCTCGATTCGGAACGGATTTCGGGCCGACCGACCGGTACGCCTGTAGCGCAGTTGTAGAAGGAGAGCACGACGTGTACTACCCCGATGGACAGCAGGGCGCTACCGCTCAACACTCCCGAAATTCCGGATCCAAGCCGCCGCGACGCAAGCGGCTTTTTCTCGTTCTTGGAATCGTGGCAGCCTGTGTTCTCGTTGGCACGTCGATTGCTCTCGTGACAACGGGAACGGTGAGCTCGTGGCTTCACCCTTCAGATGACTACTCGGGAACGGGCACCACAGAAGTTCTCTTCGAGGTACACGAGGGCGACATCGGCGAAGACGTCGCACGAAACCTCGAGAGTGCCGGTGTCGTCAAGAGTTTCGATTCGTTTTACCGGCTTTTGCTCAAGACTGACCCTGCTCCCGTTTTTACTCCGGGTACATTTCGTCTCAAAAAAGAAATGTCGTCGGAATTGGCTCTAGCGGCTTTGCTCGACGAGAACAATCGGGTGGTCAACCAGGTCGTCATTCCTGAGGGAACAATCCTTCCCAAAGTACTGGCGATACTTGCCGACAAAACGAGCATCCCCGTGGCTGACTTTGAAACCGCGGCAACGGATCCAACGTCGTTTGGCCTTCCCGCCGATGCGCCGTCACTCGAAGGCTTCTTATTTCCGGCAACATATGAGTTCTCACCGGGCATGACCGCAACGGAGATTCTGCAGACCATGGTCGATCGGTGTATCGAGGACTTGGATTCTGCCGGTGTTGCTCCGGAAGACCGATGGAGTGTGATTACTCTTGCGTCGCTCGTCCAAAAGGAATCGGGTTCTGTTCCGGATATGTACAAGGTCAGTCGGGTTTTCCAAAACCGACTTAGCCCCGACTTGTGGGACTCGGGCCTTCTTGAATCTGATGCCACTGTCGCCTACGGCACGGGAAACACGAACATGATGAATACCACTGCCGCTGAGCGCGCAGATTCCGGTAATCCTTACAACACCTATGTTCATCCGGGAATGCTCTTTGCGCCTATTTCTAATCCGGGTGCAGACGCTATCGATGCCGCATTGCATCCCGCTGATGGTGCATGGCTGTTCTTTGTCGCGGTGAATTTCGAGACAGGTGAGACAGTGTTTTCTGAAACGTTGGCCGAGCACGAGGTTGCCGTCGCGCAAAGCCAGGCTTGGTGGCAGGAACACCCCGAGTACAAGTAGTTGTCACGATGACTTCAACACAGCTTGGCGTAGTGGGATCACCGATTGCGCACAGCAAATCTCCCATCCTTCACGCTGCTGCGTATCGTGTTCTCCATCTTGATTGGGAGTATGCGCGTTATGAAGTCCCGGCAGGCCAGCTGAGCCACTTTGTTTCAGGATGCGATTCCCGTTGGCGTGGACTCTCGGTCACCATGCCGCTCAAGCGGGAAGCCTGGCAGCTTGCACAGAACCACGATGACGCAGCGCAGAGCACCGGCGCTGTAAACACGCTTGTGTTCGCACCCGATGAACAGGGTCGAACGGTGAGTGGATACAACACCGACGTGTTCGGGATGGCGTCTGCCCTGACCGCGGCCGGCGCTGGAGAAATTGGCCACGCAGTCATCATTGGCGGTGGTGCGACCGCAGAGTCATCGCTGGTCGCACTGCGGGATCTAGGCGTAGCGCGGACGAGCGTAGGTCTTCGAGACACCTCTCGCGCAGGCCAACTGGTTGCGCTTGCTGCTCGCCTGAAGATGCCGTTGACCGTCGTCGCACTCAGTGACGTGTCCACTCTGCCCGAGGCAGAGGTCTGTGTATCGACGGTGCCAGGTTCTGCCCAGGTTGGTCTCGAATCGCTGGCTAGATGCGACAACGCGATCTTGCTGGATGCGGCGTACGACGTCTGGCCAAGCCCTCGCGCGCTGGAGTGGCGAGAGCGCGGTGGGGTTACAGTGAGCGGACTCTCGATGCTGGCCTTTCAGGCACTCAAGCAAGTGAAGCTTTTTTTGCTCGATGACGGCGACGCACAATTACCTGATGAAACTGCCGTCATGCAAGCCATGTTCGCGAGTGTCGGTCTGAACGAACTCGGCCTCTAGCTCATTCGTCAGTGCAGGACGTGTGTTCGTTGCGCGGTGACTCGGCTCCATAGTTCGATGTGACAGACTTAAGCCATGCTTCGATGGCTTACTGCAGGTGAATCTCACGGTCCGGAACTCATCGCGATAATTGAAGGTCTTCCCGCCGGAATCCCGGTTCTGAGAGACGACATTCAGGCGGATTTGCAGCGTCGTCGACTCGGATTTGGGCGTGGCGCTCGGATGAAATTCGAGCAAGATGAACTCAGCATTTCGGGCGGAGTTCGGCACGGACTCACTCTCGGTGGGCCAGTAGCGTTGCGCATCGGTAATTCCGAGTGGCCAAAGTGGACCGAAGTGATGAGTCCCGATCCCGTCGCAGAAGACGTTCGATCCTCCGGACGCGGTGCTCCTTTGACGCGTCCTCGACCCGGTCACGCCGATCTCGTCGGCATGCAGAAGTACGGATTTGACGAAGCTCGGCCGATTCTGGAGCGGGCGAGCGCGCGCGAGACTGCGGCACGAGTTGCACTCGGTGCAGTGGCGCGCAGCTTCCTTGGTCAACTTGGCATCACACTCGTGAGTCACACCGTCGCCATCGGGCCGGTGATGGTTCCGGATGGTGGGACCTTGCCTCACGCATCCGACGTTGCCACGATTGACGCAGACGAAGTGCGCTGCTTTTATCCTGACACCAGCGTCGCGATGATTGCCGAAATTCAGGATGCTCACGATACCGGCGACACGATTGGCGGAGTCGTTGAAGTTTTAGCGTACGGTCTCCCTGCCGGGTTGGGTTCTCACGTGCACTGGGATCGACGTCTTGACTCGCGGATTGCGGGCGCACTCATGGGCATTCAAGCTATCAAGGGCGTGGAGGTCGGCGATGGATTCGAAACCACGCGCCGCCGGGGATCGGTAGCGCACGACGAGATTGTGCCTGGTCCGGACGGTATCACGCGCGAGTCTGGGCGCGCGGGTGGTATCGAAGGTGGCATGTCCACGGGAACGGTGCTTCGCGTGCGCGCCGGCATGAAGCCGATTGCCACGGTCCCACATGCTCTCAAGACCGTCGATGTGTCCACCGGGGAAGCTGCCGGTGCGCACCACCAACGTTCAGATGTCTGTGCTGTTCCTGCGGCCGGGGTGGTTGCCGAAGCTATGGTCGCCCTAGTGCTCGCCGAGGCAGTGCTTGAAAAATTCGGGGGCGACAACATCGCGGAAACGAAGCGCAATCTTGACAGTTTCGTTGCCCACATCCCAAGCTCACTCTCATCCTCCCGCGAGTAGGTATGACTGCTCGCGTCGTTCTTATTGGCCCGATGGCCGCAGGTAAGACCAAGGTTGGGAAACGCGTTTCGTCCCTGCTGGGCGCGCCTCGATTGGATACGGACAAGATGTTCGTTGCCGAGCAGGGTGAAATCGCCACGTTCTTTTCTGAGCACGGAGAAGATGAGTTTCGCAGGATTGAAGAGGCTCTCGTGGCCCGTGCGGTGGCCACGGATTCCGTAGTGAGTCTCGGTGGTGGTGCTGTCCTCGCCCGCGGCACGCAGGCTCGTCTTGCAGAACTCCCGGTGGTGTATCTCACCGTCTCCCCAGATGCTGTGGCCGAGCGATTGGAGGGCGGCAAGCGACCCCTCGTCTCGCACGGTGGCGTAGACGCGTGGCTAAAAATATTCGAGGCTCGCCGGCCACTCTACGAGCGCCTCGCTACTCGAACCTACGACACATCCCGTGGAAACCTTGATGAGATTTCCCGCGACATTGTTGAGTGGATCACCAATGGATATCCAGCTGAAAGCGAGCATCCTCAGTGACTGAAAACACGATCATCAGCGTCACCGGAGAGACGTCCTACGACATAGCGGTTGGCCGAGGACTCACCAGCGATCAGGACATGTTGTTGAGCGCGCTGGGCTCCGGCGTCTCGCAAGTTCTCATCGTGCATCCCGTGTCACTTCGCGAGGTCGCAGAAAATCTGCGGGAGGAGTTGAGCGGCACGCTCACCGCTCTTCTTGCGGAAATTCCGGACGCCGAGGCCGGCAAGCGAATCGAAGTGGCGTCCTTCTGTTGGCAGGTGCTCGGACAATCTGATTTCACCCGCACGGATGCGATTATTGGCCTCGGAGGGGGAGCGGTTACCGACCTCGCCGGATTCGTCGCCGCGACGTGGTTGCGCGGCATCCGTTACGTAAACATACCCACGACGGTACTTGGCATGGTCGATGCCTCGGTCGGTGGTAAAACGGCCATCAATACTGCCGAAGGCAAAAATCTCGTCGGTGCGTTCTATGCACCACGCGCGGTGCTGTGTGACCTTGACCTGCTTGACACGCTTCCGCGAAACGAGCTGCTGGCGGGCTTTGCAGAAATCGTCAAGTGCGGCTTCATCGGAGACGAGGAAATCCTCCAGATTCTTGAAGCCGATGTCGATCGGGCAACCGATCCGCAATCTCACGAGTTTCGCCGTGTGATTGAGCTATCCATCGGGATAAAGGCTCGCGTTGTCAGCGAGGACTTCACCGAACAGGGGCAACGAGAGATACTCAATTACGGACACACCTTGGGACACGCCATTGAGCACGCCGAGCGTTATCAGTGGCGACATGGCGCAGCGATTTCTGTGGGCATGATGTTCGCGGCTGAACTTTCTCGGATGACGCAGAACCTGCCTGACGAGATTGTGGAAAGACACCGTCGCATTCTCTCGTCGCTCACCCTCCCGACCGAATATCCGGCGGGGCGATGGAACACGCTGCTGGCAACGATGCGCCGTGACAAGAAGGCCAGGGGGTCGATGCTTCGCTTCATCGTGCTCAATGGTATTGCCTCACCCACGACCATAAATGTGCCGGATACCTCGGTGCTGTTTGCCGCATACCAAGAGGTCGCGAATTAGACTTGTTCCATGAATCGAGTCCTCGTCCTCAATGGTCCGAACCTCGGCCGCCTGGGAACGCGCGAGCCCGATGTCTACGGCTCGTTCACTCTTGAGGATGTTGCCTCGAGACTGAGGGAGCAGGGTGGCCACGTCGAGATTGATGTGCGACAGAGCGATTCTGAACCGGAGCTGATGTCCTGGTTGTTTGAGGCAATCGACACGGAGTCGGCCGTTATTCTCAACCCTGCGGCGTTTACCCACTACAGCTACGCACTTCGTGACGCTGTGGCGCAGGTGACAAAGTCTGGCCTGGTTCTCATCGAAGTTCACATTTCAAACCCGCACGCTCGGGAACAGTTTCGGCACACGAGCGTGATATCGGCTGTAGCCACGGGCGTCATTGCGGGATTTGGAATCGATTCCTATTCTCTTGCCCTCGCGCAGATTCTGCGTGACCGTTAGCCTCGAACCTTCGCCGACCAACATTCCCGATAAAATAAGCGGGATGCGCTTCGTGCGCATCTTCGTTTGAGAAGAGAAAGTCCACCATGGCAACTACCGCAGACATAAAGAATGGCGTCGTCCTCCGAATCGATGGAGCACTGTGGACCATCATCGAATTCCAGCACGTGAAGCCCGGTAAAGGTGGCGCCTTCGTTCGTACCAAGATGAAGAACGTCCTCACCGGAAAAGTTGTCGACAAGACCTACAACGCCGGCACGAAGATCGAAACGGCCAATGTTGATCGACGCGATTTTCAGTACCTGTACAACGATGGGGCTGAGTTTGTGTTCATGGACAAAGACACATACGAGCAAATCAATGTTTCCGACGCGGTCGTGGGTGACGCGAAGAACTTCCTCCTGGAAAATCAGGATGTCCAGATTGCGTTGAACGATGGAAATCCGCTGTACATAGAACTCCCGACGTCGGTCGTTCTCGAGTTGTCCTACACGGAGCCGGGACTGCAAGGGGACCGCTCTACCGGTGGCACCAAACCGGGAACTTTGGAGACCGGTTATGAGATTCAGGTTCCGCTTTTTCTTGAGTCGGGCACCAAAGTCAAGGTAGACACTCGTACCGGTGAATACCTCGGTCGCGTTAACGACTAGTGAGCGCTCGAGCCAAAGCACGTAAGCGCGCTCTTGATATCCTCTTCGCCGCAGACTTGCGCGGAGTGCCTGTTGCGGATGTTCTGGCTGATGAGGCAGCGCGCGCGATAGGCGAACCCGACCGGGCATCCTCGTGGCTGTACGCACGAGAAATTGTTGATGGCTTCGTTGATCACAGCGTTGAAATCGATGAGGCGATTCAGACGTATGCGCGGGGCTGGACCCTCGAGCGCATGCCCGCCGTGGATCGTGCAATCCTGCGCGTCGCAGTATGGGAATTGATGTACAACAGTGACGTGCCAGCTCCGGCGGTCATCTCAGAAGCCGTTTCGCTTGCTACCGACCTAGGATCCGAGGATTCGCCTAAGTTCGTGAACGGCCTGCTCGCGTCGGTGGCGCAGTCCTGCTAACCTAAAGTAATTATTCGGCAACCTTTAAGTCCGTCCAGAGAGGCGGGAAAGGGGGGTCAGATGTCTGCAACGCTTTTGCAGTCGGATGACGTTACGCGTGCATTGACCCGTATCGCTCATGAAATTCTTGAGGGCAACAAAGGTTCCTCGAATTTGGTTCTGCTCGGTATTCCCACTCGAGGCGTTCATTTGGCACGGCGAATTGCGGGGATTCTCGAACGTATCGACGGCGATACTCAGATTCCGGTGGGCTCGCTGGACGTCACGATGTATCGAGATGATTTGATGAGCAACCCGATGCGCGAATCCGCACTGACTCAGGTACCCGTCGATATCGATGGCAAGACGGTTGTGCTTGTGGACGACGTTCTCTACTCTGGGCGCACCGTGCGAGCCGCGCTGGATGCCCTCACTGATGTCGGGCGTCCGGCAATCGTCCGCCTCGCGGTGCTCGTTGATCGCGGTCATCGTGAGCTGCCCATCCGTGCGGACTATGTGGGTAAAAACGTTCCCAGCGCTCGAGGAGAACGAGTGAATGTTCGTCTGTCCGAGATTGATGGCGACGACGTTGTCTCGGTCACGAGCGGAGGTGACGCGTGAGACACCTGCTGAGCACCCATGACCTCGATCGTGACAACGCAATCTCCATTCTCGATATCGCTGAGGACATGGCATCCTTTGGGCATCGAGATGTGAAGAAACTTCCAGCGCTGAGAGGCAAAGCTGTCGTCAATCTCTTCTACGAGGATTCCACCCGAACGCGCACATCTTTTGAGGCCGCGGAAAAACGGCTTTCCGCCGACGTGATCAATTTCAGCGCAAAGGGCTCGAGCGTATCAAAAGGGGAGAGCCTCAAGGACACCGCTCAGACTCTCGACGCCATGGGAATCGACGCTGTTGTTATCAGACACGGTTCGAGCGGCGCGCCACATCTCCTCGCTCACAGCGGATGGATCGATGTTCCTGTCATCAATGCGGGTGACGGTACTCATGAGCACCCCACTCAGGCACTGCTTGATGCCTTCACGATGCGCAAAAAAATCTATGGAGAGGATTCCCGAGGAAAAGACCTTTCGGGAGTCAGAGTCTGCATCGTCGGAGATATTCTGCACTCGCGAGTTGCTAGGTCCAATATTTGGTTGCTCTCTACGCTCGGCGCAAGCGTTGACATCGTCGCGCCAATCACACTTCTGCCGCACTCAATCGGAGCCTGGCCGGTTCGGGTGTGGCACAGTCTCGATGACGCTCTTGCCTCGGGTTGCGATGTGGTCATGATGTTGCGCATCCAAGCAGAGCGGATGACACACGCGTACTTTCCGAACGCGCGAGAGTACGGCCGCTTTTGGGGTCTCACCGCACAGCGATACCGACGCCTGAACTCCGAAACGATCATCATGCACCCCGGCCCGATGAATCGAGGACTAGAAATTTCGAGCGAGGCAGCGGATTCCCCGCAGTCGCTTATCTTGGAGCAGGTTTCAAACGGGGTGTTTGTGAGGATGTCCGTTCTCTACTCCCTCCTCACTGGCGCGAAAGGTCAGCTCGCATGACGACTTCTACTCTCTTTCTCAACGCGCGTGTCCTCGGCGCTGACTCGGAAAATGTTCTCGTCGAAAATGGTCGCATTGCGCGGCGAGGTGCGCCGGCTGACTGTGAGGCAGTCGAAGTCGTTGATGTCGCGGGGAACATAATGTTGCCTGGCTTAGTCGACCTGCACACGCACCTCCGCGAACCCGGTTTTGAACAGAGCGAAACGGTTCTGACCGGAACGCAAGCTGCCGCGGCTGGCGGGTTCACCACGGTGTTTGCGATGGCCAACACGAATCCTGTGGCAGACAACGCCGGAGTCGTAGAGCAGGTTGCGCGTCTGGGTGAGGAAGCCGGATACGCGACCGTGCATCCAATCGGGGCGGTCACCGAAGGGTTAGCTGGTGAGCGATTGGCTGACATCGGCGGTATGGCGGCATCTCGAGCCCACGTTCGTGTCTTTAGTGACGATGGTAAATGCGTACACGATTCGCTCCTCATGCGCAGAGCCCTCGAATACGTGGCGACTTTTGACGGTGTTCTCGCGCAACACGCGCAGGATCCGCGTTTGACGGTCGACGCGCAAATGAACGAAGGCGAGGTTTCTGCGCGATTGGGTTTGACCGGCTGGCCCGCTGTTGCCGAAGAGAGCATTATCGCGCGCGATGTCTTGCTCGCCGAGTATCTGGGTGCTCGCCTGCACATTTGTCACGTGTCTACTCGGGGTTCGGTTGAGATTGTCCGGGCCGCCAAAGCGAGAGGCGTGTGCGTGACCGCCGAGGTGACACCACACCATTTACTCTTGACTGAAGAGTTCGCGCTCGGGTATGACGCACGTTTCAAAGTCAATCCGCCTCTTCGTACAGAAGAAGACGTCATCGCTCTGCGACGTGCCGTCGCAGATGGCACGATTGACATTGTTGCGACAGACCACGCGCCCCATCCCATCGACACCAAAGATTGCGAGTGGGACAGCGCCGCTTTTGGGATGGTTGGGCTCGAAAGCGCACTCCCTATCGTCAACAAGACCCTCGTGCAAACGGGGATGCTGGACTGGTCAGCGGTGGCACGGGTGCTGAGTTCCTCACCTGCTGAAATCGGGAAGGCGTCTTCGGCTGGTTCGCTTGGAGAGGGTGCCGTCGCAGACCTCGTGATCTTCGACCCACACGCGAGTCGCGTGTGGAGCACCTCGGACCTCAGTGGACGATCACTCAACACGCCATACGCGGGAATTGAGTTGCCCGGTCGAGTCATTCACACCATGAGACACGGCTACTTCACTTTTCACGATGGGAACCTTCGCGATGAAGCTCTCGTCGCCGCTGATGCTCAGAAGTACGGGCATCTCTCTAGTACACAGACTGTGGCAAAGGACTAACCATCATGGATAAGGCAATTGGCGCTCTGATTAGCGTCCTCATCGTGGCGATTATTTTTGGACTCATGCTGTGGGGCTGGCGTGCTCGGTCACAAAGGGCAGGGTCAATCGTTATGTTTTCAGTCGCGTCATCTCCTGACGCCCGCGAATACGCGGTCTTCTACGTGGCTACCACGCGTGCCGATAATTTCTTGGAGCGAGTAAACCTGCCAGGATTTGCCTTTCGTGGGTATGGAACCGTCGTCATCGACAAGGACGCCGTTGTGTGTGAGTTGCTTTCGGGGGAGCGGCTGTGCATCCCGGCCCACCAGTTCCGTGGGTCAATGCGCACGACGACCGTCATAGACAAAGTTGTCGAGAAAGACGGTTTGCAAACCATCGTGTGGGAAACGACGACGCGGAGCGAATCCGTAGTCGAGCTTGCCACACACCTTCGGTTGGTCCGGCCGAGCGATCTTGGCTCATTCAACGAGTCAATGCAGGCACTTCGTTCAATTCCCACGTCTTCGTCACACCCGCAATAACGCAACCCACGAAAAAGGAACTTTGTGAAACTCAACCGAGAGAAAGCTGTTCTCGTCCTCGAGGACGGCCAACGCTACGACGGCTACGCCTACGGTACGCGCGGCGCGACGTTTGGCGAAATCGTTTTCGCGACCGGAATGACCGGTTATCAGGAGACCCTTACCGATCCGTCGTATGCGGGACAAATTGTGCTGATGACGGCCCCGCACATTGGGAATACCGGGGCAAACGACCTAGACATGGAATCACGCAAAATCTGGGTCGCTGGCTTCGTCGTTCGCGACCCGTCGCGCGTCGTCTCGAATTTTCGGGCGCAGCGAAGTCTTGACGACGATTTGGAGAGCGAGGGTATCGTCGGAATCTCGGGCATCGATACCCGTGCGGTGACGCGCCACATCCGCGACAAGGGCGCCATGCGCGCGGGAATTTTCTCCGGTGCCGACGCCACGAGCGATGATGCCGCACAGCTTGAGCGAGTGCGCGCCGGCCGGCAGATGAGTGGCCTCAACCTGTCATCCGAAGTGTCGACCGCACAGGCGTACGTGGTTCCCGCGATAGGTGAATCCCTCGGCACCGTCGCCATCCTCGATTTAGGTGTCAAAAAATCCACGGTGAATTACATCGCTGAGCGAGGATTCGACGCGCACGTTTTACCTCAGACGGTGACGGCAGAGCAGGTTTTGGAACTCGCTCCAGCTGCGCTCTTCTTTAGCAATGGCCCCGGAGACCCGTCTGCCAGTGACCGTCACGTCGAGTTGCTACGTGAGGTCCTCAGGGCGGGTGTCCCCTTTTTCGGCATCTGCTTCGGTAATCAGCTTCTCGGTCGCGCCCTCGGATTCTCCACGTACAAATTGCCATTCGGTCACCGTGGAATCAACCAACCGGTTCTCGACAAAGCGACCGGGCGGGTGGAAATAACGAGTCAGAATCACGGATTTGCCGTTGACGCACCGATTGACGGCATCATCGACTCGCCCGCGGGTTTTGGTCGGGTTGAGGTGAGCCACTTCAGCCTGAACGACCAAGTGGTTGAAGGATTGCGCTGTCTCGATCTGAACGCGTTCTCAGTTCAGTATCACCCCGAAGCGGCGGCAGGTCCGCGTGACTCAAATTACCTTTTCGACCGATTCCGCGACATGGTCATCTCGTCGCAACAGCCAGGAGAAAACCACTAATGCCTCGTCGCCCTGATATTCAGTCTGTCCTCGTTATCGGTTCCGGCCCGATCGTCATCGGTCAGGCCTGCGAGTTCGATTACTCGGGAACGCAGGCATGTCGAGTCCTTCGCGAAGAGGGAATCCGGGTGATTTTGGTCAACTCCAATCCGGCGACCATCATGACCGACCCGGATTTCGCAGATGCCACCTATGTCGAGCCAATCACCCCTGAGGTAATCGAATCGATTATCGCCAAAGAAAAACCTGATGCCATTTTGCCGACACTCGGCGGGCAGACCGCGCTCAACGCCGCCATGGCACTCCATGAAAATGGGGTTCTCGCACGGTACGACGTGGAGTTGATTGGTGCCAAGGTGGAGGCCATTCGCAAGGGTGAGGATCGACAGCTATTCAAGGATCTGGTGATCGCCGCAGGAGCCGACGTTGCGCGTTCGCACATCGCGCACACGGTTGAGGAAGCTCTGGAGTACGCGCAGGATCTGGGTTATCCGTTGGTGGTTCGACCCTCGTTCACGATGGGTGGACTTGGTTCGGGATTCGCCTACAACGAAGCAGATCTCATTCGAATCGCGGGGGATGGCATCTCGTCGAGTCCGACGAGTGAGGTGTTGCTTGAGGAGAGCATCCTCGGGTGGAAGGAATATGAACTCGAGCTGATGCGCGACACCGCGGATAACACTGTGGTGATTTGTTCCATTGAAAACGTGGATCCGGTCGGTGTGCACACGGGAGATTCGATTACCGTAGCGCCAGCATTGACGCTCACCGACCGCGAGTATCAGAATTTGCGAGACATTGGGATTGAGATTATTCGCGCTGTCGGTGTTGACACCGGCGGGTGCAACATTCAGTTCGCCGTGGACCCGGCTGATGGACGAGTCATTGTCATTGAGATGAACCCTCGTGTTTCCCGCTCTTCTGCGCTGGCTTCAAAGGCCACCGGGTTTCCGATTGCGAAAATTGCCGCCAAGCTTGCGGTCGGTTATCGCCTGGACGAGATTCCCAATGACATTACCCGTGTGACGCCAGCAAGTTTCGAGCCAACGCTGGACTACGTCGTCGTGAAAGTGCCACGTTTCGCCTTCGAAAAGTTTCCCTCGGCCGATGCCACGCTGACCACGACCATGAAGTCTGTCGGCGAGGCGATGGCGATCGGGAGGAATTACTCAACGGCACTGCAAAAAGCGCTTCGGTCGCTTGAAAAGCGAGGAAGTAGCTTTCACTGGGGTGACGAAGCCCGATCTCTCGACGAGCTGCTCGCGATTGCGGCGATCCCCACGGACGGCAGGATCGTCACCCTTCAGCAGGCTCTCCGCAAAGGCGCCACGACACAGCAGGCTTTTGATGCGACGAAGATTGATCCCTGGTTTATCGATCAGATTGTGCTCATCAATGAGGTCGCTGATGTGATTGCGCAGGCTCCCGATCTCGATCAGGATGTCATTCTGCTTGCCAAGGAACACGGTTTCTCTGACGCGCAGATTGCGCAGTTGCGCGGGGCCGACGAGGCCGAGGTGCGTCAGCAACGCCACACACTGGGAATTCGCCCCGTGTTCAAAACCGTTGATACATGTGCCGGCGAGTTTCCCGCACTCACGCCTTACCACTACTCGAGTTATGACCAGGAGACCGAAGTTTCCGCCTCATCCAGGCGCAAGGTGGTCATTCTCGGTTCCGGCCCTAATCGCATCGGTCAGGGTGTTGAGTTCGACTACTCGTGTGTCCACGCCTCATTCGCACTTTCGGGTGTTGGCTACGAGACCATCATGATTAACTGCAATCCCGAGACGGTCTCGACAGACTACGACACGAGTGACCGGCTCTACTTTGAGCCGCTGACCTTGGAAGACGTGCTTGAGGTCATTCACGCTGAGTCACAATCCGGTGAGCTTGTCGGGGTGATTGTGCAACTCGGTGGTCAGACCGCGCTGAACCTAGCTAACGGACTCAAAGCCGCGGGAGTGCCCATCCTCGGTACGTCACCAGAGGCGATTGACCTCGCCGAAGAACGTGGCGAATTTAGTCGCATTCTTGAGGCTGCAGGCCTCCTCGCACCGAGAAATGGCACGGCAATCGATGTCGAGTCGGCAGTCACCGTTGCCGAGGAAATTGGGTACCCCGTTCTCGTGAGGCCGTCGTATGTTCTCGGTGGTCGCGGAATGGAAATTGTCTTCGACACCGCATCGCTGAGAGACTACTTTGTTCGAGTGGCAGATCAGGCCATCATCGGTCCGGGTCAGCCATTGCTTGTGGACCGTTTTCTCGATGACGCCATTGAAATTGATGTGGATGCGCTATTCGACGGTCACGAGCTGTACGTCGGTGGCGTGATGGAACACATCGAAGAGGCCGGAGTTCACTCGGGCGACTCGGCGTGTACCCTGCCTCCGGTGACGCTCGGGATTGCCGATGTTGACCGCGTTCGCCAGGCGACGCTGGCGATTGCCCAGGGCATTGGCGTTCGTGGACTCCTCAATGTGCAGTTCGCGATAGGTGCTGGCGTTCTCTATGTGCTCGAAGCTAATCCTCGGGCAAGTAGAACCGTGCCTTTTGTCTCGAAAGCCCTGGGAATTCCTCTCGCTAAAGCAGCCAGTCGAATCATGCTCGGTGAGTCAATCGACGAGCTGAAGCGTGAAGGTCTGCTCCCAGAAATCGACGGTTCGATCTACCAATCCGGATCGCCGATTTCGGTGAAGGAAGCTGTGCTTCCCTTCAAGCGCTTCCGAACCCACGCGGGTGTCGTGGTGGACTCCATCCTCGGTCCAGAGATGCGATCCACCGGTGAAGTTATGGGCATTGACCGAAACTTCCCGCTCGCATTCGCGAAAAGTCAGGATGGAGCGTACGGGGGACTGCCCACGAGCGGATCGGTTTTTGTCTCGGTTGCTGATCGTGACAAGCGAGCTATCGTCCTTCCGGCTCTGCGCCTCACTCAACTGGGATTCTCAATCGTCGCCACGGCGGGAACCGCCAGCGTTTTGGAACGCAACGGTATTCCTGCGCGCGTCGTTTCTAAAGTCAGTGACAAGACGGGGCAAGCCACGATTGTTGAACTGATCGACAAGGGTGAGGTGGACATCGTGATCAATACACCGTCGGGACGAAGTGCCACGGCCGATGGTATTGAGATCAGAACCGCGGCGATCTCCGCAGACAAACCACTGTTCACCACGATGGCTCAAGTCTCGGCGGCGGTAGCGAGCCTCGATGTTCGTCGAGACGGATTCAGTGTCACAAGCCTGCAAGAGTACGCCACCGAGCGGGCCGAAAAACTGAGGGTGAACGCGTGACGATGTCAGCAGGTTTTGCCACGCGTTTGGCCCAAGTCTTTTTGGAGTTTGGTCACCTCTGTGTCGGGATAGACCCGCATCCTTTTCTTCTGAAATCGTGGGGTCTGGATGACGATTCGCGCGGTCTCCGAGAACTTTCATTCCGAACCCTCGACGCCTGCGTAAACCATGTCGGTATCATCAAGCCACAGGTGGCCTTTTACGAGAGATACGGTTCCGCGGGGTATTCGATTCTCGAAGAACTCATTCGTCGCGCCCGTGCAGCAGGAATTATTGTCATCGCCGATGCGAAACGTGGCGACATCGGCACGACAATGGATGCCTACAACGCCACCTGGTTGGGCGCTGGATCGCCTCTCGAGTCTGATGCGGTTACGGTCTCCCCGTATTTAGGAGTCGGTTCACTCGATGGCACCTTCTCGCTGGCGAACGACGCGGGCAAGGGCGTTTTCGTGCTCGCGGCCACGTCCAATCCAGAAGGTGCCGAGATCCAACGGGGTCGGAATGAGTCTGGTCAATCCATCGCCGGTCACATCATCGACGAGGTTTCACGACGCTCAGTCTCCGCGACGGATCCAGGTTCCTTTGGTGTTGTCCTGGGTGCGACCCTTGACCTCACAAGTTTTGGGGTCGACACCTCGTCGGCGTATCCTCTGCCCGTCCTCGCTCCAGGTTTTGGCGCTCAAGGTGCCATGGTGCGCGATGCTAAACACGTCTTCGGAGCATTTGCTCAGAACATCATCGTTGCGCAGACGCGAAGCATCCTCAGTGTCGGACCGGACGCCATTTTCGAAGCCATTCGACGTGAGAGTGGAGAAACGGCTGACGCACTTGCCTAAACAAGTGATGCCAGAGGTTGATCGCGTCGCCGCATCCCGTGCGGCAGTTGAGGCGCGACGTCAGCGAGCTCAGATCAAAGACTCCATCGCATCGGGACGACGATCACCAGTGGATGTTGTGGCGGTTGCCTTCGCAGATTCCACGACACACGAGGGTCGCCTTCGCGTTCGTGAATTCATCACGAGTCTTCCCACGATTGGTGCCACTAAGTCAGAAGCTATTTTGAGTGACCTTGGCGTTTCAGCCGGCAAAAGATTGGGCGGCCTTGGAAAGCACCAGCGCGTCGCCTTTGCGTCATTTATAAATGCCTTTGTCACGCGCCATCACAGTGAGCGTCAGGCTGAGCTCATTGTTCTGGCGGGACCGGCAGGAGTCGGCAAAGGAACCATTGCTCAAGAAATTCTTCGGACACACGAAGCTGTACATCTTTCCGTTTCCGCGACCACGCGAGCACCTCGTCCTGGCGAAGTTAATGGCGTCAACTATTTTTTCGTTGATGACAGCGAATTTGATCGGCTGATTGAGGATGGCGAACTGCTGGAGTGGGCGCGGGTTCACGGGACGCACCGTTACGGGACACCACGAAAACCGGTTGAAGCGGCACTTGAATCGGGTCATCCGGTGCTGCTGGAAATCGACATTCAAGGGGCTCGTCAGATCAAAGCAGCCATGCCGACCGCGCGGCTCGTATTCGTTTTACCTCCGTCCTGGGAGGAACTCGTTCGTCGCCTGGTTTCGCGGGGAACAGAGACGGCTGAGGAACAGGCTCGTCGTCTTGCGACCGCCGAGGTGGAACTCGCGGCATCTCATGAGTTTGATGTCCGCATCATTAACGATGAAGTCGAGCGCTCGGTTAAACTCGTCGTAGACTTAATGGGTCTACACAAGGAGTTACGCGCATGAGCATTCATTCACTGGGAATTATTGATCCGCCGATTGATGATCTTCTGGCCAAAGCCGACTCCAAGTACGCTCTCGTGATTTTTGCCGCAAAGCGTGCGCGTCAGATTAATGACTACTACTCCGACCTGTTACAGGGATCGATGTTTGACAACGTGGGTCCGTTGGTCGACTCCCGCATTGAGGACAAACCACTGTCGATTGCTCTTCACGAAATCGATGCAAACAAGCTGGTAATTCGACCCATCGAGTCCCTGTAGTACCTCTCGGTCTCAGCGTGGCGCCTCTGAAAATTGTCGTCGGAATTACCGGTGGCATCGCGGCGTATAAGGCCGTGTCAGTCGTCAGGGGATTTGTCCGTGATGGTCACCGCGTCAATGTCATCGCGACGGAAGCCGCGCTGCGTTTTGTCGGCCGGCCGACACTTGAGGCGTTGAGTCGAAATCCTGTTCATGTTGACCTCTACGACGAGGTGGCCGAGGTTAAACACGTCGCCCTTGGCCAGGAAGCAGATGTCGTCGTCATTGCGCCGGCCACCGCCAACTCAATCGCGCAGATTGCCGGCGGACTTGCCCCGGATCTTTTGGGGAATACGGTTTTGGCCAGGCGAGGTCCCCTCGTCATCGCTCCGGCGATGCACACCGAAATGTGGGAAAACGCGGCCACCCAACACAACGTTTCCCTTTTGCGTGAGCGCGGTGTGATTGTTGTCGGACCAGACTCGGGCGCACTGACGGGTCAGGATGTCGGACCCGGGCGCATGAGCGAGCCCGACGACATCATCGCCGCTACGTATCTCGCCTGCGCGCCGAAACGTGACTTGTCCGGAATTCGCATTCTGATTACCGGTGGTGGAACACACGAGCCACTCGATCCAGTGCGATTCTTGGGAAACCGATCCAGCGGCCACATGGCTTCTGCCCTCGCGCGGGTAGCTCTGGATCGTGGTGCTGAGGTCCATGTGGTTGGCGCTCACATGGAGGCGCAGGTCCCAGCTGTGCAGTCGTTTACTCGCGTATCGACCGCTCGTGAAATGCATTCGGCGGTGATGTCAGCATTGGGCACTACGGATGTCCTCATCATGGCCGCCGCCGTTGCCGATTTCAGACCTGAGGTTGTTTCGCCAGGCAAGATTAAAAAGAGCGATGCGGGTGATGCGCTGACCATTCGTCTGGTCCGGAATCCGGACATCCTCGAAGACGTGTTGAGGCTGCGAAAAGAGACTGGCCTGCGGATGAGTGTGGTCGGCTTTGCTGCCGAAACAGCCGAGACTCAGGATGCGCTTCGTGACCTTGCGCGCGAAAAACTGCGAGCCAAACCCTGTGACCTCCTCGTCGTCAATCAGGTCGGGGACGAGGTTGGGTTCGGGGAGCGAGAAACCTCAGTGCTACTTCTCAATGCCCAGGGAGAAGTCGTTGACACGGTTGATGGCAATAAGCAGTCCGTGGCTCGCCGTATTCTGGATGGTATCCATTCGCTGCCTCTCTACTCGGAACGTGGTTAGGCGCTCGTACTCGCACGTTAGGACTGTCATTCGTGAGCTCTCTTCGACTATTCACTAGCGAGTCGGTAACTGAGGGGCATCCCGATAAGGTGTGCGACCAAATCTCGGACAGCATTCTTGATGCCATTCTGGAGCAAGACGCTCAGGCTCGGGTGGCCGTGGAGACCATGGTCACGAAGGGGCTCGTTCACGTGGCGGGTGAGGTGACCACCGAGGCTTACGTTGAGATTCCCGACATTATTCGAGACACGATTTCACGAATTGGGTACACCAGCTCCCAGGTTGGCTTCGACGGCAATAGTTGCGGGGTTTCCGTTTCGATTGGTAGTCAGTCTCCAGAAATCGCAGACCTCGTCTTTTCACACGACGAGCAAGGTGCTGGCGATCAGGGCATCATGTTTGGCTACGCGACCGATGAAACTCCTGTACTCATGCCGTTACCGATTTACGCGAGTCATCGGCTTGCTCAGGCTTTGGCTGCGGCGCGACACGACGGGGTTCTTGACTTTCTGCGTCCTGATGGAAAGACACAAGTAACTATTGGTTACGACGGGCACTCGCCGAAAACAATAAACACTGTTCTTATCTCGACGCAGCACGATGACGTGGATCGGGTCAGCCTCGAGGAGGTTCGTCACGCCGTTCGCGAGGTGGTGATTGACCCAATCCTCGAGACTTTCGCACTAGACAAGAGCGACACCCGAATCATGGTTAATCCGATGGGTCCTTTTGTTCTGGGCGGACCGGGAGCGGATGCCGGACTGACCGGGCGAAAAATAATCGTCGACACCTATGGCGGAGCGTCGCGCCATGGCGGGGGAGCCTTTAGCGGCAAGGATCCGTCAAAAGTTGATCGGTCTGCCGCGTATGCGATGCGCTGGGTAGCAAAGAATGCCGTCGCCGCGGGTCTCGCATCCCGTATCGAGGTGCAGGTTGCCTATGCCATCGGTGTGGCTGAACCGGTGGGTGTGTACGTCGAAACCTTCGGCACTGGGGCGGTGAGTGATGAGCAGATCACTCGGGCGATTCGCGAGGTCTTCGATTTGCGTCCAGCCGCAATCATTGAGCACTTGAATCTCAAGCGCCCTATCTTCTCGCAGACTGCCAGCTATGGTCACTTTGGCCGTGAACTTCCCGACTTCACGTGGGAGCGAACCGACCGGTCTGAGGATCTGAGGCGCGCAGTAGAACGCCAATGACGATACCGAACGCTCGTTTCGCCCGCGTCGTCTTAGATTCGTCTCTTCCGCAACTTGATCATCCGTTCGATTATGCGGTGCCCGAGAACCTCGCCACAGAGATACGCGTTGGTCAACGAGTCATCGTTCCGTTGCGAAGCGGAAATCGCCGCAGCGATGCGTTTGTCATTGAGCTCGCCGACGCCACCGAGTTCCCAGGAACACTTTCTGAAATAGAGAGTATTGTTTCTCCCGTTCCGGTCGTTCCCGGGCACCTGTATGAGCTCGCTCGGGCCGTTGCCGATCGGCAAGCCGGGAGTGTTTCAGATGTCTTGCGGCTGTGTGTGCCCACGCGGTACGTGCGCGTTGAAAAGTCGTTCCTTGAGCAGAACCCTGACTATCTGGCCCGAGCCGATTCCGAGTCGGACGTCGAAAAGCGACCAATTGCGGTATCGCCGACTCCAGCAGCAGCCGGTTCTCAGGCCACTCAGCGACTCTTCATTCTCGATGCTGGCGGCACTGAGCAGCGTGGGGCGTGGTCTGCCCCGCGCTGGAGCTGGTCATTTGTTGAACGCGCTAAGGATTACATCGCCCGAGGCCAGAGTGTCGTCTGCGTTGTCCCCGACTTCCGGGACGTGAGCCATGTGGAGCACGCACTGGCCCACGCGAACCTCGAGTCAGTCACCGTTCGCGTCGATGGCGATGTGCCCTCTGCGCAGCGGTGGCTTGCGTACCTCCGCATCCTTTCGGGCGAGCCCCTCATCGTTGTTGGGAAGCGATCAGCCGTTTACGCGCCCGTTCCTCGTCTCGGTTTGCTGTATCTCTGGGGCGAGGGCGACGATTCTTTGGTCGAACCGCACGCTCCGTATGCGCACGCTCGCGACGTGGCATTGATTCGGCAGAATCTCACAGGCTGCGACCTCGTGTTGAGTTCATTTGTACCGAGTGCGGCCGTCATGCGACTTGTTCGCATGAATTATCTGGACCTTTCGAAATCATCATCGACTCGCCCCAAAATTCAGGCAACTGACCTTGAACGGGGTTCTTCGGATCTGAGCCAACGGATTCCATCGCAGGTATTTTCCGCAATTCGTGAGGCGCTCCCCGATGGTGCGGTGCTTGTGCACGTGGCCAAGCCTGGATTTGCGAGCACAACCCGGTGCGCCCAGTGTCGGGAAAGAGCTCGTTGCAGTGAATGTTCTGGTCCACTCCGACTCGGCGCGCGAGGCTCCGTGCCAATGTGTGGGTGGTGTGGACGCATGCACCCGACGTTTGAGTGTCGTTCCTGTGGCGGGGTAAGCCTTATTGCCGGGATGAGCGGGCAGAGCAAGATTGCCGAGGAGCTCGGACGAGCCTTCGTGGGTGCGCGAATCGTGGTGACCGAGGCATCGCAGCAGATGAGTGAACTTCCTGATGATCGCGTCATCGTCATTGCGACGCCCGGAACTGAGCCCCTTGCTCGCAATGGTTATCGTGCCGTGATCATTCTTGATGGTGAAGTCACCCGCTCTCGAGACGACCTCGACACCGATGTTCACGCCCTCTCAGCCTGGTTGACCGCGGCTTCTTTTGCGGCTGACGATGGCCGGATTGTTGCGGTTGGTACGGGACCACTGTTAGGTCGTGTCATGGCGACACGTGACGTTGACGGGTTCGTCGCTCAGAGTCTCCTCGATCGAGAAGTTCTTGGTCTGCCCCCGGCCGTGCGAAGTGCCGTTGTGGAAGGGCCAACGGAGCTCGAACCACAGGTGCGCCAGGTCCTCGCTGACCTGCCAAGTAGGGCTATCCTAGGACCCACCTCAACGCGGGATTCGAAACAACGATTTATTGTCTTATTCGATTACCGCAATGGTGCTGAGATTGCGAAAAGCCTGCGGGCGCTCATTGTGACCAGTGCCCAGCAGTCCAGGAAGCGCGCATCTGCTCAGATGCGGTCGGAATCTGCAGATCAGGCCCCCAGTCGAACCACACGAGTTACGGTTCGCATGGATGACACGGCGCTCGCGCACCTTGAGTCATAGTTCAGAATGAAGAGCGTGAAGGTAGTTTTTGCAGGCACCCCGAACGTGGCGCTCCCGTCGTTGAGCGCTCTTGTGGACTCCGCACACGAAATCGTTCAGGTCATTTCGATGCCGGATGCACCGCTCGGGCGTAATCGTGTTATGACACCCTCGCCCGTATCGCAGATGGCGCTCGATCTCGCGTTGCCGCTGACACGAATCAGAACCTTTGATGGGGATACGCGGGAGCTGCTGACACGCATCCAGCCAGACATTGGAATTGTTGTCGCGTTTGGCGCTCTGATTCCCGAGGACGTTTTGGCGATCCCGGCGCATGGATGGCTCAACCTTCATTTTTCACGGCTGCCAGATCTTCGCGGGGCCGCGCCTTTGCAGCGCGCCGTGATGCGCGGTGATCAGGACCTCTACACAACCGTGTTTCGCTTGGTCCCGGCTCTTGATGCTGGCCCGATTCTGAGCATTGAGAAGCACACCCCACCGTCTCCCGCCACGGCTTCCGAACTACTGTCTACGTTGGCTCACACCGGCGCACGCCAGCTACTGGACGCTCTCGACCGCATTTCTGACGGGAGCGCCCGCTTTCAGAACCAAGAAGGTGCCCCGACCTATGCCGCGAAGTTGTCACTCGACGACGGACGGTTCCGGTTCGACGAGACGGGTAAACAGTCTTTCTCGCGCTTTAGAGCAGTCACATCAGAGCCGGGGTTTTGGTTTCTCGATCGAGACATCCGGGTCAAGATTCTCGATGCCCACCCGTCGACGATCGAACTACAGCCGGGAGAGCTCGCCGTTGTGGGTGGTCGAACCTATCTGGGTACCGCAACAACTGCACTGCATATTGAACGAGTTCATCCCGCTGGCAAAAAACCGATGAACGCGGGCGATTGGATGCGCGGAAGGCAGTTGTCCGAGTGAAGAACTCACACTCCCGAAACCCTGATCGAGGATCCTCGAATCGGTCTACCGGGGCTCGCAGAAAAGTCGAAACCGCGCGGAGCGTCGCGTTGGGCGTCTTGGATGCCGTCGATCGCGATGACGCTTATGCGAATCTGGTGCTTCCAGCTCGAATCGCAGCTGCGGGTTTGGACTCGCGCGACGCGGGTCTCGCCACTGAGCTCTGTCACGGAACTTTGCGCTGGCGCGGTCTCTACGACGAGATTTTGAGTCGGGTCAGTAATCGCCCAATTGAGGAATTGAATCCGACAGTTCGCAACATTCTTCGACTCGGTGTTCACCAGCTTCTCGGCATGAGAACAGATACGCATGCGGCGGTAAATGAGACCGTTGAACTCGTGAGGTCGCACGGCGTGAGCAATGCCGCAGGGTTTACCAATGCGTTGCTTCGTCGGGTCAGTGAGAAGAGTCGGGATGAGTGGCTTGGTGAGATCGCCGAGGGCGCGCCATCGCGCATCGATGCTCTTGCGATGACGACATCGCATCCGGCATGGATCGTGCGGGCCCTCGAAAAGTCACTAGCTGCAGACGGCAGGGTAGGCGCACTTGAGTCTGTTCTGGAAGCGGATAATGCACCGGGTCCACTGGGCTTGATCGATCTTCATCCCGAGTCGATTGCCTCGGGTGCTTTGCAGAAGCTTCCATCCGAATGCGTCGCCGCGAACTACTCGCCACTTGCTTTCGCTCTTGTCGATGGTGGCAATCCCTCACGCGTCACCTCTGGGTCCTCAGGGTTCGTGCGCGTTCAAGATGAAGGATCTCAGCTGGCAGCTTTAGTCCTCGTGGCAGCGCGTCCTGTGGATCCCCACGAGCGGTGGCTCGACATGTGTGCCGCGCCTGGCGGTAAGGCAGCAGTGCTTGCCGCATTTTCTGAGACCAGCCATGCAGAACTGACGGTGAATGAAGTTAACCCCTCGCGGCTACCACTCGTTCGGTCGGCTCTCAAGCCGTGGTCGCGCGTAGTCGTGACGGAATGCGATGGACGAGATTTTGCAGCGAAGCCGGGGACGTTTGACCGCATCCTGGTGGATGCGCCGTGTTCGGGACTCGGTGCGCTGAGACGTCGACCTGAAGCACGGTGGCGAAAAACACCGGTGGATATCTCATCCTTGACCGGAATCCAGCATGACTTACTTGATGCGGCCCTCGTGGCGTTGAAGCCAGGCGGACTCGTGGCCTACGTGACCTGTTCACCCCATGTGGCCGAAACTCGATCCATCGTGAACAAGGCACTGGGTGAACATCCCGATTGTGTCGAACGTGATGTGGCGTCGGTTCTCAACACGGTATCTAGAACGCCCATTTCTTCGAACGCCAACAACCTCTCCGTTCAACTCTGGCCCGATCTGCATGGAACCGATGCCATGTTTATCAGCCTGCTCGCCAAGCGTGACCCGACCACCATGGACAATTAGGCTCGCTGTATGACTGTTCGAATCAATCCCAGCATCCTCTCTGCAGATTTCGTGAACATGGAACGGGATTTGGGTCTTCTGGGGTCAGCCGATTTTGTGCACGTCGACGTCATGGACAACCACTTTGTTCCGAACCTGACTTTTGGTCTCCAAATGGTTGAGCGCATCCAAGCGACATCGCCGGTTCCGTTGGATGTCCACCTCATGATCACCGATGTGGACAAGTGGGCTCCGTACTATGCCGAACTGGGTTGTGCGTCTGTCACATTTCACGCCGAAGTAACCAATGACCCGGTTGCGTTGGCGCGCGCACTTCGCGCTCAAGGTGCCAAGGCTGGATTGGCACTTAAGCCGCAGACGCCAGTTGATCAGTATCTCTCGATCGTGTCGGAGTTTGATCAGGTACTCGTTATGACGGTGGAACCGGGCTTTGGCGGTCAAAAATTTATGCATGACACGATGCCCAAACTGCGGCTCTTGGCGCAGGAAAAAGCTCAGCGCGGACTCACGGTATGGCTGCAGGTTGATGGGGGTATCAGTGCTGACACGATAGGCATCGCTGCCGAGCACGGAGCGGATACTTTTGTCGCAGGATCTGCCGTGTTCGGTGCCGAGAGTGTGCACCAGGCTATAGCCGATCTTCGCCAACTCGCCACCGAGCACACTCACCCTCATGAGTCGCGATAGCCTTAATGCGTGAAATCCTTCGACTCGTTGTTCGCGGAGCTGCGCGAGCGCATTGACGCTCGCCCCGAGGGTTCTCGGACGGTGGCCGAATTCGACGCAGGGGTTCATGTCATCGGTAAAAAAATCGTTGAAGAAGCGGCCGAGGTCTGGATGGCCGCCGAGTTCGAGTCCGATGATCGCACCGCCGAAGAAATCTCCCAATTGATTTACCATCTTCAGGTGTTGATGCTTGCCAAAGGCATTTCGCTTGAGGACGTCAATCGACATCTGTGACGTCTGAATCGTCACGTTGTTGATTCCATAACTGTCAGTTCCTACTCGGTGAGTTTTTCCTCATCACTCAGAATTAAAAGGATGTGCGCCCATGCTCCGCGTTGCTGTTCCCAACAAGGGATCACTTGCCGAAACCGCGTCAGCCATGCTCATCGAGGCAGGGTACGGCTCGCGTCGCGACCCACGCGACCTGCACTTTGTTGATGTCCGAAATGAGGTCGAATTTTTCTACTTGCGACCCCGCGACATCGCCACGTATGTGGGCTCGGGTGCGCTGGACGTCGGAATTACCGGACGCGATTTACTTCTCGATTCGCACTCACCGGCTCGTGAGATCTCGGCTCTGGGATTTGGCGACTCGACGTTTCGCTTCGCGGGTCCGGTCGGGCAATTAGGTGCACTGGCTGACCTCGCCGGCAAACGCGTGGCGACTAGCTATCCGAACCTGGTCAGCGATTTTCTCGCCCGCAACGGTGTGACTCCTCAGAGCGTTGTCCGGCTCGATGGCGCGGTCGAGTCCGCCGTTCGACTTGGAGTGGCTGATGCGGTAGCGGATGTCGTGTCGACTGGGGGAACGTTGCGACAGGCCGGTCTCGAGATTTTCGGCCCGGTTCTTCTCGAGTCGACGGCGGTACTCATTGCACGAGAAGAGAACTCGGCGCGCGCATCCACGCTTGTCAGGCGGTTGACCGGTGTCATGGTCGCACGAGAGTACGTTCTCATGGACTACGACGTTCCGCGAAGCCTGCTCGACGAGGCGTGCGTGATAGCTCCCGGTATCGAATCGCCCACTGTTTCCCCGCTGCACGATCCCGAATGGGTAGCCGTCCGAGTCATGGTCCCCAGGCGGGACACCAATCATGTGATGGATGCGTTGCACGACCTCGGCGCACGTGCGATTCTGGTGAGCTCGATCCACGCCGCGCGACTCTAATCATGTCAGTGGCTATTCGTGTGATTCCCTGCCTGGATGTCGCAAACGGCGAGGTCGTCAAGGGAGTCAATTTTAAAAATCTTCGGGTGATGGGTGACCCCGTGGAGCTTGCCATGTCGTACTTCGCCGATGGCGCCGATGAGATCACCTTTTTGGATGTCTCAGCGACGGTCGAGGATCGCTCGACCATGTATGACGTTGTGGCGCGCACCGCGGAGGTCGTCTTTATCCCGCTGACTGTCGGTGGGGGAGTTCGCCGAGTCGACGACGTGTCTCGGCTTCTCGCCAGCGGGGCCGACAAAATCAGCGTGAATAGCGCAGCGATTGCCCGCCCGGAACTCCTCGATGAGATTTCACGCAAGTTTGGTTCGCAGGTTCTCGTTCTTTCGCTGGATATCAAGCGCGCTGACCATACGCCCTCGGGTTTTGCTGTCACCACACACGGTGGTCGGCAACTGACGGATCGAGACGCCCTCGAGTGGACGCGTGAAGCGATTGATCGCGGAATTGGTGAACTTTTGGTCAACTCCATTGACGCGGATGGGACGAAGACGGGTTTTGACCTCCAACTCATTCGTGAAATCAGAGATCTCAGCAGTGTCCCAGTTATTGCGTCTGGTGGAGCCGGCAGCGTAGAACATTTTGCTCCTGCCGTCGAGGCGGGTGCTGATGCGTTACTAGCCGCCTCAATCTTTCACTCGCGTGAGGTGGCAATTGCCGAGGTTAAAAGTGAACTCGCCGCTCACGGCTACGCTGTGAGGTGATGATGATTCCCATTGACGTGTCTGAGATTGCTTTCAATGAAGCAGGACTCGTGCCTGCCATCATCCAAGATGACAGTTCGCGAACTGTTCTCATGCTGGGATACATGAATGCTGAATCTCTCAGTATCACCTGTGCCACGGGTCGTGTCGTCTTCTGGTCTCGCTCGCGACAGGAACTGTGGCGGAAAGGCGACACAAGTGGTCATGTTCAATTGGTCCGAGATATCCGTGTCGATTGTGATAGCGACACCCTGCTCATTTCGGTCGAGCAGATTGGCCCCGCTTGTCACAACGGAACACCCACCTGCTTTGACAGCAAAAAAATGACTGCTATCACCTCCCTGAGCAAGGAGAATCTCGCATGAGCACCTCCGCGACGACAACGACGTACGCGCAATTTGCTGACTCAGTCGCCGGAGCGTGGCGCGTCATACCGGTGATCCGTCAGGTCTTCGCTGACGGTGAAACGCCCGTGTCGATTTATCGCAAACTCGCAGACTCTCAACCCGGAAGTTTTTTGCTCGAATCAGCTGAGCAGGGCGGTATATGGTCGCGTTTCAGCTTCGTCGGGATTGAGAGTTATGGGGTGCTCACGACTGAGAGCGAGCGCGCGGTCTGGCGAGACTTTGGACTCTCTGCCGCTGAGGCCTTCGGTGGGGAGACGCCAGAAAAAACTCTCGACGCACTTCGCGTCCTCTACTCGCGTTGGACGGCTAAACCGGTGACGGGGTTACCCGCACTTGCCTCGGGCCTGGTGGGTTATCTCGGCTGGGAGGTGGTTCGCCAGCTCGAGTCACTCCCGGACCAACCTGAGGTAGATGTCGATACGCCCGATGTCGCGCTCAGCTTCGTTCGCGATCTCATTGTTCTCGATCACAAGTGGGGAACCGTCCTCCTTGTGACAAATGTGCTCGTCCCGAGGGACTCTGCCGGAGGTGGTGACGCCAGTGCCACTGACGTGTTATGGGACAACGCCCAATCGAGACTGGATGCACTGACCCAATCCCTCGTCAAGCCAGGGGTGACCGGTCTGGCTCACATTGATTTGGGTGTCTCACGCGAGGCTCACTATCGCACCGACAAGCAGGATTTCCTTCGCTCCGTGACCACGAGTAAGGAGCACATTGTCGCCGGGGATGTTTTTCAAGTAGTCATCTCGCAGCGTTTTGACATACCCAATACGGCATCGGCAACGGATGTGTATCGCGTTTTGAGATCACTCAACCCAAGCCCCTATATGTACTTGCTCTGTCACGAAAACCACGACGGAACAGTCTTTCATGTAGTCGGTTCCTCTCCCGAGGCTCTGGTCAAAGTTCAATCCGGTCGCGTTTTCACTAAACCCATTGCCGGATCACGACCCCGCGGAGAAACACCCGAAAAAGACGCCGCCCTCGCCGACGAGCTCTTGCTCGATGCTAAGGAGCGCGCGGAACATTTGATGTTGGTTGACCTTGCTCGCAACGACCTATTGCGGGTCTGCGAACCGGGGTCGGTCGAGGTGGCTGAGTTCATGAAGGTCGAACGCTTCAGCCACATTATGCACATCGTCTCGAGCGTCGAGGGCGAACTTGCGTCGGGAAATGACGCGGTGGATGTGTTTCGGGCAACGTTCCCAGCCGGCACCCTCTCCGGTGCGCCCAAGCCCCGTGCCTTAGAAATTATCGACGATCTCGAACCAGTCGCCAGGGGAATATACGGTGGCGTGGTGGGTTACTTTGCGTTCTCCGGTGACGCTGACCTCGCGATTGCCATTCGGACCGCGATATTGGTCGGTGAGCGTGCATACGTGCAAGCCGGTGCGGGTCTGGTTGCTGATTCAGACCCTGAGACCGAATTCCAAGAGACCGTCAACAAGTCGGCGGCTCCATTGCGCGCAATCGCCATCGCAAATGCGCTGGAACCTCTTGACGCGTCTGTATCGGCATGACGCATGCTACATCTCGAGTTCGAGTGATGAGTAAGCGCGTTCTCGCAGCCTCCGTTCTTGGATTAGTCGTCATCCTCTTTGTGGCATGGTCTCAACCGTGGTTTACGCTCACGATTGACCCAGCTGAATCTCATATCGGTGAGGTTACGATCTCAGGACAATCGGCGTCTTTCCTTCCGGGGGCGTTAGCTCTGGTGCTTCTCGCGTGCGGACTTGTGTTGCTGTCGGCCCAGCGATGGACCGGACTCATTTTCTGTATCGTGCTTGCACTTACCTCGGTGTCAGGTGCGTTCGTGACACTGCTCGTGGTGTTGCATCCGATCGCGTACGCGACGAAGCAGCTTTCTACGCTTTCTGGTTTGTCCGGAACTGACGCGCTTACCGCCCTGGTGGTGGGAACGCGCTACGAGTGGGGCATCTGGGTCGCGCTCATCGCGCCGATAGGTATTTTTGTCGTGTCCATCGTCGGTGTCGTCGCTTCCAGCGGATGGCGACGACAGTCGCACCGCTACACCGTGGCGTCTCGACGGGGCACCACTCCAGCGCCGACCACTAGTTCCTCGCTCGCGTCGAAGCAGGCCGACTTCAGCGAAACCAGAATTGATGACTGGGACGCCATCACACAGGGTGACGACCCGACCACATAGGATAGAACCAACGAAATCTCGGTAAGGAGCATCATGAACTACGGTCCCAACGATCCCGGTGAAGGACACTCGCCAGCAGCGTGGACGGCAGTCATCATCATGCTCGTAGCTTTCGCGGCGGGAACCGTGTTTTTCGTTTTTGACATGCCCGTTGCGGTAATTGTCTCGATTGTCGTTCTGGCAATTGGACCCGTTGTTGGCGCAATCATGGCTCGAGCCGGCTACGGCGTAAACGGTCCTAAATACACGCCCAAGGCTCACAACTAACGTGCTTCTCGCTGATCTCACAGCGGGGGCCCGAGAAGACGCAGAGCGTCGGGAAGACGAAGTTCCCCTCGTTCAGGTTGAGAAACTCGCTCTCCAGGCCGAACCCGCACGCGATGCACTTGTGGCGCTCGCGCCGGCTCCGCACGTCAAGGTTATTGCGGAGGTCAAACGTGCGTCTCCCTCTCGCGGAGACATGGCCGAAATTTCAGATCCTGCCGCTCTCGCTCAGGTGTACCAGAGTGCGGGAGCCAGTGTTATTAGCGTTCTGACCGAGGAACGAAAATTTAAAGGGTCGCTCCACGACCTTGCCGCGGTGCGCGCACACGTGACCATTCCCATTTTGCGCAAGGATTTCATCTCCACTCCGTACCAGGTTTTTGAAGCTCGAGCCTATGGTGCCGACGTCTGCCTGTTGATCGTGGCGGCGTTGACCGACTCTGAACTCACATCACTTTTTGGGCTCGTCACACAGTTGGGAATGCACGCTCTCGTAGAAGCGCACACCGCAGAAGAGGTCGACCGAGCCGTTGATCTCGGTTCGTCGCTGATCGGTGTCAATGCGCGGGATTTGGACACCTTCGAACTCGACCGAGATCTTTTTGGTCGCGTTGCCGACCGCATCCCAGCAGGAACAGTGCGGATTGCAGAGTCCGCTGTTCGCTCGACCGACGACGTGCGACACTATCGCAAATCTGGCGCCGATGCAGTCTTGGTCGGTGAAGCATTGGTCACGAGCGATCCAATGGTAACCCTCACGTCATTCCTGGAGGTCTGATGCTTCTTCGTGAACAAACTGGTCCCTACTTTGGTGAGTTCGGCGGACGCTTCGTCCCCGAGTCCTTGATTGCTGCGCTCGATGAACTTGCCTCGGCCTACGCGCTCGCCAAGAATGACCCGACCTTTACCGCGGAGCTGGCTCACTTGCATGCGACCTACACTGGTCGGCCATCCATTATCACTGAGGTTCCTCGTTTCGGAGCGCATGCTGGGGGAGCCCGGGTGTTCCTCAAACGAGAAGACCTCAATCACACCGGTAGCCACAAGATCAACAACGTTCTGGGGCAAGCGCTCCTCGCTCGTCGACTGGGTAAGAATCGCCTGATTGCCGAGACCGGTGCCGGGCAACACGGAGTCGCGACCGCGACGGCAGCCGCACTTTTCGGCATGGAGTGCGTGGTGTACATGGGTGAGGTTGACACCCAACGTCAAGCACTGAACGTTGCACGCATGCGATTGCTGGGTGCCGAAGTCGTTCCGGTGACGCACGGTTCGCGCACACTCAAGGACGCCATCAATGAGGCTCTCCGGGACTGGGTAACCAACGTAGATCACACGCATTACCTGTTGGGGACGGTGGCCGGGCCACATCCTTTCCCGGAGATGGTTCGCGATTTTCACAAGATTATCGGCGAGGAAGCTCGGGCCCAGATGCTCGAGACGGTTGGTCGACTTCCTGATGCCGTTGCTGCGTGCGTTGGCGGCGGCTCCAACGCCATAGGAATCTTCCACGCTTTTCTCGATGACACCAGCGTTGACCTCATCGGGTTCGAGGCGGCGGGGCGCGGCGTCGATACCCCGGAACACGCGGCGACGCTCACCCGCGGGCGACCAGGCGTGTTGCACGGCGCTCGTTCGTACATGCTTCAGGATGCCGACGGGCAGACCATGGAATCTCACTCGATTTCGGCCGGACTCGATTATCCGGGTGTAGGTCCGGAGCACAGTTGGCTGAAAGATCTCGGACGTGCGCAATATCGTCCGATTACTGACGAAGCGGCAATGGATGCTCTCCGGCTCCTCTCGCGAACCGAGGGCATCATTCCCGCCATCGAAACTGCTCACGCACTCGCCGGAGTCCTCGAACTTGGACGCGAGCGTGGGCCCGAGTCCATCATCCTCGTGAATCTGTCCGGTCGCGGCGACAAAGACATGGAAACGGCGGGTAAGTATTTCGGCCTCATTGACGCTCCGGGAAACGAGTAGGTGACTATGACATCACGAGATGACAGTGCTCAGGCATCTCCGGTAGAAAGTGCTCTTGACCAAGCCGTCCGGGTTCACGGCGGTGCGCTTGTTGGGTACTTACCGTTCGGCTTTCCCTCGCTCGACGCGAGCGTCGAAGCGGCCGTTGCGCTTGCAAAGAACGGTGTTGACGTTCTCGAGCTCGGGCTTCCCTACAGTGATCCGGTGATGGACGGCGCCGTGATTCAGCGGGCAACCACCGTTGCATTGGCAAATGGATTTAGCATTGCTGATGCTTTTTCGGCGATGAAGGAAATAACCGCAGAAATCTCGATTCCTGCCCTCATCATGACGTATTGGAATCCCGTTCTCGCGTATGGGGTGGAACGATTTGCGGATGACCTTGTCGCTAGCGGGGGAGCAGGACTCATCACGCCAGACCTCATCCCCGATGAAGGATCCAACTGGATTGATGTGGCGACTGCTCGGGACCTCGATCACGTTTTTCTTGCGGCGCCATCGAGTACCGATTCTCGTCTCGACCAATCCATTCAGGCCAGTAGAGGTTTTGTTTATGCCGTGTCCACGATGGGGATTACCGGCACTAGGTCAGATGTAGATTCGGCCGCGCACAGTCTCGTCGCTCGCCTGCGCGATCGGGGGGCCGCCCACATCGGTGTTGGCCTCGGTATCTCCACCGCAGATCAGGTGCGCGAAGTGCTCAGTTACGCGGACGGGGCGATTGTTGGCTCCGCACTGGTGTCGGCGTTGGAGACAGGTGGAATTTCCGCGGTAACCGATAAAGCCCTGGAACTGGCATCCGGCAAACCAATTCACGCCTAGACTCTCAACTGTTTCGTTGAGTTCCGCGCTGACCTAAGGACTTTCGTGATTTCCGCTGTAACCCCACTCACTAGCATCCCCAGTCCGCCGATTTCGTGGCAGACCTTCGCGATCGGTCCTCTCACGATTCACACGTATGCCGTGTGCATCATTGTGGGCATCATTCTCGCAGTCTGGATAGCGAGCGTTCGATTCACCAAGCGCGGCGGTCCTCGGGGTGCAACCCTTGATTATGCGCTGTGGGCGGTGCCTCTGGGCATCATTGTTGCTCGCTTCTATCACGTCTTCACGCATCCCACCGATTACTTCTTCCCGGGCGCTAACCCGTGGCGCATTCTTTTCATTTGGGAGGGTGGCAATGCCATTTTTGGCGCCCTGCTTGGTGGCGCCCTGGGCGTATTTATTGCCGGACGAATTCTCGGCACGCGCTTTTTAAGTTTTGCCGATGCAATGGTTCCCGGTCTTTTGGTGGCACAGGCGACCGGACGACTAGGCAACTACTTCAACCACGAACTGTTTGGTCTACCCACGACGCTTCCGTGGGGGCTTGAAATAGAAACCAGCAACCCGGCGTTTCCGGCGGGGCTGCCGGCGGGGACACTTTTTCAGCCGATGTTCCTGTACGAAATCATCTGGAACCTCGCTGGGGTGTTCCTCATCCTCTTCTTAGAAAAGAAGACCAATCTGCGGTGGGGTCGCGCCCTAGCCGTTTACCTCATCTGGTACGGATTTGGTCGGGCGTGGTTGGAGGCCATTCGTCTCGATCCGAGTGAGACCTGGCTCGGGGTTCGCACTAATTCGTGGGCTGCTATTGCCGTTGCGGTTCTCGGTGTGGTCCTGCTTGTGTGGTCGAAGCGTCGTCACACTGGTCTCGAGCTCAGCGTCTACCTCCCCGGGCGTGAACCGCAAAAGTCTCTAGTAGACTCTTCTCAGGGCGAACCGGCCCGTTACCACGTGGGCAAGGTCGCCTCGCCAAAAAAATCGTCGAGTTCTCAGACCACAAGTCCATCCGCGTAAAAACTACTCGGCGCAAAGTAGCGACGCCCGACTAGGCGTCGCAGGCGAGTGATGTTCCCTGTTGTTACATGAGTGTTAGCGTGAGAGATTTTTCCGGAGAGGAGTCGTGCGTGACGGTAGCTCTACCGCATCAGCGTTTTTCTGCTTTGCCCGCAAATCAGGGCCTGTATGACATCGACTCTGAAAAAGACTCGTGTGGTTTTGCCATGGTTGCCACTCTTCGCCAGTCCGCAGGACATGACATCATCGATGTCGCATTGGGTGCGCTTCGAAATCTTGAGCACCGTGGCGCGGTCGGTTCAGACGCTGGAACCGGTGACGGCGCTGGAATCTTGACTCAGATTCCCGATGCTTTTTTGCGTGCGGTCGCGGGATTCGACTTACCGCCCGTGGGTGAGTATGCAGTAGGAAACGCTTTTCTCCCGCGCGATGACGATGAGCGTGCGTCCGTTATCCAGCGCATAGCTGAGGTTGCCGCTGTTGAGGGTCTTTCCGTTCTCGGATGGCGTGCCGTTCCGGTTGAATCCGAACATCTTGGTCAATTGGCTCGCGAGGCGATGCCCACGATTGAACAACTTTTCCTCACGAGTGCCGTGGGTGGTTTGTCGGGAATCGAACTCGATCGGTTGGTGTATCGACTTCGCAAACAGGTTGAGCGCGAGTGCAACGTCTATTTCCCGTCGCTCTCCTCGCGGACTCTGGTTTACAAGGGCATGTTGACAACGCTCCAGCTCGAGCCGTTCTATCCCGATTTGCAAAACGAGCTGTTTGCGTCGACTCTGGCACTCGTTCACTCGCGCTATTCCACAAACACGTTCCCCTCATGGCCGCTTGCGCACCCATTCAGATTTATTGCCCACAACGGCGAGATCAACACCGTACAAGGAAACCGCAACTGGATGCGCGCACGCCAGTCCCAACTGTCGAGCGACTTGCTCGGCAACATGGAGCAGCTCCTCCCGGTGTGCACTCCAGGCGCGAGTGATTCAGCCAGTTTTGACGAGGTGGTTGAGCTCCTCACTCTTGGTGGCAGGTCGCTTCCTCATGCCATCATGATGATGATTCCCGAGGCCTGGGAAAACCAAGAAACCATGGATCCCGCGCGACGGGCTTTTTACGAGTACCACTCATCCCTCATGGAACCGTGGGATGGTCCGGCAGCCGTTGCCTTCACCGACGGATCACTCGTCGGGGCGACGCTCGACCGGAATGGTTTGCGACCGGGACGCTATCAAATTACTGACGACGGTCTCATCGTTGTCGCTTCAGAAATTGGTGTGCACGACGTACCACCCAACCGGATTGTGGCTAAAGGACGCCTTCAGCCCGGCAAGATGCTTCTCGTCGACACGGTTGCGGGTCGCGTCATTGATGATGCCGAAATAAAAGATTCCCTGGCCGCCGCGAACCCCTGGCAAGAATGGATTGATTCCTCACGCATTGAACTTGCCGACTTGCCGGAGCGTGAACACATCATTCACACGGCAGCGTCGATTGCTCGCCGTCAGAAGACCTTTGGCTACACCGAAGAAGACCTGCGAATCATGCTTGCGCCGATGGCAAAAAGTGGCACTGAACCGCTTGGCGCAATGGGATCGGATACGCCGATTGCAGTCCTTAGTGAGCGTCCCCGTGTGTTGTTTGACTACTTTGCCCAACAGTTCGCACAGGTGACAAACCCACCGCTCGACTCCATTCGCGAAGAAGTAGTCACGAGCATGCGGCGTGGGCTTGGTCCGGAACTGAATCTTCTCGATGCGACGCCGGAACATGCGCGACACGTCGTTGTTGAGTTCCCGGTCATCACCAATGATGAGCTGTCAAAGATTCAGCATCTTCATTCTGATGATGGCATTCCATCCACTGTGACGATCACGGCCCTGTACCGCGTTGATGCCGGCGCAGAGTCGATGCATGATCGCCTCCTCGATATTTGTGAAGAAGTGGATCAGGCCATTCGCGATGGAGCCGAGTTCATCGTTCTCTCTGATCGCGACTCGACGCATGAGCTTGCCCCGATCCCTTCGCTTCTTACCGTGTCAACGGTTCACCACCACCTGATTCGCCGCGAAACGAGAATGCGAGTCGGCCTCGTGGCTGAAGCCGGAGACGTGCGGGAAGTACATCACGTCGCGGTCTTGCTGGGATTTGGTGCGGCTGCGGTAAACCCGTATCTCGCCATGGAGTCGGTCGAACAACTGGTCAGAACTGGATTTATTGAGGGAGTAACTGCTGAAAAGGCGGTTTATAACCTGATCAAGGCACTCGGTAAAGGCGTGCTCAAGATCATGTCGAAGATGGGGATTTCCACTGTTTCCTCATACTCCGGTGCGCAGACTTTCGAGGCGGTCGGTCTCAATCAGGAATTCATCGACGAGTATTTCACCGGTACCCAGAGCAAACTCGGTGGTGTCGGTCTCGAGATCATCGCCGCTGAAAACACTGCCCGTCACCACCAGGCTTACCCCGGCGGGGCCGGTGCCGAGCTTGTCCACGAAAGGTTGACAAGCGGAGGCGAGTTCCAGTGGCGTCGCGGTGGCGCTCCGCACCTGTTCAACCCCGAAACGGTCTTTAAACTTCAGCACTCCACGCGAACGCGACGTTACGACCTATTCCGGGAATACACCGAACTCGTCGACAACCAGTCAGAGCAATTGATGACCCTGCGGGGGCTCTTTAGCCTCAAAAAGTCGGCGCATCCGGTTCCTCTTTCGGAGGTAGAGTCGGTCGCCTCACTCGTCAAACGCTTCTCGACGGGTGCGATGAGCTATGGATCGATTTCTCCGGAAGCTCACGAAACGCTGGCGATTGCCATGAACCAGATTGGGGCTAAGTCCAATACCGGTGAGGGTGGCGAAGACGTCGCTCGACTCCTCGACCCGCAGCGCCGCAGTGCCATCAAGCAGGTGGCGTCCGGTCGTTTTGGTGTCACGAGTATGTACCTGACTCATGCCGACGACATTCAAATCAAGATGGCGCAGGGCGCTAAACCCGGCGAGGGTGGTCAGTTACCCAACACCAAGGTGTACCCATGGATTGCGCGAACGCGTCACGCCACCGCCGGCGTTGGTTTGATTTCGCCACCACCGCATCACGATATTTACTCCATCGAAGACCTCAAGCAGCTGATCTTTGATCTCAAGAGATCAAACCCGGCAGCTCGAGTGCACGTCAAGCTGGTTTCGCAATCCGGCATTGGTGCGGTTTCTGCGGGAGTAGCAAAGGCGTTGGCCGATGTCATCCTTATTTCAGGTCATGACGGCGGCACCGGTGCCTCGCCGCTCAATTCCCTGAAACACGCGGGAACGCCGTGGGAACTCGGCCTTGCTGAAGCTCAGCAGACACTCATGCTCAACGACATGCGTGACCGAGTGTCTGTTCAGGTAGACGGACAGTTGAAAACAGGTCGAGACGTCATTATCGGTGCTCTGCTGGGTGCCGAGGAATTCGGTTTCGCGACCGCACCTCTCGTGGTTTCCGGATGTGTCATGATGCGTGTCTGTCACCTCGATACCTGTCCGGTGGGCGTCGCGACCCAAAACCCACTGTTGCGTGAGCGATTCAGCGGCAAACCAGAGTTTGTGGTCAACTTTTTCGAGTTCATTGCCGAGCAGGTCCGGGAGTACCTCGCCGAGCTTGGCTTCCGGACTCTGGACGAAGCAATTGGTCGAGCCGATCTGCTTGATGTCTCTCGTGCGGTCGCACACTGGAAGGCAGGCGGTCTCGACATCGAGCCTATTCTGCACATGGTCGATTCCTCTGGCACGAAGCCCCGGAGGCAGTTGCGCGCTCAGAACCATGAGATTTCGGAACACTTTGATCAGCAGTTGATTGCCATGGCTCGTCCGGCACTTGAACACGCGTCTTCCGTGGCCATCGACCTACCTATTCGAAACACGGAGCGCGCCGTCGGAACCATGCTTGGCCATGAGCTGACGAAGCGATACGGCGAGCACGGTCTACCCAACGACACAATCGCGATCACTCTTCGTGGGTCGGCTGGCCAGTCCCTAGGTGCCTTTGTTCCGTCGGGAATTACTCTCACTCTCATCGGCGACTCAAATGACTACGTTGGAAAGGGTCTGTCGGGAGGGCGCGTCATCGTCAAGCCCCACGGCGAGAGCGTCTTTGCCGCCGAAGAGAATGTCATCGCCGGTAACGTCGTTGGATATGGCGCGACGAGCGGAAGCTTGTTCATCAGTGGTCGCGTGGGCGAGAGATTCCTCGTGCGCAACTCGGGTGCGACGGCAGTGGTCGAAGGCTGTGGTGACCATGCTCTGGAGTACATGACTGGAGGGTTGGCCGTGATTCTCGGCGAGACCGGTCGCAACCTCGGTGCGGGCATGAGCGGTGGAACAGCGTACATTTACAAATTGGATGCGTCTCAAGTCAATCCGGACTCGTTGTCGTCGGGTGAACTTCAGCTACAGGCTCTTGGTTCGGCAGACAGTGAAATTTTGAAAGACGTTTTGGAATCTCACGCGAGACTGACCGATTCGCAACTCGCGGCATCCATGCTGAGTAATTTCGAGTCCACTGTCCGTGACTTCGTTAAGGTTCTCCCGCGAGACTATGCCGCCGTACTGGCGACTCGACAAGCAGCCATCGACGACGGAGTCGATCCCGATGGCGAACAAACATGGCGCAAAATCTTGGAGGTAACCGGTGGCTGATCCCACAGGCTTTATCACCGTTCCCGAACGCGAACTCCCGGCACGTCGCCCCGTTCCCATTCGCCTGCGTGACTGGAAAGAAGTTTACGAACCCGGTGACGCCGAGGTCCTCCATCGACAGGCAGGTCGATGCATGGATTGTGGTGTGCCGTTTTGTCACCACGGTTGCCCACTGGGCAACCTCATCCCGGAGTGGAATGACCTCGTCTGGCGTGACAACTTTGCCGAGGCGAGTCAACGGTTGCACGCGACAAACAATTTTCCGGAGTTTACCGGTCGTCTGTGCCCCGCTCCCTGCGAGTCAGCATGCGTGCTCAACATCAATCAGCCTGCCGTCACGATCAAGCAGGTCGAGGTGTCAATTATCGACCATGCTTTCGATGAGGGATGGGTAAAGCCGGTCGAGCCGAGTCGCCTCACCGGAAAGACGGTCGCCGTCGTTGGCTCGGGTCCTGCTGGTTTAGCGGCAGCTCAGCAGCTTACGCGAGCTGGTCACACCGTTGCGGTCTACGAGCGTGACGATCGTATTGGTGGGCTCCTCCGCTATGGAATTCCCGACTTCAAGATGGAGAAGCATCACATCGACCGTCGGCTCCTCCAAATGGAGGCTGAGGGCACGCGTTTTAGACCCGGTGTGAATATAGGCGTCGACATCACATGGTCCGACATTTACGAGCGTTACGACGCTGTGGTGGTTGCAACGGGAGCACTTGCACCACGGGATCTCGCACTTCCGGGAAGACACCTCGACGGCATCCACTTCGCAATGGATTACCTCGTGCCGGCTAACCGGCGAGTTGCTGGGGACAGCGTGCCAGACGCCATCGATGTCAGTGGCAAGCACGTCATTATTCTTGGCGGTGGCGACACGGGAGCCGACTGCCTAGGGACGGCTCATCGGCAAGGCGCGGCCAGTGTGACAACTTTGGCGATTGGACGGCAGCCAGCTCACGAGCGCACAGAAAATATGCCGTGGCCGACGGTGCCGAACCTGTTTGAAGTTGCGTCCGCTCACGAAGAGGGTGGTGAGCGCGTCTACACCATCTCAACCGTGGAGTACCTCGGTGACGATAACGGAAAACTCCGCGCACTTCGCGTTGCAGAAACTGACTTTGTCGACGGTAAGCGGATTCCCAAGGCCGGGACAGAACGCGAAATCCCTGCTGACTTTGTTTTCCTCGCGCTCGGTTTTACCGGTAACGACAGCGAGACGATATCCGAGCAGAGCGAACTCGCTTTTCGTGACGACGGAACACTGCAACGTGACAGTCGCTATTCCACCAACATGCCGGGCGTGTTCGTTGCTGGTGACGCAGGACGGGGCGCGTCGCTCATAGTCTGGGCTATTGCTGAAGGCAGAGCGGTGGCCGCGGCCGTCGATACATATCTTGAGGGAACGACGCTCTTACCTTCTCCCGTACTGGCAACCGACAAACCGATTAGCCTATAGATACTTTCTCATCCCGAGACGAAGCAGAAAGAATAACAAACGAGGCACCCATGAGACGAGCAAAAATTGTCGCGACCCTTGGTCCGGCTACATCATCCTATGAAAACATTCGCAAAATTATCGAGGCGGGTGTTGATGTCTGCCGAATGAACCTCAGCCACGGTACATACGACGTGCACGAGGAAATCTACCGAAATGTGAGGCAAGCAGCCCAGGATGCCGGTCGTGCCGTTGCCGTCTTGGTCGACCTTCAAGGTCCCAAGATTCGACTCGGAAAATTCGAGGGCGGCCCCTATGAACTGGCGGAGGGTGACACGTTCACCATCACGATTGAGGATATTGTCGGCACCAAGGAGCTGTCGTCGACAACCTACAAGGGCCTTCCCGGTGACGTGAAGCCGGGTGATCCGCTGCTCATCGACGATGGCAAAGTCGGCCTTCGTGTGGTTTCGACCGACGGGACCCGTGTCGTCACCACGGTAGAAGTTGCCGGACCAGTAAGCAACAACAAAGGCATCAACCTCCCCGGTGTCGCTGTGAATGTACCTGCGATGTCTGACAAGGACGAAGCAGATCTTCGCTGGGGTCTTCGGTTAGGCGCCGATTTTATCGCCCTGAGTTTTGTTCGGGACGCTGCGGACATCACCCGAGTTCACGAAATCATGGACGAAGAAGGTGTTCGCCTCCCCGTCATCGCCAAGGTGGAAAAGCCACAGGCTGTCGAAAATCTTGAAGAAATCGTCGACTCCTTCGACGCCATCATGGTTGCTCGCGGAGACTTGGGTGTCGAGCTTCCACTCGAGGCCGTTCCCATTGTGCAGAAGCGGGCCATCGAACTTTCTCGACGCTGGGCCAAGCCGGTTATCGTCGCGACGCAAGTTCTCGAGTCGATGATTTCCAGTCCCCGACCCACCAGGGCTGAGGCTTCGGACTGTGCCAACGCCGTTCTCGACGGAACGGATGCCGTCATGCTCTCTGGAGAAACGAGTGTCGGAGAATATCCGGTGCAAACCGTGAAGACGATGGCTCGCATTATCGAATCGACCGAGGATCACGGCTTGGATCGCATTCCCGATCTGGGAACTAAGCCACGAACCCAGGGAGGTGCCATTACCCTCGCTGCTGCCGAGGTTGCCGAATTCATCGGTGCCAAGTACCTTGTGGTCTTTACCGAGTCGGGAGACTCCGCGCGTCGCATGTCCCGTCTTCGCTGTGAAATTCCGATGATCATCATGACTCCACATGAGTCGATTAAACGGCGAATGGCTCTGACCTGGGGTGTGCAGTCATACCTCGTCAATCCTGTCACCCACACGGATGAGCTGTTTGGTCAAGTGGATGACATCCTCCTCGGTAACGGTCTCGCAAAAGCGGGAGAGAAAGTCGTGGTCATTGCTGGTTCTCCTCCCGGAATTTCAGGCTCAACAAACGACTTGCGCGTACACAAGGTCGGCGATGCTCATGCGGCTGCTGCACCTGCCTACGCCATCACCGACTGATGACCAGCCTTCAAACACGAACTGGCTCCCCGCTGAGGGAGCCAGTTTCCGTGCCGGATGTGGTGTGTGGTTGCAGGACATAGGAATACTCTGTCGCGAGACATAGGAATATTTCACTGTTCAACTTGAGCAATGAACAAAGCCCGGCTGATCATCACAGCGCTCCTGTCCGAGAGGCTCACACAAGCCGAAGCAGCCCGCCGCTATGGCGT
>CANFSP010000008.1 GCA_947449765.1 Actinomycetota bacterium | reverse complement strand
AGCCTTCGCAGCAGGAGCCTTCGCAGCAGGAGCCTTCGCAGCAGGAGCCTTCGCAGCAGGAGCCTTCGCAGCAGGAGCCTGAGGTGCGCTGGGCTTGTCCTCCCCCGCTATCGGCGAATCATCCTTCTTACGGCGACCAAAGAAAGCCATGAACGTCCACATCTCAGTGTTTTCACAACACTGGTCAAGCACCAACAAGGATGACCCATGTCAAGTTTTTGGGAAAAAACTCACTGGGTCGTCTCTATTCTTGCATGACTCTCGGACGGCAAATGACACCACAGAGGAGGGCCGAAGAGTGCACCGTGGACGAACGGTAGCTAGAGCGCATCCTCATCGCGACTGCGCTGAGAGGCGAGAAATTCTTCAAGTTCGGCGGCGAGAGTATCTGCCGACGGGACCTCGCCATTTTCGCTCGTGAGCGGCGACGGAAGTTGGCGTTCACGCATGTATTCGTCGTAAGTGGCTTCGAGTCGCGTGACGAGAGTGGCGAGTTCGTTGTTCTCGGCGACCTGCTCATCGATTTTTTTATCGAATGCACGACCTTCATCCCGCAATCGATCGGTTGGAAATATCAGCCCGGTGGCCTGGGTCACACTCTGCAAACTCACTAAGGCAGCCGTCGGATACTCGGAGTCAGCCAGATAGTGCGGAACCAAAACGACGAACCCGACAACTTCGTGTCCTGCCCGTTGCAGCGTGTACTCAACGAGGTGCATGGCATTCGCCGGCGCCTGAGTGTTGGGTCGCCAAACCGACATAGCTTCCACGAGGTCTCGACGCGAGCCACTCACGGTTACCCCAACTGGTCTCGTGTGAGGCGCTGGCATGGGAATGGCATGCACCCAGGCGACACACAGCACGTCGTATTCCTCAACAAACCACTCCACCGCTTCGGCAAAAGCTTCCCATTTGAAATCCGGTTCGAATCCGGTCAAAAAGTAGAAAGGACGCCCCACATCATCTTTGAGGAGATATATCCCCAAACGCGGTGGTTGATAGCCCGCTATGTGGTCTTGATCGAAGTAAATCGTCGGGCGTCGAGCACGGTAATCGAGAAGCTCATCGATATCAAATTCGACGACGAGTTCACCATCAAGCGTGTCTTTTAAATAGTCAGAAACCTGGGATGCTGCATTTCCGCTATCGACAAAACCAGTCAGTGCGGCGACCATCTCAAGCCCTCGAGGCAACTCGTGGCGAGCTGCGTGAAAGTGAAGTAGGTCGTAAGGTTCCTGCACAGTCACAGTTTAGGCGTGCGGATATGGTTATCGAATGAGTGTTCCCAGTTTCACCGTTTCCCCCGATGCCCATCGCGACGCCGACGCCGTTGTCGTCATCGGTGTTTCTCGTGATGCGGATGACCAACTCGTCATCCATGCCCACGATGACTTCGCAACCGTCAAGAAACTTGCGGAGGACGTTGAGGCGTCGACATCGAAAGAGTCTCTGACGAGGTTGCCGCATCCGGAGACAACCAAGCCGGCTCTCGCCGCCGTGGGGCTCGGATCGGCCACGGCCGACACAAAACTTGCCGATGATTCCGGCGTGTCAGCGCCACGGACCAACCTGCTGCGCGATGCTGCCGGCGTGGCCTCGCGTCGACTGGCTGGCAAGCAGATTCTGGAATTTGCGTTTGACTTTGAGTCCGAGGACGAGGTCCTCGCCACACTCGAGGGTGCGCTCCTCGGTGCCTATGCATTCAACAAATATCGACAGGCAACAATCAAAGACGTCAAATCACCGGTCGAGCATGTGCACATCCGCACCTCACTCGTGATGAGCGAATCAGCTCTCGAGCGGGTTCGCGAGAAAGCATCGGCCGTGGCACTCGTGAAAGATCTCGTGAACACTCCGGCGCAAGATCTGTACCCGGAAAGTTTTGCCGACCAGGCAGCGGCCTTGTGCGCAAACGAGAAGGACGTCCACGTCACCATCTGGGATGAGTCCCAACTCGCGACCGACGGTTTCGGTGGCATTCTCGGGGTCGGAAAAGGGTCTGAAAAAGGTCCGCGTCTCGTGAAAGTCGACTACCGGCCTCAGCCGGCGTCGACGCATATCTCGTTGGTCGGAAAAGGCATCACATTCGATACGGGCGGGCTCTCACTCAAGTCGGGTGCGGGCATGATGGGCATGAAGTACGACATGACGGGTGCTGCGACGGCACTGGCCGTCATCCTCGCGGTCAGTCGACTGAGGATGCCAATTCACCTCACGGCCTGGCTGTGTTTGGCTGAGAACATGCCTTCCGGTCGCGCGACTCGCCCAAACGACATCCTCCGGATTCGCGGCGGGAAAACCGTCGAAGTTCTCAACACCGACGCAGAAGGTCGCCTCGTACTGGCCGACGGACTCGTGGCAGCGAGCGAAGAGCATCCCGACCTCATCATCGACATTGCGACGTTGACGGGGGCGGCGACAACAGCTCTCGGCACTCGGACGGTTGGCCTCATGGGAAACACGTCAGAGATTTCCCACCTTGTGGAAGTTGGTCAATCCTGTGGAGAGTCACTCTGGCACATGCCGTTGCCGGCGGAGTTGCGTCCCCTGCTGAACTCTGAGGTTGCTGACATCGCGAACGTCAAGCCAGGAAACACCGCCGGAGGCATGCTCATCGCAGGCGTCTTTTTGCGTGACTTCGTCGGGAAAACACCGAAAGCAGAGGATGGCAGTAACTCGCAAATTCCGTGGATGCACCTCGATATTGCGGGAACAGCGAATAACGGATCCAGCGCATACGGGTTTACGAGCCCAGGGCCAACGGGTGTCACTGTTCGCTCGCTTATCGACTACGTTTCGGCACGCTGCATAGCGAAGTAGTAGGGTTTTCTCGCGCTGATTTTTTCTTTCGCATCCGTAAAAAGGAGTGCCAATAGTGGCTGACATGTCTTTCGATCTCGTGGTTCTCGGCGGCGGAAGTGGCGGCTACGCAGCCGCTATCCGCGCAGTGGAATTGGGCATGAGTGTTGCGCTCATCGAAAAAGACAAAGTAGGAGGCACCTGCCTCCACCGAGGATGTATCCCCACAAAGGCTCTTCTGCACGCGGCCGAGGTTGCTGACGTCACGCGTGACGCGGCGCACCACGGTGTTATCGCCAACCTCGTGAGCATCGACATGACAGGGGTCAACGCTTACCGCGATGACATCGTCGGCAAAAAGTTCAAAGGTCTGCAGGGCCTCATCAAGGCCCGCGGCATCACCATGATTGACGGCGAGGGACGTCTGACCTCCCCCACGACTGTTCAGGTAGGCAAAGACACCATCACGGGCAAAAACATCGTCCTGGCAACAGGTTCATACTCTCGGTCACTCCCGGGTCTTGACATCACCGGTCGCGTCATAACCAGCGAGCAGGCCTTGCAGATGGATTGGGTGCCTAATCGCGTCGCCATCTTGGGTGGCGGTGTTATTGGTGTTGAGTTCGCGAGCGTCTGGCGTTCCTTCGGCTCCGAGGTCACCATCATTGAAGGTCTTCCCCACCTGGTCCCGAACGAAGAAGAGACCATTTCAAAGTCACTTGAGAAGGCGTTCCGTAAGCGCGGCATTGAGTACAAACTCGGTGTGAAATTTTCCGGCGTCACTCAAACCGACACTGGAGTTTCTGTGTCACTCGAAGACGGAACAGTGATTGAGGCGGATATCCTCCTGGTTGCCGTTGGTCGCGGACCCGCTACAGCCAACTGCGGTTTTGAAGAAGCCGGTATCACGATGGATCGAGGCTGGGTGCTCACCAACGAGAGGCTGCAAACGAACATCCCCGGCGTTTACGCCGTAGGTGACATTGTTCCCGGGCTTCAGCTCGCACACCGGGGATACCAGCAGGGATTCTTCGTCGCCGAAGAAATCGCTGGCCTCAACCCTGTCGTCATCGATGACATCAACATTCCAAAAATCACCTACTGCGAGCCAGAAATTGCGTCGGTCGGTCTCAGTGAAGCCAAGGCGAAAGAAGCGTACGGCGCCGACAAGGTGGTGGCCTACGAGTACAACCTCGCAGGAAATGGGAAGTCTGAGATTCTCGGTACTTCGGGCATTGTCAAAGCAGTTCGCGTTGTCGATGGTCCCGTCGTTGGCGTGCACATGATCGGTTCGCGTGTGGGTGAACTCGTCGGCGAGGCACAGCTCATCGTGAACTGGGAGGCTCACCCCGAGGACATCGCGCCTCTGGTCCATGGCCACCCGACCCAAAACGAGTCGCTTGGTGAGGCATTCCTGTACCTTGCCGGAAAGCCGCTCCACACCCTCTAGCACGTATCGTGTCGTCCGACTGATGGGAACAGGGGCGACCGCAATAAACTACAACTGTCTTCCACAATCAAGGAGTAGAGATTCATGAGTGAATCGGTAAGCCTGCCCGCCCTCGGCGAAAGCGTCACCGAAGGAACCGTCACCCGATGGCTCAAGCAGGTAGGTGACCGTGTCGAGGTCGATGAGCCCTTACTTGAGGTGTCGACCGACAAGGTTGATACCGAGATTCCCTCGCCGATCTCGGGCGTTGTCGAAGCAATCTTGGTCCAGGAAGACGAGACCGTTGCCGTTGGCACCGTTCTCGCGCACATTGGTGACGGATCGGGTGCTGGCGCGACCCCCGCTGCGGCACCGGCCGCTGCTGCACCAGCCGAACCTGCGCCCGCAGCTGTTGCCACGCCTGAGCCGGCACCTGAACCCGTTGTCGCGGCAGCAGCCCCGGCCCCGGCTCCAGCTCCAGTCGCCGCCCCCGCTCCGGCTCCAGCACCTGCTCCGGCTCCAGTCGCCGCTCCCGCTGCACCCAGTGGCGCAGGATCAAAATCCGGATACGTGACGCCAATCGTTCGCAAGCTCGCGAACGAGCAGGGAATCGACTTGTCGCAAGTCAGCGGCACTGGTGTAGGCGGACGCATTCGCAAAGAGGACGTGCTAGCAGCACAGTCTGGTCACTCGAGCTCGACGAAGACTCGTACCCCGCTCACGGTGTCACCTCTTCGAGGAACAACCGTCGCCATGTCACGCCTTCGCAAAGTTGTCGCTGAGCGCGCTGTGGCCTCGATGCAGAACACGGCTCAGCTGACGAGTGTCGTCGAAGTTGACGTCACGAAGATTGCGCAACTGCGAGACAAAACTAAGGCAGCTTTCTTAGCGGCCACCGGCAAGAAGCTCACGTTCCTGCCCTTCTTTGCCCTCGCGGCAACCGAGGCATTACAGGCATACCCCATCATCAACGCGACCGTCGATGGCGACAATATCGTCTACCCGGCCACCGAAAACATCAGCATCGCCGTCGACACCGAGCGTGGACTGCTCACCCCCGTCCTGAAAAACGCCGGCGGACTTTCCATTGCGCAATTCGCCGGTGCGATTGATGACCTCGCCGCGCGCACGAGAAACAACACGTTGACTCCGGATGAGCTTGCCGGCGGAACCTTCACGCTGACAAACACTGGTTCCCGTGGGGCCCTGTTCGACACCCCCGTCGTGTTCTTGCCTCAGCTAGCCATCCTCGGAACGGGGATTGTGACCAAGCGTCCGGTTGTCATGAATGTCGATGGAGACGACGTCATTGCCGTGCGCTCAATGGTCTACTTGGCCCTTTCGTACGACCACCGAATTATTGATGGCGCCGATGCGGCTCGATTCCTCGTGGCGATTAAAGAGCGCCTCGAAGAAGGCAACTTCAGCAACGATCTCGGCTTCTAGCCACTCATCAAACGACGATGGTCCTTCGGGTCGTGACCTGAAGGACCATCGTCGTTTGGCGGCCGTCCTTCCCTCCTCACTGCGTCACAACACTGCGAAATGACCAGGAAGCGCCGGTTTTCACGAGGATCACGGACACCTTGTTCAGGGTCCCCTCGGGGGAAAACGACGCGACGTCGCAGAGCACAATGTCGCCATTCTGAGCCGACTCGTACACAGTAAACAAAGACTTACTCGTCGCCTGAAGCGCCTTTCTGACCTCGCTCACAACGGGATCGGTGGAGCGGCTGATCAGGGCGCTCTGAACAAAGCGCGAAGCGGTAGGAGCGTGAGCGGACGCACTCACCAGGGATGCGGTACCCCCTTGTGAAGGCGACTGAGCGGTTTTATCCGAATTCTCACCCGCTTGCGAGGCGCGAGTTCGTGGTTCGGTCGTGACCTGTGCCAGCGGAGTGCCATCCGCTCGTGGACCGCTCATGACGAAAACTATGCCGCCGAGAATCAACAATGCGCCAGCACAAAATGCGACGAGTTTTCGGTGACGAATGAGCACGCTTCTCAGATTCGTACCGCGATTACTGCTCTCCTGTCGAGTCTGCACCGACGTTGCCAACTGGAATTCGGACAAAAAATCGCGCCCTCGATCGTGCCCACCAGTGAGTCTGTCGTGGTCAACAAGGGCTCGCGTCGGCGACGAGAATGTCCCACTTCGTGACGATGTGGACTCGGGGTGTGCGATCTTGTGAGGATGATCGTTTCCTGTTGCGAGAAGCACCCACAGGCCGGCATCGTCAGCCTCGCAGAACTCTGCGTCGCGAAGGTGAACCCACGCATCGACGGGATCCGCGTCCCACGGGATGAATCGGATAAACCGGCTTATTGACGGCGTCCGTATGGGTTCACCGACAAAGACATGTGGGTGTATCTCCCGACCGAGCCGGTAGCTCCCGTAAAAAAGTAGTGTGTCCATGGGGTCTAAGTTCGCCTACTCAGCCTCCACGTGGGCCCCAGTCGGCATCAGGTGTGGATAACTATCACGATAAACATTTTGTATTTATTCATAGATTGAATGTTTAGGCAAGGCTAGAATTGACGTGTGCTACAGGTAGAAGTGCTCGGGATAGGCGACTCGCTGGTCGACTACAACGAAGCCCTTGCATACCAGCGGCAGGTTCACCGCGAAGTGGTCTGCGGTCAACGAGAAAACACCTTGCTTCTCCTTGAGCACACGAGCGTCTACACCGCCGGAAAACGCACGGAAGCAGACGAACGCCCCACAGACGGAACGCCGGTGATTGACGTCGATCGCGGCGGAAAAATTACCTGGCACGGCCCCGGCCAGCTCGTCGGCTACCCCATCACCCGCCTGTCCGAGCCCCTGGACGTCGTCGCCTATGTCCGATTACTGGAAGAGATCATCATTCGTGCACTCTCCCGGTTCGACATCATCGGTGAGCGCGTGGATGGGCGAAGCGGGGTCTGGGTACAGCGTGGACTGACGCACGACAAGATTGCTGCCATCGGCATTCGCGTCAGCGAGGGTGTCACGATGCATGGGTTTGCGATCAACGTGAACAACTCTCTCGAGGCCTACCGCGGCATCATCGCCTGTGGTATTCGCGATGCCGGGGTGACCACAATGGCTTCGGTAGCTCATCGTCCACTTTCCGTTTCTGATGTCGTCCGAGAAATTTCAGAACTTTTCACCGAGCACTTTAAGGATTCCTATGCCCGCTCCTGAAGGACGAAAACTGCTTCGCCTCGAGACGCGAAACTCGCAAACACCCATCGAGAAAAAGCCTGAGTGGATTCGCACGAAGGCGAAAATGGGTCCGGAATATCTGCAGCTGCAGAGCTTGGTCAAAACCGAGAACCTGCACACCGTCTGCCAAGAAGCCGGCTGTCCCAACATTTACGAGTGCTGGGAAGACCGTGAAGCCACATTCCTCATTGGTGGCTCTCAATGCACGCGTCGCTGCGATTTCTGCCAGATCGACACCGGAAAGCCAGCAGATTTTGATGCCGATGAACCCCGCCGAGTCGGTGAATCTGTGCTCTCGATGCAACTTAGGTACGCCACCGTCACCGGTGTGGCGCGAGACGACTTGCCCGACGAAGGTGCATGGCTGTACGCCGAAACAATTCGACAAATTCACGCACAGAGTGAGGGCACTGGAGTGGAAATTCTGGTTCCAGACTTTTCCGGCACGCCCGCCCTGCTCCAGCAAGTCTTCGACGCCAAACCAGAGGTATTTGCCCACAACGTCGAGACTGTGCCGCGAATATTCAAACGAATCCGGCCCGCCTTTCGCTACGAACGATCACTGGATGTGCTGACTCAGGCTCGCGCCGCAGGAATGATTACCAAATCAAATCTGATTCTTGGCATGGGCGAAGAACCAGAAGAAATATCCGAGGCTCTCCGCGACCTCTATGAGGCGGGCACCGACATCATCACGATTACTCAGTACCTCCGCCCGAGCCCACGCCACCTTCCGGTTGCGCGGTGGGTGCATCCAGAAGAGTTCATCGCACTCAAGGCAGAAGCCGAGAGTCTTGGATTCCTTGGTGTGCTCTCTGGACCGTTGGTCCGCAGTTCATACCGTGCAGGGCGCCTCTACGCGCAGTCGATGCTGGCAAAAGGACGTCCGATTCCGGAGCATCTGGCACACCTCGCCGAAGGCGCGCACGACTTCTCGCAAGCGGTCTAACCGGACAGTCGAGCGCTTCGTACGCTTCGCGCAAGCAGTTCTCGTGTCCACGACGCCGGCACCAACTCGGTAATCTTGTCTCATGGCTAATCGCAACAAGACACCAGGTCGCATCGCCCAAATGTGGCAGGTCTACAACATGACACGCCGCATCGACAAGGCGGCGACTCCCCTAATCCTCGGGTCGTTCCTTGTTCCCATCGCCATCGCCGTCGCCATCGGACTCGTCTTCTTCGCCACGGCTGTACTGACTCTCATTCTTGCCATTCTGATTGGCATCCTGGTCGGAGTCCTCCTCGCTCTCATCGTTCTCGGACGACGAGCCGAACAGGCCGCGTACAAGCAGATGGAGGGACAGCCCGGCGCCACGGGAGCTGTTCTCACCTCGGCTCTTCGCCGCGGCTGGGTAACCAGCGACACACCGATCGCCGTCAATAAGAATCGCGACTGCATTTTCCGCGCGGTCGGACGAGGTGGCGTCGTGTTGGTCGCCGAGGGTCCGCGCAGCAGAACTGAGCGCATGGTTTCCGATGAGTCGCGCAAAATTGCCCGGGTTGTTCCCAACGTTCCGATTCATCAGCTTTACGTGGGTCCCGACGAAGATTCGCTGGCACTCAAAGAAATCCCGGGGAGCATTCGTCGCTTCAAGCGCACGCTGACCAAGCGCGAGGTTCAGGTCGTGGAACATCGGTTGAGCTCGCTCACCTCAGCGATGCCCATCCCGAAAGGCATTGACCCACGCAAGGTTCGTGCGGGAAAGCCCCGCTAGCCCGTCACACATCCTGGGCACGCGAGCTAGGTACGCCAGCGAGTCATCGCGAGGTGCGAACGAGGACGGTTCCCGCTACTTTGTCATGAAATCCTCGAGAGTCCGAATCCCAGACAAGAGCCGGGATGACGAGGGCGAGCAGAAGCGCGCGCACTACAGGACGCCACAGCCCAGGCCAGCCACCCGCGAGCGGAGTGACTGCACATCCCATCAGTCGATGTCCCAGCGTGCCACCGAGAATGGGCACCTCGATAATCATCAGCGCAACCCATAGTCCATAGACCAACGACTGGTGAGCCGGATGCGAGGGGCTAATCCGTTCCGTCGATCCTGTCACCGCGAGGGCAATCCCGTAAGCCAGAGCGCTTGCGACTAACCAATCGATAATGAGCGCCACGAACCGGCGACCAAATCGAGCGACGGAGCGGGTCCCCTCCTGAGGCAAGCCCAGTCTCTCACCCGGGAATGAGCTCACTCGTGCCTGCGAAGAGGACGAGGATGAAGGACTCACGCATCCAGTCTAAGGCGCCTAAAAATTCGCGTAACATAGTAGAAACATTGACGACACGACCGCGTTAAAGCTGGTGGTTACCGTAAATGAAGTCCTCAACCGCTGAGGACCTTTTCACATATCCGTTTTGGAGACTTTAGGCATGTTCAAAGATTCATCTGAGGTGATCAAGTACATCAAGGACGAGAACGTTCGCTTCCTTGACATTCGCTTCTGCGACCTTCCCGGCGTTCAGCAACACTTCAACATTCCGGCATCCACCGTTGACGAGGATTTCTTTACGGTCGGTCAAATGTTCGATGGCTCGTCCATTCGAGGTTTTGCCAACATTAACGAATCTGACATGCAGCTCATCCCCGATGTGACGACCGCGTACCTTGACCCTTTCCGGTCTGAGAAGACGCTCATCATGCTCTTTGACATTTACAACCCGCGCAACGGTGAGATTTACCACCGTGACCCGCGTCAGGTTGCCAAGAAGGCCGAGAAGTTCCTCGCGTCGACCGGAATTGCAGATACCGCATTCTTCGCTCCTGAAGCAGAGTTCTTCATCTTCGATGAAATTCGTTACCAGGTAAAGCCGGAGTACACCTTCTACGCTGTCGATTCGTCTGAGGCCGCGTGGAACTCAGGTCGCAAAGAAGAGGGCGGAAACCTCGGAAACAAAACCCCATACAAGGGTGGATACTTTCCGGTTACCCCAGTCGACCAGCACGCGGATCTGCGTGACGACATCTGCATCAAGCTTGAAGAAGCAGGTCTCATTCTTGAGCGTAGCCACCACGAAGTTGGAACTGCAGGTCAGGGCGAGATCAACTACCGCTTCAACACGATGGTCAACGCGGCTGACGACATCCTCAAGTTCAAGTACATCGTCAAGAACACGGCACTCGAGTGGGGTAAGACGGCAACGTTCATGCCCAAGCCGCTCTTCGGTGACAACGGTTCCGGTATGCACACGCACCAGTCGCTCTGGAACGACGGCAAGCCACTGTTCTACGACGAGAACGGCTACGGCGGACTCTCTGACATTGCCCGCTGGTACATCGGAGGTCTCCTCAAGCACGCTCCCGCGGTTATCGCCTTCACCAACCCCTCGGTGAACTCGTTCCACCGTCTGGTGCCAGGCTTCGAGGCTCCGGTCAACCTGGTCTACTCGGCAGGTAACCGTTCGGCAGCCATTCGCATCCCGATCACGGGCACAAACCCGAAGGCCAAGCGCATTGAATTCCGTGCACCTGATGCTTCGGGAAACCCGTACCTTGCTTTTGCGGCTCAAATGATGGCGGGTCTTGATGGAATCAAGAACCGTATCGAGCCTCACGAGCCGGTCGACAAGGACCTCTACGAACTCCCGCCGGAGGAAGCAAAGAACATTCCTCAGGTTCCCGGATCGCTCGAAGACGCCCTCGCTGCCCTCGAGAAGGACCACGAGTTCCTTCTCGCCGGTGGAGTGTTCACCAAGGACCTCATTGAGACGTGGATCGACTACAAGCGCACCAACGAAATCAAGCCGCTGTCCATGCTGCCTCACCCGCTTGAGTTCCAGCTCTACTACGGCGTCTAACTCGTTTGGTATCACTGTGGCCGCTGCCCCTAAAAGGGTGGCGGCCACAGTCATTTCTCCCATGTCTCGTGCTGACTCTCCCGTAGCCTAGATGCATGCCAGCCCCCGCTCGATTTAGTGATGTATCCAGCTACATCGCAGCCCAATCGTCACCCGCCCGCGAAACCGTACAGCAGCTGATCAGTCTCGTGGAAACGCAGCGCCCCGGTCTCACACCCGTAATCGCCTGGAACGTTCCTCAGCTTCGCTGGGGCAAGCATTACGTGTTTGGGCTCAGCGTCGCCAAGGCGCACATCACTCTAGCTCCATGGGGAGAAGGCGTACTCGACGCTTTTCGCCCGCGCCTGACCGGCTACACAGTCAACAAAGGCACCTTCCAGGTCCCCAAGGACTGGACGATAGACGAACAGCTCATTCTCGACATGGTGGACGCACGGCTAGCCCTACTCGAGCTTGCGTAACAATGAATCGCCCGTGGTCACGACTCGCGACGAAGCGGCACAATCTTCGTTCCTTGACACGCATGCAACGGTACTGGGTCTCCTGAGCGGAGTTCAGGGTAAACAATATCGGCGCCCTGACCGAGGCCAGAGCGCCGATATTACGAAAATTCGTGTCAGTGTCCGAAGTTACCCCGGTAGTACTCGTACACCCATCCCACAATGGAGATGAGAACGAAGGGCACTCCGATGAACATCACCCAGATTCCCACGGCAAGTCCGAGGAAAACGAGGAAGAGACCCACGCCGATCATGAATGGCCACCAGCTCCACGGGCTGAAGTGACCAAGCTCGGGATCAGCATCGTCAATGTCAGCATCGCGGTCCTCAGGGAGAAGAATCCCTCCCTGAGACCTGTTCACCAAATTGAGGAAGAACCCGATGAATGCTGCCAGGATGGCCGAGAGACCAATCGCGACGGTCCCGACGATCTCAATTTTGCCTTCCGCGAGGTAGTTCCACACGGTGTAGACCGCAGACGCAAGCGCGAAGAAAACGGCAAAGACCGTGAGAAAGACAATGTTGGATTTCATCTTCGGTTATGCCTTCTTCTCGAGAACCCTAGCGGGCGAAGCGGCGTCACTGTATCCGACTGGAGCCAACTCCGGGTGGTTCAGGTCAAATGCAGGAGACTCGCTCCGGATGCGCGGAATGGACGTGAAGTTGTGGCGCGGCGGAGGACAGCTGGTCGCCCATTCCAACGATCGTCCGTAACCCCACGGGTCATTAACCGTAACCTTGGGTGCGAACCGCGAGGTCAGATAGATGTTGATTAGCCACGGGATCAGGGAGATACCCATGATGAGCGTACCCAGCGATGAGAGCTGGTTCATCCACGTGAACCCATCCTCAGGGAGATACGACGCGTAACGACGTGGCATACCCATGACACCCAGCCAGTGCTGAATGAGGAATGTCACGTTGAAGCCAATGAAGAACAGCCAGAAGTGCCACTGCCCGAGTCGCTCATTGAGCATCTTGCCAGCCCACTTTGGCCACCAGAAATAGATGGCGCCAAAGAGCCCGAACACCAGACCACCCACGATGACGTAGTGGAAGTGCGCCACGATGAAGTAACTGTCCGACAAGTGGAAGTCCAGCGGAGGTGACGCCAGAATGACTCCGGTCAGTCCACCAAAAATAAAGTTGAAGATGAAACCGATAGCGAAGAGCATCGGAGTTTCAAAGGTCAACGAACCACGGAACATGGTTCCAATCCAGTTGAAGATCTTCACTCCGGTGGGGACCGCAATCAACATCGTGAGAAGCGCGAAGAATGGAAGCAGTACCGAACCGGTGACGTACATGTGGTGAGCCCACACCGTCATGGACAAGGCACCAATGGCCAGCGTTGCATAGACCAGCGTCTTGTAACCAAAAATTGGTTTGCGGCTGAAGACGGGGATGATCTCCGAAACCACCCCAAAGAAGGGCAAGGCCAGAATATAGACCTCCGGATGGCCGAAGAACCAGAACATGTGTTGCCACAACATGGCTCCGCCCGTGGCCGCGTCAAAGACGTGCGCACCAAATACCCGATCTGCCGCCAATCCAAAGAGTGCGACCGCAAAAACGGGGAAAACGAGGATGACGAGAATCGAGGTCACCATGATGTTCCACGTAAAAATCGACATGCGGAACATGGTCATACCCGGAGCACGCATGGTGATGGTGGTGGTGATGAAGTTCACTGCTCCAAGGATGGTGCCAAAACCACTGAGGGCCAGACCCACAACCCACATGTTGCTACCAAGGCTCGGAGAGTAGGTCATCGACGACAGCGGAGTGTAGGCAAACCAACCAAAACTTGCTGCACCACCGGGGGTCAGGAAGCCTGCCACGGCGATAAGGCTACCGAAGAAGTAAATCCAGTAAGAGAGCATGTTGAGGCGTGGGAATGCCACGTCTGGCGCACCAATTTGAAGCGGAACAAGCTCATTAGCCAGACCTGCGAAGAGCGGCGTTGCCACCATGAGCAGCATGATCGTTCCGTGCATGGTGAACATCTGGTTGTACTGCTCTTTGGTTGCGAGCACCTGAAGGCCTGGAGCAAACAGCTGCATGCGAATGATGGCAGCCATGATGCCACCGATAACGAAGTAGACCAGCGAGGTGATGACGTAGAGGTGACCGATTACCTTGTGGTCGGTCGACGTCATCCATCGTACGATGACGTTTCCGCGCTTCGAGCCTCGAGTAACGCCTACCGTTCGGCTAGCCGAGGGGTTTGCCTGAACGACGGGAACGGGAGCCAATGTTGTACTCATAGTTCTGCCCTACTTGCTCTCTGCGACCACGGCCGCAGTGTTGGTGAGACGGTCATATTCAGTGCCGAGCTGACCCGAGAAGCCTTCGGCGCGACGCTGAGCGATGTAGGCATCGTACTCAGCTTGAGAAACAACTTTCACTTGGAAAAGCATCTGCGAGTGATACTCCCCACACAGCTCGGCACACTTTCCACGGAACGTGCCTTCACGCTCGGGAATGACCGACATGTAGTTCGTCTTTCCCGGAATCATGTCTTTCTTGTACAGGAAGTCGACAACCCAGAACGAGTGGATGACGTCACGCGCCTGGAGCTGAATCTCGACCTTCTTGCCAACCGGCAAGTACAGGGTGGGGATTGATGCCGGATCAATCGATCCGCGAGGCGCGTTCGGGTCGGTTGACGGCTGAACCTGGATGCCCGAGTAGTAGACGTTCTCATCGACGTAGTTGAAGTCCCACGCCCACTGTTTTCCGAAGGCCTGAATCGTCACGTCCGGCTTGTCGAAGCGCTGCTCAATGATTGACTCATCACGCGCCGTGAAAAAGAAGAAGCCGATGATCATAATCAGCGGAACGATCGTGAAAAAGACCTCGATCGGCATGTTGTAGCGCAACTGAACGGGCAGACCAGTGTCAGTTTTGCGTCGGCGGTACATCACCATCGACCAGATGAGCAGACCCCACGCGATGAGCCCGACGCCGAAGAGGACAATCCAGCTCGTGTTCCACAGCGCAATAATGCGGTCTACCTGATTAGTCGTTCCCGGCTGAGTGGGCAGGTAACCAACGAGTTCCTGCGGCGTGCATCCAGCGAGAACGAGCGCAACTGTGGCAATCGCGGGAATTGCGAGCCAACGAAGTCGACGTGAAGAACGCACGTGAGACCTTTCGACATGTGGGATGAGCGCACGAGATGGTCGTGATTCCCTACCAGCCTATCTTGCGAAGACGCCGAATTCTTCACCGTGACGGGTGGGTATGTCCCGAAATCCGCCTCGTGCCGGTTAGTGGAAAGAATCGCCGCAGGCACAGCTGCCGGTGGCATTGGGGTTGTCGATATTGAAGCCCTGCTCGGTGATGGTGTCTTTGAAATCAATGATGGCACCCTCGAGAAATGGTGCGCTTTTGCGATCGACAATAACTTCCACACCGTCAAATTCGACGATGGCATCACCGTCAACGCGACGCTCATCAAAGAACATTTCATATTTGAGACCCGCGCATCCACCTGTTTCGACCGCAAGTCGAAGGCGCATGTCATCGCGATCCTCTTGATCGAGAAGCGCCCTCACTTTGATTGCCGCTTCAGTGGTGAGCGTGACACCGTGTGTGGTTTCTGTCGTGGCCATTCTTGGACTTCCTCTGTGTGATGTGCGAGCTTTCTATTCACTCCCGCTCGTTAATTATCGCGCGCCTGTGAGAGTAAAAAGTGCGTTTCGGTGATGATACCTCGCTCGAAAGAAGGGAGGTGCAGCGACTCATTGGGGCTGTGCGCGCGCGTGTCGGGGTCTTCAACTCCCGTCACCAGTACTCGCGCGCCGGGGAACGCATCCACGAAGTCGGCGATAAAGGGAATTGAGCCACCAACTCCCATCTCTACTGGCTCGACGCCCCAGACCTCACGCAAGCTGTTCATCATGCGCACGGCGTCTTGCGAATCCGTATCCATCGAAAAAGCGGCGCCGACGCTGGCAATCTCGCACTCGACGACAGCTCCAAACGGCGCGTGAGCCTTGAGATGCCTCACGAGCGCGTCAGCCGCGGCACGCGAATCTTGACCCGGGGCAACTCGCAGACTCAAGGCGGCTGTCACGTGCGGAAGTAGCGTATTGCTCGCCTCGGCGGTGCTCGGCGCATCAATTCCAATGACCGTGACCGATGGCTCGTTCCACAGCTTCGCAAGAAAATCGGTCGGTTGAACGCCACCCCCAATCGGCTGAACCTGATCGAGAAGGCCTGATTCGAGTCGCAATTGCGCCTCATCGTATTTCGGCGTCGTACCGGGGCGCACGTGAAGCCCATCCACAGCAACTCCGCCCGATGGTGTGTATAGGGTGGCGAGCAACGTGACCATGCTCATCATGGCGTCAGGTACTACTCCCCCAAACATTCCCGAGTGGAGTGCGTGATCGAGCGTGCGAACCGTCACGCGAACGACCGCATTTCCTCGGAGACTTACCGTGAGTGCGGGGACCTCAGTCGACCAGTTCCCGGAGTCCGCGACAATGATGGTATCCGCCTGCAGTAAGTCCCGCTGCGCCTCGAGCGTCGCCGTAAAGGAGGGCGACCCATACTCCTCTTCGCCCTCGATGAACAGCACAATGCCCGTATCGAGTGAGTTTTCCGTGAGCTCGCGCAGGATCCGAAGAGATTGCAGGTGCGTCACGACGCCGGCCTTGTCATCGGCAACCCCGCGTCCGAAAAGTCGATCTCCACGACGCTCCGGCTCAAAAGGCTTGCTCTCCCAGATGCTCGTGTCCCCGGGGGGTTGAACATCATGGTGCGCATACAACAACACGGTCGAGGCCCCGTTTCGCGGCTCTCGGCGAGCGATGACCGCTGGCTGACCAAGGGATCCATCGCTCGTGGGCTCGCGAACGATGTTCACGACATCAAAGAAATCCATGCGGCGTGCCGCATCCGCGATAAATTCAGCGCTTCTGTCGAGCTGAGATTGATCAAAACGTGGCCAGGAGATCGAGGGGATGCGCGCGAGGGCGTCAAGCTCGGCGATGATGTTTTCCCAGTCCCGTGTCACCAGTGATCGAATTGTGTCGATGTGCGCGGAATTTGTTGAGTCATTTTCAGTGGTCGCCATGCCGCTAATCTTAGGTTCGCACGAAAAATTTAGGGAGTCCCGTGGCTACTGCAAAGAAAAAACCCAACTTGGACGTGGAAGTTGCTGCTACCAGCCAGGAGGCACCGCAGCCACCCGTGGGCAAAGGACACGCCACACCGACGAGAAAAGAACGAGAAGCGGCTAACAAACGTCCCCTCGTGCCCTCTGATCGCAAACTTGCCGCACGTGAGTCGCGCGCCGCTAACGCTGCAGCTCGAGAACGTGCGCGAGTTGGTTTTGCCGCAGGCGACGAACGTTATCTTCCCGTTCGCGACCGTGGGCCTCAGAAGCGGTTCGCGCGCGACTACGTCGATGCACGCTACAGCTTTGGCGAGTTGCTCATCCCATTTATGTTCCTCATTATCGCGACGTCTTTTTTCCAAGACCAGTTCTTCGCGGTCTTATCCATCAGCCTCATGTGGGGCTTCATCGCCGTCCTCGTGGTTGACCTGACCATTGTCTCGATTGGTCTCAAGCGCAGACTCGAAAAGAAGTTCGGTCAGGGGAGCATTGAGCGTGGGGTCCGTTGGTACGCCATGATGCGCGCCATCCAACTTCGACCGATGCGCATGCCCAAGCCTCAAGTTGCCAGACGGCAGTACCCCAGCTAATTTCTGTTTTGGTGCGGTGACATCACGCGAGAAACACTGTGACGGTCAGTCACGCGGCGACTACGAGCGGGACAATTCTCGGTTAATGCGACGCGCCCAGCCTGGTCCCCAGTAGACAAAACCGGTGTATCCCTGCACCAGGGTGGCTCCGGCACTCAATCGCTGTTGCACATCGGCGGCAGTTTCAACTCCACCTACCGAGATGACGCAGAAATTCTCTGGCACGACGGAGGAGACCAGCTTCAAAACTTCTAGCGAACGCTGCTGTAGGGGTCGACCCGAAAGTCCTCCTGCACCGAACTGTTCAACGAGACGAGCGTCCGTCTGAAGCCCGCTGCGGGAAAGCGTCGTATTCGTGGCGATGAGCCCAGCGAGCCCTAAGGAAACCGCCAATTCGGAGGCCTTGACAACTTCAGCGTCAGTCAAGTCGGGTGCTATCTTGACCAGCAGTGGCGTGCTGCCAGCCTCCTTTTTCACGGCCGTGAGGAGCGGCCTCAGCTGATCAATTTCCTGAAGTCCACGCAGTCCAGGCGTGTTCGGGGAACTGACATTGACGACGAGATAATCGGCAAAAGGCGCCAAAATTCGCGTGCTCTGGACATAGTCGGCCGTAGCCGCGTCAACGTCGACGACACGGCTCTTGCCAATGTTGACCCCAATAACGGGTCGATGTTTCCACGAGCGGATGCGACGCAAGCGCGAGGTTGCACCCTCGGCTCCCCCGTTGTTAAAACCCATGCGATTAATCAGCGCCCGATCACGCACGAGCCGAAACATACGCGGCTTGTCATTTCCGGGTTGTGTGATTGCCGTGAGCGTGCCGACCTCGACATGACCAAAACCGAGATTCGCCAAACCTCGGACGTAGCGGGCATCCTTATCAAAACCAGCAGCCAAGCCAAATGGGCTGGGAAACTGTTGGCCGAGTGCGTGAACCCGCAGGCGTGAGTTGGGGCGACAGGCAGCTCGAACGATCGAGCCAATGAGCGGCCATCCGCAGATCTGAATGATGAGAGCACCGAGATAGTGAGCGCGCTCAGCGTCAATCCGTGTGAGGACTGCGCGATACAACAGCGCATAGAGTGCCGGCGGTTTCGGCTCCGGCCTCACGACTCACTCTCGTTCCGCTCTCGGAGATCGTGTTCACGTCGAAGCTGAGTGATTGCCGCCTCAAAATCGGCGAGGGTGTCGAACCCCTGATAAACGCTCGCGAATCGCAAGTAGGCCACCTCATCGAGCTCGCGAAGGGGTCCGAGAATGGTGAGGCCGATTTCGTTGGCGTCAATCTGGGATGCACCGGTGGCGCGAATGGCTTCTTCCACCTGCTGCGCCAGTGTTGCGAGATCAGCATCGGTTACGGGGCGACCCTGGCACGCTTTTCGAACGCCCGCGACGACTTTTTCGCGACTGAACGCTTCAACCACGCCGTTTCTCTTGATGACACTCAAACTGGCGGTTTCGAGTGTGCTGAACCGACCGCCACACTCTGGGCACTGACGCCGACGTCGGATGGAGAGCCCGTCGTCTGAAGTTCTCGAGTCGATGACTCGTGAATCAGCGTGTCGGCAAAAGGGGCAATACATGTCGAGCCGCCCTATTCTTCGAACCTAATTGTCACGGCGGAGCCGTGTGCCGGTAGATCTTCACTTGTGGCCAGTGCGACTAGGCTCACCGCGACTTCGCTGAGTGCAGCTCTCCCGTACTCGACCACCTGCTGAGCTCGAAGGAACGTGTAGGCACCGAGTCCCGATGAAAATGCAGCATGCCCGCCGGTGGGTAGCACGTGGTTCGAGCCGGCGGAGTAGTCGCCCAAACTGACCGGAGAATACTCGCCGACAAAAATCGCTCCGGCGTTGACCAGATTCGGCAGGAGCGATTGCGGGTCACGGACCTGCACCTCAAGGTGTTCGGGCGCGTAAGCATTTGAAAAGTCCACGGCACGAGACAAATCATCGACGATGACGAGTGCGGACTGACTCCCGCGAAGTGCTGCCTCAACACGTTCTCGGTGAGTAGTTGCCGCAGTGAGGTCAACAATCGCGCGAGACACGTCATCCACCAGCGTCGGCGACGTGGTCACCAGCACAGAGGACGCAAGTTCATCGTGCTCGGCTTGACTGATCAAATCAGCCGCAACGAAACGAGCGTCAGCAGATTCATCAGCAATGACCAGAATCTCGGTAGGACCCGCCTCCGAATCGATTCCCACGACGGAACGCACGTAGCGCTTGGCCGCGGCAACGAACTGATTGCCAGGCCCGGTGATGACATTGACCGGAGCGAAATCAATTTCGGGAACACCGTATGCGAACGCGCCGATGGCCGTTGCGCCACCCATGGCATACACCTCCTCGAGCCCGAGCAGTGCTGCCGCAGCGAGAATGGTCGGGTGTACACGACCGTCATATGCCTTTTGAGGTGGCGACGCGAGTGCAATGGAGCGAACGCCCGCCGCGATGGCCGGCACGGCGTTCATAATGACGCTTGACGGATAAACCGCTTTTCCGCCGGGCACGTAGAGCCCCACCCGTTCCACCGGAAGCCAGCGCTGAGAAATACTTGCTCCCTCACCGAATGACGTCACGGATCCTTGCGGAATCTGTGCCCGTGAAGCGTGCTGAACCCGGTCGATTGTGCTCTCAAGCGCATCCCGCACCGCGACGTCAAGCGAGTTCAGCGCCTGGGTGAGTTCACTCTGCGTGACGCGCACATCATGACCAGAAATGCCATCAAATTCGAGTGCGTGATCTGTGACGGCACTCAGTCCGCGGTGACGAACGTCGTCAACCAATCGCTGGGCCGCTGCCTGTGCAGACACCACGTCTGATCCATGGCGCGGCAAAACCTTGAGCAGCTCAGACCGAGAGAGCTGTTGACCGCGCAGGTCAAGAAGACGCATCATGATGAACCAGTCTACGCGAGGGTACGCGTGCAACTCGTGTTCCCAAAGGCCTGAGATGAGCTATATCAGGCAGCGCGGACCGAGCAACGACTTCAATTCGCCATAGAGGTCGGCGGTCACGCGTACCCGGCGTGGGAGTTCAAAAACTCGGGCAGACCGCGCGTTAGTCAGCCGCAATTGCACTTCGGTGTCACCCGGGTGTGCTGCGAGCACATCGTTGAGAGATCCGATGACGGTAGCGGATGCGCGATTCTCCGGAATGCTCAATACGAGCGGCCCCTGAGACTCTGACATGACCTCGAGCTTGGGGAACGTCACGGAATTTGCGTGGATGTTCACGCCATCGTCTCGCCGAGAGACTCGTCCCCGCACGGTAACCACAGAGTCGGCCATGAGTTGGTCGCCAAAATCCTGGTATGTGCGCCCGAGGAACATCACCGTGATGTCTCCGGTGAAATCTTCGAGCTGCACCGCGGCATAGGTCTTGCCGGAAGCCTTAGCTACGCGTCGTGAGACATCGGTCACGAGCCCCGCGATGGTCACCGTGTCTCCATCGCGCAGTTCAGTGGCTTCAGCGTTTAACACGTCGAGAACACTCGAGGAACTTAGCTTGGCTAACTGAGTCTCGAGGCCGGCAAGGGGGTGATCCGACACATAAAGCCCCAGCATTTCCCGCTCGAAAGCGAGTTTGTCGCGCTTGGCCCACTCGGGACGATCAGGGACTTCTGCGTCGTGGGTATCAAATTCAAAGATGTCGGCAAAAAGATCGACCATTCCTTGAGCCTCTGATCGCTTTATGCTGACGGCCGCATCGATGGCGACCTCGTGAATCTCCATCAGAGCGCGTCGCGTACCTCCCAGCGAATCAAATGCGCCGGCCTTGATGAGTGACTCCGTCGTTTTGCGGTTCGCCACCGTCAAGGGCACTTTCTTGAGGTAGTCGTGAAAATTTGAGAACGCGCCCTTCTCCGTTCGAGCAATACGAATGCCCTCCACCACGTTTGCGCCGACATTTCGTATCGCGCCCAAACCAAAGCGGATTTCTTCACCCACGGCTGAGAAGTCAGCACCCGACTCATTGATGTCGGGCGGGAGCACGCGAATGCCCATGCGTCGACACTCAGACAGGTAGAGGGCGAGTTTGTCCTTCGAATCCCCCACACTGGTCAGCAGCGCTGCCATGAACTCAGCCGGGTAGTTTGCCTTGAGGTATGCGGTCCAATAACTCAAGACACCGTAACCGGCCGAGTGCGCCTTGTTGAACGCATAGTCGGCAAAAGGGACCAGGGTTTCCCACAGAACGCGAATGGCGTCGGCAGAGTAGCCACGCTCCACCATTCCGGCCTGGAACGCCTCAAACTGTTTGTCGAGTTCTTCTTTTTTCTTTTTACCCATGGCACGACGCAGCACGTCCGCCTGACCGAGCGTGAACCCCGCAACTTTCTGGGCGACCGCCATCACCTGCTCTTGGTAGACGATGAGGCCGTAGGTCGTACCCAGCGACTCATTAAGTGGCTCGGCAAGTTCAGGATGAATCGGCACAATCTCTTGCAGTCCGTTTTTGCGCAGAGCGTAGTTGATGTGCGAATTCACTCCCATCGGGCCCGGTCGGTACAACGCGATCACGGCTGAGATGTCTTCGAAATTGGTGGGACGGAGCTGCCGGAGCAGGCCACGCATCGGGCCACCGTCGAGCTGAAAAACGCCGAGCGTGTCGCCACGACACAGGAGCTCGTAGGTTGCCGGGTCTGCATCAAGATCTAGGCTTTCAACGACCACATCCACGCCACGATTCGAGCGGATGTTCGCCAGCGCATCATCGATGACCGTGAGGTTGCGCAAACCCAGGAAGTCCATCTTGAGCAGACCCAAGTCCTCACAGGGTGGCTGGTCAAACTGGGTGATGATGACACCGTCATCCTCACGTTTCATAATCGGGATGACGTCCATCAGAGGCTTGGCCGACATAATCACACCGGCCGCGTGCACACTCCACTGACGCTTGAGGTTCTCGAGACCAAGCGCGGTGCTGAATACCGTTTGACAATCAACATCAGAAGCAATGAGTTCGCGGAAATCTCCGGCCTCGCGATAGCGTGGCGAATCGGCATCCATGATCTCACCGAGAGTCATTTCTTTGCCGGTGACTGCTGGCGGCATCGCCTTGGTGAGACGCTCACCCACGGCGTAGGGCATGCCCAGCACTCGCGCAGAATCTTTGAGAGCTTGCTTTGCCTTAATCGTGCCGTAGGTCACGATCTGAGCGACGCGATCGTCGCCATACTTTTCAGTGACATACCTGATGACTTCGGGACGCCGACGATCGTCAAAGTCGACATCGACATCGGGAAGTGAAACACGATCGGGATTGAGGAAGCGCTCGAAGAAAAGTCCGTATTTCAGCGGATCGAGTTCCGTGATTCCCATCGCGTAAGAGGCAAGTGATCCGGCAGCCGACCCACGCCCGGGGCCAACGCGTATACCTTGCGCTCGTGCCCAGGCGATAAAGTCAGCCACGACGAGAAAGTACCCGGGAAAACCCATCTTGGTAATGACGTCGACCTCATACTCAGCCTGGGCACGATGCGCTTCGGAAACCCCCTGCGGGAAACGACGCTCAAGTCCGGCCGCCACTTCTTGAGCAAACCATGATGCTTCGGTCTCACCTTCGGGGACGGGGAATCTTGGCATCAGGTTTTGATGCTCGAACGTCATGTGTGAGCGTTCCGCAATGAGCAAGGTGTTGTCACACGCGTCAGGGTGATCGGCGAAAAGTCGTCGCATCTCAGCTGCCGATTTGAGGTAGTACTCCTCACCGTCGAATTTAAATCGCTTGGGGTCGTCGAGGGTTTTGCTCGACTGAATGCACAAGAGAGCAGAGTGGGCTGCCGAATCTTGGGCGTGCGTGTAGTGCAAGTCGTTGGTTGCCAATAATGGCAGGTCAAGTTGTTTGGCCAGACGAAGAAGATCACTCATGGTGCGTCGCTCAATATCGATGCCGTGATCCATCAGTTCAACAAAAAAGTTCTCTTTGCCAAAAATGTCCCGAAAATCGCTCGCGGCTTGCAATGCCTCATCAAACTGGCCGAGCCGAAGACGGGTTTGCACCTCGCCACCAACACAACCCGTTGTCGCGATAATGCCTTTCGAGTAGGTGCTCAACAACTCACGATCCATACGAGGCTTGGAATAGAACCCCTCAATCGACGCAAGCGACGACAACCGGAACAGGTTGTGCATGCCCTCGGTTGTTTCAGCAAGAAGCGTCATGTGGGTATACGCGCCTCGACTGGAGACATCATCACCGGATTCTCCGTCTGCCCAGCGGACGCGTGACCGATCGCTTCGATGAGTACCCGGGGTGATGTATGCCTCGGTGCCAATGATTGGCTTGATACCGACGGCCGTGGCAGCCTTCCAAAACTCATAGGCCCCGAACATATTTCCATGATCGGTGATGGCGATTCCGGGCATGCCTTGGTCTCGAGCCGCTTCGAGCAACGGCGTTATTCGCGCGGCACCATCCAGCATGGAATATTCGGTGTGAACGTGCAGGTGCACGAACGAATCCGAATTACTTGCCACCCTGGTGCCTCATTTCAGTGCCTGTCGGAGCGCGCGACGACGCTCACTGTTGGTATTGCTCCTAGCCTAAATCGTCACGCAGACGGTGCGCGCAGGACATCAAGAGCGTGCTGTAAATCTGCGGGGTAAGAACTGTCAAATTCAACCCATTCCCCAGAACCGGGGTGATTGAATCCGAGTCGCTGAGCGTGGAGCCATTGCCGCGTCAGACCCAGACGTGCTGAGAGTGTCGGGTCGGCACCATACATGGTGTCGCCGACACAGGGATGTCGTTGAGCCGCCATGTGGACGCGAATTTGATGCGTCCGACCGGTTTCGAGGGTGACTTCGAGTAACGATGCAGACGGAAAAGCTTCGATCGTCTCGTAGTGTGTCACCGCGTGTTTTCCGTCGCTCGTGACCGCAAACTTCCAGTTCGACTTGGGATGACGACCCACCGGAGCATCGATGGTTCCGCTCAGGGGGTCGGGGTGTCCCTGAACGACCGCGTGATAGACCTTGTGCACCAAACGGTCATGAAAGGCACGTTTGAGTGAGGAATAGGCTCGTTCGCTCTTGGCGACAACCATCAGGCCGCTCGTACCGGCGTCGAGTCGATGCACGATGCCGGCCCGTTCGGGCGATCCCGACGTTGATATGGAATAACCGGATGCGGCTAGAGCGCCGAGCACAGTAGGCCCATCCCAACCCGGAGCCGGATGGGCCGCCACACCGATTGGTTTGTCGACGACGACGATGTCCTCATCGTCATAGATCACATGGAGCTCCGGCACCGCCTGAGCGACGATGGTGAGTGGGTCTCGCGATTCCCACACAATCTCGAGTAAGTCACCATCTCGGACTTCATCCGACTTGGTGAGTGCAACTCCGTCACGAAGGACTCCCCCGCTGGCCGCAATGGTGGCCGACTGCGCCCGCGAAAATCCAAGCAGTTTTGACAGCGCGACATCGGCACGCAGACCATCGAGACCTTCGGGAACAACTACAGAACGCGACTCAGGCATGACCCAACACGAACTAGTCCGTCGACCGATCTGAATCCGACGTTTTCTTCTCTCGGGAGCCATCTAACTTGAGCCCCATGAGGATGAGAACACCGAAGAGAACGGCAGCGGTAGTGATGGCAATGTCTGCGACATTGAATATCGCCGGCATCAGCCACGGCAGATTGATGAAGTCAACAACTTCACCGATGCCAAAACCCGGTTCCCGAAAAAGTCGATCGGCAAGATTTCCCAGTGTCCCACCCAATAGGAGACCAAAAACCACCGCCCATGCCCGCGACGCTAAACGCCGGGAAACCCAGATGATCACCACGGTAACCGCGACGGCCAAAAGTGAAAAAATCCACGTCTGACCACCGGCAAAGCTAAAAGCAGCGCCCGGATTTCTCACGAAAATAAATTGCGCGATTCCGGGGATGAGCACAATTGTCTGACCCTCAACCATCGTGGAAACGACGATGGCTTTAGTTATCTGGTCAATCGCAAGCGCACCAAGAGCAAGGGATGCCAGCAGAACCAGGACAGGCACTCTGACCTGAAAACGCTCAGACAAGGTTATGACGCAGCAGGAGAGACAGTCTCAAGCTCCTGTAGCTGGTGTTCGATGTAGCTACGAAGGTGCCTGCGATACTCAGATTCAAAAGTGCGAAGCTCCGCAATTTTCGTTTCAAGGTCACCGACCACCACGTTGTACTTGGCGATTTGAGACTTAGCGGCGATTTCTGCCTCGGCAATGATTCGAGTCGCATTTTCATGGGCCTCCGCGATGAGCTGATCGCGTTTATCCATTCCCTCGCGAACATGCTCTTCGTGCAACTTGCGAGCCAGGACAAGCATGTTGTTCGAATTATGTGCGTCTTCTCCGATGTTGGTTGCGGCCGGTGCTGCGGGAACGGGGAACGCTTGGACCTGCGGAGCAGGAGTGGGGAGTCCGCCCGTGTCTCCACCGCGCAACTCAACGAGCTGAAGGCGCTGACGGAGCTCATCGTTTTCAGCGGTGATGCGTCGGAACTCAACCACGATTTCGTCAAGGAAGTCATCGACCTCGTCTTGGTCATACCCTTCGCGGAATTTCGTCGGCTGAAAACGCTTATTGACGACATCCTCAGGAGTAAGAGCCATGGGGTTTCACCTCAACTGGTTAAATAAAGAACATTTCTAAGGTACCAAACGCAGTGGACGAACGACGACACATCCGGCTCGAGAGAGTCGCGCGCCGAGCACGTCAGATTCGATCAGCGTGTGAGTCCAACAAGGAGATAGCTCACGATGATGGCAATCACGAGCACGATGGTCCACGACAAATCAAGTCCTACGGCACCAAACCGAATGGGCTTGATAAATCGCCGCACCAGCTTAAGCGGTGGATCAGTCACGGCGTAGACCGCAGACAACAAGACGAGCGCCGCGCCTTTTGGTCGCCACTGTTGACGCACAGCACGGACCAAATCAATGATGAACCGAGCCCACAAGCAGATGATGAACGCCTGCACTACGTAGTACAGGATGATCCAGAGCAGATTCACGAAGCCTCAATCGTCGGCAGTATCCCCACCGAAGTCGACACGGTGAAGGATCGGTAGCTACTCAGCTGTAAAGAACGACGCGTCTACTTCGCCGGTGTTTGCCGGCTCATCGGCAAAGACACTGACGTGTTCCGGGGAGAGCAAAAATACCTTGCTGCTGATTCGCTCGATGCGACCCCGCAGACCCTGAGAGAGACCACTCGCGAAGTCGATGAGTCGTCGTGCATCCGCCTCGGTCATTTGTCCCAGATTCATGATGACGGGGATTCCCTCGCGGAACGCATCAGAGACGGCACGTGCATCCGCGTACGCCCGTGGTTGGACCGTGACAATTTGGCTGACATCTGCCGCGACGGAGGCGCGACCTGTATTGCGACGCAAGGGCGTCACCGTTGCCCTCTGAGTAGAGCTTTCGGCGATTGTGCGTGTAGGAGTGGTGCGTTCGACAACTTCGTACTCCTCCTCATCGGCTAAGCCGATTGAGACCAACATTTTCTTGAGTGTGCCGGCCATGATGCCCTCCGAAATTCGTGCGTAATGCGAGGTTAACCCGTGGAGGGACGATTTCCGGTTATTGCCGTCCCAATCCGGAGGTGTGTCGCGCCGTGCGCGATTGCGGAGACAAAGTCGTGGCTCATCCCCGCGCTGATAAATCGCGCTTCCGGCAGAACGCCACGTACCAGAGAAGACATCTGTGCGACGCGCTGAAATGCGTCATCAGGGTGCTCGTCGAGAGGCGCAACGGCCATGATTCCGAGCGGCGAAAATGCCTCTCGTCCAACGAGGTCGGTGAAGAACTGTTCTAGCTGAGCTTCCGGAACACCTCCGCGATGGGGATCCTCGGTGAGGTTCACCTGCACAAAGCACTCAATGGGAGCCGAAGAATAGAGTCCATCCTCAGTCTCACGCCGGCGTTGCCACGCCTTGTCAAGAGCCGTCACCAGACTCATCCGATCCAGCGAATGAATCACGTCTGCATACTCGAGAGCTGCCGAAGCTTTGTTGGATTGCAGCTGACCGATGAAGTGCCAAGTCACGGGACAATCGGTGAGTTCCCGAGCTTTCTCCCACGCTTCTTGATGACGGTTTTCACCAACGTCGCTCACCCCCAAGTCGACCAAATCACGCACGAGACGTGCAGGGTGAAACTTAGTGACCACGATGAGCGTCAGTTCATCAGCAGAACGATTCGCCGCTCGTGCGGCATCGCTGATTTCTGAACGAACCGCCGCGAGTCGCGCGGCAAGCTCGGGATCGGGCACGGACACCCTTAGTTGATGAATTCAGGTAATTCGAAATCTGAATCATCCGCCACGGGTCGCGAGGGGATGCTCACTTGGCGGTAGCTGGTACTGGGAGCCGCAGGTTCAAAGATCTCTCCTCCGCGGTACCCACCCGCCGGATAGTCATTGTCCGGAAGATTTGTGGATGACGCTACGGCACTGGCGACACTGTCGGCCAGCGGGGTCTCTGTGAAGCGGTTCGGGTTTCCACCCAGTGAACTCGTCGAGATGAAGGGGTCGTCCGCAAAGGGGTCCACCGCGGACGGAGTCGTTGAGCCGGGCCGAGCTCCGGCAAGGGCGTCATCCAGAAAGGCGCCGTCATTCGACTGATTTCGGGACGGGAAGCTTTTGCGCGTTGGCTCTCCCCCATCGAAACCGGCCGCGATAACCGTCACACGAACCTCGTCACCCAGGGTGTCGTCGATGACGGTACCGAAAATGATGTTGGCCTCCGGGTGGACGGCTTGCTGAACCAGCTGAGCAGCATCGTGAATCTCAAACATGCCCAGATTCGAACCACCCTGAATCGAGAGGAGGACGCCCCGCGCACCCTCGATACTTGCTTCGAGGAGAGGCGAGGAGATAGCTGATTCGGCTGCCTTCGTGGCGCGATCCGCGCCTCGCGAGGATCCGATTCCCATCAGAGCTGAACCAGCCCCTTGCATAACCGACTTAACATCCGCGAAGTCGAGGTTGATGAGGCCTGGAGTGGTGATGAGATCAGTGATGCCCTGAACTCCGGCGAGAAGCACCTGATCAGCCGAGGCAAAGGCCTCTTGAACGCTAATTCCGCGTTCACTGATTTCTAACAAGCGATTGTTCGGGACAACGATGAGCGTATCGACTTCACTCCGCAAGGCGAGTACGCCTGCTTCTGCCTGCTGTTCCCGACGTCGACCTTCGAAGCTAAAGGGTTTGGTGACGACTCCAATCGTCAATGCACCAATGGACCGCGCAATCTTTGCGACGACGGGTGCTCCACCCGTTCCGGTTCCGCCACCTTCGCCAGCAGTGACGAACACCATGTCCGCACCGGCGAGAGCTTCTTCGATTTCATCCGAATGATCTTCAGCGGCTTTACGACCAACTTCAGGATCAGCGCCCGCACCGAGTCCTCGGGTCAGCTCCCGACCCACATCAAGCTTGACGTCCGCTTCACTGAGCAGAAGTGCTTGGGCATCGGTGTTGATCGCGATGAACTCGACACCCTTGAGACCCATCTCAATCATGCGATTGACGGCATTAACTCCGCCACCGCCGACACCAACAACTTTGATGACGGCGAGGTAATTTTGCTTTTTCATGACCGGCCTCCACTGAAACCCTAAACTTCTAGTTGAAGATTAAAGTTATGCTCAGTATGCAATTTCTTGTCATCACTGTAGGTTGCGCGGTAGACGGACGAGCGAAGCGACACGCCTATTTCACAACAGCAGAACCCGGAGAGGAAACGTCGTACAACGACACTGAACCAGCTGGGTAGTTCGCTAGCAACGACTCAAAAACGCGAGCCTTGAGTTCAGACTGTGAAGCGTCTCCCCACATCACGCGTTCTGAGGCCGTTGTCAACGTGAACTCAACGTTGTCGAGAGAACTCGCGCGAATCGTTGCTACCTGATTTCTCAATGTGTCGGGAAGGGCTCGCAACACGGAAACCGCCGCAGGGAACCCCGCCGACGTCGGGGAACCACCCGCTACGTCAATCAGTGGGAAACCCGGAGTTTGTTGTGACGTCATCTCAATTGTCACGCCAGCCGGATCAACAAGTGCATACCCATGTGGCGTACTCAGGTAGCCCAGGGGCGACCGCTCGACAATGTTGATGACCAGCGTGTGTGGCGGCAGTGACTGGATCTCATAACTCTTGACAAGTGGCTGCATCGCCAAAGTGGATTCCACCAAACTGATGTCCACTAGAGGAAGGGGACGACCAATCTGCCCCGCCAGGCTAGACGTAATAACCGTGGGATCTACCCGGTATGTGCCCGACACCGTGATCTGCGTGATAGCCATTACCGGCGAAAAAACGCCCACTCCGACAAAAATAGCCAACCCCACTACTGAACTTATCGAGGCGAGCAGCGCGATGCGCCGGCGACGAAGATGCGCGGTAAACCGACGAATCTCGTCACGGTCGTGAGCGCGAACACGACGACGTGCTTCGCGGTGCTCGCGCCTTGCCGCAGCGAGTTCATCGCGCACGTTTCGGGAGGACCTCGCAGAGCGTGAGGCCTCGCGTGGTGGCCGCGGGCTCACGACGAGGCAACCTCGCGCTCACGCAATCGGTCGAGAACGCTGGGAATAATTCGGTAGACATCACCGCATCCAAGGGTGATCACGAAATCACCAGGACGACACACCGTGGCAAGGTGTCGCGCAGCGTCATCCCAATCCGGGATGAAATCGACGAGAGCTGGATCTGTGAACGCCTCGGAGACAAGCGCCCCGGTCACCCCGGGAACCGGGTCTTCGCGTGCGCCGTACACATCAAGGACAACCGTGTGGTCTGCAAGGTCTTCTAAAACATTGGCGAACTGAGGAGACATCGCCTGAGTGCGGGAATAGGTGTGCGGCTGATGTACCGCGATGAGTCGACCTTCACCCACAACGCTGCGAGCCGCCCTGAGAATGGCGTCAACTTCGGTGGGGTGATGAGCATAGTCATCGTAGACGTGCACCCCGTCCACGATGCCATGTAGCTCGAATCGACGAACGGTACCACCGAATGTTTCGAGGGCCTCTACCACGGAAGCAGCCGGCCAGCCCATTCCCGTGAGCACAGCAAAGGCCCCGGCCGCATTCAGCGCATTGTGTGCGCCCGGCACCGTCAAGTGCAGGGGGTGCGATTCGCCACCGGAGTGGATGACACACGAAACGCCCCCGCCGGCTGACACGATGTCGGTCAGTCGCACATCGGCCTGCGGCGATTGACCAAAGGTGAGTACGCGCGGATGGCTGATGCCGCTCCGAATTCTCACGGCACCGGGATCATCGGACGAAATGACCACGAGTTCACGCGCACGATTGGCAAACTCCACAAAGGCCCGGTCGAATGAGGCGTGGTCCCCGTAGTGGTCGAGGTGATCTGCATCCACGTTGGTAATGAGGGCAACGGCAGTGTCGTAGATGAGAAATGAACCATCCGACTCATCCGCCTCGATGACAAAAAGCTCACCCTCGCCAAGACCAGAACTGACGCCCATCGACTGGATGACTCCGCCACTGACAAAACCCGGCTTCTCATCGAGGTGCTTGAGCGCCGTGACAATCATCCCCGTCGACGTCGTTTTGCCGTGTGCACCCGCAACCGAGACGAGTCGCTTCGCGCGAGTCAACCACTTCAGCGCGCGAGAACGGTGCATGATGAGCGTGCCCTCGTTGAGTCCGCGGACATACTCCGGGTTGTCCTGCCACAGCGCACCCGTCACCACGATCGCATCTACACCGTCGGGAACGTTTTCTGCCGCATGCCCGACGCGTGCATCAATTCCACGGGAGGTAAGCGCGGCGATGGTGTCAGAATCACGCACATCCGACCCGGTTACCCGAATTCCGAGCTCATGCAGCATGAGGGCTATCCCACTCATGCCCGATCCGCCGATTCCGATGAAATGTGTGGAGGCGAAACTATCAGGGGCGTCGGATGTCGACTCCGGCTTAATCACCGTGACTTCACCTTTCTGCGCGAATCATGGACCTACGCAAAACCATTGACGAACTGTCTCATGCCTTTATAACTTACGCGCCTGAGACATTTTGCTTAGCCAGCGCCTCGCCGATGAGATTCACAGTGAGCTCACTCCCGCGCCGCTCACCGACCCGCGCAGAAGCTCGTGACATCTCAAGCAGCTGTGCATCATTGGTGAGCAGCGGTATCACTGTGGACTCAATAAACGACGCAGAAAAGTCCGCATCCGCGCAGAGAATTGCTCCACCCGCATCCACCGCTGCCCGCGCATTAAGGGCCTGCTCGCCATTGCCCACCGCATAGGGAACATATACCGCCGGAACGCCAAGAGCACTGAGCTCCGAGACAGTGGATGAACCCGCGCGCGAAATGACCAGCGTCGCGGCCGAGAAGGCATCCTGCATCTGGTCGCAATACTCCAACGTGAGGTAGCCGGGTCTTGGTGTCGTCGTGGCCGCGCCACGGCCGGTGATGTGCAAAACCTGAATTTTCGCGCGTGCTAAAGCCGGGAGTGCGTCCACAATCGCGGCATTCAGACGTTGCGCTCCGAGCGATCCACCTGTCACCACGAGTACCGGGCCGCGTAAGGCAAGTTTCAATTTCTTGCGAGCAGCACTCCGAGCTGACGCGACGTCGAGGTCTTGGATCTCCCGCCTCAGCGGCATGCCGACAAATCGTGCGTGAGGCAGAGGTGTTCCAGGGAAGGCGACTCCAACGAACTGAGTCCAACGAGCGCCCAGACGATTGGCCAACCCGGGTCGCGCATTTGCTTCGTGAATGACCAACGGCGTATTGGTTTTGCGAGCCGCAGCATAGGCCGGCGCTGCGGCATAGCCACCGACACCCACGACGACATCGACCTCGCGCTCACGGATGAGCGCCACAACGTGCCGAACCGCGCGGCGCCATCCCGAAATAAAGCGCACTGCCCTCATGTCGGGTCGACGCGGAAAAGGCAAACGAGCGATCGTCGCAAGTTCGTACCCGCGCTCAGGAACAAGCCTCGCCTCGAGACCCTCCCGCGTTCCAACCATGAGGATGCTCGCATCAGGTTCCCGACTTCGAATTTCATCGGCAATCGCGAGCATGGGGTTGACGTGCCCAGCCGTCCCGCCGCCAGCGAGCAAGTACGAGGTCATCCCTGACTCGTTTTGTTATTGTGTCGCGCAAAAGACAGCACAACACCAGTCGCCATGAGCGCGGTGAGCAGAGCTGTGCCGCCGCTTGAAACAAAAGGTATCGGAAGTCCCAGCACGGGAACCAACCCGAGAACCACGGCGATGTTGAGGAAAGCCTGTCCGCAAAACCAGAAGAGAATTGCCCCGGTTGTGATGCGAATCATCGGGTCCGTGGCTTCCCGAATGACTCGAACCAGACCGAAAGCGAGCACGACAAGAAGAGCCAAGAGCACGAGACATCCAATCAGTCCGAGCTCCTCACCGATAATCGCAAAGATGTAGTCGTTGTCGGCGGCTGGCAGCCAGGCCCACTTGAGTTTTGAGTTGCCGAAGCCGACACCAAAGAGGCCTCCGCGGGCTAAAGCCCACATGCCGTGCATTGGCTGCCAACAGTCGTTGACCGAGTCATCGGTACAGACCAGCGAATAAAAGTTGATGATACGAGTTACACGGCTGGAACTAAAGAAGGCCATGATGGCGACCGTTGCCGAGACAATCATCAGTGGGATCACGAGCAGTCGCAATCGAATACCCGCAAAAAGGACTGCCCCAAACGACACAAGGAGCAAGATGAAGATTGTCCCGAGGTCACCGCCAAGGAAAACGAGGACCATCAGGGCCACTCCCGCAAGCAGGGGCATGAGAGCTCGGTGTGTTTGGCCAAAACGCGAAATGCTGACTGGCAGGGCAATGCCGAGAAAAATGGCGAGGGATAGTTTTATCGCTTCAGAGGGCTGCGCGTTGTATCCGAAAAGGTTGATCCAGTTTCGATTACCACCGGCTTCGATTCCGATACCGGGCACGAAGACGAGGAGCTGAACTCCTGCGGTAATCCACAGGGCCAGACGACCCCACTTCTTCCAAAAACCCAAGGGGGCTCGACTCATCATCAACATGAGCGGAATCCCAATCAGGGCAAAAATCAGTTGCTTGCCGAATCGCCCCGTGAAGCCTTCCCCATCGAGATGCGATGTCACCGTCGACGCTGAGAGCACCATCACTAAACCGAACACCACGAGAAGCGTGGTGACCCCAAGAATCAGATAAAAAACACGCGACTCAGAGCGGAAAATCTCGCCCAGTTTCAGTCGGGCCGTCGCTCCAACTCGAGCGAGACCGCGAGGTTCTGGCGCTGGTGGCGGGGTGTGCACAGAAGTTCGGGTGAGAGTCCTACTCATCCACGCCTCCTATCTGTGCTTTCACCGCCTTGACGAACAAATCGCCCCGGTGCGCGTAGTCGGTAAATTGATCCATGGATGCTGCTGCCGGTGCCAACAGAATCACGTCGTGTGCAACGGCTAGCTGGGACGCAATCTCAACCGCACGCGGCATCACGTCACTAGTTTCAGTCGCGAGCACCTCGAAGACCGGAACCTCGGGCGCGTGTCGCGCGAACGCATCCAGAATTACCTGTCTTTCTGAGCCGATGACGACGGCGGCTTTCAGTCGTGACGCATAACCCGAAATAAGTCCGTCCACCTCAACGCCTTTGAGCAAGCCGCCCAGAATCCAAATGATCGATTGGTGTGCCCGGAGGGCGGCCTCAGCTGCATGCGGATTGGTCGCTTTCGAGTCGTCAATCCACGTGACGTCGTCATAACGAGCAACGACTTGGTGTCGATGCGCATCCACCGTAAAAAGCGCAAGTGCATCGGAAATATCTTCAGCGCTCACTCCTGCTGCGCGGGCTAGCGCACTCGCAGCGAGAACATTAGAAACCATGTGGGGTGAGTCAAGGCCGCGCTCCGCGAGCTCCTCGACTGTGGTCAATTCGATTGCTCGCTCGTGCCGATCATCAAGAAAAGCCCGGTCACAGAGCACGCCTTCTACCACCCCGAGGTCGCTCATTCCGGGTACACCGAGATCGAAGCCGATGGCACGAGCGCCCTCGACGACTTCGGCGAGTTCAACCATTCGCAGAGTTGCCTCATCCGATTTGTTGTAGACACACGCGACCGACACGTTCGCGTAGACCTTGGCTTTTGCAAGTGCGTACGCCTCGAGCGACCCGTGCCAATCGAGATGGTCTTCAGCGAGGTTGAGACACACTGCGGATTGAGGCCAAATCGGGCCCATGTAGTGGAGCTGATAGCTGGAGAGCTCGACCACAAAGAAATCGAACCCTTCCGGGTGTCGAATCGCGTCCAGTACCGGGACACCGATGTTTCCGCAGGGCGCTACCCGAAATCCCGCATGTGCCAACATATGTGAGACGAGCTGCGTCGTGGTGGTTTTTCCGTTTGTGCCGGTTACCAAAATCCACTGTGCCGGAGGGCCCACCTTGTCACGCAGACGCCACGCCAGATCGACATCTGTCCACAGTGGGATTCCGCGTTCACCCGCCCACGTAATCAGGGGGTGTGTCGGTGGGTATCCAGGGGAAACCACTCCGACATCGAAGGTCCCAGCCGATATGCGATCGGGCACCGGGCTTTCTGGTGACGACAGGACAACGTCGATGCCGAGCACATCACACATGCTGAGGTGCAAGTCATCCGCTGAATCGGTCACCACCGTTACCCGAGCGCCAAGTTCGGCGAGAGTGTCCGCAGCCGAAAAGCCTGTCTTTCCCAGACCAAAAATGACGACGTCGAGGTCACTCCAACTGTCGTGCCAACTCGTGAGGAGAGCTAAGTCGTTCGCCACAAAAACTACCGATTCAGCCACTCGAGATAGAAGAAGCCAACTCCGGCTGCCACACACAGTCCCTCAATGATCCAAAAGCGCACGACAACCGTCCACTCTGCCCATCCCTTGCCTTCAAAATGGTGATGGATGGGGCTCATCAAGAAAATGCGCTTGCCCCGAGTGAGCTTGAAATAGCTCAACTGCAGAATGACCGAACCGGTGTCCATCACGAAGAGACCGGCAATGATTGGCAACAGGAGCTCAGTGTGGCTCAGCACGGCCAGGGCAGCCAGGGCGCCACCAATGGCCATGGAGCCCGTGTCGCCAAGAAAAATCTGGGCTGGAGATGTGTTCCACCACAAGAACCCAATGAGTGCCCCGACAATTGCGGCGGCAACAATCGCGAGGTCAAGGGGCGCGCGAACGTCGTAACACTTGTAAGCCACATCGGGATCGAGTGTGGCTCGAAAACACGACTGATTGAACTGCCAAAAGCAGATGATGATGTACCCGCCGATGGCCAAAATTGAGGATCCCGTGGCGAGGCCGTCTTGACCGTCCACGAGATTGACTGCGTTTGACGTGGCCGTAAAAAGCAGAATGATGAACACACCAAAAACGATGAGTCCGAGGATGGTCCCCAGCGTCAAGAAGTCAAACGGGAGGTCCCTGATGAACGACACCTTCGTCGACAGGGACGTCACACCCTGCGCGTTGGGAAAGCTCAGCCCGAGAACGATGAAGCCAAGAGCGACAATGACCTGACCCACGACTTTTGCCCAGGGTCCAAGACCAAGAGAACGCTGGTGGTGCGTTTTGATGTAGTCGTCAATAAATCCAACAATCCCAAACCCAACCAGCATGAGGAGAACCATCAGGGCTGGGAGCTCTATCGCCGACCCGGTAACCCAGCTCGACACAAAGAAACCCAGTGCGATCCCGACGATCACCACAATCCCACCCATCGTGGGGGTGCCCTTTTTGGCGCGATGTTGATCGGGCATTAGGCCGTCATAAATCGCCTGCCCCCAACCAATGCGTCGAAAGATGCGAATAAAAACTGGGGTCATGACGAGCGTGAAAATGAGCGCGATTGTTCCCGCGAGAAATAGAGTTGTCACGCGAGAGCCTCCACAAGTCGGTCACCGAGAAAACGCAAACCTGCTGAGTTGGATGACTTCACCAGAACGATGTCGCCCGGTTCACAGAAGTCCACAAGATAATCGTACGCATCGTCAGCGGTTTCGAAGAACTGTGATTCGCCGTCCCAGGATCCCTCATTCATCGCGGATATGTGGAGGCGACGCGCGCCCCCACCGACGACCACGAGCTGAGTGATGTTGAGGCGCACGAGTAAGAGCGCCAAACGATCCTGTTCTGGACCGGAGAATTCTCCCAGCTCGCTCATCTCCCCCAGGACGGCGATACTTCGATGCTCACGGTTGGCCAGCTGGGCGAGGGTTTTCAGAGCAGCGGCCATGGAGTCTGGGCTGGCATTGTAGGCATCATTGATCACGGTGAGTCCACCAACCCGATGCATTTCCATGCGCCAGCGTTCAGCGCGTTCTACCGATTCGAGTGCGCCAACGATGGTCGAGATGTCGCATCCCAAAAGGACACCAACCGAGGCTGCGGCTAAGGCGTTCATGACGTGATGTTCACCGATAACCGCGAACCTCACCTCCTGTGCCGTTCCATCGGGAAGTTCGAGCTCAAAACGCGTGCCCGCGGGAGAAACGACGATGTGAGATGCCCTCACGGTCGCGGCCGGAGTGTGTCCGAACCAGAGCACCGGACCCGTGGCAAGTTCTGCCATCGGCACGACTCGTGGGTCATCGGCGTTCAAGATGACTGGGGCGCCAGGAACCAACCCTCGAACGAGCTCAGACTTTGCCGTGACCGTAGCCTCAACGCCGCCAAACTCGCCCGCGTGAGCCAGCCCCACCATTAACACGACGCCGATGTCAGGTGCGGCGATGTCGGTCAACCGGGTGATGTGCCCGATGCCGCTGGCGCCGAGCTCCAGCACAAGGTACCGCGTATCCAGGGTGAGCTTGAGCATCGTGAGGGGGGCGCCAACCTCGTTGTTGAAGGAGTCCCGCGGGGCAACGGTGGAACCCAGTCGGCCACACAGTGCGGCCACCAGGTTCTTCGTCGTGGTTTTGCCGTTTGATCCGGTAATCCCGATAATCGTCAGATTGCCGGATTCTCGCACCTGAGCCACCACGCTTCGTGCCAGATCCGCCAGCGCCACTACCGTGTCCGCCACGACAATTTGCGGAACTGAGACGTCCAACTCGCGCTCGACGACAATGGCGCGTGCGCCATGAGCAATCGCATCGGAGACAAATAGGTGCCCGTCGGTCACGTCGCCGGGCTTGGCGAAGAAAAGACCACCAGGTTCCATCAGACGTGAATCCGTGTCGACAACCCCTGAGATGAGCTGGGCGCCGTCGCCGATGAGTCGACCACCGACGATAGTCGCGATTTCTGTCACGCTCAATTCGATCATGCTGACTACCAACCCGCTTCGGCCAGCGCAGCGCGCGAGTCATCACGCGCGGAGTAGGCGATGCGATGTGTGCCGAGGTCTCGATAATCCTCATGTCCAGGTCCGGCATAGAGAATGGTGTCACCCTCGTGGGCAAGCGAAATAGCCAATCTCACCGCATCCCGCGGATCCGGCACCTCACGAATATCGGAGTTCGTGCGCGCGGACTTAGCGCCTACGAGAAGCTGTGATCTGATGGCCGCTGGGTCTTCACTACGAGGATGGAAATCCGTAATGATCACGATCTCCGCCCCGTTTGCTGCCGCGGCACCCATGTCTTCACGCTTGCTCGCATCGCGATCGCCATCGGCACCGAAAACCATGATGACGTTGCCCGGTGTGACGGCACGAAGCGCCCGAAGCGTGGCGATGAACGCCTCGGGGGTGTGACCGTAATCCACTATGAAGGTTGGTCCACGTGTGCCAGAGACCACCTCGGTCCTCCCCGGGATGTAGACATGAACTCCACCGGCTTGCTCGAGTGAGTAGCGAATGAGATCCACGGAGTAGCCCGCTTCCACGAGCATGACGATGGCCAATGCCGTGTTCAGAGCAGAAAAATCGCCCACCATAGGCACCCGAGTCTCGAGTGCTTCGCCACGTGGTCCGAGAAGCGTGAAGGACGTATCCGTCATGGATTGATCCGTGACAGCGACCTGCCAGAGCGCTTCCCGACCAATCGGTGACGACGAGAGACCAACCGTCACAACGGGAATTCGTGATTCGGCGGCAAGTCTTTGTGTCCACGGGGAATCCAGTGCCACGACAGCACGTTGAGCTCGTTCGGGGTCAAACAGCGTCAATTTAGCCGCGAAGTAATTCTCCATCGACTGAAAGTCATCCAAGTGATCCTGGCTGAAATTCGTGAAACCGACCACATCAAACGTCACGGCGTCAACTCGGTGACGAGTCAGGGCGTGCGCCGAAACCTCGAGTACGGCAGCACGAACATCGCACTCAACAAGACGCGCGAGAAAAGAATGCACGTGATTGGCTTCCGGCGTGGTCAAACCTGACGGGAAACGTTCTTCATCAACGATCCGCTCTGAGGTGGAGCTGAGTCCTGAGCGAACGCCGATGTGTCGCAACAACGCCGCGAGCAAATAGACGACAGTTGTTTTGCCATTTGTTCCGGTCACACCGAAGAGCTCAAGTGCGGGGTGCTCTGTCTGATACACCCACGCTGAGACAGGCCCAACCAGCTCGCGGGGATTTTCCACGACAAGAATCGGGAGAGTAGCCACGGCTTCGAGAATCGACGAACCAGCCTCATCGGTGATGATGGCCACAGCGCCGTGACTCTCAGCGCTCTGGGAGAAGTTGGCGCCGTGAGCCGTGGCGCCAGGCAATGCAAAGAAAATATCACCCGGACGAACGTCATCGGATGCGGAAGCAACCCCCGTGCATTCGACGTCACGCAAGCCAGGCACGTCGGATCCAATGAGTCGGGCCAGCTCTGAAACGTGACGAGCGCGTGGATGTTCGGGTCTAATGGACTCAGTGTGTGAACCCACTTTCACAACCCTTCGAGTACCACTCAGGTAATCCGTTTCGATGCGCGAACCGGACACGCCATTTCCCTAAGACTAGTAGTTCAGCGGGAAATCAGGGGCGCTTCCCGTCGAGGGTTGAACCCGGTATTGCTTGAGCACGTGGGCTGCGATGTCGTGGAATACCGGCGCAACCGCACCCGTGGTATTCATGTCGGTGTCGGCAATCGTGACCAAAACGACGTACTGAGGATTGTCCGCCGGCACGAGACCTTCGAGGGACACAATGTAGCTATCGGAGTAGCCTCCATTGCCATCGGCTTGCTGGGCTGTACCCGTCTTCGCGGCGACGCGGTAGCCCCCGATGGCAAGTTTGTCTCGCAGCCAACCTTTTGTCGCAACGTTTTCCATCATGTCGACACTGGTCCGCGCGGCGGATTCAGAAACAACCCGAACGGGCCCAGGGAGACTCGGCTTCGAAACGCTACCGTCATCGGCGGTGCAACTTTCGACGAGCTGTACCGGAAGTCGAACACCACCATTGCCGAGCGCTTGATAAGCACTGGCCATTTGGATGGCCGTCGCGGTAAAACCTTGACCGAACATCATGGTGTAAAACGTCTGATTGTCCCATTCATCGGGCGTTCGCAAAATACCCGTTGACTCACCCAAGAAGTCAACTTCAGACGTCGATCCGAAACCGAACTTCGTCATGAAGTCATAACGCTTATCTGCCGAAATGAGGTCACCGACCTGAGAGATTCCCACGTTTGACGATTCAACCAAGACACCGGTGAGCGTGAGGTTGGATGCGTGATACCCACTGTCGTGGAAATTGGCACCGTTGTCGTGAGTGATCTCGTACGGAGAGTAGACGTGCGTCTCCGGGGTGACTTTGCCTTGGTCGAGCAACATGGATGCCGTCAAAGGCTTCATCGTTGACCCGGGCTCATAAGGTGCCGAGAAGGCAAGCGAGCCTCGGTAGTTTTCCGAAGTGCCGTTGACGTTATTCGGGTCGATGCTGGGGTAGTCCGCGACTGCGACGAGCTTGCCCGTCTTCACTTCTTCAACGACGGCCATACCCCACGAGCCATGCTGGTCTTCAACCTGCTTGGCAAGAACTTGTTGAACGTACCACTGGACATCGGCATCAATGGTGAGCGTGAGCTTGCCACCCGTTTTGGCGGGTTTCGTCACAACTTGACTTCCCGGAATGGTGATCGACTCACGAGCGCTTCGATCCGAGGTTTGTTCGCCGTTGACCCCGGCAAGACATTCCTCGTTACTGAGTTCAAGCCCAGCCAAGGCCTGGCCATCTTCGCCGACGAAACCGACGAGGTTACCGGCAACCGCACCATTGGGATAGACCCGTGACGGCGCCTGCTCAAAGTACAACCACGGGATACCAAGCGCGTCAAGGGCGCGGAACGCGGTGAGGTCGACGCTTTTTGCGATGACGGCATACTCGCTGTGCGGGTCTTCAGTGAGTGCCGCGTTGAGAATGTCAATCACGGCCTGGGGTGTTTTACCCACCAGTTGGGCAATTTCAGTTGCTGCCTGAGCGGTAGAAACAGACACCCGTTTACCATCGACGGTTCGCGAGAACTCGTTGAGTGATTGACTTGGCGATGCCGTCACGTTGTAACGCATTTGAGCCTCGGCGAGCACCGTTCCGTTGCGATCGGTGACACTCCCCCGGGTGCCGAAGAGCACATGCGTTTGTGACATCTTGCCCGCGGCCTCTTCGTTAAGAGTTGCGGCCTGTACCACCTGAATTTCGACTAACCGACCAATCGCGATGATGAGAAAAATGCCGACCACGCAGATGACGCCGAGTATTCGACGACTCATCGTGGTTCTTGTCACCTGACGACCTCAATTACTCAGCGGGTTTGTGGCACCGGGATGGTGGCCCCGGCGCTCGGGCTCAACGGTACCGAAGCGTCTGCAGCAGTCGTTGTCGCCACGCTGGTTGCCGAAACGTTCCCAGTCAACGGAGCGGGATTGCGCCACTTTGCCAACTCACTGTTGGGTACCAGGCCGGCATACGACCCGGCGACAAGACCGGCAGAAGAACTGGCGACCGATGGTTGGCCCAGCACCTGAGCATCGGAAAGGCGCAGATAGGCCGGCGTGCTGCTCGACACCATCCCCAGTGCCTCAGCCGTCTGAGCGAGATTTTGCGGCGATGAAAGTTCTGAAACGTGTTGCTGAACCTGTTCCGAGCTGCGCGTAACTTCTTTAGAAGCGGTTTGCAGTTCGTCGATTTCAAACGCGTTACTCGACACCCAGACACTCAAGATGATTTGCGTCACGATAATTCCGACGGTGCCCGCCACTGACACGGTGGCGTAAAAAACTTTCGGTCGTTTCTTTCCCACGACTCGAGACGAGACGGATTGGGATACTCGGGTCAGGCTTCGACGAAGCGGGCTGACCTGAACCTGCCTGAGCGCGTTACTCATGCCGCTTCTCGAATCTTTTCGGCGGCACGTAAACGTACAGGAATTGATCTGGGGTTACGCGACCGCTCCTCGTCTGAGGCCTGTTCGGCACCCCGGGTGAGCATGCGGAGAACTGGACGATCTTCCTCGCGTTCGACAGGAAGGTCCAACGGGCTCTGCGAGGTGGACATCGTGGTGAGCGCGCGCTTGACGATTTTGTCTTCGAGGGATTGATACGACATCACCACAATCCGCCCGCCAACCGCGAGTGCATCGATTGCGGCCGGAATCGCTCGTTCGATAATGCTGAGTTCCTCATTCACCTCGATGCGAAGCGCCTGGAATACGCGTTTGGCGGGATGTCCAGCACCCAGCAGTGCACCAGGCGTCGCGTCGGTAAGAATCGACACGAGTTGGGCGGAGCGCAGAATTGGATACTGAGCCCGAGCCCCGACGATTGCGCGCGCGTAGCGACCGGCGAGTTTTTCATCGCCGTAGGCGCGAAAAATGTGCGCGAGCTCCCCTTCGCTGTACTCGGCCAAGACATGTGCGGCAGTGAGTGTGTCGTCGACATTCATGCGCATGTCGAGCGGTGCATCCTGCGCGTAAGCAAAACCACGATCGGCCCGGTCGAGTTGCAAAGACGAGACACCCAAGTCAAACAGGATCCCCTGTGCACCGGCACCTGCGTGCGTGGCGACAACTGACGCGACCTCATCGTAAGCGGCATGCACAAACGTCACTCGAGAAGCGAAAGAGTGCAACCGAGCCTTGGCGATATCCAGTGCATCTTGGTCACGATCAATGCCAATCACATGGACATCGGAAAATGCCTCGAGTACAGCCTCGGCGTGACCACCCATCCCGAGGGTGCAATCCACAAAAAGACCACCGCCCTCGAGAGCGGGACGCAAAAGCTCGACACAGCGTTCACGAAGAACGGGTGTGTGGATTTTTGTGACGTCAGTCATAACTTTCCGGCCGATTCTGAATTCGAATCCCCATCCATAGGAGACCTGCTACCGGGGAAGTGGTGTCAGGGCACAGATGGCTGGAGGTTCGAATTCAGATTTAGAAGAGTCCCGGGATCACCTCCTCCGTCGTGTTGGCGAATTCTTCTTCGTTCGCGGCGAGGTACGCCTCCCACTTGGCGGTATCCCAAATTTCAACGCGGTTACCGGCACCAATCACCGTGAGGTCACGCTCGAGACCGGCGTAACTTCGTAAATTCGCAGGCAAGGTAATTCGATGTTGCTTATCCGGGAGCTCTGCACTGGCCCCAGAAAGAAAGACACGTAAAAAGTCACGCGCCGTTTTTGAGGTCACGGGCGCCTGGCGAATTTTGTCGTGGAGGTCTTCGAACTCACGGGCACTGAAAACGTAGAGACAGTTTTCTTGACCTCGGGTCACGACAATTCCCGCCGCCAGCTCATCGCGGAATCTAGCCGGGAGAATTATTCGCCCTTTGTCGTCGAGCTTTGGAGAGTGCGTACCTAAAAACATCGGGCGTCACCTCCTCTAGGCCATCGACGCCCCCACTTTACTCCATAATCATCCACTTTTTTCCTTTTTTTTCTGAGTGAGGCGCTAGACCAGATAAAAAATCCCTAAAAATCAATGATTTTCAGGGTGGAGAGAAGTGGAGGAAATTGACCAAATTGGAGCCAAAAAAGCAGAAAACCCGCCCTAAAGGCGGGTTTTACATGACTGTGGCTGAACGAGCACTAAGGCGTGGAGCGGTCATCCCATCGATCTTCGAGGCGCTGCATAAACGACGGGCCCTTGGCTCGTGATGATTTCGAGGTCGACGATCGACTGGCTCCAGACCCCGATCGCCCCCGACCAGAACCCGATGCCGGGCCCTCACGCAAACTCAGGGCGGCCATGGCACCAGCCAGCATGATCACGAAACCGACGAGACCCCAGACAAAGAAACCGGTCGCGACACCCACGAAGACGCCGGCCATGCCGACGATAAAACCGAGAACCCCCCAGAGGATTCCGCGTGACGACACTCGCCGCATCCCGTTTTGAGTCGAGTGCACGTCGGTGCGGTCACCGTAAAGACCACGCTCCATCTCGTCGAGAAGGCGCTGCTCTTCTTCAGATAGTGGCATAACCCCTCCTCACCTCATGTGCGTTGAATGCGACGCGCAACACAATTCTATGCGCGCCCTATCCAAGTAGGCTAGGGCATGATGGATGCGGCAAACTGGGTGCTTCGTGTAAATGACCGAATCGCGGGTCTCGTTACCGAAATGTCAGACGACCTCGCCGGTCTAGGTCCTGACGCTCAGCGGTTTACCGAGTATGCCGGTCAGGCTCTGAGCGGCGGCAAAAGATTTCGCGCACTCTTCTGCGCTCTGGGTTACGCCTCTCTCAACCCGGAACTTCCGGAATCGCTCGAACTTGTCGCTGCGGGGCTGGAATACTTTCACGCTGCTGCGCTGGCGCACGATGACATTATGGACAAGTCGGATACGCGACGGGGCCGACCCGCAGCTCACCGACACTTTCAGTCCGTCCATGAATCCGAAGCCTGGTCCCGCGACAGCGCGCACTATGGCGTCTCGGCGGCGCTTCTCGTGGGAGATTATCTTCTTGCCGGGAGCGACCTCGCCGTTGCGCGCGGACTGGCCGAGCACGCGAATACGACCCACGCGCGTCGAGCCCGGAGCGAATTCGATCGAATGAAACTTGACGTCACGGTCGGACAGTATCTCGACATCGTCGAAGAAAACGCGTGGCCGACTGTTGCACCTGAGAACGCACTTCGTCGCGCGGAAACCGTAGTCACCTACAAGTCGGCCAAGTACAGCATCGAAGCGCCCCTGATCATCGGGGCTCTGCTGGCAGGTGCGGATGATGACTTTGTTGACTCCATTCGTCGATTCGCCCTCCCGCTCGGCGATGCATTTCAACTTCGTGACGATTTACTGGGCGTGTTCGGCGATGAAAGCATCACGGGAAAACCCGTGGGTGACGACATTCGCGAGGGCAAACGAACGGTTCTCATTGCCCTCGCTATGCCACACCTGTCCAACGATGAGCGCGACCTCCTGAACACAACCCTTGGCAACACGAATGCGTCGCTGTCCCAAGTCACCGAGGTAATGCGCCTCCTGGAAGAAACTCAGGCCCGCTCTCAGGTGGAAGAACGAATTAACGCAGCCTTTAGTGAAGCCATGCTGGCACTGAATTCGATTCCCGTTCACGAAAATGCCCGGGACTCGTGGCGTGACTTTGCGGAACGGGTCGTTCGCCGCGACTCATAGACCGTCGGGCAAACCTGCCTCCGCTACAGCAGAGCTTGTGCGATGCGACGAACTTCGGCTTTGCGCCCCGCGAGCAGAGCATCCATCGGAGTCACACCGAGACTTTCTTCGGACGTGAACATCCACTCGACGATCTCGTCATCCGAGAAGTGAAGATCTGCGAGCAGAACGAACGTGCCATGAAGTTCACCCACCGGCGCTCCATCGCGCATGAATGCTTGGGGAACCCGCAAGACGTTGTCGATTCGCGTGGCGGCGAGCTGGTGCTCTTCGATGAGTCGACGCACCCGCGTAACAGGCAGACCAGTGATTTCGGCAATTTCGGGGAGCGTGTACGTGGGAACAGTTTCTGGCAATGGCGTCACAGTTAAAGATTGCACCACCCGCGCACTTTTGTGCACCACTCGCGCACGCACGACACGCCGAGTCCGCCTAAGACCAGCAGTTTAATCAATCGCTTAAAGTGTGACCAATGGTGACATTCCCCTGAGTAGCCGGCTAAGGAGGGAAAATGACCAAGCATCGCAGCACGTTCAGGTCAAAATCCCATGCTAGGTCACTCGGTGTTGCAGTCGGTGGTCCCCTTGCTGTGGCTGCGATTGCTGCGGTCGTTGCCGCCGCCGGCTCCACCGCTCAGGCGGTAGACGCGCCGCAACTGTCGGACAAAAAACCAAAGTCTGGTCAGCACGGACGCCATGTCAACACATCCTCTGCCCCGGCTACTGACACCACGCTGCGAGACAGCACCGATGCGTACACCGTTGTCGACGGCGATACGGTGCGTGACATCGCACAGCGTGCGGGTGTTTCAACTGCGGAATTGCTCGCGGCCAATGGCTTGAGTTGGCGAACCATGATTGCCGTCGGTCAGGTTCTTCACGTGCCACTCAATACCGCGGGAATTCCCGCCAGGTTCGAGACCGTGGACATATCGCGACACAACGTTGTCGCCGGCGACACTCTCGAAGCCATAGCAAGACTCTACGGAGTGCAACCGCGGGCCATCATGACCGCCAATGGCCTTCACAAAACGAGCCGCTTAATCATTGGGCAGCGCCTGGTCATCCCGAGCATGTCCATGATGGAAACTCTCCCAGCCGTATAAATCACCGGTGTTTCAGCGGAAAAAACGGCGATTCCATTTCTAAACTGGGGTCGTGACCTCTACCGTTGACGACCCGATGATTGGTCGCCTCATCGACGGGCGTTACCAGATCACGGCCCGGATTGCCCGCGGCGGAATGGCCACGGTTTTTGTCGCTACCGACTTGCGCTTGGAACGTCGCGTTGCCGTCAAAATCATGCACGATCATCTTGCCGACGACGAGGACTTCCGGGCGCGTTTTATTCAGGAGGCGCGATCTGCCGCGAGGCTCGCCCACCCCAATGTGGTCAGCGTTTTCGATCAGGGACATGACGCCGAGCTGGCCTACCTCGTCATGGAATATTTACCGGGGATCACACTCCGGCAGCTGCTCAACAATTTCGGCATGCTCACCCCGGAACAGACCTTGGACATCATGGATGCTGTTCTTGGTGGCTTGGCTGCCGCTCATGAAGCCGGAATTGTTCATCGTGATCTCAAGCCCGAAAACGTTCTGTTAGCTGACGATGGTCGAATCAAAATTGGCGACTTTGGATTGGCCCGAGCCACCACGGCGAATACCGCATCCGGTCAGGCGTTGCTGGGCACGATTGCGTACTTGTCTCCCGAGCTGTTGACGCGCGGTGTGGCTGATGCGCGAAGTGACATTTACGCTGCGGGCATCATGATGTTCGAAATGCTCACCGGAAGCCAGCCCTATCAGGGTGAGCAACCGATGCAGATTGCGTATCAGCATGCGAATGATCAGGTACCGCTGCCATCCTCACGCAACCCGATGGTGCCCGCATCCCTCGACGACATCGTTCGTTGGGGAACTCAACGCGTGCCCGAAAGTCGACCTAAAAACGCCTCGGAGATGTTGGATGCCCTGCACATCGCGGAACCCGAGATTCGTCACGGCGTGCACACCACGACGATTCCCACTCAGCAAACGGTAGTGATGCCGGCAAACGCGCAAGGCTCGGACAACGCCACAACGGTTCTTGAGGGTAACGAAACGGCCGAGCCCCTGACGGCAACGGGGAGACTACGGGCACTCACCTCAACGAAACGCAAGCGCTCCCTCATCGTGGGTGGCGTGATTATCGCGTTGGCTTTACTCGCCGGCGGACTTGGTTGGTTCTTTGCGGCCGGGCCTGGGTCATATGTCCCCATTCCGGTAACCGCAGGACAAGCTCCAGAAATCGCCACTGCGGCACTGAAAGACGCGGGATTCCAGGTCACTCCCAAGGAGATCAATTCGACGACCATCAAAAAAGGACTGGTCATCGATACCGATCCCTCGGGAGGCTCGCGGGTTCCCAAGGGAGCCGCTCTCGTGCTGAATATCTCACTCGGTCCAAAAATGATTGCCGTCCCGGCGACGGTGGGTCTCCCCCAGGCAGACGCTGAAAAGGCCATCACGGCAGCGCCTTTTACCTTGAAAACCGTGACGACGAAGTTTGACGCAACGGTCGCCAGCGGCCTTGTGATTGCCGCCCTCAATGGCTCAGGCAAACCTCTCGGCGACACCTACGCCGAACTCGGCAACGTCACGCTCATTGTGTCGGCTGGACCACTTCCCGATGTGGTTGGTAAGCCTCAAGCGGATGCCTTTGCCACTCTCACCGCTGCCGGGCTTAAGCCACAGGTTGCGTCTGAGGACTACAGCACTTCCGTTGCCAAAGGATCGGTTGTGTCGCTCAACATTCCCGAAGGCGGACTGGGACCGGGAGACACGGTGGGCGCCGTGATTTCCAAAGGGCCCGAGATGATCACGATTCCGGATGTGATCGGGGACATCATTGCCGACGCAGCCTCACAACTCACCGCTCTCGGTTTCGTGGTAACGAGTAATGCGCCTGACGTTTACTGGTCCTCGTTGAGAGTGTTGAGCATGTCCGAAAAGCCGGGAACCCAGATTGCCAAGGGTTCAACCATCGAGCTCTATAACCCTTAGGTCAAGGCACCTGAGGTGTCTCGAGGCGAAACGACGTAGTCGTCTCAGCCTTCCGTAGTTAGCGGCGTCCGAGTTCCTCGGCAACGAGGAACGCAAGCTCAAGAGACTGCATGTGGTTCAGGCGCGGGTCACACAGTGACTCGTAGCGCGTGGCCAGATCCTCTTCGTCAATCATTTCGGAACCACCCAAGCATTCGGTGACATCGTCTCCGGTCAGCTCAACGTGGATGCCACCCGGGAATGTTCCAGCCTCGCGGTGGGCCTCGAAGAAGCCTTTAACCTCATCGACGACATCATCGAACCGACGCGTCTTGTACCCATTGGGTGTGGTGATTCCATTGCCGTGCATCGGGTCTGTGATCCACAGCGGCAGAGCATCCATCGACGAAATAGCCTCGAGAAGAGGAGGAAGATTCTCGCGAATCTTTCCGGCTCCCATGCGCGTGATGAAGGTCAGCCGGCCTGGCTCGCGTTCCGGATCAAGTTTGTCGATGAGCTGTTTCATGGTCTCGGGCGTGGTCGACGGTCCAAGTTTGACTCCGATGGGGTTGCGAACTCGCGACAAGAAATCAACGTGCGCACCGTCAAGCTCCCGGGTACGCTCCCCGATCCACAAGAAGTGTGACGACGTGTCATAGGGAGTCCCCGTGCGCGAATCGATGCGAGTGAGAGGTCGCTCGTAATCCATGAGAAGGGCCTCGTGCGAGACGAAAAATTCGGTGCGACGAAGCGCCTCGAAGTCCGCCCCACACGCGGCCATAAAGTTGATCGCGCGATCGATTTCACTTGCCAGGACTTCGTAACGTGCGTTCGCGGGGTTGGACCGAAAGCCTTTATTCCAGTTGTGCACCTCGCGCAGATCTGCAAAGCCACCCTGGGTGAAGGCGCGAATGAGGTTGAGCGTGGATGCAGAGGTGTGATAGCCCTGCAACATTCGCTGCGGATTGGCCCGCCGTGATTCCGGGGTGAAGTCATAGCCATTGACAATGTCACCACGGTATGCGGGCAGCGTCACGTCGCCACGAGTTTCGGTGTCGCTCGAACGTGGCTTCGCAAACTGCCCGGCCATGCGTCCCATCTTGATGACAGGCATTTGAGCGGCGTAGGTGAGTACGACGGCCATTTGCAACACAGTTTTGACACGGTTGCGAATTTGATCGGCATTCGCACCCGCAAAGGTCTCGGCGCAATCGCCACCCTGGAGGAGGAAAGCTTCGCCGCGAGCCGCGGCGGCCAAACGCGTGCGTAAGTGGTCCACCTCGCCAGCAAAAACCAGCGGCGGAAGGGTCGACAACGTTTCACTCACGAGCTTTACTTCGGCGAGGTCATCCCAGATTGGTTGCTGCTTGATGGGCAAGGAGCGCCAATAGTCAAGCCCGTCCAGCACCTCTTTGCTGGCAACGATGTTGGGTTCGACAGACGACATGTGCACTCTTTCGTAAGCGGTGGCGCAGGAAGAGTTCGCAACCACCACCAAGCGGTTCGAACTCAGGGTTCTAGCCTACCGAGTGGCGAGACGAGCCCGTGACTTGACGCTGGACGCGTAGACATCCTCGTACTCTTGGTCACTCAACCCATGAAGCTCGTACATGATTTCGTCGGTGACGGCACGAAGGATGAAACGATCGCCTTCAAGGCCAGCAAATCGGGTGAAATCAAGGGGTTTGCCCACAATGATGCCTACGCGGTGAACCCGAGGAAGTTTCTTGCCCAAGGGCATGACTTTGGCCGTGTCCACCATGGCGCAGGGAACCACCGGGGCCTTCGCCTCAAGAATCATGCGCGCAACCCCAGTGCGACCTCGGTACAGCTTGCCGTCGGGGGAACGCGTGCCCTCGGGGTAAATGCCCAGCACGTTCCCACGTGCCAGAACGTCAAGCCCGGTGTTGAGGGATGCTTCGCTCGCTTTACCGCCGGAACGATCCATCGGGAGTTGGCCGGATCCGATAAAAAACATTTTGGTGAGCCAGCCCTTGAGGCCCTTACCGGTGAAGTACTCACTCTTCGCGAGAAAGACCACCCGTCGTTCCATCATGAGTGGCAAGAAGATGGAATCGACGAAAGATAAGTGATTACTCGCGAGAATCACCGGCCCGGATTCGGGAACATTCTCTGCCCCACTCACCCACGGACGGAAAACCGCCTTGAGAAAAGGCCCGAGAAAGATGTGCTTCATCAGCCAATAAAACATTCGCGCCTCCCTTGCCTTGTCAGCCTATCGCCCAGACGAGTGGAGTTTTTCATAGTGCTGACGCGCCAGATCCGCTGCACCAATCACTCCGGCATCGTTCAGCATTTGAGCCACCGCAAATTCAGCCTCGGGATGAAAGCCGCGGCCGGGCATGTGCTGAATGTAAGACTCACGGATAGGTTTCAGCAGTGCCTCCCCCGCTAGTGCCACTCCTCCACCAATCACAAAGATGTTTGGATCAAGAACCGCGCCAAGGATGGCACAGGCCCGCCCGATCCACTCCCCGAGGGTCGTGAGGGCACTCATCGCACCAGACTCACCTTCACTGAGAAGGCGTTTGAGAGAATCCGAATCGATGCGACCATCGGCACCCCGAGCTGCGCGTAGCCCCGCGCCGAGTTGCTCATCCTCGGCGAGCTCATTGGCAAATCGTAAAAGTGCACGCCCGCTTCCGTACTGTTCAATGCAGCCGCGCTGGCCGCATCCACACAATTCACCGTTCGGCTCGACAAGAATGTGACCAAGTTCAGCTCCGACGCCAAAACCCCCGCGGAACAATTGCCCGTCGACCACCACAGCGCCGCCGACTCCCGTGCCGATGGTCAGCATGGTCATGTGAGCGTGCATGCGCCCGGCGCCAAATCGGTACTCGGCCCATCCCGCCGCATTCGCATCATTTTCTATGACGACGGGGTACGGGATGCGCGCCTCGATTCGTTCGCGCAAGGGTTCATTGCGCCACGCAATGTTGGGCGCGTAGTACACGCGGGAGGCTGTGGCATCGATAAAACCCGCGGCAGCGATGCCGACCGCTAAGACTTCTCCCGATGACGAGGTGCCCTCCATAAGCGAGGCCACCGTATCGACAATCGCGTCCTCAAGAGCGCGAGGATCTGAGGCAGGAGTGGGAATCTTCGTTTGCCTCACGGGTGTTCCGTCGGCGGTCACAAGCGCCCCGGCAATCTTTGTCCCACCGATGTCGATGCCGATAGTCAGCACGAAAACTCCTTATCGAGGGGCCTCACCACAATTGGTCTTCCCGAGAAAAACGCAAGATAAGTAGAGTGTAGTCAAGACTGTAAGGAGTCATCGTGGACCAAGTTGATATGCCTGCCATTGTCGAGGCGAAACCTCAGGACAACTGCACAAACCTGCTCCTCGATCGCGTTCGCGACTCTGGCGACCGTGCACTCTTCGCGGTTCCCGACGGAGCTGGCTGGCGTGACGTGACCGCTGCGGAGTTTCACGCCCACGTCGAGAAACTCGCCAAAGGCTTTATTGCGGCCGGAATCAAACAGGGCGACAAAGTCGGGATGATGTGCCGAACCCGCTACGAGTGGACACTTGTGGATTTCGCGATGTGGTTTGCCGGTGCGGTATTGGTTCCGATTTATGAAACCAGCGCTCCAGACCAAATCCAGTGGATTGTCAGCGATTCTGAAGCGGTCTCCATCATTTTCGAGACCCACGAGATGGAGTCGCGCTTTAGTTCGATTCGCTCCCAAACGCCGTTCGTGCACAGCACCTGGACGATAGAGGGCGGTGACCTCGAAAAGCTCGCGAGTTCGGGTTCTGCCATTAGCGACGCCGACTTGGAGAAGCGACGAGCTTCGGCTTCGGGCAAAGACATCGCAACACTCATCTATACGTCGGGATCTACCGGCCGCCCCAAGGGTTGTGTCCTGACGCACTCGAATTTCGTTGAATTGTGTCGAAACTCCGGCTTGGCACTGGGCGAGGTGGTGAACACAGAATGCTCACTTCTGCTTTTCATTACGACAGCACACATTTTTGCGAGGTTTATTTCAGTGCTCTGCGTAACACGTGGCGCCAAAGTAGGTCACCAGCCAGACACCTCGCAGCTTCTTCCCGCGATGCAGTCATTCCGACCGTCACTTTTGCTTGCCGTACCGCGCGTTTTTGAGAAGGTGTTCAACTCGGCAGAACAGAAGGCCGAAGCAGGTGGGAAAGGAAAAATCTTCCGCACCGCTGCACGCGTCGCTGTCCAGTACTCACAGGCTCAAGACTCCGGTCACGTTCCCGTGGCACTAAAGGTCAAATTTGCCGCTTTGGATCGCCTTGTCCTGTCCAAGTTGCGAAGCGCACTGGGTGGAAACGTGAAATACGCGGTCTCGGGATCAGCTCCACTGGGACACCGCCTCGGCCACTTCTACAAGGGTCTCGGCGTAACCGTTCTTGAGGGGTATGGCCTCACCGAAACGACGGCACCTGCCACAATCAACCGCCCAGAAAACATCAAAATCGGCACCGTAGGTCCACCCTTGCCCGGGGTCGGGATCCGAATTGCGGCTGATGGTGAAGTCCACGTCCGAGGAATCAACGTGTTCGACAGCTACTGGAAAAACCCCAAAGCTACCAAAGAGACGTTTGATGGTGACTGGTTTAAAACCGGTGACATCGGTTCGCTTGATGATGACGGATATCTCACCATCACTGGCCGGAAGAAAGAAATCATTGTGACGGCTGGCGGCAAGAACGTTGCACCGAGCTATCTTGAGGATCCCATCCGCAGTGACCCACTCATCGGTCAGGTCGTCGTCGTAGGCGACCGAAAACCGTACATCTCAGCGCTCATTACGCTCGACACGGAGATGCTCCCAGTATGGCTCGCCAACAACAAACTCGACCCAAAGATGCCGCTGGGTCAAGCCGTCGTGCACCCTGCAGTACTTGCCCAAGTGCAGCAGGCGATTGACCGAGCTAACGCGCGTGTTTCTCGAGCAGAATCAATCCGCAAATTTGTGATTTTGCCCGTGGAATTCACCGAAGCCTCAGGGCATCTGACTCCGAAGATGAGCATCAAGCGGCAGGAAATTCAGAAAGACTTTGCCGAGCAAATCGAGGGACTCTACGAGCACGAGGACTTGCCTGGCGACTAAAACCAGCCGGCGACTAAAACCAACTTGCGGCTCGCACCTGACGCATAGCTTCGCGGCGCGTGTCAGGTTCGAGTCGACTCAAGTAGAGCATCCCCTCGAGGTGGTCGGTTTCATGCTGCAAGGCCTGGGCCAGCAGGCCCGTTCCTTCGAGGATGATTTTTTCGCCGTCGAGGTTTATCCCCTCGACACGGGCATAGCTGTAGCGAGGGGTCGGAAACCACAAATCTGGCACCGACAAACACCCCTCCTGAACGAGCTCAATATCTCCGCTGAGGTCAACAATCTCGGGGTTGATGACGTAACCGATCTCACCGTTGACACTGAAACTGAACGCACGCAAACCCACACCGATTTGAGTAGCGGCTACTCCTGCTCTGCCCGGTAATGCGACGGTGTCGAGAAGGTCGGCAACGAGCCCTCGAATCCCCGCATCGATGACGTCAATTCGATCGGTCGCAGAAGTGAGTACCGGATCACCAAAAATCCGGATGGGACGTTCTGGCACGAATGCGTGTGGGCTAAGCCACACCCTCCATGACGAGACAGGCTAGCTCGCGCGCTGCCTCTTGAGTCATCGGACGAAGCTTGTCAAAGTCGATGAACGAACCGGCTGCCAAGAGCGGGTCGTACGGAATACGCACGATGGCTCGGACACGCGAGCGGAAGTGTGACTCAATTTCATCCACCTTCACCAACTGCGTGCCCTGGGTTGCCGTGTTAAGTGCGACGACCGCATTGCGAACCAGATTCTTGTAACCGTTTGATTCCAGCCACGTGAGCGTCTCAGCCGCCAATCGCGCTTCGTCAAACGAGCCTCCCGAAACAATCACCAGGCTACTGGCGCGTTCGAGCGTCGGTTTCATGACGGAGTGAACGATGCCGGTTCCACAGTCCGTAAGGGCGATTGAGTAGTAACGCGAAACGAAGTCGGCAACGACGTTGTAGTCTGCCTCACCGAAGGCTTCAGAAAGCAGCGGATCGGTGTCAGAGGCAATCACATCGAGACGGGTCGAATCCCGCGTCACAAATTCGGAGAAGTCCGCGTACGAACGAATCGACGGGGCCTTAATAACCAGGTCACGGATGGTGCGGTCCGTGGTGCGGTGAAAACGCTCAGCCAGCGTGCCGCGGTCGGGGTTCGCGTCGATGCACACCACACGGTCTTCACGAACGCGAGCAAGAGCCATGCCCAGCATGGTGGTGACTGTGGTCTTTCCCACGCCACCCTTGCGGGTCAGAACGGGAACGAATCTGGTTTGCCCGTCGAGATGACGTCCAATGATGCTGTCGATTGCTTTGCGCTGACGAACCCGAGGAGAATCACCGAGGTCAACGAGGCCAAAGGTGGCGTGATAGAGCAGGGGCCGAAGGCCACCCTCGGGAACAACGCGCTGTTTTGGCAGGTCAAGAATGCGGTCCGGGGTGAGCATTCCGACCGGCTCGGGAACATTCGAAACTTCACCCGCGGCACGCGACCGACGAGTCGGCAATGCGGCGACCTCGTCAATGGCTTCGTCTTCAGAGGCTTCTTCGCCATCTGCCTCGGCTGACTCCGACGAGATGATCTGGTTTTCACCTGTGGAAACCGGGATCACGATTTCTTGAGTGTTCACCTTTTCGGTCGTAATGCTGACGGTGTCAATGGTGAGTCCTGTTGCCGGCGCAAACAAACTGTCTTTGATCTCATCGAGAAGAAGCACCTCAGGAGCCTGTTCGACCGGGGCATCAGCTTTTGCCTGCGCCGACTTGTCCGTACTTGGCTTAGGTGCGGTCGTGCGCGCCTTCACCGGAGCAGTTGCTGGCTTCTTGTTCGGAGCAACTGGTCGCCCTTGAGCCGCAGGATTTGTCTTCTTAGAATCAGCCACGTTGTAGTTCCTTCACGATAATGCTTGTCTAGTCTACCCGGCTTTAGAGGCTTCAGTCAGAGGTGTTATGACTACGAGGAGGTCACCCGCCTCGACTTGCTGGGTTGGACCAATCGCAAGGCGCTCGACACGGCCCGTGATAGTCGCCGTAATGGCAGCCTCCATTTTCATCGCTTCGATGGATGCGACGGGTTGTCCAGCCGCGACGGTCTCGCCAATGCCGACCTTGAGACTGACAACACCGGAGAACGGAGCTGGCACATGGCCGACCTGAGACACGTCAGCTTTTTCGGCGCTGCGTGTCTCGACGGAAATAGATTTGTCCCGAACAAAGACGGGTCGAAGCTGACCGTTCAGGGTGGTCATCACTGTGCGTATGCCCTTGTCATCTGCCGCACCAATCGCTTCAAGCTCGACGTAGAGCCGAAGACCGGGAGCAATCTCGATTGCGTGCTCTTCGCCCTGCTCGAGGCCGTAGAGGTACTCATCCGTTTTGAGCACCGACAGGTCACCGTACTGCTCGCGGACGCTGAGGTATGACGCTGTCGGTGCCGGAAACAACAAGCGGTTGAGAGCGTGCCTGCGTGCAAGGGACGTGCCGTGGAGAGCTTCCCGATCACTCTCGCTCACGGCAGCCGGCTCGATATCAACTGAGCGACCAGCCAAAACTTTTGACCGGAATGGCTCCGGCCAGCCACCGGGAAGATCACCGAGTTCACCGGCCATGAAACCAACTACCGAATCGGGAATGTCGTACTTCTCGGGATTTCGCTCAAAATCAGCGGGGTCTGCCTTGACCGCGGCCAAGTGGAGCGCGAGATCACCCACGACTTTGGACGACGGTGTCACCTTAGGAACTCGACCGAGAATGCGATCCGCCGCCGCGTACATGTCCTCAATGAGCTCGAAATCGTTGGCGAGGCCAAGCGCGATTGCCTGCTGCCGAAGATTGGAAAGCTGTCCGCCGGGAATTTCGTGGTGATAGACGCGTCCGGTTGGCGCAGGTAGACCTGATTCGAATGGTCGATAGATGCGCCGAACAGCTTCCCAGTACGGCTCAAGATCGCACACTGCGGTGAGGTCAAGTTCTGTCGCGCGCGGCGTATTGGCAAGTGCCGCAACGAGCGCCGAAGCCGACGGCTGGCTGGTAGTGCCGGACAGAGGTGCACTGGCCACATCAACGGCGTCTGCGCCGGCCGACACGGCTGCCATCAGCGTGGCCAGCTGGCCTCCTGCGGTGTCATGGGTGTGAACATGCACGGGAACGTCGAAACGCTCTCGCAGCGCGGTAACGAGCTTGGCTGCGGCAACCGGTCGCAGTAGACCGGCCATGTCCTTGACCGCGAGGATGTGGGCACCCGCATCCACAATGCTCTCCGCAAGTCCCAGGTAGTAGTCGAGGGTGTAAAGCTTTTCGCCCGGATCGAGCAGGTTTCCGGTGTAGCAGAGTGCTCCCTCTGCCACCGCAACGCCAGTCTCGAGCACCGCATCGATGGCTGGTCTCATCTGTGACACATCGTTCAGTGCATCGAAAATTCGGAAAATGTCCACACCGGTGTCGGCTGCTTCGCGAACGAAAGCATTCGTCACCTCGGTTGGGTACGGGGTGTAGCCCACAGTGTTTCGTCCGCGCAAGAGCATCTGGATTGCCACGTTCGGCAATGCCTCACGAAGTTTGGCCAATCTCTCCCACGGATCTTCACCCAAGAAGCGCAGCGCGACGTCGTACGTAGCTCCACCCCATGCCTCGACAGAGAGTAACTGCGGCGTCATACGGGCGACGTACGGAGCAACCTTGATGAGGTCCTTAGTGCGCACCCGCGTGGCGAGGAGGGACTGATGAGCATCCCTGAACGTGGTTTCGGTGACGGCGACGGCGGTCTGCTGGCGCAGTGCTTTCGCGAAACCCGTCGGACCTAGCTCGCGAAGGAGCTGCCGCGAACCAGCCGGGGCCTCGGATGTGATGTCTAGCGGCGGTAGTTTGGTCGCCGGGTCGACGGCGCCCTGACGGCTACCGTTCGGCTTATTGACTGTGACGTCCACCAGCCAGTTCAGCACCTTCGTGCCCCGGTCTTGACCCTCGCGACCACTGAGGAGGTGGGGTCGCTCTTCAATAAAAGCGGTACTCACGTCTCCGGCGCTGAAGGCATCGTCGTCGAGCACGGCCTGAAGAAAAGGGATGTTGGTGGATACACCGCGGATGCGGAACTCGGCGAGGGCCCGACGGGCGCGAACCACGGCAGAGGAAAAATCTCGTCCCCGGCACGTGAGTTTGGCGAGCATCGAGTCGAAGTGGGGGCTGATTTGTGCACCAGGATTGATGGTTCCGCCATCGAGACGGATTCCCGCTCCTCCCGGAGACCGGTACGTCGTGATTTTGCCGGTGTCCGGACGGAAACCCTGTGCTGGGTCTTCGGTGGTGATGCGGCACTGCAGAGCGGCACCGTGCATCCGAATGTCAGCCTGTGTGAGTCCCATCCCGACGAGGGTCTCCCCCGCGGCAATGCGCATTTGCGCCTGGACGAGGTCAACATCGGTGATTTCTTCAGTGACCGTGTGCTCCACTTGAATTCGCGGGTTCATCTCGATGAAGACGTGCTGACCCGCACGCTCCCCAGCGGTGTCCACAAGGAACTCGACGGTTCCCGCATTTTGGTAGCCGATGGATTGCGCAAACGCGATGGCGTCACGATAGAGCTTTCCGCGCAACTCCTCGTCGAGCCCCGGAGCAGGTGCTATTTCAATCACCTTTTGGTGTCGACGCTGCACCGAACAGTCGCGTTCGAAGAGGTGCACGGTTTCGCCGGTCGCATCGGCGAGGATTTGAACCTCGATGTGTCGCGGGCGGAGAACTGCCTGCTCCACGAACATCCGTCCGTCACCAAAGGCGCTCGTGGCTTCGCGCATCGCTTCTTCGAGCGCCGGGCGCAAGTCTTCGCGGCGCTCAACTCGGCGCATCCCACGTCCGCCACCGCCGGCGACGGCTTTGGCAAAAATGGGAAAACCAATCTCATCGGCGGCGGCAATGAGCACATCGAGATCTTCAGTAGCCGGACTCGAGGCAAGGACTGGCACACCAGCCGCGATAGCCTGCTCTTTCGCAGTGACTTTATTCCCCGCCTGCTCCAACACAGAAGCAGGCGGACCGATGAAGGTTATGCCGTTTTCTGCGGCAGCCCGAGCGAGCTCGGGATTCTCGGAGAGAAATCCGTAGCCGGGGTAAATCGCGTCCGCGCCGGAAAGTTTGGCGACCCGGATAATTTCCGAAACATCGAGGTAGGCGCGGACCGGGTGACCCTCGACACCAATCTGGTAGGCCTCGTCTGCCTTTTGACGGTGCAAGGATGTTCGATCCTCGTAAGGGAAGACAGCGACCGTCTTGGCACCCAGCTCGTAGGCCGCCCGAAACGCTCGAATCGCGATTTCCCCGCGGTTTGCCACGAGAATTTTGTTAAACAACTAATGCACCTTTCAGATCGCCGCACTCGATGCTGATTTCTGCCTCTAGCCTACTGAAGGTAACCTCATACTCGTGCATGTTCTGTCGGTCAGCTCCTTCAAGGGAGGCGTGGGTAAGACCACGATCACTCTCGGCTTGGCTTCTGCTGCCTTTGCTGCCGGTTTGCGCACTCTCGTCGTCGACCTCGATCCCCAAGCGGATGCGTCCACAGGACTCGGTGTTCGCCCCGGCGGACGAGCCAGCATCGCCGATGTACTGACCCACCCCAAACTTACGATTGTTCGTAAAGCTATTTCACCGAGCGGTTGGTCAATCCCCAACCACGCACCTGTTGATGTGCTCGTTGGTAATCCCAGCGCTCAACACTTTGACACGCCACATCCGTCGGCGCGCGAAGTGTGGCGACTCGAAGAGGCACTCGCCACCATCGAGAGCGAATACGACTTGGTTCTCATCGACTGTCCGCCGAGCTTCAACGCGTTGACCCGAACGGCCTGGGCCGCGAGTGACCGGGTACTCATTGTCACTGAACCAGGGCTTTTCTCGGTTGCGGCAACGGACCGCGCACTGCGCGCCGTTGAAGATCTTCGTCGAGGCTTGAGTCCGCGCCTAGCCACCATGGGTATCGTCCTCAATCGGGTCCGCACCCAGTCGCTCGAGCATCAATACCGCATGGAAGAAATTCGCGGAATGTTCGGTCCACTCGTCCTCGCCTCGTTTCTTCCCGAGCGAACATCAATTCAGCAAGCGCAGGGAGCCGCGAGGCCGGTGCACGCGTGGCCCGGTGAAGCCGCCCAAGAAATGGCTCGTGCATTCGACGCGTTACTCGACCGGGTGATTCAGACCGGACGAATTCGGTACTAGAAGCGTTGCGAGTTGATCGCAGCAGATGACGTTAGTCGACTAACCGGCTCGACGGATGCGGCGCGCGGCGAGCTCGTCGGTAGCCGAGACGTCTTCGGTTTCAAGCTCAACCAGGCTTGATTCCACCTCGCGGAGAACCTTGCCGATGGCAATACCAAAAACACCCTGACCGTGGCTGATCAAGTCGATAACCTCGTCATCCGATGTGCACAGGTACACGCTCACGCCATCGCTCATCAGTGTTGTGGTGGCGAGGTCGTAAATTCCCGCGGCACGCAGTTGCTCGACTGCGATGCGAATTTGCTGAAGGGAAATGCCGGTATCCAGCAAACGCTTGACCAGTTTCAGAACGAGGATGTCTTGAAATCCATAGAGTCGCTGCGAACCAGATCCGGCAGCGTCGCGCACGGTGGGAACAACGAGTTCGGTGCGAGCCCAGTAGTCAAGTTGGCGATAGGTGATTCCGGCAGCTCCGGCGGCGACAGCACCGCGGTATCCCAGGTTTTCGTTGAGGACGGGTAACCCATCGGTGAACAGGAGCCCAGAATCACGCTGCTGCTCACTACGCCGCTCATCACGACTCGCATCACTCACGAAATTACCTCCGCCAATCAAGCTTCAACCCGAAGTTGAAGCTTTCCCACTCTAGCTGGGAGCCCCACTCTATCCATGTTCTTGGGCAGACATGGCTTCGGCGTGTCGCACAGGAAGAGTGCTTCACACGCCAGATTACGCCTATGAGAGTTCTTGCGAAATAACTCGACGCAACATTGCTGCCCGAACCGCATCCATGTGCGCTGCCAGCTCGTTTGCACGCTCGTGAGCTCGCACACGCGATGACGCGGTGGGCTTGGCAAGAACCTCAACCAGAGAACGCTCAATGAGCGCGTACTCGCGTTCTGCGGTCGCCTTGAGAGTTCGCAAGTGACGAGGCTCGATCCCCGCACGCTGCAATTCTGTAAGCGCCGTCAGTGTTTCGAGCGAGTCTTCTCCATACTGTTCGGCGGCGACGATGAGGCCGGCCGTGATCGCATCATGCAACAGGTTCAGCGAGCAACCGGCGGCCTGCACAAGACCTTCTTTGGTGAGGCGTGGGCGCTTTGCGAGAGATACCCCCTCAGTCACCCCTGCGGCTCCCGGCAAAGCTGACGCACGACCGCTCTCCACTGCTGTGAGATGTTCACCAATCACTTTCAGTGGAAGGTACATATCGCGCTGCATGGTGAGAATGAGACGAACGCGTTCGACGTCTTCGGGGGAATACTTGCGATACCCGGCCTCCGTGCGCGCCGGAGTAACCAATCCCTCATCTTCAAGAAAACGCAGTTTGGACTGCGCGAGATCGGGGAACTCGAGGACGAGCTTGGCGCAAACCTGACCAATGCTGAGAAGACCGCGCCCGGCGGGTTGAGAGGTAGCCACTACTTGGCACCCCCACTGACTACGTCTTTTCTCGAGGCATAAAAGCTGAGGTGATACTTGCCGACGAGAACTTCATCACCGTCTTCGAGGAGTGCAGACTCACGACGCTGCTGCTCAACAAACGTTCCGTTGAGCGACCCTAGGTCGCGCATTTCAAAACCTCGAGGCGATCGCGAAAATTCACAGTGGCGTCGCGACACGGTCACATCGTCCAAAAAAATTTCACAGTGTGGATGACGACCAGCGACAGACACGTCGTGGTCGAGAAGAAAGCGTGAACCTAAGCTCGGCCCTCGACGAACAATGAGAAGCGCGGCCCCTGACGGCAAGGCCTCGATGGCTTCTCGTTCCTCGGGCGTGAGCTCAGCGAGGGATGCAGCCGGATGCGCGACGACCGGTCCCGTGAATTGGGAGGTATCCGGGGAAGACGAATCTTCGGGTGACGAGAAAATCTCATCGGTCACGTCTCCCCCAATCGGTTCGAAGCTCTAACAGTCCCTTTACTTTATACGAGTCTCGAACCTAGTAACATACGAGAGTCAAAGGAGATGACCAGTGGAAGCTTTTTACATCAGCGTGTGGGTACTTGCCGGAATTTGTTTCATCACATGGCTGCTTTCAGTCATCACCGGAGACACGTCATGGGTTGACCGTATCTGGTCGGTGATTCCCGTGGTGTATGTCTGGATTTTTGCGGCTGGAACCAATTTTGCCGATCCACGACTCATCGTGATGGGTATCATCGTCACCCTCTGGGGAGCACGTCTCACCTTCAACTTTGCTCGCAAGGGTGGCTACCAGCCAGGCGGTGAAGACTACCGATGGGAAGTGCTACGCGCCGGAATGAGCAAAGCGCAGTACCAGGTCTTCAACATCTTCTTCATCGTGATTTTCCAAAACGTCGTCTTGTGGCTGATCACTCTTCCCGCGTGGGTGGTCATGATCAACCCCGGTCCGTTCACCGGCTGGGATACCGCTCTCACCGTGCTGTTCTTGGCATTCCTGACGTGGGAGACTGTTGCCGACCAACAGCAGTGGAACTTCCACAAGCGGAAAGCAGCAGCGATCGCTGCCGGTAAAAAGCCGGAGTCGAATTTCTGCACCCGAGGCCTTTTCTCCGTCTCTCGTCACCCCAACTTCTTCGCCGAGCAATCACAGTGGTGGACATTCCTGTTTTTTGCGGTCGCAGCTGGTGCGTCCCTGATTCAACTCTGGGTCGTCGTTGGACCCATCCTCTTGACCGCAATTTTCATCGGTTCGACGCGTTTTACCGAAAACATCTCACTCTCCAAGTACCCGGAGTACGCCGACTACCAAAAGCGTGTGTCGCCGGTCGTGCCCTGGTTCCCGCGTCGGGGTTAGGCGTTTCTTACGTACAGGTCATCGAGTGTGATGGGCTGTAGCTTGCGCTGATGCAGGATTGCCTCGATGTAGTTGAGGCAATCGAGCACCGGGGGAAAATTAGCGTGACCAATCACGATGTGTTCTGGCAATAACCATTGGTCAGCCATCGCTTGGATTTGCTCGGGGGTGCATCGCCCGGCATCGCCGAACGTCCCATACCAGAGCACGGGAGTGGAATATCCAAGCCCGGCAGCAATGTTGGCCACCCGATCGTCGATGTACCCAAATGGCGGACGGAAGTAGGGATGGCCTGAGACCCCGAAGGTGTTGCGCAGATAGCTTTCGCAACCCGTGAGCTCATCGACCACCTCACCATCCGAAACCTTGGTGAGCGCTTTGTGCGTGGATGTGTGGTTGGCCATCTGCACATGCCCTGACTCGATGAGTTTGCGCAGCTGATCCTTGTTGGCATCCCACGCGCCGTAAGTCGAGGTGACGAAGAACGTCATCCGGAACCCGGTTCGTTCGACGAAGTCGCAATACCCTTTGACCGTTTCAGCGCTCGCTCCGTCGTCGACGGTGAGAGCGAGAAGTCCTTCATTTCCGGGAAGTGAGCTGATTGTTCCGCCCGGAACGGGAATGCGGTTGAGCCTCGGAACGGCGAAGCGACTAAACACCGTTTCATTGGTTATCGAGGATGTCGGGGTTGGCCGAGGCGAGGGAATATTCGGAGAGCCGGATCCAATGCGTCCGTCGGAAAGAACGCTAAAGGGAGACAGTCCTGCCTTGCCAAGCTCATTCGCCGCGACGGCCGCCGCCCCCGCAACGAGGATGCCACTGGCGAGAGTGGTGAGGAACAACCGTCGATCCATGTCAGCAGTTTAACCGCGAACAGGGCGCATCCAGCGAGAAGCAGCTGGACACACCCTGAACGGTAGATATCTTTTGCGCGGACCTACGGTGCTACTACGGGAGCCACCCACAAACGGTTGGACTCCTCGTTTTTGGTTTTGTATCCGGAGAGAGTGACCGTCTCAATCACGCGAATCTGCGTGCCCGCATCCTCAGGTGCGATCACGTAGGTTGACGAGATTGCGCCATCAATATTGACTCCATCACGCTGCCATTGGTAGGTGACATTTGACGGGGCGGGTTCATAGATGCCCGGCGTAACCGTGAGCGTTGAACCGATCTCGGTGGTCCCCGTGATGATGACGTCTTGGCGCTCGGTGAACCGTGCTAACTCGGCAACCTGAATGAGGTTGGATTTCGCTGGGATCGCCCAGTAGCCGGTCTTTGCGGGAGTCTCGAGAACCCAAATCGGGCGACCGGCTTGCGCCTCGGTCACGACAAAGGTGAGGCCGGTGGCTGTGGCGATGGGACGTCCACCCGAGTACCACTGATAGGTGACGCTGTCAGGTGTTTCATTCCATACGGCCGGGGTGAGCGTGAGGGTTTCGCCGAGTGAACCTGTGCCAGCGATTGAGGGCTTGGTCGTTGCCTTGAGGCGCTGCGCGAACCACGGGAAACCGGGGTGGGTCTCACCCGAGGCGTGAGTGGTCGATGCTTGACCGGGGCTGGTGTGCCGCGCGCTGCTCGTCGCTGCGGTGGCTGCCGTGGCAACACCAGCAACGGCGCCGACGATGAGAAGTCCCGCGGCGGAGGTTGCCGCAAGCCGGGCAGTTCGTCCATTGAAAATTCGTGAAAACATGTCAACTCCTGGGGTAGGGATGAGGTTCGCGCACCTCACTCATGTTCGGTACACCGTCAGGCTACGACTCGCGAAACGGCTCGTGTTGCACTTTGTGCAAACGGTCGAAGAGCGTTGGACGAATCTTGGAAAAGTCAGCCGGAAGTGGGATTAACTCACACCTTCAGCGCGAATTAGTCGTCTGCGGCAGCGAGCTGTCCGCACGCGCCATCAATGTCACGACCGCGAGTGTCACGAATCGTGGTGGGGATGCCGGCATCCTCAAGACGGCGAACGAATTCGCGCATGACCGACGGTTCAGACGAGGTCCAGATCGAGCCCGGCGTGGGGTTGAGCGGAATGGGGTTCACGTGAACCCAACCTCGGCCGCGCGCATTGAGCTTCTCCGCCAGCAGGTCGGCACGCCATCCATGATCGTTCATGTTTTTGATGAGGGCGTACTCGATTGACACGCGCCTGCCCGTCTTGTCGAAGTAGGCGCGCGCGGCATCGAGCACCTCGTCAACTTTCCACCGCGAATTCACCGGGATGAGTTCATCGCGCAACGTGTCATCGGGTGCGTGAAGGGAGAGAGCCAGCGTGAGCGGGAGGCCTTCATCCGACAGTTTGGTCATCGACGGCGCGAGTCCGACCGTGGACACGGTAATGTGACGGGCCGACATGCCCAAGCCGTCAGGTTGTGGAGCCAGCATGACCCGAACGGCCTTCATGAGACGCGCGTAGTTGGCCAGCGGCTCACCCATGCCCATGAAGACGATGTTGCTCACTCGGTCAGGTGTGTTGTCGTCACGCTTTTTGCCACCCAGGCCTCCGGCGGCGATGACGGCGTTGGCACGCACTACTTGGTCGATGATTTCTGCCGTGGAGAGATTGCGGGTCAGCCCGGCCTGTCCGGTGGCGCAGAACGGACAGTTCATTCCGCAACCCGCCTGCGACGAGACACAGAGCGTGATTCGCCCCGGGTAACGCATGAGAACCGATTCGACGAGCGCACCGTCGAATAGTCGCCACAGAAACTTGATGGTGTCACCCTTGTCGGTCTGGAGGCGCTTAACTTCGGTGAGCAACGGGGGCAGTACAGACGCAACCAGTTCGTTCCGGCCGTCTGCCGGAAGGTCGGTCATCTCAGCCGGATCCGACGAAAAGTGTGCAAAATAGTGCGTGGCTAGTTGCTTGGCGCGGAAGGGCTTCACGCCAAACCCTGCGACGAACGCGGCCCGTTCATCAGGCGCGAGATCGGCAAGATGCATCGGCGGCTGTGCGCGCCTAGGCGAGTTGAACTGGAGAAGGGGACGACCGTCGGCGCCGACCTGCTGCTTCCAGCCTTCGGTCGCTGGACGCACCTGTCGAACCGGCGTCGCCTGCGCATCCAATTTCTCTGCCATGTCTCAACGATACCGAGAGCGACTGCGCCTGAGCGTCGCTGCGGGTCTCTAGTCGATGGCCCCCGCGGTGATACCTCGGGTGAGGCTTCGATGAAACAGGAGAAAGACAATTAGTGAGGGGATGGCTCCGAGGATGCTCGCCGCCGCCACAATCGTGGTCGGTGGCCCACCCATCTGACCGTAGTTGAACATCGACACGGCAAGCGGAACGGTCATGCTGGAGCTGTCCGGCAACAACAACAGCGTGAGCAGGTACTCATTCCAGTTGGCGATAAACAGGAGCAGACCGACCACCACGATGCTCGGCGTCATCATCGGGAGCACCACGCGCGTCAGAGTTTGCCAGCGAGACGCCCCGTCAATCTCCGCCGCGTCAACCACCGACGTGGGAAAACGCGACATGACCATTCCCAACAAAAATGTGGCAAAAGCTGCCCCAGATAGTCCCAGCGGAAAAATAAGAAAAATGACATTGCCGTACATGTGCACCAGCTTCGCCACGAGAAAGATGGGGTAGGCGAAAGCTTCTTGAGGCATAAGAAAGATGACCACGCAGGTGGCGAGCACAAACGTGCGCCAGCGATGCCGACCGATGGTGATTGCATAAGCGACCGGGATGGCGATCACCAGACTCAGTGCAAGTGCGCCAAAACTGATGACGAGCGAGTTCGCGACTTTCAGTGGGAACTCCATGTAGATGAACGACTGGATGAAGTTGGCGAGGGTGAAGTTTTGCGGAGGCTCCCACACTGACGTTGCCGTGAACTCGGCCTCAGACTTGACCGAGGCATTCAGCGCAAGAATCAGCGGAACCGACCATCCGACGGCAACCAGACCCAACACCCACGCTGCCGCCGATCGCGGAAGCGCAGCGATGACTCGACGCACGCGCGACGCGGAAGATCGACTGCTCATGAGCCGTCCCCCGAGAGGCCACCGTCGCGTCGAGTGACCCGCACAAACAAGACGGCGATCACCACGGCCACAACACCGATGGCAATGGCAAGAAGTGTCGTGGCGGCGGATCCGCGTCCAATCGAGCCACCGCCAAAGAACGAATCGATGGCGAAGCTCGAGACGGAGGCTGTGCTGCCGCGCGGTCCTCCCATGGTCAGATAAACGACTGGGGCGAACACTTTGAATCCTGCGATGGCCGTGATGATGAGCACGACAATCACCTCGGGACGAAGCGAGGGCAGGGCAATGAAGCAGAATCGCTGCCACCAATTCGCCCCATCGAGTGATGCCGCCTCGACCGTTGCCGGATCGAGCCGGGAAAGTCCCGCAAGAAAAATCACGAAACTAAAGCCGAACTGCAACCAGACCATGAACAAACTCACCGAAACCAGCGCTGAAATAGGCGTGGCTAGCCAATTGGTTGTCGGGTTGACGGCACCAAGGCCGCGCAGAATCTGATTGAGCAAACCGTCGCGGCTGAGCATCCAGCCCCAGATGGTTCCTGCGATGGCGATGGGGATGACCTGCGGCAGATAGAAAGCCCCGCGCACCCACGGAAAGAACGACCTCGCCAGGCGACCCCTAAACGCATCGAATATCGCCACCGCACCGAAAACCGCGAGCGCGGTCGGGATGAGAGCCATCGGGATGATGTAGAACGTCGAGTGGAGAAGTGATTCCCAAAAGTCGGGATTGTCGAGAAGGGAGTTGTAGTTCTTTACGCCAACCCACTTGGCCTGACCGAATCCGGGAAACGAGGTGAAGCTCAGTGCGCCATTCCAGACGAGCATGGTTACGGCGAATGCCACGAGAACCAGGAAGCCTGGGTACAAGTACCATCCATACCCCCGTCTGCGAGCGCGAGGAGGTTGGGTTTTCACCTATTTAGGCTACGGCAAGCGTGGTGGGTGCGTCCCAGCCAATTGCTCGACGATCCGCACAACTTGGTGGCTGTATCCGTACTCGTTGTCGTACCAGACATAGACCACTGCGTGGTTGCCACTCGTGATTGTGGCGAGCCCGTCAACAATCCCGGCACGGTCTGAACCGAGGAAGTCGGTGGAGACCACCTCAGGGGATTCGATGTAGTCGATTTGCTTGCGCAGTCGCGAGAAGAGCGACGCATCGCGGAGGTGATTGTTGAGGCTTTCGCGATCAACTTCCTTGTCGAAGGTGAGGTTGAGAATCGCCATCGAGACATCGGGCGTGGGAACGCGAATCGAATTCCCGGTGAGTCGACCCTCCAGCTCGGGAAGAGCCTTGGAGACTGCCTTCGCGGCACCGGTTTCCGTGAGCACCATGTTCAGTGCGGCTGAGCGCCCGCGTCGATCACCCTTGTGGAAGTTGTCGATGAGGTTCTGGTCGTTCGTGTACGAGTGCACCGTCTCGACGTGACCGTATTGGATGCCGTATTGGTCATTGAGCACCTTGAGCACGGGTGTGATGGCGTTTGTCGTGCAGGAAGCCGCGGTAACAATGGTGTCGTCGTCGGCAATGGTGTCGTGGTTGATTCCGTACACGATGTTCTTCAGTGGGCTCTTACCGGGTGCGGTCAGGAGTACCTTCTTCACTCCGGTCGACTGAAGGTGCAGGCTCAGACCAGCCTCATCGCGCCAGCGACCCGTGTTATCGACCACGATGGCGTCGGTAATCCCATAGGCGGTGTAATCGATCGACGCGGGATCGTTCGCATAAATAACCTGAATGGGCTGATCATTGGCGATGATGAGGTTGCGTTCCGCATCCACGGTGATTGTCCCCGCGAACGGGCCGTGAACGGAGTCGCGACGAAGCAGGCTGGCGCGCTTGACCAAGTCGTTGGCACCACCCTCGCGAACGACAATCGCGCGCAGGCGTGGCCCTCTGCCGTTCTCGGAAAGATTAAGCAGGATGCGCGCAAGCAGTCGCCCAATGCGGCCGAAACCGTACAGCACGACGTCGGCACAGTCAGACTCCTGTGGCGCGCGACCCTGGCCAGCCACCGGAGAAATGACAGATTGAGCAGCCTCAACCAGACTCGTACTCGAACCGGTCGAGCGCCAGGCCGCAATCGCGGCCCCCACGTCGAGGCTGGCAGGACCCGGGTTAGCCGCCTTTACTGCGGTGAGAAACTCGAGGGTGAGCGCGGGGTCGAGTTCTTCCCCACCTGCGTGACGGGCAAACCGGTGCGCTTTGACAACACCCTGAGCCGACAAGTTGATGAGTCGACGACCGTGCACGTGCGAGACAACGCCGTTCTCCCGATACAGAGATCCGACGATCGGGATGATTTGCTCGGCAAATTCGAGACGACTTTGGTGATTAGCTCCAGCTGGGGTAGCCATGATTCTCCTCAACGAGATAGTGACACTTCGCACCACACCGGGGAGTCGTCTCCACACCCGTAATCGGCAACGCGACAAGAGATAGCCTAGCGAAACTCGTTCCCTCGAGAGCCTTCACCCTTTCCACCGATGGGAAAGCCGACTGTTGCGGTGGCGGGGCCGACTGTTGAGGTGGCGGGGACAGCGACCTACGCGTTAAGGGGTCGAATGAGGTCGGGGCCATTGCCCCGCACCGGCGCAACCTCATAGAAGCTCAGACGAGACGCCTCATCGCGGGCGTGCACAACCGCAGCATCAACCAGGTCCTGATCGCCGGTGACTTTGGGGTCGAGCCAGTCGCTCCAAAAACTTTTCGGCACGACGACAGGGGTGCGGTCGTGGATGTGCGCGAGATTGGGCACAGTGGCCATTGTGAGAATCGTGGCGGTGAGCATCCACTCGTCATCAGGGGTTGCGCGCCACCACGAGTACAAACCCGCAAGAGCCAGCGGGGCGTCACCGTGGATGAAAAACGGGGTCTTTGTCGAGCCCTCGGTGACCCACTCGAAGTAGCCGGTGGCCGGGATGAGGCAGCGGGTGCGCGCGACCGCGTTTTTCCACGAGGCTTTGGATGCGGCATCCTCGGAGCGCGCGTTGAAGGTGCTGAACTTTGGTTTTCCGTCGGTCACCCACGGCGGGATCAGTGACCATCGTGCCGGCTCGATGCGACGGACGGGTTGCTCGGTGTCTCGGGCACTGTCAATGACGACCGCGATGGTCTGCGTGGGACTGATGTTGTAGCTCGGCTCGGGAAGCTCCTCGCTGACGATGTCAGCGTCGAAAGTCAGGTCGAGCTCATCCGTGTCGCTTGCTTGCACAAATCGGCCGCACATGAGTTCAGAATACGAGGCGCTGGGCACACAAATCATCAATGAGCACGATTGAACTATTGGATGCGAGCTGCCAGACACCCCATGGGCGATTCACGCGACACAATACGGGCAACAATCCGCTGTTGTGGCTCTCGATTGGCACGGCTGGAGCTCTCGCGGGCGCTGGGTTGCCGCTCGTTCGAAGGATGAAAAACCAGCGCTAGCTGGGGTATCGGCAGGGGTCGCAGGTTAGTGCGTGTTAGTAGCCGCGACCTGCTCGCAGACAGGCAACGGGTCTAGGCTCAGGTTCAGAGTCATCGTGGCTCCGAAGGAGGCCCCCAATGGCTGAAAAAAGTCCGCAGAAGGGCAACGGTAAAACCGCTGCTGCAAAGTCGCTGAAAGAGAAGCGTGCAGCCAAGAAGGACAAGGCTGACGCTAAAGCCAAGTACAAGGACGTGTAACGCGGGAATGAGCGAGGGAAGCGGATCGCCGATGGCGGACGCTTCCTTGTTCTCGGGCTGCGCCCCGCGGCACGCGATTGCGACCTGTCGACGCGATGCGTCGACCCAGCAACTGTGTGGTTGCAGGACATAGGAATACTCTGTCGCGAGACATAGGAATATTTCACTGTTCAACTTGAGCAATGAACAAAGCCCGGCTGATCATCACAGCGCTCCTGTCCGAGAGGCTCACACAAGCCGAAGCAGCCCGCCGCTATGGCGT
>CANFSP010000007.1 GCA_947449765.1 Actinomycetota bacterium | reverse complement strand
TCGAGAAATCACGATGCCAATCCCGCGCGCGTGCATGCGCGCGGGATTGGTAGTCTTGACACCGCGCGCACTGCGCGCACCAGCCGGCTTGGCGCAATTGGTAGCGCACCGCTCTTGTAAAGCGGGGGTTGTGGGTTCGAGTCCCATAGCCGGCCCCATCAGCCGATTAACTCAGTGCAGAGACGCTGTTCCCTCAGCTTTCTCGTCCATTGCGCGCCCTAGACTAGGGACGATATTCGTTCCTCGGGAGGGTCATATGGCTGCGCATCCAGCTGGCGCCGGTCGCGGGCGCGAACTCACCGAGACAGACATTGCCGTTCTCGAGTTTGAACGGTTTTGGTTGCAACGACCGACCGGCAAAGATGAGGCTATTAGGAGCGAACTTGGTTTGTCTCCGGCTCGTTACTACCAACTTCTTCGCGAGCTGATCACCCAGCGCTCGGCCCTCGAATTCGATCCCATGCTGATCAAGAGACTCGTGCGAATTCGCGAGGAGCGGATGCGCACGCGATCGGTTCGGCTGCAACACGATGTATCGGCAACCTCTGCCGATACTGAACACCCTGAAGTGAAAGACCTCTCATGACGACAAATGAACCGCCGAAGCCGTCGAAACCCAAAGCTCGTGCGAAAGCGTCGAATAAGTCAAAGAACCGCGACAACAAGGCGGGTCTCGTCGACGAATCTCAGCCATTCGAGATGAGCACTGTGGGGTCTTTTGACGCGGATGGGGCGTCGTCAGATCAGGTCACTCCTCGGGCGGGAGCTCATCGAGTTGCCGGAATTCGCGCCGGGTGGATTGTGTTTGCGTGGGCTGCCCTAGCGACAGGTGTACTCACGGCCGCTGGAACCATGGGCCTGTTTGCCTACAACGGCAAGCTCGACATCATCCATTGGATTTTTCCTGGCCCGACGGCCTCACCCACCCCGACGGCTCCACCCACCGTCGATCCGGCTATGCACATCACCATCCTGAACGGAACAGATCGCGCTGGACTCGCCACCGAAGTGGCCACGACACTGACCGCCGACGGATGGACGATTGGCACCGCATCCAACTCCAGCGAGACAAACGTCAAGCGCACACTTGTTTTCTATGCGGTACCCACTTATGAAGGTGCGGCACGCGGCGCGTGTGATTCGCTCGGCTCCGTGTGTGACATCAAACTCACCAACGCGTTTGCGACCAGCGGTTCTGAACTGACCATGGTGATCGGAGCGGACTATGTGGCTCCGGTCGTCCCGACGGTGACCGCCCCAGGTGAACCGCAGCCTCAGGACAGCGCAGAAACCCTCCCGCAGTAGCGCTCCGCAGCAACGCCATGGGGGCGAAGTTAGGGGCCTGAAAACCTCGTTCACCGAACTGAAACTAAATCGTTGTGAGAAAGTGATGATTTTAGCCGTGGATAAACGCTAAGGTTAGGCAACGGTTTGTGCGGTTGTCGCCCAAGTCGGTAAGCAACTGCACCTAGGAGAAATACATGGCGACTGGAACCGTTAAGTGGTTCAAGGCTGAAAAGGGCTACGGGTTCATTACCGTAGACGGCGACGAGCAGGACGTGTTCGTGCACTTTTCTGCAATCGACATGGACGGATACAAGGTCCTCGAAGAGGGTCAAAAAGTAACGTTCGAAATCGGCACTGGAAACAAGGGTCCTCAGGCAGAGTCAGTGCGACTCGCCTAAACTCACGACTATCGTGTCACTGATGCCGTCCGCTTTGCGGGCGGCATCAGTTTTTTTACAGTTAGCGCGGTAGCGTGGAGCCATGAACACTCGGCGGAAGTTAGCCCAACGTCACATCATCACCGCAGTTGCTCTGGTAGCGGCGGCGCCCATACTCGTCGCCTGCTCGGGTGGAGCGCAACCGGTCCCGAGCGTGTCCACATCACTCGGTGTCCCCATGGCGGCAGCACCATTGACGGGCATCTCCTATCCCGAGGCATCGCTCGCGCACGCCTCCCTCGCAGCCAAGATTGACAACCACGAGGATGCTCGGCCGCAGTGGGGATTGGGCCAAACGGACATCGTCTTCGAGGAGCTGGTTGAGGGGGGTCTCACGAGGTACGTTGCCGTCTGGCACTCCCAGGTCCCTGCCGTCATCGGACCGGTTCGAAGCATTCGCCCCATGGACCCGGACATCATCACCCCTTTCCTCGGCATCGTGGCATATTCGGGTGGGCAGAGTCAGTTCGTCGAGATGATGCGCGACACTCCGGTCTACAACGCCATTCACGGCCAGGCTGATACCGAAGCGTTCATGTCGCGAGACGAATCCCGCGATGCACCCCATAACGTCGCGGTGACCGCTCCCGAACTAATCGCGGCGCACGCAGACCTTCCGGCACCGCAAAAAATGTTTGACTTTGCCGGAACGGGTACGAGCCCTCTCTGGTGGAACGCGGGAGCGACCACGCAGATTAACGTGTCCTTCTCGGATGAGCGTTACCCGACGTGGACCTACGACGCTCTCAGCAACACCTATTTACGTTCGCAGGAGGGTGACATCCCGGATTTTGACTCTGCGGGATATCGCATTCACGCGTCAAACGTCGTTGTCATGATGATGAACGTGGATTTTGACACCTACGGTTACGTCCCCAAGACGATCATGGTGGACAGCGGAAAGGCGTGGATTTCTCGCGATGGACACACACATGAGGTGACCTGGTCGAAGAAGGATCGTGAATCTCCCATCGTGTTTACCGACGAAGCCGGTCGAGTTGTTCCTTTGCTCCCCGGAAATACCTGGATCGAGATGCCACCGGTCGACGGCGGTTCGGTCGAATTTCACTAGAGCTGTGTAACGGCCAGTCAGTTTGCACTCTCATGAGGAGAGTGCCAAACTGGACTTAGCACTCGATACTTTTGAGTGCTAAATCATGACCTGCATTTTGTCCAGGGAGGACGAAAACACACATGGCAAAAATCATTGCTTTTGACGAAGAAGCACGTCGCGGGCTTGAGCGTGGACTGAACACGCTCGCCGACGCCGTGAAGGTAACGCTCGGCCCACGCGGTCGCAACGTTGTGCTCGAGAAGAAGTGGGGCGCCCCCACGATTACGAACGATGGTGTCTCCATCGCTAAAGAAATTGAGCTCGAGGAGCCCTTCGAAAAGATTGGCGCTGAGCTCGTCAAAGAGGTCGCCAAGAAGACGGATGACGTCGCCGGTGACGGTACGACCACAGCCACCGTTCTTGCTCAGGCACTCGTTCGCGAGGGCCTTCGCAACGTGGCTGCTGGCGCTGACCCCATCTCGCTCAAGCGTGGAATCGAGAAGGCTGTCGCTGCGGTGACGGCTGAGCTCGTGAAGAACGCTAAAGAGGTTGAGACCAAAGAAGAGATTGCCGCCACCGCGTCGATTTCTGCCGCCGACACCCAGATCGGTGAGCTCATCGCCGAGGCAATCGACCGCGTTGGAAAAGAAGGCGTTGTCACGGTTGAGGAGTCGAACACCTACGGCACCGAGCTGGAAATCACCGAAGGTATGCGCTTCGACAAGGGTTTCCTCTCGGCTTACTTCATGACTGACCCCGAGCGTCAAGAAGCTGTGTTCGAGGACCCCTACATCCTGATTGTTAACTCCAAGGTCTCGCAGATCAAAGACCTCATCCCGGTCATTGAAAAGATTGCGCAGACGGGCAAGCAGTTGCTCATCATTGCGGAAGATGTTGACGGTGACGCACTTGCGACTCTCGTGGTCAACAAGATTCGCGGAATCTTCAAGTCGGCCGCAGTGAAGGCACCTGGCTTCGGTGACCGCCGCAAGGCAATGCTTCAAGACATCGCCATCCTGACCGGTGGTCAGGTTATCAGCGAAGAGCTCGGACTCAAGCTTGAGAGCGTCGGGCTCGAAATGCTTGGTCAGGCCCGCAAGGTTGTCATCACCAAGGATGAGACCACGATCGTTGAGGGCGCCGGCTCGGCTGAGGCCATCGCCGGACGCGTTTCTCAGATTCGCGCCGAAATCAACAACACCGACAGTGACTATGACCGCGAAAAGCTCCAGGAGCGTCTCGCGAAGCTTGCTGGTGGCGTTGCCGTCATCAAGGCTGGCGCAGCCACCGAAGTTGAACTCAAGGAGCGTAAGCACCGTATTGAGGACGCCATTCGTAACGCGAAGGCAGCCGTTGAGGAGGGTATCGTCCCCGGTGGTGGTGTAGCCCTCATTCAGGCCGGAGCCGCAGTCTTTGACAAGCTCCAGCTCACCGGTGACGAGGCAACGGGTGCCAACATCGTTCGTGTGGCCATTGAGGCTCCACTGCGTCAGATTGCACTCAACGCGGGTCACGAGCCCGGTGTTGTCGTCGACAAGGTGCGTCAACTCCCCAACGGACACGGTTTGAACGCGGCCACCGATGAGTACGTTGACCTGGTCGCAGCCGGAATCATTGATCCTGCAAAGGTCACCCGCTCGGCCCTGGAGAACGCAGCATCTATCGCTGCACTCTTCCTCACCACCGAGGCCGTTGTCGCCGAGAAGCCTGCTCCGGCAGCGGCGCACATGCCTGAGGGTGGCGGCGGAATGGACTTCTAGTCCTAACCCACGCACCTGCTCACACGTGAGCGCAAAGGGGCTCCCCTTCGGGGGAGCCCCTTTCTGCTCTCTTTAGCCGCCGAACACACGCATGGTCGCCGCTTCAAGATCCGCGTAGTGAGTTGCGGTTCGAGCCAGCGCTTGGGTGAGAGCAGTCAAGTCAGCCTCAACCCGCTGCTGTGTTCCATGCCATGAGGTCACCACACCTTGAAAAGCAGATGCCGCAGGACCTTGCCACGACGACTGCAGATTGGTGAGCTGAGCGTGCAAGACCTGCACCTCCTGCTGGATGCGGGCAATGCTTGCGCTCGCCCCCGAAGACGCACTGGCGACGGCGTCACTGTCAATACGAATTATGCTCATGCACGCCACGATATGACCTAGGAAACGCAAGGTGGTTCACACTGATCGGCCACTGTGAACTACGCAGAATCGTCAGCGGTTGTGGAAGGCCCGTCGAGTGGCAAGGTGAGTGTGAAAGTCGCCCCACCACCCGGAGTTTCGTTCACGTCTACCGTTCCGTGATGGGCTCGTGCGATGGACGCCACAATGGCAAGACCCAATCCGCTCCCACCGGTCTCTCGGGTACGAGAGGTGTCTGCGCGCCAAAAACGTTGGAAAATTTTGTCACGAATCTCTTTGGGAATACCGTCGCCGTGATCAACCACGGAAACGCTGGCCGTTCGTGACGTGGTGTCCATGCCGACCACGAGTTCGAGGGGCGTGCCATCCGGGGTGTAGCGCAAGGCATTGGCGACCAAGTTCGTCACCACCTGGCGAATCTTGTTTTCTTCAGCGAGAGCAGTCACCTTCTCAGGGGTAGAGGTTACCGCGACCGTTCGCGTGGTGTCTTGTGCTCGCGCGTCGAGTGCAGCGTCATGAGCGATGAGGGACAGATTCACTTCCGTCACATCAAGCGGGCGGGTCTCGTCAAGTCGGGCGAGGGCGAGCAAGTCTTCGACGAGTTCGCCCATCCGAATGGCTTCTTTTTCGATGCGATCCATCGCTTCCCCTACGGACTCCGGCGTTTGCAGGGCTCCCATTCGGTAAAGCTCTGCGTAGCCTCGAACCGAGACGAGCGGTGTGCGAAGCTCATGGCTTGCATCTCCAACGAACCTCCGCATTTGTGCAATTGTCTGAGCGCGATCTGAAAAGGCGCGATCAATTCGACCTAGCATGGCGTTCAGCGCGCGATTGAGTCGACCTACTTCGGTGTTCGGTGTGGACCACGGAAGTCGCTGGCTATAGTCACCTGCGGCGATTGCCTCCGCCGTGCGCTCCACTTGTCGAAGGGGGGCGAAAGTATTCGACACCAAGAACCGGGTGAGAAGCGCCCCGACGATGACAACTGCTATGCCGAAGCCCAAAAAAATGGAGAGGTACATCGTCAGCAACTTTTCTACCGACGCGGTCGACAGGGCCACGACGACGGAGCCAATCTGGCTTGTACCGGTGAAGGTGACCGGAACGGAAATGGCGTGATACACGATTCGATCGTTCCCGCTGCGAACCGCGAAGATTGTCCCGTCCAGCGTCGCAGTGTTCGTAATACTCATGCCGTCGGGAAATGAGGGACGAATGTTTGACGTCTTGTCGACCCAGTTTTGTTCCAGCAGAGTCCCGTTGGCAGAGAACACGGCGTAGTAGTAGTCGCTCGGTGCTCCGGAGATTTTGCGCGTAGACGATGAGACATCAATGATGTTCGCCAAATCACTACTGGTGGCTTGGAGCTGGCTGTCGAGTTGCCCGATCAAAGCGGGCTTGAGCATCGCAAGTGTGCCAATGCCGGAAACCAGCAGGCCCAAGGTCAGCAGCAGCACGGTGACTGAGGTGACCTTGGTCCTGAGCGAGATGGCGTTCCATCTCTCCTGGATTCCGGCAATCATGCCTTTATTCTGTCAGGCTAGGCCTTGCCAACCCTGAGCATGTACCCGAAGCCACGCTTGGTTTGAATAAGGGATTCGCTGGCCAGCGGGTCGATTTTGCGGCGCAGGTAGGAAATATACGACTCGACGATGCCAGCGTCACCGTTGAAGTCGTATTCCCACACGTGATCGAGGATCTGTGCTTTGCTCAGAACGCGGTTGGGATTGAGCATCATGTAGCGCAACAATTTGAACTCGGTTGGGCTGAGATCGAGGACGTTGTCGCCGACGCGCACCTCGTGCGTGTCTTGATCCATGCTGATTTCACCCGCGGTGATGGTCGCTTCGTCTTCCTCAATCATGGTGCGTCGCAAAATAGCCTTGATGCGTGCGACGATTTCGTCGAGGCTGAACGGCTTGGTGACATAGTCGTCGCCACCAACCGTGAAGCCCTTGATCTTGTCGGCCGTGTCATCTTTCGCCGTGAGGAACAGGATGGGGGAGGAGTAGCCGGATTCCCTCAATCGCTGCGTCACGCTGAATCCGCTCATGTCGGGGAGCATGACGTCGAGAAGGATGAGGTCGGGTTCTTCCTTGAGTACCGCAGAAAGTGCGGCGGCGCCGTTTCCGACGGCCTGGACGGCGAATCCGGCAAAGCGAAGGCTGGTGGTCAGCAGGTCGCGAATGTTGGGTTCGTCATCAACTACGAGAATTTTTGGATTTGCCATGCTCATAGTCTCTGACAGTTTCCTGAAAGAAGTCTGAATGCCAGCAAAAATCTTCTGGACTCTTACTGAACACGGGAATGTTGTCGAGGAAGCCGGAAATGGAGCACATGACAGCTACGCGTTCGCCCCATCGAGCGCGTGGGCATCGAGGATCTCGTAGGCATACCCTTGTTCCGCGAGAAAACGTTGACGGTTTTGGGCGTAGTCCTGATCTATCGTGTCCCGCGCAACCAGCGTGTAGAACGTCGCCGTGAGACCACTCTTTTTCGGGCGGAGCAATCGACCAAGACGTTGGGCTTCTTCTTGACGCGACCCAAACGCGCCGGAAACCTGTATCGCCACACTTGCCTCGGGGAGATCGACGGAAAAGTTGGCAACTTTGCTCACCACGATGATCGGTTCGGTGCCGTCGCGAAAAGCCTGGAAGAGCCGCTCGCGTTCATCCACCGGGGTTGCGCCGGTTATTTCTGGAACGCCCAGGGCGTCACCGAGCTCGGCAAGCTGATCCAGGTACTGTCCAATCACCAAAATGCGTTCACCCGGATGCGCGGCGATGAGTTTTTTGACAACAGAGATTTTCGTGGGGCTTGTCGCTGCCATTCGGTAACGCTCTGCGTCGCTCGCCGCTGCGTATTCGAGCCGCTCGTCGTCGGGCAGATCGATACGAATTTCTTTGCATACCGCCGGAGAGATGAACCCTTCCTGCTCGATTTCTTTCCACGGCGCATCAAAACGTTTCGGGCCAATCAGGCTAAACACATCCGATTCGCGCCCATCCTCACGCACCAGTGTTGCGGTGAGTCCGAGCCGACGACGAGCTTGCAAATCGGCCGTGAGCTTGAATACGGGTGCCGGCAGCAGGTGCACTTCGTCGTAAATCACCAGGCCCCAATCGAGAGCGTCAAGAAGAGCCAGGTGGGCAAATTCGCCCTGACGTTTTGCCGTGAGGATCTGATAAGTCGCAATGGTTACCGGCTTAACTTGCTTGACCGAGCCGGAGTACTCGCCGATGTCGTCTGCAGTGAGACTCGTTCGACGAAGCAGTTCGTCGCGCCACTGTCGCGCCGAAACGGTGTTCGTAACCAGGATGAGGGTATCCGTTTTGGTCGCCGCCATGGCTCCTGCACCAACGAGAGTCTTGCCGGCGCCACATGGCAGCACAACCACGCCGGAACCTCCGTTGAGAAAGTTGTCGACCGCCTTCTGCTGGTAGTGCCGTAACGCCCATCCGCTCTCGTCGAGGTCAATTGCGCACGGCGAGCCGGGGCGGTATCCCGCGTTATCTTCAGCAGGCCAGCCCAGTTTGAGCAGTTCTTGTTTCAGGGCGCCTCGGGCCCAGGGTGCCACCCGGAAGGAATGGTCACTGAGAGAGCCACTGAGGAGTCCGTCGATCTTCTTCGACTTTGACACCTCGCGAATGACCGCGGCATCTGAGCCCGAGAGGATGAGGCCCTCCGTGTCGCGCTCGATGGTGAGCCTTCCGTAGCGCCCCATTGTTTCGGTGATGTCGAGTGAGACCGTCGCAGGAACATCAAATTTTGAAAAGGTCTCTAGCGTGCCCAGAATTTCGTCGGCAGTGTGTCCGGCTGCACGAGCGTTCCAGAGGCCCAATTTGGTGATTCGATAGGTGTGGATGTGTTCCGGTGCTCGCTCAAGTTCCGCGAAAATCGCAAGCGCGTGACGCGCATCCGACGCGTCGGGGTGTGCTACCTCGAGGAGAACAGTGCGGTCACTTTGAACAATCAGCGGTCCGTTTGGCATAGCTTTCTAGGCTACTCGCTTCTCAAGGCGGTCACATTCGCGACCGGAATGGTGCGTTCTACTTCGCTGCGTTGATCGAGGCCGCGCAAGCGTCCGTTGCTCAGGCTCTTGGGCTCAATGAGGAACTCCCGCTCACTGCCGTCAGTCATGGCGACGACGACGACCAGCGGTGTCTTGTTGCGCACGGCCAGCTCAATCGAGCGCGTCATCCACGCTTCGTCGGTTGACGGGTTGACGCCCTCCAGCCGATCGAGGAGTGCGGAGAAGGGGCCGGCGCTGACCTTAGGCTCGACGATGCTTCGTTTTCCGTTTGCGGCGAACCGTCCGATGATTCGTGTGCGCCAGGGAACAATCTCGCCCGCTTCATTTTCTAACACGGCGGGGTACTTGGCGTTTGTGAGCAAGCGCATCACGACGTCGGTGTCGAAGCGGCTCGTGGTGGCCAGGGCATCGCTGCCATCCGGTGTGAGTCCCAACTGTCGCAACGACGAGTCCGCGCGTATTTGTGCCGTGAGGACGTCGCTACTGCAAGTGATACGCGAGCCTCCCGGTAACGCAATCTCGCCTTGTGCGAGCGGGCTCACGCGAACGCTCCCGTGCTTAGACCCGATGTCGTTGATGAGATACAACACTGGTTGAGGAACGCCGGTTGAACTGAGGCTAGTCAAGAACGCGACAATCTCACTGGCGTGGAGCCCCTGATCCATGCTGTGCGAAATGAGGTCAGACGAGAGGCGATATGTGGACGCCGTTTGACGGGACTCAATACGCGCGATGTTTCGAAGTTGAGTCTCGAGATCTGGGCGGAGGGGGCCTGGAGCAATAATCGTTAGGTCGCTCTGGATGATGACCGAGTCGATATGCGCTGGCTGTGCGCCCCGGATCGTGGATCGAAGGGCATCGTATTGGTCAGTGAGCAGCATCGTGGCAAGGGTGGATTGTTGTCCGTCATCACGAAGCGCCAAAAGGTCCGCAAGGTGGAGTTGCCACTCCAGTTCCGCGGTAATCCAAGACGAGTCAAGCGGGTACAACCAGTCGAGATAGCTGTTCAGTCCCGTGGGAGAAACCGGGTCACTCGACCAGTCGTGCCGGGTGGCGAGAACATCCCTCAATTCAGGGGACAAGGATTCTTTCCAACCGTGAGCGAGGAGAATCCACCGTTCTGCGCTGTCTGATTCTTCCCACTCGAGCGAGTCACTGGCGTGCCAATGATTGTCAAAGACAGTCAACAGGCCGGTGAGGCGAGCAAGTTCGACGAGCTCGGCCGCATCCATCACACTCTCACTCGGCGATGTCAGTGTTGCCGCGAGACGAGCCAGGTCTCCAACGCTGACCCCGGGGCCACCGAATGGTCCGCGAACTACGGAGCGAAGTCCGGTCTGATTCACCAGATCGCGTAGCTCGTCAACTTTGACAGTTATTTCTATGGCTCGTTGATGCAGGGCGTTTTCGTGTGGGGGATTGCTTTTTCGTGAGGGGAGGTCAAGTGGTGAGGAATCGAGTCCGCCCGTCTCAGCACTGAGGAGCGCGGCTCGCTCGCTTGCTCGGGTAAATACCGCACCAAGCACACCCTCCTCTGTTGCACAGGCAAGACTTGTCAGAGAAGCGAGGGTTGCGACACTGCAGGCCGCAGAACCATGTGCCAGTTCGAGAAGTTGAGTTCGCGAGAGCCGGGCGAGAGCCGCGTCGATGGCGGGCGTCGCGAGCAGCGCATCCGCCAGATCGAACCAGTCCTTCAGACCAATTGTATTGTTGAGGCGGATTTCAAGTGCCCGCTGAAGATCTGCTCGTGTGAGAGAGGCAAGAGCGCCAACCAGAGTGAGAGTGTCGTGCATCGTGTTGGTCTCGCGCGACTAGCGCGAGCCACCCGAAGTCGTCATACGGTTGTCGCGTGAACGACGAACGGCATTAATCACGATGAGCACGATGATGAGCACGAAACCTATTGGCAAGCCGACCAACGGCAAGATGATGATTGTTGCCCACACGCTCTGATCGGGGTGAACCCAGCCGAGTGGAGTGCCAATGATGACGGCGAGAAAACACAGCACCGACAAACCGATTGAGCTGAAAACCATGTACGCCAGGATGCGCTCAGTCCGAGTCGTTTCGCGGGTTGGTGCTTGTGGGGTGGGAGAGTTCTTACGCTGGGCCATCCCTACAGGATAAGTTGCGAATGTGTCGGGCGGGTAAACTGGGACGGCACCGCACAATCAGGGAGTATGTCATGCCTACCGGCAAAGTTAAGTTTTACGATGACGACAAAGGTTTTGGTTTCATCGCGTCCGACGAAGGTGACGAGGTTTTCTTGCACGCTTCGGCTCTCCCGGAAAATGTTCGTGTGCGACAGGGCTCCCGCATAGAGTTCAGTGTCATCGCGGGCAAACGTGGTCCTCAGGCGATGAATGTTCGGTTGATCGACGCACCGTCCGTGGTCAAGTTGAACCGCAAGCCCGCTGACGACATGGCGGTCATCGTTGAAGACCTCATCCGACTTCTGGACGGCATCGGTTCGAGTTTGAAGCGTGGGCAGTATCCAGACAAGAGTCATGGGAGCAAGGTCGCCTCTGTCCTTCGCCGTGTCGCCGACGAACTCGACAGCTAAGCGCGTTCGTGTCGGATTCTGGATTAGTGCCTAACGCCGGTCATGCCGTTGTCTCGGCCGAACCACTGAGTGAGATTCAGCGCGAGCGAGCCCTTGCCGCCCTGGGTGAGATCACTCGAGCGTCGTCGATTGGCGCTTTTTTGAGGCGCGTTGACCACGAGGATGGCGCCTTCACGCTGCACTTCGCCAATGCGTTACCGGGATATGTGGCGTGGGAGTGGACGGTGTCCATGGCCGAGCTCGAACCAGGCGATCCCAGCGTGTTGGAAGCAGAACTTACCCCGATGGAGGGTGCGCTCCTGGCACCTGACTGGGTGCCGTGGTCCCAACGACTCGCGGAATATCTCGAGGCACAAAAGCAAGCCGGCATAGACGAAGAAGCAGCTCTCGCTCAGGTCAAAGCCGAGATTGAGGCCGAGACGGGTGTCGATCCGTTCGATGACGATGACGATGACGACGACGAGTCGGATGATGAGTCGGATGATGATGATGAGTCCGATGACGACGACGAGTCCGATGACGACGATGAGTTGGACAATGAGTCGGATGATGATGACGAGTCGGATGATGACGATGAAGAGTCGGATGATGATGACGAGTCCGAGGGTGGCTCGCTCAACGAGCGCTGATTGTATCTGTTTTCTCGTACCTAAATTTCCTCTCTCAGCATCTTTTCATCTTGGACTGAGGCGAGTAGGTTCAGAGACAACCCGGTTCGGTTTACACAAAGCTGTGTGAGCTTCGGGCAAGCGAAAGGTAGTTCCTTGGATCTGCTTCTCTCAGTTACTCAAAACATGTTCATGCTCGGGTTCGTCGCCATGGCGGCCGGTGCGTTCTACTTCTTCATGGAGCGCAACGACTTAAAGCCTGAGCACCGTTCCGTTGCGACGTATGCGGCAGTTATCGCATTCGTGGCAGCAATTCTCTACTACGTCATGAAAGACGTGGTCGGGTTCCCCGGTGGCGAAATCGGAGCAGCGCAGATCGCTGAGACTGTTCCGCTTCGCTACATTGACTGGGTCATCACGACACCGTTGCTCCTTGTTGAGTTCGGTCTCATCGTGGCCATTGCGGGAGGTGCCACCAAGGGATTGGTCACGCGTCTTGTTCTGGTTGACCTCGTCATGATTGTCACCGGCTTCCTCGGTGAGATCTCGGTTCCCGGAAGCGTTGCTGCTTACGTCTGGTTCATCATTTCGGTTCTTGCCTGGCTTTGGATCGTGCTCATGGTCTTCCAGGTCAAGGTCGACAAGGGTGCCCCGTTCGCTCAGCAGGCGGTCAAGACGATGCGACTCTTTGTCGTCATCGGCTGGGCTATCTACCCGTTGGCAACTGCTATCCAGCAGTTCATGCACATCGGTGGAGCTGACGTCGGAACCGCTGCAGCTGTTGCCGCGCTGATCTATGTTGTAGCCGACGTGCTCAACAAGGTTGGATTCGGCATCGTTGCTGTTCGGGCTGCCAAGAAGGCGTAGTCCGTTCACTCAACCAAAACTGTGGGCCTCGACGAAAGTCGGGGCCCACAGTCATTTGTTCGAAAAATTCTTAGAGCTTTTCAACCACGTACTCGATGCACCCAATCAGAGCGCGAACGTCATCGGGTTCGACGGCAGTGAACGTCGCAACGCGAAGCTGGTTGCGTCCGAGTTTTCGATAGGGCTCGGTATCCACAACGCCGTTTGCCCGTAACGCCTTCGCGATGAGCGCTGCGTCGATGTCTTCGGAAAAATCCAGAGTGACCACAACCTGCGAGCGGTGATCCGGGTTCGTCACGAACGGCGTCACATAGTCGACGCTCTCGGCCCACGCATACAGAGCTCCCGACGATTCCTTGGTGCGTGAATCAGCCCAGGAAATGCCGCCGTTCTCATTCATCCACGCAACTTGCGATTCCATCATCACGAGCGTTGCGACCGCAGGCGTGTTGAGTGTCTGGTTGAGGCGGGAGTTATCCACGGCGTTCTTGAGTGATAAAAATTCCGGGATGTACCTCCCGCTCGCCGCAATGCGCTCCACGCGCTCGATGGCGGCCGGCGAAAAGAGGGCAAACCACAACCCGCCGTCAGAAGCGAAATTTTTCTGTGGTGCAAAGTAGTACACATCGGTCTCGGATACATCGAATTTCACGCCACCGGCAGCGCTGGTCGCGTCGATCACGGTGAGTGCTCCAGCGTCCCCGTGGACACGCGTGATGGGCGCCATAACTCCGGTTGAGGTTTCGTTGTGTGGCCAGGCATAAACGTCGATTCCGGGTACCACGTCGACTTCGGAACGGGAACCGCCTGGTGCTTCGATGACGAGTGGGGCATCCAAGAAGGGTGTTTTTGCCGCGCTGGCGAACTTGCCGCCAAATTCACCAAAGACCAGATTCTCGCTGCGTTTTTCGATGAGCGAGAACGCCGCCGAATCCCAAAAAGCGGTGGACCCGCCATTGGCAAGGAGCACCTCGTAGCCGTCTGGAACGTCAAAGAGGTTGGCGAGCCCCTCGCGCACCCGACCGACGAGATTCTTGACCGGCGCTTGACGGTGCGAAGTGCCTAACAGTGCCGCACCTGGACCGGCCAGAGCTGAGATTTGGTCAGCACGCACTTTGGAGGGGCCGCATCCAAATCGGCCATCGGCTGGAAGCAGGTGCGAGGGAATCGTGATGTCAGACATGCTTCAAATTTACCGGTGGATTCAGGTCACCCGAACCAGAGCGGAATCGATGCCGCCGTGCCGCGTCATAGACTGAGGGTTACCTAACTTACGGCGTACATCACGCTCGACTTGAGGCTCGGGGACTGGCAATGACAGATCTGATTGACACCACAGAGATGTATTTGCGAACCATTTTGGAGCTTGAAGAAGAAGGCTTTGTTCCGATGCGGGCGCGTATTGCCGATCGGCTCGGACACTCAGGTCCGACCGTCTCCCAGACCATCGCGCGAATGGAGCGGGACGATCTCGTTCTCGTGGGTGAAGACCGCACACTGAGCCTCACCGACTTGGGGCGAAGCACGGCAATTCACGTGATGCGCAAGCACCGCATTGCCGAACGCCTGCTCGCGGACGTCATTGGGCTCGAATGGGAACTCGTTCACGAGGAGGCCTGTCGCTGGGAACACGTGATGAGTGAGCATGTCGAACGTAAAATTCTCGCGATGCTAGGAAACCCCACACAGTCGCCGTACGGGAATCCCATCCCAGGGCTGGACGAGCTCGGTCAGCCAGCGACGACCCCATTTAGTTTTGGCGTGGAGAGTGTCGATAAGTACACACCCAAGGACGGACGGGTCGTTCGCGGTGTCTTGCGTCGTTTGGGGGAGCCCATCCAATCGGATGTGGCACTTCTTGTCATGCTTCGGGAAGCCGGCATCGTGCCGGATGCCGTGCTCGAATGCTCGCGACCGACTGGAGGACTCAATGTCCACATCGTCAGCGAAGTCAATGGCACGGTGTGCGAGATCGACATTGAGCAAGACGTTGCTATTCACCTCTTCGTCGAACCGATTGACTAAATGTTCACTTCGACGCGCCGGCTGACACCCTGTGCTTGCGCACATTTGGTAGCTTCCTGGGTTAGCGTAAAGCAAGCGTTCCTTCACACCTGTTGGGATTTCTCGTGTTGAACAGACTTCACACCCACTCCATGGGCAGGGAGCTGTTTGCGCTGTCAGCTGCTTTCGGAAGCCGACAACCTCAACCGAGAATCCACGAGCTCATACGCGGTCAACGCCGCTTCAGCGAGTCTCGCGTGCACTCCCCGGCACTGTCTGTTTTAGACAGTGCCTTTTTTGTGCCCCGACGAGTGTCGACGCAACACACTATGTTCGCCCTGTCTGCGAGCCACGCAGGCCACGTCGAAGGAGTCATCCACCGTGCGCACTCTTGTTCTTAACGCCGGCTTCGAACCGCTCGCCGTTGTCTCGTTTCGCCGAGCACTGATGCTCGTGCTGAACAACAAGGCAACCGTGATCAAAGCGGATGATGAGCACCCCATCCTCGCTGCTAATACGTCATTCGACCGACCGTCCGTGATCGTGCTTAGCCGGTACGTTAAGGTCCCGTACGCTCGTCGCGTGCCGGTTACCCGCCGGGGAGTGCTCCGCAGAGACGGCCATCGATGTGCGTACTGTGCGGCGGCAGCGAACACGATTGACCACGTCGTTCCCAAATCTCGCGGCGGTGCGGACACCTGGGACAACCTCGTCGCATGTTGTTTCAAATGCAACAACATCAAGAGTGATCGCACGCCGAAAGAGATGGGATGGCAGTTGCGCGTCGCACCCAAGATGCCCGTCGGCCCCACGTGGTTTGCCCTCGGGCTTGAGCGTCGTGAGCCCGATTGGGATGACTATCTCGGTCAAGCGGCCTGAATCTCACGGGCAAGCCGCGCCCTTCATGTGTGGGTGGGATTAGCGTGTGCCATCCTTACGCTGCTTCTTCGATGTAGCGTGCGCGTGAGAATTCGTCGTCACCCATTTAAAACTTCCTGCTAGTTTGAAAACACCACTCGTCTTGGAGAAAACATGTCAGAAAACTGCTGCACCCCTAATCCTCTTGCTCACTCACACGTGGGTGAGCCCGTGGCCACAGCGGGAACCACCATCACCCCGGCCAACCATGCAGCTGCGCGGCCCTCAGGCGCAGTCGCCGATACGCTCGTCGTTGGCTCAATCACCACGAATAACCCAGCGGCTCCGACGGCCGAGGCAATGGCTATTTCAGGTGGGCAAATCATCGGCATCGGCAAGCTGTCCGATGTTGAGGGGCTTACCACGGCGTCGACGACCATCCTCAAGCCTGAAGGCATCATCATTCCGGGTCTCATCGAGCCACACATGCACATTTGGACCTCGCTGCTCAACCTCACTTGGACCGATGTATCGCACGAAGTCTGCCCCACCTTCGACAGCGTCGTCGAGCGCATCAAAGAGACTGCGGCAAAGACTCCGGATGGCCAGTACGTTCTCGCAAAGCTTTTCGACCCGAGTTTGTACCCCGGAGAGCCCGACCTCACTCGGACGATTTTGGATCAGGTTGCCCCGAACAACCCCGTTATGGTGATGAATGCCTCAATGCACTATCTGTATGCAAATTCACCAGCCCTCGCGAACGCTGGAGTGAATGACCAAACACCTGACCCGGTTGGCGGCAAGTTTGGTCGTGTAGACGGAAAACTCAACGGAGTGATCGGCGAGGCGGCAGCCATCATGAAGGTCGCCGGCAGCCTTCCCAAGCCGACACCAGCGGATATGGCCACCGGAATTACCACAATCTTGAACATGTGCGCGAGCCAGGGTGTGACGTCGCTTCGAGAGGGCGCGACAGGTGCGCTCGCCGGCGTAGCTGAGGTCGCCATGCTCCACCAGCTCAACGGGGCCAAGCGTCTTCCCACGCGCGTGTCAACAGCTCAGTTTGCGCAGATGGACGGCAAGTCATCGGTTGACGTAGCTGCCACCTGGAAAGCCGCCGGAGTTACCCCGTTCAGCGGCGACGAGATGGTTCGCGCCGACGCCTGGAAGGTTGTTACCGATGGCTCGAACCAGGGACGATCGGGATATTTTGAGCAACCGTACCTCGGTGAGGTGACTGGAGGTCAAGCCAACTGGACTCCCGAAGGTTTGCACGATGTGTTCAAGGCGGGCCTCGACGACGGATGGCAAATCATGGTGCACACAAATGGTGATGGCGCCGTTGAGTTCGCGTTGACCACCCTCGAGGCACTGCTGCCAAGCTACGGAAAGCACGACTTGCGTCACCGCTTTGAGCACTGCTCGGTGACGTCGGATGATCAACTCACCCGTATGGCAGCTGCGGGCATCAACCCGAGCTTCCTGATGAACCACGTCTACTACTGGGGTGCGGCATTCCGCGACACGATTCTTGGTCCAGAGCGTGCCAACCACCTCGACCGCGTCGCGACCGCGTACAAGGTCGGCCTTCGCCCGAGCCTGCACTCCGATTACAACGTCAGCCTGGTACACCCGTTGCAGAGCGCACGTACTGCCGTGATGCGTCAGATGCAGGCAAACGGAGAAGTATTGAACCCGGCAGAATGTGCGACTCCCGCACAAGCGCTGGCCGCAATCACGACCAACGCAGCGTGGCAAATTCACGCGGATGATCGCGGAAGCCTCGAAGTTGGCAAACGTGCTGACTTTGCTGTGGTCGACATCGATCCGTGGACGAGTGCCGCCGACGGTTGGGACACAATCAAGGTGAACGCAACGTACATCGACGGCACCCAAGCCTGGTCGGCTTAAGGTTCACGTGGGCTAGCCCGGCCGTCAGGTTGAGCTAGCCCACGTTTTTCTGCACGCCCTCGATACACTGAAGAGACCAGCGCCTCTGTAGCTCAATGGAAGAGCAGTTCCGTCCTAAGGAAAGGGTTGGGGGTTCGAGTCCCTCCAGGGGCACGAAATAAAAAAAAGGCCCGCTTGGGTCTTTTTTTATTTCGTGGGTGTGTGGGCACGAGAACCCCGTCGGGGTGAGGTGGGCCCACGGCGCTGGGCGATGCGTGAGCATTGCTGGTTGCGCCGGGGACCCTCCAGGGGCACGAAATAAAAAAAAGGCCCGCTTGGGTCTTTTTTTATTTCGTGGGTGTGTGGGTACGAGAACCCCGTCGGGGTGAGGTGGGCCCACGGCGCTGGGCGATGCGTGAGCATTGCTGGTTGCGCCGGGGACAAAAAGCCGATAAACCCGCGTCATTCCCGTCAAAAACCTCATATCACGCCTATGGTGAGACCGTGGTGGCGAATCCGTTCTCTGGCCTGGGTCGGGGCTCAGCCGACGAGTCAGGCATGCGTCGCCGTCCCCTTGATCCGCAGGCTTCGGATCCGCGAAACCTATCCGATTCCCCCGCCGGGGCGGGCAAACCCGTGGGTCTCTCGCCGGTCTCGCCCGTCGAACCAAGCCTGACGGTCGTCGACGAGCATGATGACCACGGCAATGCAGTGAGTGAGCGAGAAAGCTCCGCCGATGCGGCTTCGCGACTTGACTATGTGAGCTTGGGTGAGTCCACGCTTGATGCCAGAAATGTCGCCGAGGAGCAGCGTGATGTGTGGCGGCGCGAAATAGCCACCCTCGGGGGAGTGTCACCGCTCATCCATTTTGTGGATTCACCCCGGACGCGCATTGACATCACCGCTGCGCACCCGGGTGGTTTGCCGCGTCTGTTGAGCGGACAGGGAACGACGTTGGCCTTGCTGTTTCGCGAGGACTTCGCGCTTCGCACGGCCCGTGCCACCGCCTCGTCAATCGCCGCGCGCGACACCGAGCTCTCGAGCACTCGAGGCATCGATGCGGTTCACCTCGCGGTGGGGATCTGTAGCTGGACGCACAATGGCAAACAGTACTGCGGTCCGGTTTTACTTCGCCCGATGTCTATCCGTCGCGTGGGCCACGATTATGAACTTCAGCTTCGTGGACCGGCGCGTCTGAATCTGCAGCTGGCCTTCATGCTGGAAAAACAGTTTGGTGTTGCACTCGATCCCGTCGCCTTTGTGCAGCTTGCCAACGCAAACGATACGTTCACGCCACAACCGGTGATGGACCGCTTGGCTGGCTTGCTTGGGCATGTGCCCGGATTTGTTGTGGAGACGCGACTCGTGGTGTCGTCCTTTGCTGAGGTCGCGGGACCGATGCTCTACGACGCAGCGCGGCTCGCGCATCCCGTTCTTGATTCTCTCGCCGGCAATGACAATGCACGGCTCGAGCTTGTCGAGAAGCAGGTCACGGTCACTGTTGCCAGTCAGGATGAGCGACCGCCAGCGACGGATACGTTGCTCATGGATGCCGATGCCGAGCAAGAGCAGGTCATTGCAAACATCGTCGCGGGTAATTCGCTCGTCGTGCACACTCTGCCCGGAACCGGTGCGACACAAACGGTCATCAACGCAATCGGCGGATTAGTCGCCGCCAACAAGCGTGTTCTTGTCGTTGGGTCGCGACGTTCGCGCCTCGACGAGATTGCATATCGCACCAAAGACATCGGCATTGCGGGTCTAGCCGTCCGGCCATCGCAGTTGCGCCGAGATTTACTCGCGGCAATCGTGCGAAACGAGAAAGCGTCTCTGCCCGACGTGACGCAAATCGACAAGGCGCTTCCGCGCTTGCGTCGTGTTCTCCTGAATTATCGTGATGCTCTGGGAAACACCGATCCCGTCCTCGGCGTATCCGTGGTGGATGCACTTGAGCGGCTCTCCGAGCTGGCCCAGTTGCCCAATCCGCCGCAAACGACCGCACGAATCCCGCGTCACGCCGTTGAGGTGCTTGCGTCGACGCGCGGGGAAGCTGCAGCCAGCCTGATTCAGGCGGCCGAGCTGGGCGAATTCAAGTATGGGCCCGAGGATTCGCCCTGGTACGGAATTGAATTTGAGAGCGCCGAGGCGGCCGAGCACGCTCAGTCGTTGGCGCGTCGCATGCACGAGGAGCAGTTGCCAGCACTGCTGATGCGCGCGAGCGATGTCATCAATCAGACCGCGATGCGCAGTTATGAGAGTGTCGCGGAGCTGGGAATCTATATCCAACTGCTCAGTGACATTCGTGAGACTCTCGACAAGTTTGTCCCGGAAGTCTTTGACCGACCATTGACCGAGCTCATCGCGGCGACTGCATCGCGTCGCGGCGGTGACATGCGCGGCTCCAACCGTCGGCGCCTGCGCAAACTGGCTCACGAGTTTGTTCGTCCGGGAGCGCACGTCGGCGACATGCACACGGCACTGCAACGCATCCAAGACCAACGGGTTAAATGGCAGCGATTTGTGATCACCGGTGCTCCGCCCTCGGTTCCGGTTGGTATCGCGGAGCTCCGCACGCTCTACACCGAGGTGTATGACAATCTCACTGCCCTAGACGTTGTCTTACAGGGCGGTTCGATAGCACCCAACCTGACCATGGCGCCGCTGGGAGAGTTGTCGTCGCGTATCGCGGGTCTCGCCGCCAAATCAGAGGTCCTCGCGAATTTGAAGGAGCGCAACCTCCTCCTTGCCGAGTTGCGCGAGCTCAACCTCACTGGGCTTCTCGATGACTTGTCGTCCCGGCATGTTCCGCACGATCAGGTTGCCAATGAACTCGAATTGGCCTGGTGGCAGTCTGTTCTGGAAGGCATTCTTGGCGAAAACAAAGCCCTCCTGAGCGCCAACACGACCATGCTGGATCAACTCGAGCGTGATTTTCGGGTTGTGGATGAAGCGCACGCGGATGCTAACGCCCCACTCCTCGCGTCGCGCCTGTCCGAGGTCTGGAAGATCGGACTCGTTGATTTTCCCGAAGAGGCCGATCGCCTCAAACACGCGTTGCGGCAAGATCGAGTGAGCGTTGGCACCCTGTTCCGGCTGGCGCCACGTTTGGCAAACGCGCTTGCGCCGGTCTGGATGTGTTCACCGTATGAGGTGCACGAGCTTCCCGACGACACACTTTTCGATACGGTCATCCTGCTCGACTCTGGCACCACGACGACTGCCGAAAATGTCGGAGCGATCAGACGCGCCTCGTCGGTTGTCGCGTTCGGCGATCCAGTGACCCAGGCGCCGACACCGTTTGCCACGAGCATGGCGGCGCTGGATAACGGTGGTCCGGAACTAAAGTTCAGCACGGGAATTGTCGCGGCGAACGCCCAGATGAGCCCGCATTCCGCTCTGTCAGATTTGAGCGACATTCTGCCAACCATCACATTGACGCGTTCCTATCGCGCTGGCGGAGAAGACCTGACCAATGTGATCAACCGACGTTTCTACGGCGAACGCATTGAGTTTCTGCCGTGGGCCGGTACGTTCCTCGGTCACCAGGCCCTCACCGCGCATCACGTGCGCATGGCGACGGGAACACCCGACCCCGCGACGGGTCTCATCGAGACCACTGATGCCGAAATTGACCAGGTCGTCAAGCTCGTCGCGAATCACGCCCTGCGCCGATCGAATGAATCGCTCATGGTGATTACCGCGAGCATGAAGCACGCGCTGTCCATTGAGCTTGCCGTTGAACGCGTTTTTGCCGAGCGACCTGACCTAGATGAATGGCTATCACGGGAATCAAGTGAGCCGTTTACCGTGCTGACCCTGGACCAGGCCTCAGCGGTCAGTCGCGATCGGGTTATTTTCTCGCTCGGCTTTGGTCGGTCATCCACTGGTCGAATCGTTCCCGATTTCGGTTCCCTCAGCCGGTTTGGTGGCGACCGCCTGCTCGCGGTCGCGATGACCCGTGCGCGTCGCAGCATCGATGTGGTGACGAGTTTCACCGCCGACGAACTGGACTACGACCGGTTGGCATTTGGCGCAAAGTCGCTGGTGGACATCATGTTGGCGGCGCATCCTCCGCGCTTCGACGAGAACATCGAGAATGCGGAACCGATGCTCATCGATCTGGCTGAGCGATTGCGTGAGCGCGGACTTCATGTGGCACTGACTCACGGTGGCGAGATTGCCCTTGCCGTCTCGTTCGGCGATCGTGCGCTTGCCGTGGAATCGGATGTGGTGCTCGCTCGTGGAACGTTGCGCGAGTCGCTCCGGCTTCGTCCGCAGCTCCTGCGTCGACTCGGGTGGCACTATTTGCGCGTTCACTCGTTTGAACTTTTTATCGACCCCGAGAGTGTTGCGCATCGAATCGCCGAGGTTCTCGGAGCTGCTCCCATTGAGGTTCCGGGCGTCGGTTCGTTTCCGGTGACGGGCGCGATTGCTCGTGTCGAACGATAGCGGCGATCCGGCAGAGCGCTCGTCAGAACAACATCACGGCGAGAGTCGCCCCGCTAGGTCGAGACGAAATCGTCGCGTGCGCTGGGGAGACGTATCGGAGCACCCGCAACCTTCGACACGCGCAGTCGCATCATCGTCACGGCCGTCGCCTGGCGACACCGCGGAACCGCGCTCTGAGGCGAGTGCTTTCGAATCGAACGATGAGCAGCTTCGTTCGGACAAGCCACCACACTGGGGATAGTGCACAGACGAGCCTCGGTGCGCTGCGGCTTCGGAGTGGTGGGCCTGTGGCCGCGCGGCCTAGAGCCAGATCAGCCGGGTCGGTGTGAGGATGCCACTGACTCGCACGTCATGAGGTTCGTGCGGCAGGGCATCCACAATGTCGTCATCGAAGACGACCGCCACTATTGGCGGGGTACGCGTGAGGTTCGTGAGAAAGCGGTCGTAGTAGCCGAGTCCCCAACCAAGCCGATGCCCCGACCGATCGACGAGAGCGGCCGGGCAGAGCACGAGGTCCACGTCGTAGGCTCGGCTCGGCGCGACGGGTTGACCTCCGGGTGCGGGCATTCCGAGCGCGTCCACGATGGGTTCGATGCCCGGGTGATGCACAGCCCAATCCATCGTGCGGTCTTCGCGCGAGATGGGCAGGAGAACGTCGCATCCCCGGTGATGCACCGCCTCCAGACCGGGACGAATCGGGGGTTCAGTTTCGGTGGGAATGAACCCTGCCAGGCTGTGTGGCTGCACCGTTTCGATGAGTGTGCTCAGTTGCGTCGTGAGACCTGACTCGAGGAGGGCGCGTTCGTGAGATGATCGTTTGCTTCGACGGGCACGAACCTCCGAACGCAATGCGCGCTTGCGAAGGGATGCGTCGGAGTCGTTCACGCCCTCAGTCTAGAAAGTAAGCTGAACGCATGGCGCACACGGTGAAAAAAGCGGTCGTTCCTGCTGCGGGGTTGGGCACCCGGTTCTTGCCCGCCACCAAGGCGTTGCCCAAGGAGATGCTGCCCGTCGTTGACACACCCGCTATTCAATACGTCGTGGAAGAAGCGGTACGAGCCGGAATCAGTGACTTTCTCATGATTACCGGTCGCAACAAGAATGCTCTCGAGAATCACTTCGATCGCAACTACGAACTTGAGCGCACACTCGAAGCGAAGCAGGATGAGGCACGACTCGAGAAGGTCACGCACTCGACCGACCTCGCCAACATTCACTATGTCCGCCAGGGCGACCCGCGCGGACTTGGCCATGCGGTGCTCAAAGCGGTGCACCACGTGGGGCACGAGCCCTTCGCGCTACTTCTCGGCGACGACATCATCCATCCCAAAGAGAACCTGCTCGAACGCATGCTCGAGGTCTTTGAGAAGACCAATTCGTCGGTGGTGGCGTTGATGGAAGTGCCTCAGGAACTCGTCTCGGCTTACGGTGTCGCGGTCGTCGAATCGACCGACACCACGGACGTCGTGCGGATCACGGGGATGGTTGAAAAACCCGAGGCGGATAAGGCGCCCTCAAACCTGGCGGTCATCGGTCGTTATATTTTGCGTCCCGAAGTGTTCGGCATTCTCGAAAAAACAGCCCCCGGGCGCGGTGGTGAAATACAGCTGACGGATGCCCTATCCGTGCTTGCGGAGAACCCCGACCTCGGTGGGGGAGTCGTTGGCTTGATCTTCCGCGGACGACGATTCGATACGGGTGACCGACTCGAATATCTCAAATCTGTGGTGGAGCTTGCCGTTGAGCGCGATGATCTGGGACCGGGACTGCTGGCCTGGCTTCACGATTTTGTCGCGGCTCAGAAGTAGGTTTCGGTATTCCCCCGGCGGGCGCAGCTATTCTCATGGGCTTCTACAACACCACTGTGCGACTCACGTACGGCAATGTGACCGTTCGACCTTTGCGCATGCGCGACGCCAAAGCGCTCGATGAAGAGAACATGCGCAATCGGCAGTGGCTTCGCAAATGGGAAGCGAGTTTGCCGGGTGGCTTTGTCAGCCTCATCGCGCGAGACAACATCCGTTCCCTGTTGAGTTATGCCCGGTCTGGCGGAGGATGGCCCTTCGTGATGGAAGTGGACGGCGAATTTGCCGGTCAAATCAATGTCTCGGGAATCACGTGGGGCTCGATGTGTCAGGCCAGCATCGGCTATTGGATCAGTGAACGCTTCGCAGGTCGCGGAATTACGCCGATCGCGGTCGCCCTCGTGACCGACTACTGTTTTTCTCGCGGACTGCACCGAATCGAAATTTGTATCCGCCCCGAGAACGCGGCGTCACTTCGGGTTGTGGAGAAAATCGGTTTTCGCTACGAGGGGCGTCGCGAGAAATTCATCCACATCAATGGTGACTGGCGTGATCACGAGTGTTTCGCACTCGTCGCCGAGGAAATTCCCGGTGGCGTCCTCACTCAGTTGCGTGAGCGGCAGTCAGAGCTAAACCACGACACGCCTTAATCGCTGACCGGGGGATTAACCTTCACCTCGTACCTTAGGGTTGTGACGGATTTTCTCGGCGGCGGTTTGATCTTTGGCGTCGCCGCCGTCTTGTGGGTGGTGTACCTCATTCCGTCATGGATGCGTCGGCGCAACTTCATCGCAGCCGAATCCAACGCGGTTCGCATGCAGCAAACCATTCGCGCCCTCGTCGAGACGCAGGATTCCCCGACTGAAGTGGACGCGGAGATTTCATCGCGTGGTCTTCACGCGCAGCGGAGAAAACTTCACGAAGCCGAAGTTGCCGCGCGGGCCAAACTCCGGGCAGCGCATGAGGCGGCGCAGGAGAAGCGCGCCCGTGAGGAACTTTCACCTCAGCAGACCTATGCCATCACAAAGCATCGCATTCGCACGTTGAGAGTTATTTCGTTGATCTCGTTCCTCGTGGCGCTGCTCATCACGGCAGCTGGAGTGGCGCTCATGATGTACACCGGGGCACCCCTGCTCATCCTCATCGGTGTTGGTGCGCTCGCGCTCGGGCTGCTGAGTTTTCGCGTTTTGGCCGCTAGCGCCCGCCGCGCAAAGGCGCAGTTAGCCCGTGCACCGAGAGTCACGAGTTCTTCACGCGCGTCTGAGTCGACCGCCTCGGTTATCCAGTCCACTGATCGTTCCTGGTCGCCGACGCAACTTCCCGAAGCGCTTCATCTAAAGCCGGGCTCGCTCGCCGCTGGCACAATCGCCGCTTCGGATGCTGCTGCTCGCCTTCGTCGTGCCGCTCTGGAAGAGGCTTACCGGGCACAGACGGAAAACCAACAACCCGTCAGGCTTCCCGTTGCCGGTGGCGGTCGGGCACCCCAGAGTGATGCTCATGAAGCTGCGGTTCGCCAATCCGATGCAGAAGCGTCTCGTGCGAAAGCGTCGGTTGAGGGCTGGAACCTCGATGACATTTACCGTCGCCGAGCCGCTGGCTAGGCTGATTTTCACCGAGTAACCCCGCAGGGCGGCATAGGACTTTTGCCTTTTGTTTACCTTTTGGTCAGATGCGCGGGTTAGGTTTGGCGAAGTCGTGACCATTCACGTGATTGGTCATGCCCACCACGCGCGCGTCGTGCGCCCAACTAGTCAAGGTACTCATTGTCCGTCGATATTCCTCGCAAACTGCAGGGCGCAAGTGACCCCGTCGACATTGTTTACCGCGGCGTTGCTCGCTCGGGTGGAATTATCGTGCTGGCAATCATGCTTGCCATCGGTGTCTTTCTCGGGGCACGGGCCTGGCAAGCCATCAGCCAAGCTGGCTTTAGCTTTCTGACCACACAGGCATGGGAACCGGATGCCGGCAACTTCGGTATCGCCGCCGTTCTGATCGGCACGATCCTCATCGCCACTGTCGCGGTGTGCTTCGCACTACCGATGGCTCTGGGCACCGCTCTGTATATCTCGGAGTACGCGCCCCTCAAAATCAAGCGAACGTTAATCAGCTTGGTTGACCTCATGGCCGCTATTCCCTCGGTGGTTTACGGTTTGTGGGGCTTTTTCTCACTGCAGGGCTCCATCGTGCCGGTCGCTCGCTGGATCTCGGCAAACTTTGGCTGGATTCCGATTTTTGCCGTTGACGGGTACGACCCGGCAGATCCGCTGTCAACCACGACAGTTTTCACATCGTCCACCTTCATCGCCGGAATCGTCGTCGCTCTAATGATCACCCCCATCATGACGTCAATCATGCGCGAGGTATTCTCGCAGGCACCGATTGGTGAGCGCGAGGGTGCCCTGGGTCTCGGGGCCACGCGCTGGGGCATGATTCGCTCCGTAATCTTGCCATTTGGCGTGGGCGGCGTCATTGGTGGCACCATGCTCGGACTCGGTCGTGCGCTGGGCGAGACGATTGCCGTGTACATGATCATTTCGCCGGTATTCGTCATCCAGCCCCACATTCTTCAGAACGGCGCGAGCTCGATCTCCTCGCTTATCGCCCTCAAATATGGTGAGGCGTCAAGCTTCGGCATGTCGGCCCTGATGGCTGCCGGTCTCACCCTTTTCGTCGTCACGCTCATCGTGAACTTTGGTGCTTCGGCCATTGTGTCCCGTTCGCGCTCTGGGGCAAGTAGCTAGGCGCGCCATGACGGTTTTCGATACCCCCATCCTCGCCGAGCAAAATCAGCTCAATGACGCGCGTCCACGACCCGAGGCGACCACGGAGATTCACCACGATGCGCCTCGAAAGCTGAGTATTTGGCGTGTCAGTGACTTTCTGTCGATGGCCGGCGCTTTGGCCGCGGCACTCTCGGCGACTACGCTCATCTTTACCGTTCTGGCCCCATTTGGTGGCGCCATCGGTTTCATCGCGATTGCCTACATTCTCTTCCTGCTGACCTACGCGCTCTTGGTGTCCTTCGATGAGACCTGGCCAGTTGTGCGGGACCGGGTGTTCTCGGTTCTCGTGCACTCTCTCGCAGTCATCGTTTTCGCCACGCTGGTGTTCATCGTCGTCTTTTCCATCGTTCGTGGAATCGACGCGTTGCCACACCTCAACTTCTTTACCGAAGACATGTCGTTGGCTGGTCCGCTAGACCCGCTCACCAAGGGTGGCATCATCCACGCGATTTACGGCACGTTGATGCAGATCAGTATTGCTCTTGTCATCACCATCCCACTTGGGCTCACCACAGCGGTCTTCCTCAACGAGGTTCCCGGGGCTTTCTCGCGATTCGTGCGCACCATCGTTGAGGCAATGACAGCGCTCCCGTCGATTGTTGCCGGTCTCTTCATCTACGCGACCTTCATCCTCATTCTCGGTCTCGACAAGTCAGGCTTTGCGGCGTCGCTCGCCATCACGGTGATGATGCTTCCGATCATGATTCGCGCATCGGATGTCGTGCTGCGTCTCGTGCCGTCGACCCTCAAAGAGGCCTCAATCGGTCTCGGTGCTGACAAGTTCAACACCATGTGGAAGGTCACCCTCCCCACGGCTCGGTCTGGTCTCGTCACGGCCATCATTCTTGCCACCGCCCGCGGAATTGGTGAGACCTCTCCGGTACTGCTCACGTCGGGGTTCACCGCCGCGATGAACTTTGACCCGTTCCACGGACCGATGGTGTCGCTGCCCCTCGCCGTTTTCCAGTTCGTCAAGTCGCCGGAACCGTCGATGGTCGCCCGCGGATTCGGTACCGCGGCCGTGCTCATGCTCGTCGTCGTCATTCTCTTCCTCGTCGCGCGATTCATTGGAGGCGACACCGTCGCCAAGAAAGAAGCTCGCAAGGCGCAGCGACGCGCTGTTTTTTCAGGTCTCAAGCGTGCAAGCCTCGCCGTCGCTCACGGCGTGACCAGCCTCGCCGACAAGGCTTCTCAGCGCACCACATCGCGAAACATCGCTTCCTCACAGCCATACTCGAAGGAGACCAACTGATGCGTCGCACACGTCGCACCCTCGCGCTCGCTGGAGTTATTCTCGCCGGTGCTTCCCTGAGTGTGGCTACGGCTCTGCCGGCTCAGGCGGTTGATTACACGCCCATCTCGGGTGCCGGTTCATCGTGGTCTGCGAACGCGATCGAGCAGTGGCGAACCAACGTGCAGCAGTACGGCATGCGTGTGAACTATGCCAGCACGGGTTCATCCGACGGTCGTAACCAGTACCGCAATGGCACGGTTGACTACGCGGTCACGGAGATTCCGTACGGTTTGAAAGACGGTCAGGTCATTGACGAGCCACCGGCTAACCGCCCTTTCGCCTACATGCCGATCGTGGCTGGTGGAACGTCACTGATGTACAACCTCACGTCGGGTGGAAAACAGATCACCAACCTGCGCCTTTCTGGTGACGTCATCACCAAGATCTTCACCGGCGCAATCAACAAGTGGGATGACCCGGCCATCGTCGCCGACAATCCCGGAGTTACTCTCCCCAGCCGCACCATCGTCCCGGTTGTTCGCTCGGACGGATCCGGTTCTACCGCGCAGTTCACCGCCTGGATGGCCGCCAAGTACGGCGACATTTGGGGCTCCTACTGTCAAGAAGCGGGTCGCGGTTCGGGCTGTGGGCTCACGTCGAACTTTCCCGTGGTCTCAGGTAAGGGCTTCGTTGCCCAGCCGAACTCAACCGGTGTCGCCGGGTACGTCAAGCAACGCGCCAACGATGGAACAATCACGTACGTCGAGTACTCCTACGCGCTGAATGCGGGTTTCCCAGTTGCCAAGGTGTTGAACGCAGCAGGTTACTACGTGGAACCAACCCCGCAGAACGTAGCGGTCGGTCTGCTCGGTGCCACGATCAACTCAGACCTCACGTCGAACCTCACTGGCGTCTACGACAACTCTGACCCGCGCGCCTACCCGATGTCGTCCTACTCGTACATGATCGTGCCCACGGGTAACGAGTACAACTTCACCAACGAAAAGGGAAACACGTTAGGCGCCTTCGCGGCCTACTTCCTCTGTGAAGGTCAGCAACAGGCACCCGCTCTCGGCTATTCTCCGCTACCGATCAACTTGGTCCAGTCAGGTTTTGAGCAAATCGCCAAGATTCCTGGAGCCGCGTCGACAGTTCCCGACATTGCGAGTTGTAACAACCCGACGTTCTCAGCAGACGGCTCAAACACGCTCGCTAACACGGCACCGCAGCCGGAGGAGTGCGACAAGAAGGGCTCAACCCAGTGCACCACGGGTACCGGTGGGGCGGCGAACACATCCACGGCTGCCGGCGGTGCTGCCGGCGGTGCTGCGGGTGGAACCGGTGGAACCGGAGGCTTCGGCACCGGCGGCGGCTCGCTCTCTGGTCCGATGTCGTGTAACGCAGACACCGGACAGTGTGTCGCGGTGCTTGCCGAATCTGTAGGTCTTGATGCAGGCCCAGGCTGGACTTTGGGAAGCACCATCATGCTTGTCGCTGTTCTCCTTCTCATTGGTCTCATCGTGGTTCCGCCCATCACCTCTCGCGTGCTCGAGTCTCGACGGGCAAACAGGTAGGTTCACCTAATGGCAAAATCCGAGCACTCACAGACTCGTGCGGGAAACCGTCGTTTTGACCCACGGTCGTTCGCGAAAATGACGATCATGGCTGGGGTCGCCATGATCGTCGGATCAACCCTGTCTGTCGCCGGTGAGATTATGCCCGCCCTCGCCACCAGCTCTGTGGGTATTGGCGAACCAACCGAGAGTGCCATCACGGTGAAGTGGTCCGATCAGCACACTCAAGCTAGTGACTTGTCAGACCCTAACTACAACAATTTCAAGAACCTGGTTTTTACGGTGAGCCAGACTCAAAACCTGTCTCACCAGGGAATCACCGTCTCGTGGACGGGCGGCTCGCCGACTTCCGCAACAAAATTTGCCACCAATTTCATGCAGGCCATGCAGTGCTGGGGCGACATGCCACAACCGACTCAGTGCCAGTTTGGGGCTCCCACCGGCAACGCTTCCAATCTCACCGGTTATGACACTCAGACACGAGTCATCGATACGACCATCGACCCAGCAATGGTGCCGCGACTCAGCTCGGATTACGCAATCCCGCCGGATAACGAATACTACGCTTTTCCCTACGTCAAGCCCGATGGCTCCTCAACTTTCAATACGCAAGAGCTGTTCAGTAGCGCCACAACTAATGAAATTAGTGCGGTCGCGACGGCGGCCGATGGAACGGGTATGTTCAACTTTGAGGTTCAGACCGGTCTCGATGCCCCTCACCTTGCCTGCGGGCAGTACGACTCCAACATGGAGGGCCCGCGAGCATGCGCCCTTGTTATCGTTCCGCGAGGAACGTTAGATCCAACCGGGCACGCCCCGGCCTTCGATGACCAGAATCGCGTGAGTGGTTCCCCCCTAACCTACTCTGCGTGGAAGAACCGCATCGTGATTCCTCTGTCGTTTGCTCCCATCGGGCAGTCGTGTGCGATGAATCAAAAAGAGACTCGCATCGTCGGCTCTGACATCGTGTCGAAAGCGGTGAATTCATGGCAAGCCGGGCTGTGCGGTAACGGAAAGGTTTTTGGGTTCTCGCGAATCAGCGATGATGAGGCTCGCACCCAAATCACCAAGGCAACATTTGGCGCCTCGCACATGGCAATCGTCTCAGAAGCGATTGCCGCGGATGATGTAGATGCGCTCAAGCTCGACTATGCGCCGGTTGCCCAATCAGCGATTGTGATTGCCTACAACATTGACTATGCCCTCTATCGTGACTCAGCAAACTACGCGCTGAAAGACGGCACAAAGGTGCACACTCTCAAACTCACGCAACGACTCGTTGCCAAGCTGCTTACCCAGTCTTATGCGAGTGACACTCCTGGTTTAGGCGAGGGCAATCCGACGGTCAAGGCAAATCCGCGCTCACTCCTCGTCGATCCAGAGTTCCTTGCGCTCAACCCCGACTTCCGCGATTTTGTCGCCATCGAGCCGCAGGGCCTCATGGTGGCGTTTGGAAATGCCGATGCCTACGCTCACGTGTGGGAGTGGGTTCGCTCAAATGCGGATGCTAAGTCTTTCCTCGAGGGAAAACCAGACCGCTGGGGGATGAAGGTTAACCCGTCGTATCAGTCGCTTGGCCTCACGGAGGGGGACGCATCGGTAAGTTTTCCCAAGGCTGACTTGCACACGTACACGGCGGACCCGTCGTTTCCCACCTACGGAACGCTCGACATGCGCCCGTACTTCAACAGTCTCGACGAAACGGGGCTCCGAACGCTTCGTGCGGATGGCAATGTGAAGTCGTCATGGGATCCGTTCAAGTTGCCGCCGGCCTACGTATCACTTGGTCCCCAGCCGGCTGGTCAGCGTGTGTCTCTCGCGATCACTGATTTGTCGACTGCTTTTCGATACGGACTCGATGTTGCTGAACTCCAAGGCTCTGTTGACGGTGACTTTGTGTTGCCAACAGTCAGTGCTGTCGAAAAGCAAGTAGACCATCGTGTCCTCGATGAAAAGACCGGAGTCGCGGCAACTGACTGGACCGCTGCCGTTGAGGGCGCCTACCCTCTGTCGGAGGTTGTCTATGGAGCGGTGAACATTTGCACCGCCACCGATGACGAGCGAAAAGCGTATGCGGACTTCTTGACCTACGTCACGGGCAACAAGGGACAATCCCTTGGCTTTGACTCGGGTGCGTTGCCCTTCGGATATGTCCCCCTCAGCTCGGCTCAACGCTCACTTAGCACAAAGACGATTTCTGACATCAAGCTCCCGGCTAACACCGCAACGCGCTGCGCGGATCCGGTAAAAACGACGACAACCCAGAGTATTCCTCAGGCCCCGGCGGCAGTGCCGGTAGCAAGCACTGTTTCGACCGGCGCCACTGTCACGAAAAAGAAAATGTTCATCGCCAAACCGATGTACGGTGACGGAACCACGGTGGATGCGCTCCCGATTGTGTCGCGAATCCTCACCGCTGGTGGTTACGTTCTCGGCATCCCATTTGTCATCGTTGGGTACCTGCTCCTGCGTCGATCTCGACGGCTGTCCTAGTGGTTGTGAGGTGTTGATGCAACGTCAGCACCAACTGTTCACTTTCTAGACAACCTTGCGATAAGTTGTCGCTTTTCGTTCACCCGAGACCCACTTACCGGCAACTACGCGCACGTACTGTGACTCTTGCCCGAGGCTATCGTTCGCGGAGGGCATATCCCATTTCTGAAAGGAAAACCTCCATGAAGGTAGGTAACCTCGCCAAGCTTTGCACCGTCGGTGCAAGCCTTGCGATGATCACCGCCGGCTTCATCACTGCTCCGGCAGCGATGGCCGACCCGGCCGGTACCCCGGCCGTCAATGCCCAAACCCTGGCCGGTTACGGTTCGGACACCACGCAAGATGTGATGAACGCACTCGCTGCCTCCGTCAACACGGATCATGCCGCAGATGGCGCGTGGGTCGCATCTTACGATGCCCTAGGTGACACGACGATTTCAAACCCCAAGGGTGCGACAGTTGGCGGCACCGTTCCCCGCGCTAACGGTTCGGGAGACGGCCTCAAGCTTCTTCAGACCGCAACCGGATTCTCGGGAACCCAGAACATCGTTTCGGGCACAGCCAAGGCAAACGTTGAGGCCACGACTGCCGGCACCTCGGCTCTCGTCAACTTCTCACGCAGCTCAAGCGACCGCGGAAACAGCACGAACGCCACCAACGGTGTGTTTTCGTATGTTCCGTTCGCCAAGGACGCCGTGACCGCTGCGGTTAACCCGGCAGCAACCGACCCCGGTATGGCAGCTCTTGCGAACCACCTCACCGTGGGTGCTCTCGGTGACACGGCTTCCACCGCATCGATCTACAGCATCTACCACTGCTTGGCGAAGTACGTCTACACCAACGCAGGTGCCTATGTTGGCGTGGGTGGAACTGACACCCTGCCTGGCGGGGCTGACTTGGCGACACCAATCAAGCCACTCCTTCCCGCCTACGGTTCGGGTACCCGCAAGTACTTCGTGACCACGGTTGCTGGCTTTGCCTCTGACTCGAGCACCTTGACTACCACCTACAGCTGCCTCAAGGATGTAGTCGGTGGAAGCCCCGTCAACGAGCACGATGGTGCGCCCATCGCGACTACCGGTGTGGGCGCCATTGCTCCGTTCTCGATTCCGCAGTGGGTTGCCCAGTCAAACTCGGTAACCACCGGCGTGACTGACCGTCGTAACGGCGCGATTCTGCTCGGCCTCGCTGACGTAGCTCCGCTCGATGCCGGAAAGACCAACGCAGCCTTCCCGATCAAGCGCACCGTGTTCAACGTGCTTCCGTACAAGAAGGTCCGTCTCAACACGACGCGCGAGTACGCGGTGTTCAACGGCGCTTCGGCAAGCAGCATCTGCTCCAAGGGATCGGTCATTGAGTCGATGGGCTTCATCCAGCTCAACGTGACTTCGACGCCAACCTCCATCGCGGACTGTGGTTACATCGGAAACCGTTTCGGCGCTCCGACCTCAGCCTCAACAACCTCAACCCAGGTCAGCACTGACTACAAGCAGATCGCTTCGGGCGACACCGTTGACGTGACCGTGGGGGCCTCGAACCCCAACGGTGGAACGTTCGCCGTGTACACGGACGCAGCCAAGGTCAACTTCGTTGGTTCGGGCGAAATTGTTGCTGGTGACCCCAACGGCACCACGACGTCATCGCCCATCTCGGCATCAGCTGGTTCATCCGTGAGCTTCTACGGAACGTTCGACCCGAACGACGTGCTGGTTCAGTCGTCGCCGGTGAGCACGACCCCGGCAGTCGTCAAGGTTGTCAACCCCTACACCGCTAAGTTCGGTGCAGTTCCCGGTCGCGTTGTCACCAACAGATCCACCAGCATCGCTGTCAACATCGCTCCTGCGCTCACCTACCCAGGTGCACAGGTAGGCGGTTGGGCAACCCTGTCGGCCAGCAAGGATGGCGCAGCTGCCGTTGACGTTCAGACGGTCTACGTGGTCAAGCGTTCGGGTGTCGCTAACTTCAGCTGGAAGCCCACCCTTGCCGGCGAGTACGACCTCTCGGTCGAGTTCGCACCAGAGGGTTCCTCACCGAGCCTTTACGGTAAAGATGTGATTGACGTCACCGTGGCACTCAACACGACGGCGATTGCCGTTGGCACCTTCGCCGGTTGGTTGAGCACTTCACCCAACTACGTTGTCTCGAGTGGATCGGAGCGTTCACTCGCCCCGTCGTTCAAGGTGACCATGACCAAGGGTGGAACTCCGGCTGCTTACCCGGCTGGAAACATCAAGGTTTACCTCTCAACCGGTAAAACTGGTGGAACCCTCCTCAAGGATGCTGTTGTCCTCAGCACTGTAACGGGACAAGCAACCATCACCCTCCCTGCATCGGACCGCTGGCGTGTAGCTGGCACGGCCGACGGTGTAGTCCGCTACCTGAACGTCGTCTTCACGTCGACCGATGGTAAGTTCTACAGCACGCAGACCTCGATCAAGGTGCTCATCAAGAACTCCTAAGCACCTCGCGCAACCCGCTGTGCGCCGCCTTCGAACACTCACCTGTTCGGAGGTGGCGCACAGCACTGCACAGCAACATCGCAAGCCCGACCCCCATCCTCAGCTCTCTCATCCGCCCCAGCCAGCCACGGCCACTACCTCGAGCGAAAACGCATGACCTACTCCCCGCGATCACCCCAGCAGGAACCAGACCGTTCCTCGGCACTGGAGCGCTTTGCCGCTACCTGCCGCCGCTGGTGGCACGCGAGCGTTGACTCGGTCTCACATCGCCTTGGTCTCGGCTCTCACAGCCCCCACACCTCGCAGTCCAGCGCCTCCGGCGCCACCGCACTCCAGACCGTCAGCCTCGAAGAACACTCAGGGTTCGCCGGCATGGCCATGCCCACACTGCCCACCACCGGTCGCAAGACGTTTTACGGTCGCGTTGCCGTCGTCGCGGGCATTGTCATCGTGGCTTTCTTTGTGACCCTGCTCGGCATCTCCGGCATCCAAAACGTGCGCGACCAAGCCGCCCTTCGCACCGATTTCGCCTACGCCCTTGCCAACGCCACCGCGCCGGTATCCGCGCTGGGTGCTGATGAAAAAGTTCTCGTGCCGGGAACGCCGATGGCGATCATCCAAATTCCACGACTCGGCGTTGACGCCGTCGTGGTTGAAGGCACAACCTCTGATGTCACGATGCACGGACCGGGACACCGGCGCGACACTGTGCTACCCGGTCAGGTCGGGGTGAGCGTGATTTATGGTCGCGAATTCGCCTACGGTGGCGCATTCAACCAGCTCGGTAGCCTGCGCAAAGGTGACCAGTTCACCGTCATCACCGGTCAGGGGGAGCAGAAATACAAAGTTATCGGCATCCGTCACACGGGGGACGAGCTGCCCAGCGCTCCTGCAGAAACCGAATCACGCCTGACCCTCGTGAGCGCGTCGGGAATGCCGCTCCTGCCGTTTAGTGTCGTGCGTGTGGACGCAACACTGACGTCGCAAACCGTCGCGACACCACTGACAACCTTTCCCAACTCGGCTCTTGCCGATAAGGAGGAAGCGCTCCGCGGCAATAGCGATGCCTGGCCACTGTTCGTTCTGTCGCTGATTTACCTGCTCGTGCTCATCGTGGTCTTCATGTTCCTGCGTCGCTACTGGGGCAAGTGGCAGACCTGGATTGTCGCCGTACCCGTGCTCGCATCCGCCGGCTACTTCGTAGCCACTCAAATTGCTACGCTTTTCCCGAACCTCGTCTAGGAGTCCTCATGTCGCTCTCATCCTCGGAAACCTCCCGCAAGGCAGCCACACGCGCGGAACTCCGTCAATCTGGCGTGAAGCTCACCAAGACGGATTCCCCCAAGGCGTCCGTTCTCTCCACCAAACCTGCCGACGTTCTTGCCGATCTTGACGCACGCAATGTCTCCGCCTGGTTCGGTGACCGCAAGGTGCTCGACCAGGTTTCGCTCCTCATGCCCAAGGGGCAGGTGACCGCACTTATCGGACCGTCCGGTTGCGGAAAGTCCACCTTCCTGCGCACCCTCAACCGCATGCACGAACTCGTTCCCGGTGCCCAGTTCGGTGGCGAAGTACTCCTCGACGGTGTGGACATCTACGACCCCAGCCGCCGTATCACTGAGGCTCGTCGCCACATCGGAATGGTGTTCCAGAAGCCGAACCCGTTCCCGGCCATGAGCATTGCGGATAACGTCACCGCGGGCATGTCACTCACCGGTATCAAAATCGGCAAGAGTGACCGCGACGCCCTCATCGAAGAGTGCCTCACTAAGGCGGGTCTCTGGAAAGAGGTCAAAGATCGCCTCGGCCAGCCCGGCGGAGGCCTCTCCGGTGGTCAGCAGCAGCGTCTGTGCATTGCACGCTCACTCGCGGTCAAGCCACGTGTGCTTCTCATGGATGAGCCCTGCTCAGCCCTCGACCCCACATCCACCCGTCGTATCGAACAGACGATTATGGAACTCGCCGATGAGGTCACCATCGTTATCGTCACGCACAACATGCAGCAAGCAGCACGCGTGAGTGACAAGTGTGCCTTCTTCCTCGCTGAGATGGGCACCCCCGGTGTCATCGTCGAGCAGGGCGACACGACCCAAATCTTCGACAACCCCAAAGACTCGCGCACAAACGATTACGTCAACGGTCGATTCGGATAGGCCGGAGTTTCGGATAGCCTTTACCCACCATGAGTTCTGACGCGCGAATCCGCTTGGTTGATCTCGTTGTTCGTCGCAACGGACGAAACATCGTCGACCACGTCTCACTCTCGCTGGCGGCGGGGGAGCGCTGGGCCCTCATCGGCCCGAACGGCAGCGGCAAATCCACGGTGCTCAAAATCGCGTCGTCGTGGATGCACCCCACCAGTGGCGACGTCTTTCTGTTTGGGCGCCAACTTGGCCGGTTCGACATCACCGAGATTCGCAAAGACGTTGGGTTCGTCACGCCGGCGCACGACCTGCAGTGGCCGCTCGACGGACTCGACGTTGTGCTGACCGGCATTACCGGAACACTCGAGACCCCGATGCGTTGGGAACCTCACGTGGATGACGTCGTCCGCGCGCGGGCAGCTATGCGTGAGGTTGGTGTCGAACACCTCGCCGACACCGAGTGGTACGTGATGAGCCAGGGGGAGCGGGGGCGCGTGCTCATTGCACGCGCACTGATTCTGCAACCCAAACTTCTCGTTCTCGACGAACCGATGACCGGTCTTGATCTCACCGCTCGCGAGCAGCTTCTCGACACCCTCGATGAGCTCGCCGAGGAGGCGGACGAGCTGACTTCGATTCTCGTGACGCACCACATCGACGAGCTACCGGCATCCACCACGCACGCTGCCCTCATGGCACACGGCGCAGTGGTCGCCGCAGGCCCGGCTGCCGAGGTATTGACCAGTGAGAACGTGTCGCGCGCGTTCGAGCATCCGATTACTGTCGACTACCGCGATGGGCGATGGTCGGCCAGGTCGGCCCAGTCAGCGCGATCGGCTCGGCAGGGATAACGGGAGCTAACGTTCGAGAGACGCGAGCCGCTACTTCCAGCTCGCTCCGTACGCCCAACCGGTGTAGCCCTCGGCGATGAGCTTGTTTCCATACTCTGACTCGGTGAGCATGTAGAGCTCGCCTAGCTGGCGGTGCTTGTCAAACTCGGTGGCGTCGGGTGCGACGTGCAGCATCGAGGTCATCCAGTAGCTGAAGTGCTCCGCTTTCCAGATGCGGTTCAGCGCATTCTCTTCATACTTTTCGATGAGCGCGCGCGATCCGGTGGTAAAGAATTCGCGGAGTGCCTCGTTGAGCCAGAGCACATCGCTAAAGGCGAGGTTCATTCCCTTGGCGCCCGTCGGTGGAACGGTGTGCGCAGCGTCACCGCACAAGAACACGTTGCCCTTGTTGAGGTGTTCGGCGACGAAGGAGCGGAAGCGCAACACGTCTTTGCGGAAGATGGGCCCCTGCTTGAGTGTCGTTCCCGTGACACCCCGCTGCAGTTTTTCCCAAATCTCGGCGTCGCTGACCGTCGAGGCGTCGAGCTCCGGGTCGCACTGGAAGTACATGCGCTGAATCTTGTCGGTGCGGGTGGAGATGAGCACAAAGCCCTCCTCGGCCCGTGAGTAGATGAGCTCCTCACTGCTCGGTGGCGCCTCACAGAGGATGCCGTACCACGCGAACGGGTACTCGCGGAAGAAGCCGGCGAACTGCGAACCGTTGACCGCCTTGCGTGCGATTGAGCCCGAACCGTCAGCTCCCACTACCATCTGGGCCTGAATTTCGAAGGGTTCGCCGGAGACGGTCTTGCCCACGATGCGCGGGTGATCGGTGTCAGCATCCAGGATGTCTTCGGCGAGGTGCTCGAAGAGTGGCTCGCTTCCGGCCCGAACTCGCGCAGCAATCAAGTCGATGAGGGTCTCGTGCTGAGGGTAGAGCCAGACCGAGCGGTTGATCAGCGACTTGAAGTCGAAGCGGTGCGTGTGACCGTCAAAGTGGAACTCCACACCGTCGTGACGCACACCAGCGAGCTGCTCCGGGGTGGTCACGCCCGATTCGACGAGCACCTCCACAGCGGGGTTCTCGATGATTCCCGCCTTGACGACACCTTCGATGTCTTCGCGAGTTTTGCCGTCGATCACGATTGAGTCGATTCCGGAAATCTGAAGCAGGTGTGCGAGCAAGAGACCCGCCGGGCCCGCGCCGATGATGCCGACTTGGGTCTTCATTACGTTGGTCATGATTTCTCCTGTTGGTGCCGAAAAACTTGGGTGTCACCAGCATTCAACAGGGGCGGATGCCCAAACCACCGCTATCCCATTCAATGGGAAGTAAATCTCACCTCGCTTATCGCGTTGGTGAGTCCAGTGGAGGCGTGCCGCAGTGCTGCGATGGCTGCGGCCTCCCGCGCGCGACGCGCATCCTCGTTGTCTGTGCCGCGCGGAAGCACGACCGAGAGCGCCGCGATCACACCGGTTGAGTCCGAAATCGGCACCGCGATACCGGTGGACACGCTCTCGACCGAGCCAGGCGCGTACGCATAGCCAACCTTGCGGATTTCAGCGAGTTTGGTGCGCAAAGCATCCGGGTCGGTGATGGTTTCGCGACTGAGGGCAGGCAGGTCGCCCGCGAGAATTCGGTTCTGGTAGTGCTGGGGCGCGAAGGCGAGGAGTACGAGTCCAGATGATGAGGCATTGAGTGGCAATCGCCCCGCAATCTTGGTGATGTTCGCTCCTGCGCCGCGCTCGGAGAGTCGCTCGATGAACAGCACTTCATCGTGTTCAAGTACGCCAAGTTGGGTGTGCTCCTTCACGCTCGACTGCACTTCTTCCATGAAGGGCATAGCGAGCTGCCGAAGGCCAAGTGCGTGGGAGCCGCGTGTGGTCAGTTCCCATAGGCGCATGCCGATGCGTACCGCACCGCTTTCTTCGCGCTCGAGGAGGCCCGAATCGACGAGCTCAGCCACCAGGCGGTGTGCCGTGGAGTGGGGGAGCTTGGCGCGCCGAGCGATGTCGGAGGATGTCTGCGCCACGCGCGTGCTGGAAAAGCTCTCGAGGATGCGCGCAATCCGTTCAATCATCGAATCGCCGGATGGAGAGTTTGCCATGACTCTCATTGTGCCGGAGAAGCGTCTCGGTGTCTCTCATTCAATGGAATGGGTGATCACAGCTGGGGCAAACGTGAGTGGGCAAACACGAGTGGCGGCACCCGGCCACAGCCGAGCGCCGCCACTCGTGGTGACACCTAGTTCGAGGTGATGCTCACCGAAACCGGGGTTGCGTTGCTGAACAGATCGAGCACCGGGCAGTGTGCGTCGACGACGCGCTGCAGCTCGGCGTAGCGCTCGGCGGTTTCTGGGCCGGTGACGTGGATGCTGAGGCGAACATCCGTGAATCCCGGGCGAACCGACTCGTCAAAGCCAAAGATGCCCTGCACGTCCAAGTCACCCTCAGCTTTACCGGCGATCGAGTCGATCTGAATGCCGAGACCCTGTGCGTAGAGTCGGTAGACCACGATCTGGCAGGCAATCAGCGCACCGAGTGCGTACTCAACTGGGCTAGCAGCCACGTCGTCGCCGGCGAGACCTGCGGGCTCGTCGATGTAGAACTCGTGCTTGCCGGCCGTGAGGCGGGTAGCCACCGAACCTTCGCCAAAGCCCTTGACTAGGTAGGTCAGCTTCGCGTTGTTCTTGTCGGCGTCAACGTGGCCCGACCAAAAGGCTCCTGCTCCGGTGAGGCGCTCTGCGCGATCAGCGTCGGAAATGGTGGGAACAGGGGAGTCGATGATGGTGTTGGACATGGTCTCGTCTTTCTCGGTCGGAGGTCGTTGACATCACCGTACAAACGCGCGTCCCGGTTCGAAAAACCGGACCGACACATGCGGTAACTGAAGGTCACAAAGTGTCACAAATGGCCAACCATGAAGCGCCCTAGGCTGGCCTTGTAGGCATTCCCCCTCACGAACGATGGAGTACAGCGTGAAATCCCTCACACAGCACACCGATTACGGCAACGAGGGATTGTCCGATAGCGAAGTCGGCGACGACCCGATCGCGCTCTTTCAGGCCTGGCTGCAGCAAGCCGAGGATGCCGAGGTTTTCGAACCCAATGCGATGGTTCTTTCCACGCTCGACGCCGACGGCACTCCGAGTTCGAGAACTGTACTGCTCAAAGACATCACCGACGAGGGCTTCGTCTTCGTCACGAATTACGATTCACGCAAAGGTGAGGCGTTGGATGCGCATCCCCCGGTCTCGGCCGTCTTCGGGTGGTACGCGCTCAAGCACCAGGTCATCGTTACCGGTCGTGCCGAACGGGCGACGTCTGAGGTTTCTGATGCGCTCTGGAATCGTCGACCAAAAGGTGCCCAGCTCGCCTCGGCAGCGAGCGCACAGTCCCGGCCGATTGATTCACGCGAGGCGCTTGACGCCGCGCTCGCCGAACTGACCGCTCGCTACCCCGACGACGTTGCGGTTCCTCGACCGGAGAATTGGGGAGCCTTTCTCATCCGTCTGAGCACGATTGAGTTCTGGGCTGGTCGATCGATGCGCTTTCACGATCGGCACCTGTTTTCGCGCACCGCCGATGGATCGTGGTCGCGTCAACGACTGCAACCGTGAGTCAGCTCGCGATAGTGGTGACGGATTCGGTGCGCGGACCGAGTTTGCCATGGCGCAGATCCGGCATCCACGGTATGGCAACGGCGGCGCTCACAATGGTGAGGATGAGAAAGACAAGCGATACCCCGAGTGCACCCGAGCCACCGAAGTAGTCGATGGTGATGCCGGCGACCGCGGAGCCCGCAGCTGCACCGATGACTTGACCCGTGCCGAGCCAGCCGAATGCTTCGGGAGTCTCACTGAACCGCACTGATGCCGACACGTTGGAAAAGAGTGCCGCCAGCGAGGGCGCGACACCCACACCGGCCAGAAAAAGCACGGCCGTAAGCCACCAGAAATCGGTCGACACGAACGCAAGACCGAGGCCCACCACGGTGATCCCGATACGCCAGAGCAAACCCCAGGGTGCGATCCCCACGTGGCCGAGTGCCAGCCCGCCGACGAGAGACCCGAGGGCCCACGCACCGAGAACGAATCCCGACTGCGAATTGGTGTCGCCAAAGATCGCGATGATGCTCGCTTCGGCGGATGCGAAGGATGCAACGAAGAGCAGACCGATGAACGTGTTGAGCGACACCACGGGATTTCGCAACACGGCCCCGAAACGTGACGAATTGCGCGGAATCTTCACCTTTGCGACGGCAGGCGACGTGACGAACCACAACCCTCCGCCGATAAAGAAGGCGACGCTCAGCATCACGCCCAGCACATCACTGATCTGGATGCTGATGAAGGTTGTAATGACTGGGCCGACAATCCAGATGATTTCTTGTGCGGAGGCGTCGAGGGAGTACAGCGCTCCGAGCTGTTGTGAGTCCACCATTTTGGGATAGAGCGTGCGCACAGCCGACTGAACGGGCGGATACGCGGCCCCGGCTAGGCAGCCGAGCATGGCCATGACGAAAACCGGCATCGGCACGAAGACCATCACCGTGATGGTTGCCGAAACCAGAGTTGCCGCGCTGAGAATCACTGTGCGCACTCCCCAGACCCCGATGAAACGAGCAGAGATAGGGCCGGCGACGGCGTTGCCGAGGCTCATGGCGGCCAGAACAGCTCCGGCGGCCGCGTATGAGTCGTAGGTGCGCTGGGCGAAGACGAGAAAGGCTATCGACAGCATGCCAAAGGGGAAGCGTGCCACCAGTTGCGACAACAATACGCGTGCCACTCCCGGCACGCGCACAATCGCAAAGTATCGTCTCACTGTGGCTCCAGTCTATGTCGGAGCGGGCGACATTCTCCGTGCGCGCGGAACCGTTGAGTTGTGGGCACTCGGCTGATAATCTCTCGCATATTGGCACCATTGTGTTGCGCTTCGCGTTCGAGATTTGGGGAAAATCATGCGCACGAGCTCTCGACGGGTCTGGACCGCTTCCATCGCGGCGACAATGGTCGTTGCGGGCGTTCTCGTCGCCCCAGCAGCTCACGCAGATCCGTCTTCCACGCCCGCGTCTACTGCGCAAACCCTTGTGGGTTTCGGATCGAGCCTCACAGAAAAACTCTTTGATCGGGTGGCAAACCTAGTCAATACGACCGCGGGTGCACAAAAAATTGCGTCCTACGGCGCATCAGGGGTTTCCCCGATTGTGGTGAAACCCAATGGAGCTGAGCTGCCTCGACCCCGTAGTGAGTCAGATGCGCGAGAGCTCCTCTCGGTGGCCTACGGCCGACTCGCTACCGGTCACGTTGAGGTGCCCGGAAACTCATTTACCGTAACGAATCCTGAAGCCGCGGGTCAGGTGGATTTCGCCCGAACGACCCTGCCACCGAGTGCGTCAGGAGGTGACGCGCCATCCTCATCAGGGATCTGGTCGTATGTCCCCTTTGCGAAGGAATCGATTGCCCTTGCGGTCAATCCTTCGACCGTTGTCAACAACGGCGTGAACGTCCTCCCACTTACCATCGGGTCTTCGAGTGATACGGCTTACACGCCATCTATCTACAGCATCTATCACTGTCTCGCGCGCTGGGTGTACCTGTCCGCGACCGACACCTATGTGGGGGTGGGGCCGAGCGGCACTCTACTCCCGTCAGGTGCAACCCGAGCGATAGAGATTAAGCCAGTCCTGCCGAGTTACGATCTCATGTCGGAAACGAGAAGGTATTTTGTAACGGCCTTAGCCGGCTACCCAGCAGACTCATCAAACCTTGTGTCGTCCAACCCCAGTGCCTCGTGCATTCGGACGAGCACCCTAATCTCGGGGACGAACACCGCCATTACTGATGCCAACATGGGGCTATCTCTCGCGACGATTGGTGCGGGCGCTATCGGGCCCTATTCTGTGTCGTCGTGGATTGCTCAATCGCGGTCGGCCACCACCGGTGTCACCGACAACCGTCGTGGCGTCGTCCTCCTGTCAATGAAGTGGGGGTTCGGATTAATGCCCCCGGTGATGAGCAACGGGGATGCAGCACCCCTTTTCCCCACCACGAGGTATGTCTTCAACGTCGTGCCTTACCACCGGGTAGCGGACTCCAGCACGCGCGAATACGCGGTATTCAACGGTTCTAACTCAGATATTTGCAAGAATTCCTCCTTCATTTCGTTGTACGGATTCATCCCGTTGACCAACACCGCCGTTCCCGCGTCAACGAGTGACTGCGGCTACATCGGCTATCGGGCTGGCTACAAGGTGGCGCCACCGGTGGATCTTTCTCTTGAGTTTTCGCAAGTCGCTGTGGGCGACAACGTTGATCTCACCGTCAAGGTGAATCAGATGGCAGGCATCGCGACGTTTCACAGCTCGTCCCCGAGCGGAGAGACCAAGATTCCCGATTCCGAGACGAATGTTGGTTCATACGACTTCTACGGAACCAAAACAATCGTGTTTGATTCAGTTTCGGCGACTCCGGGAGACGTGTTCAGTTATCGGGCCAGTTACCAGACAACAGATACGAACATGTTTTCCGGCACTATTTTGTCGTCGGAAAAGTCGTTACGTGTGGCCGAGCCATACTCGGTGAGCCTTACTGACCTGCCGGATCGAGTCGTGTCCGGCTCACGGGTTCCTATTACAGCGACCGTAACTGCCGGAGCAGGTGGACGTCTCGTGGGTGGAACACTCAAGCTTGTGAACCAGGATGGCTGGGTCTACGCATCCACGCGCCTGCCCAAGCGCGCCACGAGCGCGACGTTTGAGTGGATACCAACCGGCTCCGGGAGCCGAACAGTGAAAGCCGTTTTTGATCCCGACGGCTCGAGTCCCTCGTTATCTGCCGAGACTGAAACCCAGGATCTTGAGGTAGCCAGCTACGCGCCCAGCATGTCTGTCTCATCTACGGCGGGTTTCACTGATCTTTCCGGAGTCGGCGGCTTTTTCGGGTCGATTTCGACATCGTCGTCGACAGTTCCCGCACTTGCCGTTGTGCTTTCTAGTGCGGGAGGAACGCCAACCGGCACTGTCTCCGTTTACATCAGCACGTCGCCCGGCGGTGGAACCGGTCTCACGACCTACCCGGTTAAGGTCGCCGCAGATGGCATCGCTCGAGTAAAGCTGCCTCTGGCCAGCAAGTGGCGGGTGACGGGAACGAGCTCGGGGGTCATCCGCTATCTTCGCGTCGTCTACAGCGGTGACTCCCTCAACTACAGTTCGAGCCAATCCCTCAAAGTCCTCATCAAGAATTGATCGTGGGTCTCAACGCATCGTGTCGTAATCGCTCGGGCTGTGGAGGGTGCACCTGTGGTGTGGGGGCCGTTGTCGTCTCCTCGTCGTTGTGGAGTCAGGTGAATGCATTTTTGTTCTCTTCCCGCTCCTTGTCGCTTCTTACCCCGTGGTGCTAGCCTCTCGCCTACGGGGCCGAAGGTTCCGTTCTCGCTTTAGACACGGTTGGGTATGTGCCATGCCTCGAAAGATTCCGCTCACTCAGGTTTTAGCTGTCGCAACGGCATTAGCCGTAGGGCTTACCAACCTGGTTGGTGTCGCAGCTGCGCAGGCTGATCCATCGAGTATGCCTGCTGCCACTGACAGCACTCTCGTGGGTTTTGGTTCGCCGGCATCCGAGCTGGTCATGAACAAAATCGCAGCAAAGGTAAATACCGATGCGGGATCTCGAAAGCTGGCGTCATATGACTCAACGGGGAGTTCAACGGTCATTACTCGCACCTCGGGCAATGACATCCCTCGGGCTAATTCAGCGAGCGAGGCACTTCAGCTGCTGAATGTGGCGAAAGGTCGCGTGTGGGAAGAAGACATCAGCACGCCCGCCGGTGAAATCTCCACGCCCAACGCTGAAGTTGCCGATCAAGTCTCGTTTGCCCGGTCGGCTCTTCCTCCCGCCGCCTCAGGTATTGATGCCGCCGACCCGAATGGGGTCTGGTCGTACGTGCCGTTCGCGCGTGATTCTGTAGCGATCGCGAGCAACCCTGCGACCGTGACAAACAATGGGGTCAATGCTCTCAGCGGAAAGCTCGTCATCGGCTCTGCTGAAGATGCAGTTACCGTTCCATCCCTGTACAACATCTATCGGTGCCGCACCCGATACGTCTACGTCACGGCAACAGGTGGCTATGTTGGGGTGGGAGCCACATCCACCCCGTTGCCAACGGGTGCCGCTCGTGCGGTGGCCCTTAAGCCGCTGCTGCCAGACTTCGCATCCAATTCAGAGCTACGCACATTCTTTGTCACGAACATGCTTGGTTTCACCCAAGACAGCGCTGACATCCCGGCTAAGAACGAAGCAACCTCTTGTGTCTCGTCCACATACCGCCCGACCACTGGTGGTGCTCAGCAGGCCATTAATGAAGTGAACTCGGGGGCTGCGCTCGCTGCTGTGGGAGCCGGCGCGCTCGTACCATATTCCGTCGGCTCGTGGATTTCCCAGTCCCGCTCGGCGACGACAGGAGTGAGGGATGCTCGTTCTGGCGCAGTTCTCTTGGGCATGTCGGTCGGTGGCACAGCCACGCCCGCAGTGCTTGCTAATGGCGATGCGTCGGCAAGTTTTCCAGTTTCGCGAACCCTATTCAACATCGTCCCCTTCGGACGCGTGACTGATTCGCTCACTCCCGAATTTGCTCTCTTCTTCGGCAAAAACTCGAGTGTGTGCGCGCAGGATGCCATCATCAAGTCCGTCGGTCTCATTCCATTGCTCCGAGTCGACAGTCCAACCTCAATCGCCGACTGCGGATATACAGGTTTCCAAGCGGGTGCACGCATGGCGCCACCGGTTCGAGCTTCGCTCGAATATCGCGAGCTCGCTCGTGGCGAAGATCAGTTCGTCAACATTGAGACCACGCATGTCGCAGGCCTCGCCAAGGCGCTGTACCTGTCGTATTCCTCGTTTGGGTATTCCCCAATCGTCGATGCTGAAGCTGCCGGACACCGCGTCGACGCGGGCGACTTCGGAGCTCGAGCTACCTTCACCACCGGAGATCTCGCGGCCAACTACTGGTTCCCACAAGACGGTTGCTATCTCGCTAGCTTCACCGCAGATGACGAAAGCATGTTTCTCGGTGCGGGCTACAGTTCGTGCGCTGCAAGTTACATTTTGCGCGCAGCCCCGTACACGGTGCAGATGAGCGATATCCCCGACCGGGTCAATCGCAACTCATCGGTCGCAGTGCGGGCAACTATCACCCCGCCTGCCGGAGGAGAGCTCGTTGGCGGCACGGTCTATCTCATTGATCAGCAGGGGAATGACCTCGCCGTCGCTCGTGCAGGTGCTCGTGCATCCCAGGTGTCTTTGACATGGATTCCTCAGTTGACCGCAAGTGTGCGACTCCTTTTCGTGCCCGAAGGCGCATCTGCTTCCTTGAACGCACTAAGTGACCCGCAGGCGGTCTGGATCGCATCGTACACGCCAACGATTTCGGCTAGTCAAGTCTCAGGCTGGGATTCACGAACGGGCTACTTCGGAGAGACCTCGTTTTTGGGTGTAGCAAGCCTCAAGATGAAGATTGCTGTGATCAAAGAAACTGGGGGAACGACGCCAACGGGAACGGTCACAATTCGGGTGAGCGATAACCGCACGGGAGGTGCGCTACTCACCGCCTATCCGGTTCGCCTCGGCGCCGATGGTACGGCCGTGGTCACCGTGCCCCCAGCATCTAAATGGCGTACAGACCGAGGTTCCGGTGGGGTTCTCAGGTACTTGAACATTTCATACAGTGGCGACGGCATGAATTACGCAGCGACCGCAACGGTCAAGGTGTACTGCACGAGGTAATTCCACCCCCCCCTTGCCAGAGTGCACGCACGTGCTGACCGACTGTGGTCCGCGTTAAAGACTGTGAATATGTGCATAAATCGGCATAACTTGTCCACATGTGTGGACGACACGCCCACAATATGTAGGGTTCGCAAATCAGTTTCGACCCGATATATAGTGATTTAGCCGCTGAGTATTCGCGGCGTGAGAAGACTAAATGTGAGGGGTAGTTGACGTGTCAACGATCACTGTTATCAAGCGAAACGGCGAGCGCGAGCCCTACGACGCCAACAAAATCAACCTGGCCATCGAAGAGGCGGCTCAGGGGCTTGATGACAGCATCGCCTGGGTCACCCAGATCGCGACTGAGCTTGAAATCACGTTGTTTGACGGCATCACCTCGCAACAACTCGATGAGGCCGTCATCCAGGTAGCTCTGCAGAACGTCAAAGATGACCCGGCATTCGACATCGTGGCGGCACGCCTTCTCCTCAAGACGATTTACAAGCGTGTCCTCGGTGAATACCGTAGCCGCGATGAGCTCGGTGAACTTCACCGTTCGCACTTCAAAGCCAACCTGCTTCGTGGCGTCGAGGAGGGACTCCTCGACGCGCGCCTGGGCCAGATGTTTGATCTCGACGAGCTCGCCACCCACATCAACCCCGATCACGATGACCTGCTCAAGTACATCGGTGTTGTCACGCTCAACAACCGTTACGGCATCAAGGGTCGCAACGGTGACCCACTCGAGGTGCCACAGTATTTCTGGATGCGCATCGCCATGGGCCTCTCCCTCAATGAGAAGAACCCCAACGAGGCGGCCATCAAGTTCTACGAAAAGATGAGCTCGCTCGAGTACCTCGCCGCGGGTTCAACCCTGGTTAACGCCGGAACCATTTCGCCCCAGCTCGCCAACTGCTTCGTCCTGGAAATGCAGGATGACATGGAGCACATCGCCAAGACCACCCGCGATGTCATGTGGCTCACCAAGGGCACGGGCGGCATCGGTCTGTCCGTCACCAAGCTGCGTGCCCAGGGCTCACCGATTCGGTCGAACAACACCACATCCACCGGCCCCATTCCATTCATGCACACGATTGACTCCATCCTTCGTGCCGTGAGCCGAGGTGGCAAAAAGTTTGGCGCCCTGTGCTTCTACATGGAGAACTGGCACATGGACTTTCCGGAGTTCTTGGAGCTGCGCAACAACTCGGGTGACCCCTACCGTCGCACCCGCACGGCTAACACGGCCGTCTGGATTAGCGACGAGTTCATGAAGCGTGTTCAGAATGACGACTCGTGGTACCTGTTCGACCCGCTTGAGGTCGCCGACCTCAACGAGCTCTATGGCAAGGCGTTTAGCGATCGGTACAACCACTACGTGGCTGAAGCCGAGGCCGGTCGCATGCACATGTTCAAGAAGATCGGCGCACGCGAACAGTTCCAAGCCATCCTCATGTCTCTTCAGACCACCAGTCACCCGTGGCTCACCTGGAAAGACACGATCAACCTCCGGGCGCTCAACAACAACACGGGAACTATCCACTCGTCGAACCTGTGCACCGAGATCACCTTGCCGCAAGACGAAGACAACGTCTCCGTCTGTAACCTGGCCTCAATCAACCTGTCTCGCCACATCACCAATGGCCAAATGGACTGGGCGAAAATCGCCGAGAGCGCCAAGCTTGCCGTGCGGCAGCTGGATAACCTCATCGACATCACTCGTTCCTCCGTGCCGGAGGCGGACTACTCCAATGCCGAGAACCGCGCGATTGGTCTGGGGCTCATGGGCTTTACCGACGTCATCGAGCGTCTTGGCTACTCCTACGAATCTGAAGAGGCATACGACCTCATCGACCAAATCACCGAGCACATCTCCTACGCGGCAATCGAGGCCAGCGTTGAACTCGCCGCAGAGCGCGGTGCCTACAACAACTTCGCCGGCAGTCGCTGGTCCCAGGGGCTCGTCCCCTTCGACAGCATCGACCTCGCCGAAGCTGACCGAGGAGTGCCCATCACGGTCACGCGAAAGACAACTCTCGACTGGGATGCACTGCGCGCCAAGGTCAAGGGTGGCATCCGCAACGCGACACTCATGGCCATCGCGCCAACGGCATCCATTGGTCTCGTCGCCGGAACCACTCCGGGTCTTGACCCCCAGTTCTCGCAGATCTTTAGCCGCGCCACGAGCTCGGGTAAATTCCTTGAGGTCAACCGCAACCTCGTCGCCGACCTTCAGCGCCTTGGCTTGTGGGAGCGCGTGCGCGAGGACATCTTGCGCAGCCAGGGTGACATCCAAAACATCGCCCTCATTCCTGACAACATCAAGCAGGTCTACAAGACCAGTTTCCAGCTGTCGCCGTTCTCGTTCATTGAGGTAGCCGCCCGCTGCCAAAAGTGGATCGACCAGGCCATCAGCCGAAACATGTACCTCGAAACGCGTGACCTCAGCGACATGATCGACATTTACTCGTCGGCGTGGGAGCGCGGCGTGAAGACCACTTATTACCTGCACATGAAACCACGTCACACGGCAGAGCAGTCCACAGTCAAAGTCAACAAAGCCGAAACCATCACGGCTGGCGCAAACGGGTCTGCCGAGTCCGGAGAACCCGTAGCCGCAGCAGCCCCTCGTCGCGGCTTTGGTTTCGGCGCGGTATCGAACTAACTGACACAATCGTCCGCGCAAAAAAGAGCGTGGACGGCAGACACGAAGAGGCATCACATGAACTACGAAGAAACAATCGACGGCACATTCGCCGCTGGCCCATCAACCACGTGGGACGTTGATCAATACGTCGTACCGACCGACCCCATGGATGCCGTTCAATGTGAGTCGTGCCAGTAGGCACCACCGGCATTACCCGCACCACGCAACCCGCAACACAGCATTTCGCCACATACGGCACCACACACCCGATAGGAGCAACACATGGCAATTCTCGGAACCGGAGTTCAAGAAGGACTTCTGCTTAAGCCCGTTACCTACAAGTGGGCAATGGACCTGTACGACCAGGCCGTTGCCAACACGTGGTTCCCCAACGAAATTCAGCTCGGTGAGGACATCGCAGACTTCAAGAAGATGACCGACGAAGAGCGTCACGCCGTGACCTTCCTCATGTCGTACTTCAACCCGAACGAGCTTCTCGTCAACAAGGCGCTTGCCTTCGGCGTCTACCCCTACGTCAACGCTCCCGAGTGTCACCTCTACCTGGCGAAGCAGATGTGGGAGGAAGCAAACCACTGCATGTCGTTTGAGTACGTGCTCGAGACCTTCCCGATCGATCGCGACATCGCCTACAACTCGCACGTCAAAATCCCCTCAATGGCGCGCAAAGAAGAGTTCGAAGTGAGCTTCATCAAGCGAATGACCGAACAGACCCTCGACATCAACACCACCGAGGGCAAGATGGACTTCGTGCGCAACCTGGTGGCGTACAACGTCATCCTCGAAGGCATCTGGTTCTACTCGGGATTTATGGTGGCCCTGAGCTTCCGCCAGCGCAACCTGCTCCGCAACTTCGGCTCGCTGATGGACTGGGTGGTGCGTGACGAGTCACTGCACCTCAAGTTCGGTATCAACCTCATTCTCACCGTTCTTGAAGAAAACCCCGACCTGCAGACCCCCGAGTTTGCGGCCGAAATCAAGCAGATGATCGTCAACGCCGTCGAGATGGAAGAGCAGTACAACCGCGATCTGCTCCCCAACGGAATCCTGGGACTCAACTCGAACTACATCAACCAGTACGTGAAATACCTGGCTGACCGTCGCCTCGAGGAGCTCGGCTTTGAGCCCGAGTACAACGTCTCCAACCCGGCAAAGTGGATGGCGACCGCGAACGACACCCTTCAGCTGGTCAACTTCTTCGAAGCCACCAACACGAGCTACGAGTCGAACGCATCGGCAGTGGTGAGCAAGTAGTGAAGATTGCGGTCTATGGCGCGACCGGCATGGTCGGGAGCCGCGTCACCACTGAGGCTGTAGCGAGGGGACATCAGGTCACCGCGCTCAGCCGCAGCGGCACGTCCATCAACGGTGCGTTCGGCGCTCAGGCGGATCTGTCAGACCTCGCCACATTCACCGAGGTTGCCGACAAGCACGACGTTGTGGTCATCGCCTCCGGTCCAAGCCGGACGGGCGAACCGCATTCGCTCATCCTCGATGCTCACCGGGCGATTGTGCAGTCGCATCCGGATGCGCGACTTGTTATTGTCGGCGGTGCCGGCTCGCTCTTTGTGGGTGACGTGCGACTCAAAGACACCGAGGGCTTTCCCGACATGTTCAAGCCCGAGGCAGAAACAATGACGGCGGTTTTGGGCATCTACGAGACATCCAGTGATCTTGATTGGACCCTCATCTCGCCGGCACCCATGATTCAACCGGGTGAGCGAACAGGGGAGTATGTCTCAGCGCTCGACAGCCCTGCCGGCGAAAACATCTCGAGTGAAGACTTTGGTGTGGCAGTGATCGACGAGATTGAAAACCCGAAACATCAGGGTCGCCGATTCACCGTTGCAAACTAAGGTCTACAGCTCTCTTCCTTTGTAAAACGTCGGAATTTTCTCTGACGTAATGCCGGTGAAACATCACCTGCGTTATGGTTTAGACAGGTCTTCAGACCACTTCACCAAGAGAAAGAAGTTTCTTCATGCGCATCAAGATGCTTGTTCCTGCCGTCTTGGCAGCAGCGGCCCTTGCCCTGACCGGTTGTGCCGGCGGTGGCGGCGGTGGCAACACCACTGCAGCTCCCACGATTGCCCCTGACGCTGCAGCTGTGGCATTGCTCCCCGACGCCATCAAAACCGCTGGTGTACTCAACATGGGCGTAGACGCAACGTACCCGCCTAACGAGTACAAAGATGAAGCCGGAAACCCCATCGGTTGGGATGTTGAGCTCGCTGACGCGGTCGCTGCCAAGCTCGGCCTCAAGTCGTCATGGACTGTCGCCGCGTTCGCAAACATCATCCCGAGCGTTGAGGGTGACAAGGTCAACATGGGTGTTTCGTCGTTCACCGACAACGCCGAGCGTGAGCAGCAGGTCAACTTCGTCAACTACTACCAGGCCGGAATCCTCTGGGCTTCGCCCGCCGGCAAGACGGTAAACCCCGACGACGCCTGTGGACTCAAGGTTGCAGTACAGGCTACGACGTACCAGCACACCGATGAGGTTCCTGCGAAGTCAGACGCGTGTGTTGCCGCTGGCAAGGCCGCAATCGAAATTGTTCCTTTTGACACGCAGGATGCAGCCACCTCGGCAGTCGTTCTCGGTCAGGTCGACGCGATGAGCGCTGACTCACCGGTTACCGCTTACGCAATCGCTCAGTCAAAGGGCAAGCTCCAGGCTGCCGGTAGCTCGTTCGATGTTGCGCCTTACGGTTACGCACTGAGCAAGACTGCGGGACTCGACAAGGCGATCCAGGCTGCACTCCAGTCACTCATCGATGACGGCACCTACATGGCCATCCTCGACAAGTGGGGCGTTGGTGAGGGCGCAATCAAGGTTGCCACCATCAACGGCGCAACCGCGAGCTAGTCTTTCGTGACCAGTTCACAAGCCCGTTCGGCGGCAGAGGAAACTCTGTCGCCGAACGGGTCTTCCCCCGAAGTCATCAAGGCGGTCAAACTTCGCCACCCGTGGCGAAACATTTTCGCCGCGCTCGTCATCCTCATCGCGGTTCTCTTCATCATTGACGCCGCCGGCCGACCCGCGTATGACTGGGCGTCAGTGGGCAAGTACGTTTTCGACCCGCGCGTCATCGGGGCCGCCTTCAACACCCTCCAACTCACCATCTACTCGATGGTGATCGCCGTCATCTTGGGCATCATCTTGGCCGTCATGCGGCTCTCACCGAACCCGGTGCTCAAATCCGTCTCATGGGTCTATCTCTGGATTTTCCGTGGCACACCGGTCTATGTGCAGCTCGTCTTCTGGGGTCTCATCGCGGTCATTTACCAAAACATTTCAATCGGCATCCCGTTCCTTCAGCCGTGGTTCACAATCCAAACCACGGTTGCCCTCAATGCGTTTACTCTCGCCATCATCGGACTTGCCCTCAATGAAGCGGCGTACATGGCCGAAATCGTTCGCGCTGGAATCCTGTCGGTCGACAAGGGACAGATTGAGGCCTCCACGGCACTCGGTATGTCCTGGTCACAGTCGATGAGTCGGGTCATCATTCCCCAATCAATGCGCATCATCATTCCGCCCACGGGCAACGAGGTCATTTCAATGCTGAAGACCACGTCACTCGTCACCGCGGTTCCGTACACATTCGACCTCTACACACGAACTCGAGACATTGCCGTCGAAACGTTCAACCCAATCCCTCTGCTCATTGTGGCTTCCATTTGGTACCTCGCGTTCACCAGCATCATGATGATTGGTCAGTTCTACCTCGAACGCCGATTCGCGCGTGGCACCGGTTTCGAGCAGGTACGCAAGACAAAGCGACGCATTGCAGACAAGGTGAATAACCATGGATAGTGTGATGGTTCGCGCTGAGAACCTCGTCAAGTCATTCGGGCACAACACGGTGCTCAAAGACATTTCGGTAGAGGTCAAGCGTGGCGAAGTCATGTGCCTCATTGGTCCATCGGGATCAGGCAAGAGCACCTTTCTTCGCTGCATCAATCACCTCGAGGTTCTCTCCGGCGGGCGCCTCTATGTCGACGGCGACCTCATCGGATATCGCGAAAAAAACGGCAAACTCTTCGAGCTCAAAGCGAGTGAAGCCGCCGCTCAACGACGAGACATCGGCATGGTCTTCCAGCGGTTCAACCTCTTTCCGCACATGACGGCGCTTGAGAACGTGATTGAAGCTCCGCTGCGGGTCAAGAAGCAACCCAAAGCCCAGGCGATTGCGCGCGGTAAAGAGCTTCTCGACCGTGTGGGTCTCGCAGACAAGTTTGATTCTTACCCCGCTCACCTCTCGGGCGGACAACAGCAGCGCGTTGCCATTGCCCGAGCGCTCGCCATGGATCCCAAACTGATGCTTTTTGACGAGCCCACCTCGGCACTCGATCCCGAACTCGTCGGCGAGGTTCTCGACGTCATGAAACACCTCGCACAATCGGGAATGACCATGATCGTGGTGACGCACGAGATGGGCTTCGCGCGCGAAGTAGCCGACTCTTTGGTTTTCATGGATGACGGTTACGTCGTTGAAGCGGGAAATCCGGAAGACGTATTGACTAAGCCTCAGCACGAACGGACCAAAGCATTCCTGTCCAAGGTTCTCTAGTCGCCCGGCGCGTGATCGCGCTGGTTGGCATCGGTCTAATTGGCGGATTCCTCAGCGGTTTGTTTGGTGTCGGCGGTGGGTTCATCATCATTCCGTTGCTCATGGCGTTCTTTGCTTTCGACATCAAGAAAGCTTCGGCTACGTCACTAGCCGCCATTGCCGTGACCGCCGTCGCCGGAACAGTCAGTTACGCAGCAAGTGGTGGAGTCCTCTGGTTGCCCGCTGTGGCCCTATCTGTGGGGTCAATCACCGGATCGTATGTTGGCGCCCGGTTGCTCAAAGTCGTGTCCGCACGGGTCATCCTGTGGATTTTTGTCGCGCTGGTCCTCGTTCTTGCTGTTCGCATGATGTTTTCAATCGACTCTGGCGGTATTGACACGAACACTGGTTTGGACTGGGGAAACTACCTCGAGATGGCCGGAATTGGTGTCTTCGCCGGGTTGCTTGCCGGATTGTTGGGGGTCGGTGGCGGAATCATTGTCGTCCCGCTTCTCGTCATCTTTTTTGGATTCTCAAGTTTCGAAGCAAAGGGCACATCTCTGGTAATGCTCATTCCCGCCTCGCTCGTGGGAGGTTGGGTGAATCTGCGCAATGGATTTGTTGACGTCAAGGTTGGTCTTTCCATCGGAGTGATTGCAGGCGCTGTCTCGTTTACCGGAGTCATCGTCGCCAAGGCGATGCCGGAGACAGTGAACAATATTCTCTTCGCGATTCTCATGTTGGGCATCGCCGCGCAATTCGCCGTCCGAGCAATTCGATTAACAAAGCCCCATAGACCGATATATTAAAGCCACCTCAACAAAAAGGAGCGAGCGCATGGCGCCCACGAAAGAAATTCCCGCAACAGGATTCCGCACCGTCGCGGTTCTGTTACTCGGTGTCATTGGCGCCATTCAGGTCGCCGACCCAATCATCTCCTCGATGGCTCTGGCAAAAGCGTCGGACTCGCTCAACTTTGACTCCTCGACTCAAGCTCTCGCCGCTGGTATTTCGACACTTGCGCTCGCCGCAACGGTTATCCCTGGCGGTTTGCTTGCCGACCGAGTTGGTCGTCGCCTCGTGGTTTCATTGGCTCTGCTTCTGAGCCTGGCGGGTCAGCTTCTCACGGCATTCTCGCTCAACGCAGGAATGTACTTGGGCGGTCGCGTCATCACCGGTGTTGCTCTCGGAATGGTTTTCGGTGGCGCTTACGGCATGCTGAAGAACGTCTCCTCGACGAAGTCGCTTGGCCCAGCTATGGCGCTGTTCAACGTCACCAATGGCGTGATTCCGGTGGTGGCCATGGTGCTTGGTGGCATCCTCGTCGGTATCGATTGGAGGTATGCGTACTTCATCCTGCCAGTGGTTTCGGTGCTCGCGTTCGTGCTCATTCCGATCATCCTGCCCAAGGTGGATAAGGTTCCTGGCGGCAAGATCGACTTCTTCGGAATGATTTTCCTCGCCATCGGTGTCTCCGGACTCCTTTACGGCATCAGTCAGGCAACGAACGGCATGGCTTCTGCAGCGTTCCTGATTCCGATGCTCGTGGGTCTCGTCGCGCTGTTCGCATTCGTCATTCGTGAGCAACGCTCGTCTCACCCCGTATTCCCGATTGAGATGCTCAAGCACCCCGCTTTCGTGGGCGCAGTTATCATGGGCATTTTCTGGAACTTCGGTTCTGGCGCCATCAGCCAGATGCTCCCCAACATTTGGCAGTATGTGACTCACGTGCCCACAGCCCTGATCGGTGTCGCACAGCTTCCCGCCACGGCTGCCGGCATCGCAGGTTCGCTCATCGCTGGTGCCCTGCTCGGTAGGGGCAAGCCGGCTCGATTCATCGCGGTGTTCGGCTATGGGCTTCTGGTAGTTGGTTTCATCGACTTCGTCTTTGCCGGGTCGGTTGACAACTACCTCATCTTCGTTCCGGGTCTCGTTATCGCGGGAGTCGGCTACATGATGAATGCAACCACCCAGGGCAACCTGTTTCTCGGTTTGGCGCCTGCTAGGTTCTTTGGGCCGGTGAGCTCGAGCAAGCTCGTCGTCGGACAGTTCGGCTACTCACTTGGTCTGACAGGAACAACCACCGCAATCAGCATCATGACGGTGCAAAAGGTGGATCACATCACCAAGGGAGCGGTAACGGGTCAAAGCAACTGGGACACGATTACCCACTTCATGGCAACCGGTAGCGCGACTGGATCTGACTCTGCAGTGAATGCCGCGCTGACCTCCGCGGGGCAGACAGCAATTGAGGGCGCCTATTCGGCAGCTTTCGCCGAGACGGCAGCAATTAGTGCCGTCCTGATTGCTGTCGCGGGTGTGCTCATGTTCATTTCGCTCAGCCGCAAGGGCGCCAACGAGCCCGTCGATCAGTTCCTCGAAGAAAAACTCGCTGAAAAGGCCGCCAAGAAGAAGAGTGCAAAATAATGTCTGACGTCATCATTACCGCGGGCACCATCATCACGATGGATGAGAGTGCTCCTCGGGCCGAAGCTGTTGCGGTCTCGAACGGCAAAATTGTCGCGGTGGGCTCGCTCGCCGATTGTCAGACGGCGTTGCCGGGTGCATCGGTGGTCGATTCACATGCCGCCGCGCTGATGCCTGGATTCGTCGAGTCGCACAGCCACCCGATCGTGAGCGGTATCGCGACTCAGGCTCCTGCTCACTCGATTGCCCCGTGGGATGCACCGACCTGGAATGATGTCCTGGCCGTGTTTGCCGCCGCGATGAAGAGTGAGCCGGCAGACAAACCACTCCTGTTCAACGGATTCGACGCACTCCTTCACGAGCGACCCATGCCGAACGCGGCCGACCTCGACGCCATCTTTGGTGACCGAGTTGCCGTGGTTGCTGATAACTCGGGTCACGGGGTGTACTTCACCTCGGCATTGATCAAGCAGAACGGATGGGACGTCAATCCGCCCGCTGACCCGGTTGGTGGCTCGTTTACGCGTGACGCCGATGGCAAGCTTGTCGGTCAGGCGTGGGAGTTACCGGCGGTGCTCATCGTCGCTCAGCCTGTGATGACTGCTCTAGGTGGCAACCCGCTGCATAGTGCTATGGCGTTTTACCGCATCATGGCTGAGTACGGCATCACCTCGACGTCAGAGATGACCTATAACAAGGCCCTCTTGCCGGCGTACCAGGCGATTGCCCAGATGCCCAACAATCCACTGCGGGTTTCGCTCTATCACGTGTCCACCGAGGACGGTTGCGAATTGCCTCTGGAGAGCAGTGTCTCCACCGATTTATTGGTCAAGGGGGGCATCAAGCTCTGGGCTGACGGTTCACCGTGGGTCGGCAACATCGCGATTAGCTTCCCGTATCTGCAGACCGAAGCCACCAAGCGTGCCGGAATCACCGGAGATCGCATCGGTGAGAAGGGCATGAACTATACGCGTTCTGACCTCGACGCTTTGCTCGACAAGTTTGCGCCGACAGGCAATCAAATGTCGGTGCACGTCAACGGAGACATGGGTCTCGATGTGGTTCTGGATGCTTTCGAGAACGCGTTAACCAAGTACAAGCTGATGGGCACAAATCACGGATGGCGTCTTGAGCACGTTGGCGCGTGTCGTGGCGATCAGTTCGAACGAGCAGCCCGCATGGGATTGCAGCTTTCCATGGCACCGTTCCAGTTCTATTACTGGGGCGATTTGCTCGATGGCCAGATGTTCGATTCTCAGTACGGCGCGCAGTGGCAGCGTTTTCGTGACGCGTTCGATTCCGGTGCGCCCGTCGCCTTCCACAATGATGGTTCCGTGACACCTCCAACCCCGCTTCTCAACGTGCAGACGGCGGTCACTCGCCGAACGCGAAGCGGTGCACTGCGTGGTGAAAACCAGCAGATCAGCCTGCACGAGGGTCTCGCCGCGGAAACCATCAACGCCGCTCGAGTTCTCAAACGTGAAGATCTTGTCGGGTCGATTGAGGTAGGCAAACTCGCTGACTTCGTCGAGCTCTCGGCGGATCCGTATGAGGTGGATGTGCTCAAGCTTTCGACGGAGTGCCAGGTGCTAGGAACCTGGCTCGGCGGGAATCGCATCGACCTCGACGCGTTCATGGGTGTTGCGAAAAGTGTGCCCGCGGACGAACACAAGGACCTTCACAAGCACGCAACACACCGCTGCTAAGCCTCCGTGGGTTGCGCCTGTCGTCACACTGGCTGTCCACAAGTTGGATTTCGACAGGCTCAATCCGCGCAGAGGCTCAATCCGCGCAGAGGCTCAATCCGCGCAGAGGCTCAGGGTTTCCGCCCTCGAGTCGCATGCGCGCTCAGTTCGGGCTAGCGCGCGTGGCGCTTAGCGCTAATGACGCCGGTGTCGAAGCCGAGAAGGTGGAGACCTCCGTCAAAGCGTGCGTGCTCAATCTTGATGCACTTGTCCATCACGACGGTGAGCCCCTTTTCTTCGGCGTACCGCGCGGCATCCTCGTTGTAAATGCCGAGCTGTACCCAGATGGCCGGCGAACCGACGGCAACGACCTCGTCAACCACGGCGGGGATGTCGCTGCCCTTGCGGAAGACGTCGACAATGTCCGGAACTTCAGGCAGTGACGCGAGATCGGGGTAGACCGGCTGCCCGAGGATTTCGCCCTTCACCATCGGGTTGACGAAGTACACCCGGTAGTTGCTCGATTGAAGAAGATAGGTTCCGACAAAGTAGCTCGAGCGTTGTGGCTTGTCAGACATGCCGATAATCGCAATCGATTGAGCATTGTCCAGGATGCGCTTTCGTGCTTTGGCATCGGGCCCGACCCACGTGCGCTGGGAGCGAAGAAGTTTTGCCAGCGGAGAATTAGCCGGCATCGAGCAACTTAATCCGTTTGCCAGTTGAACGAGTTCTTCAGTAGCCATCGTGTGCTGCCTTCCTACTTCGCCGCGAGCGCAACGCTCAGCGCCTGATCAATGTCGTAGATGATGTCGTCGACATCTTCGATTCCAACCGAAAGTCGGATGAGCCCCGGCCCCACTCCGGCTGCCTCAAGCTGTTCATCCGAGAGCTGAGCGTGTGTGGTCGAGGCGGGGTGGATGACGAGCGACTTTGCGTCACCAATGTTGGCCACGTGGCTGAGCAGGTTGACGTTCTCGATGAACGCGCGCCCCACATCCCGACCGCCCTTCACGGTGAAGCCGAAAACGGAGCCCGGTCCCAAGGGCAGGTACTTCTGTGCTCGGTCGTAGTGCGGGTGCGACGCTAGTCCGGCCCAGTTGACTGATTCCACGCGCTTGTCTTCAGCCAGCCAGTTGGCGACGGCGCGAGCATTGTCGACGTGCGCCTGCATGCGGTAGGGGAGTGTCTCAACGCCCTGTGCGAGCAGCCAGGCCGAGTGAGGGGGCAGTGCCGGTCCGATGTCGCGCAGCTGTTCGGCACGGAGTCGGGTGAGAAAGGCGTACTCGCCGAAATTGCCGGCCCAGGTCAGGCCACCGTACGACGGGACAACCTCATCGAATAGCGGGAACTTGTCACTGTGCCAGTGGAACCGACCCGATTCGACGACGATGCCACCGAGTGTGGTGCCGTGGCCACCGAGGAACTTGGTCGCCGAGTGGACAACGACATCCGCGCCCCACTCCATCGGGCGACACAAGTAGGGTGTGGCAACGGTGGAGTCTATGAACAGCGGAATCTCGTGTGCCCGAGCAACCGCCGATAAACCCTCGATGTCGGCAATTTCGCCCGACGGGTTGGCCACGGTCTCGGCGTAAATCACCTTGGTCTTGTCGGTGATGGCGGCGGCATAATCTTCAGGGTTGGATGAGTTGACGAATGTCGTTTCGATGCCGAAACGGCGAAGCGTGACGTCGAGCTGCGTGATGGAACCGCCGTAGAGGTTGGCTGAGGCCACGATGTGATCGCCGGCCCGACACAGTGAGGCGAACGTGATGTACTGGGCAGACAATCCGGATGCTGTCGCGACTGCACCAAGTCCACCCTCGAGACTTGCCACGCGTTCCTCAAACGAAGCCACGGTCGGGTTGGCCAGACGCGAGTAGATGTTGCCGTACTTCTGCAACGCAAAGCGGGCGGCAGCGTCATCCGTATTATCAAAGACAAACGCACTGCTCTGGTAGATGGGGAGGGCTCTAGCGCCACTGACCTCATCGGGGATATTTCCTGCGTGGATGGATCGAGTCTTGAACCCGTATTCGCGATCTGCCATGACTTCTAGCGTACCGGCGCTTTTTCGCGCCAGAGACGGCGAGCACGCAGTGGAGTAACACGGCGTAACGCGGGTAGCTGATGTGTGTGGGTTGGCGGCTAGACCCAGCTGGGCAACCACATGTGAATTTGCCAGAACCACAGCGGAGTCTGGATTCCCGTCCAGATCGGGTAGAAGAACGCCGAAAAAACCAGAGCAAGAATTCCGTAGGTGCTGACCAGGGCAATCCGTCGTTCCCGTTTTTCGCGGGGGTCAGTTCGGCTGCCCAGAATAATTCCGATGGTGATCGCCAGCCCGATCAGGAGGTAGGGCACAAACACAATCGCATAAAAAGAAAAAACAGTGCGATTCAGGTACATCAGCCACGGCAGGTAACCTGCTGCAACTCCGGCGAGGACGACACCCACGGTCCACTGTCGGTAACGAACAAAGCGATAGACGAGATAGACCAGCGCGGCCACGGCGGCGTACCAGATGAACGGATTATCGACCGGGTTGATCGCTTCGGAGCAGGCGCTAAACGCGCATCCATTTTGACCGGCGGATGAGCCCTGGTAGTACATCGAGGTCGGTCGATCCATCAGCAACCACATCAACGGATTTGATTGGTACGGATGCGGCGTGCTCAGCCCAACATGAAAACCGTAGGCCGTCTGGTGGTAAAACCAGAGATCTTGAGCCCACATCGGAATCCACGACCAGATTCCCGTCGCGTGCAGGTCAGGATGGTCGTCGATCCAGTGGCGGTAGTAGCCTCCGCTCGTGACTATCCAACCGGTCCACGAGGAGATGTACGTCACGAGCGCGACAGGCACCATGGTGAGAAAAGCGATGGGCGCCTGCTTAAGGGCCGCGGCGGAGAACCAGAGCGGTATGCCTAGCCGGCGTCGATCGAGCGCATCCATGATCACGACATAAATGCCAAAAATCGCGAGGAACCACACCCCGGACCATTTCACGGCGCACGCCGCACCGAATGCCACACCGGCGAGAAGGAGCCATGGCCGCCACCAGACCAGAGGTCCCCAGCTTGGGGCTCGCTCGTCGACTCGAATCTGGCTCAGTCGAGCAGCCAGCCGTGTCGATGCCCACTGTCGATCGAGCACAATCAGGTAGAAACCTGTGAGCGTGAACAGCATGAGAAAGTTGTCGAGAACCGATACTCGCGACAGTGAAATCGCCATGCCGTCGATTGCCATGAGGCCACCCGCGATGCAGGCGAGAAGTGTCGATTTCGTGAGGCGTCGGGTGATCATGATTACTAACCACACCGCGATAATCCCCGCAATCGCCGCGCTAAAACGCCAGCCAAATGAATTTGCCGGGCCGAACAGCACCATTCCCAGAGCGATGAGCCACTTGCCCAAGGGTGGGTGTACCACGTAGGAGCCCGACGTGCTGAAGTCATTGACGTGCCCGGAGATGAACGCCTTGTCGACGTCGGACCCGGTCCACATCGACTCGAATCCGTTGTTCCACAGGGTCCACGCGTCTTTGACGTAGTAGGTCTCATCGAATACCAGCGCGTGCGGCGACCCGAGGTTAATCAATCGGAGTAGGGCTGCCACCACGGTAATGACGAGCGGACCGCCCCAGTACCAGAGTTGCACTCGAGCGGGCGTGCGCAGTAGTCGCGCACACCAGTCGTCGAGTCGGGAGCCGGTGATGACGGAATCGGGCGAATGGGCGGGTTCTGGGGCGCCTGGTGTGGGTGCGTTTCCCGAAACGATCGAGTCAAAGGATGAAGGCGCACTCACCTGCCCAGAATAGTGGTGGAGCCGGGCAGACAACCTGAGAACTGGCAGACTTGGTGCCGTGATCATTCTCGGTGGAACACCTCTCGGCAATCTGGGTGATGCGTCCGCGAGGTTAAGTGAAACGCTCGAGCGCGTGAGTCTCATTGCGAGTGAGGACACGAGAACCACCCACAAGCTCCTCACCGCTCTCGGTATCACGAATCGACCACGACTGGTCGCCCTGCACGATCACAATGAGGCTGCTGTCGCCGACGAGCTTGTTGTACTAGCCGCCGAAATGGATGTTCTTGTTCTCAGCGATGCCGGCATGCCCACGGTGAGCGACCCCGGATACCACCTCGTTCGTGCCGCCGTTGCTGCCGGCGTGACCGTCACAAGCGTGCCCGGTCCGAGTGCGGTTATTACGGCGCTCGCCGTATCTGGACTGCCCACCGACCGGTTCACGTTTGAGGGCTTCCTACCCCGCAAGTCGGGGGAGCGTCGTGCCCGGTTTATCGAACTCGCGCACGAACGTCGAACCATGATCTTTTATGAATCGCCAAACCGTTTGGCGGATGCGCTCGCCGATGCCCGCGACGCCTTCGGCGCGACCCGTGACGCGGTAGTGTGTCGCGAACTCACGAAAAAGTTTGAAGAAGTCCGTCGGGGAAACCTTGCTGAGCTACACGCGTGGGCTGCCGAGGGGGTGCGCGGTGAAATCGTGGTGCTGGTGCACGGAGCATCCGCCACGGTGATTTCACTCGATTCCGCGCTGGCAGAAATCGACGCACTCACCGCGAGTGGAATGCGTCTTAAAGAGGCGTGCGCTCAGGTCTCATCCTCGACCAGCCTCTCCACGCGCGACCTGTATCAGGCGGCACTCGCACGCAAACTAAACTAGGGTCATGGCTTCCGGCAGGTCCTTCTTCGTCACGACGCCCATCTTTTACGTCAACGACGTGCCGCACATTGGCCACGCGTACACCGAGGTGGCTGCTGACGTTGTGGCGCGCTGGCACCGCCAGGCTGGCGACGACACCTGGCTGCTGACCGGCACTGATGAGCACGGGCAAAAGATTTTGCGCACCGCGACGGCGAATGGTGCGACACCGCAAGAGTGGGCTGACCGCCTTGTCGAGAGCGCGTGGAAGCCCCTGCTCAACACGATTTCGATCAGCAACGACGATTTCATTCGCACGACGGAGGAACGCCACGAAGTCAACGTGCAAAAGTTTCTGACCACGCTTTACGATGCTGGTTTCATATACACCGGCGAGTATGAGGGCGCATACTGCGTGGGGTGCGAGGAGTACAAACAGCCATCCGACCTCGTCAACGGCGCGGGGGAGTATGACGGTCAGCAGGTCTGTGCCATCCACTCGAAACCCGTAGAAACCCTCCACGAGAAGAACTACTTCTTTAGGATGAGCGACTTTCAACAGCAGTTGCTCGACCTCTATGAGCAACGACCTGAGTTTGTGCAGCCGGAGTCGGCGCGCAACGAGGTCATCCAATTTGTCAAGCAAGGGCTCGACGACCTGTCAATTTCGCGTTCGACATTCGACTGGGGAATCAAGCTGCCCTGGGACGACACCCACGTCGTCTACGTGTGGTTCGATGCACTTCTGAACTACATCACGGCCGTTGGCTACGGTTACGACGAGGCGCAATTTTCCTCACGCTGGCCGGCAACCCACCTGGTCGGTAAAGACATCCTTCGCTTTCACGCGGTGATCTGGCCTGCCATGCTCATGGCCGCTGGTGTTGAGGTTCCCCACCAAGTCTTCGGGCACGGCTGGCTCCTCGTCGGTGGCGAAAAAATGTCCAAGTCAAAATTGACGGGAATCGCGCCGAACGACATCACCGACACCTTCGGCTCAGACGCATTCCGCTACTACTTCATGAGCGCGATTAGCTTTGGTCAGGATGGCTCGTTCAGCTGGGAAGACCTGTCGGCGCGCTACCAAGCTGAACTAGCCAATGGGTTTGGAAACCTCGCTTCGCGTGCGTTGGCGATGGTTGCCAAGTACTTCGAGAGCGTTGTGCCCACCCCGTCCGAGTACACGCCAGAAGACAGAGCAATCATCGATGTCGTCGCGGCGGCGGCTCTACAAGCTGACGCCGCCATTGAACGGGTCGCCATCAACGAGGCGATTGCCGAAATATGGACCATCGTGGATGCTCTCAACGGGTACATCACTGACATGCAGCCGTGGGCTCTCGCCAAAGAGGAGGCTCAGCGTGAGCGCCTCGCCACTGTGCTCTACGTCGTGGTCGAGGGAATTCGCGCACTCACCGTCCTTCTTTCACCGGTCATGCCGCATGCGACAAACGTGCTGTGGAATGCCCTTGGGGTCGGCGGCTCACTCGGTTCACTCGAGCAGCAGCCCATCCGTGAAGCTGGTCAGTGGGGTCAACTGGCACCAGGCACCGGGATTGGCGCGCTTGAGCCGCTGTTCCCGCGTATCGAGACTCCCGAGTAAGCGCATCCTGCTGTCACATGTCTGAGCCGGAATATTTGCGGACCCGCACGAACAATGAGGGATCGGGTGCCCGCGAGCTCACGTATCCGCCCCTGCCGGAAGCGCTGCCTGTCGGCGTGTATGACAATCACACCCATCTGGAAATTGCCGATGGCGATCAGCCACTGACCTACGCCGAGCATCTACATCGTGCCGCCGAGGTCGGCATCGTCGGTGTCGTTCAGGTGGGAACCGATGTTGCCACCTCGCGCTGGTCGGCCGAAATGGCTGCGGGAAATCGACGGATGCTTGCCGCTGTAGCCATTCACCCGAATGAAGCGCCAGAACTCGAATCCCGTGGCGTGCTGGACGAGGCTCTCGTGGTCATTGATGAGCTTGCGGCCTGGCCGCGCACGCGCGCCATCGGTGAGACCGGACTCGATTTCTTTCGTACGCCCACGGACGGGCAGGCAGCGCAACACCGTTCTTTCGAGGCGCACATCGAGATTGCCAAACGGCATGGGCTTGCCCTTCAGATCCATGATCGCGACGCGCACGACGAGGTCATTGAGACGCTGCTTCGCGTTGGCGCTCCAGAACGCACGGTGTTCCACTGTTTTTCTGGCGACGTTGAGATGGCGAAACTCGCGGCATCCCACGGTTGGTATCTCTCGTTTGCCGGGACATTTACCTTTAAGAAAAACGACCACCTTCGTGACGCATTCATGGCCATACCTCGCGAGCTTGTTCTCGTCGAAACCGATGCGCCGTACCTCACCCCCACGCCCTTCCGAGGCAGGCCGAATGCGCCGTACCTGACCCCTCACACCGTGCGGGCCATGGCAGAGTGCGGCGGACTCGACCTAGGTGATCTGTGTGCACGAATAGCGCTAAACACCGAGGCGGTTTACGGTTCGTGGGATGAGGGATTGATCGATGACTGAAGTCATTATGCTGGGACCCGCTGACGTGCGATCGTTGGCGGATCGCCTTGGCGTCTACCCCACCAAAAAGCTCGGTCAAAACTTCGTCCACGATGCAAACACCGTGCGCAAAATTGTGGCCCTCGCGAAAGTCCAACCCGGCGAGACCGTTCTTGAAGTCGGTCCCGGTCTGGGATCCCTCACCCTCGGACTCGTGGAAGCAGATGCCGACGTGATCGCCGTCGAAATCGATAAGCGACTTGCCGCCGAGCTCCAAACCACGATTGCCGGTCGAACCCGCGGTCGCCGAATCACCGTGGTCAGTGGGGATGCGCTTGCCCTTCGCGAACTCCCGGCACAACCGGTTCGCCTGGTGGCTAACCTGCCGTACAACATTTCGGTGCCCGTTCTCTTGCACTTACTCGAACACTTTGCGAGCATCCGATCTGGTGTGGTGATGGTTCAGGCTGAGGTGGGGCATCGTCTAGCAGCTGAGCCGGGATCAAAAGTGTATGGCTCACCGAGCGTTAAAGCGGCCTGGTACGGTCAGTGGAAAGTAGTCGGGACGGTGAGCCGTTCCGTGTTCTGGCCGGTTCCCAACGTTGACTCCGTACTCATTGGTTTCGAGCGTTGGCCGGTGGAAATGGGTCGCGGTATTGATCCTGCGATCAACCCAGCCGGCTTCGAGGCAAGCGAGCAGCTACGCAAACACATGTTTGAGATCATCGACCGTGCCTTCGGTCAGCGACGAAAGATGCTGCGGCAGGCCTTAGCCATCGTTTATGGCTCGCCCGAGTTGGCGACTCGTGCCCTCGAAGCCGCCGACATCGACCCGACGATGCGGGGCGAACAGCTCGGCATTGACGCATACATTCGCCTTGCCAGAACCGACCTCGCGCGAGCATGATGCCCGGTCAAAGCGCATCCTCGAACACCACTAGATTTGTCTCATGGCGTCGGTAACTCACCGTGACATGGTTCACGTACGCGCTCCCGGAAAGATCAACGTGTCTCTCACGGTTGGGCAGGTTCTCGAGGACGGCTACCACGATGTGGCCATCGCGTATCAGGCCGTTTCTCTCTACGAGGATGTTCGCGCCTTTCCCGCAGACGACTTTTCGATCAGTTTTACCGGCCCGGTTGAAACCTCGATGCTCGCCACGGATGCCACCAATTTGGGTATCAAAGCGGCACGCTTACTCTCCCGGCACGCCAAATATCGCGGGGGAGTGAGGCTCGAAATCGAGAAGCACGTTCCGGTAGCCGGTGGCATGGGAGGCGGTTCGGCAGATGCTGCGGCGACACTCCTCGCCTGTGACGCACTGTGGGGCACCAACCTCGGTCGCGAGGATTTGATCGACTTGGCCCGGCAACTCGGCGCGGATGTTCCTTTTGCGTTGACCGGAGGTACCGCCATCGGAACCGGACGCGGTGACCAACTCAGTCCCGCGTTGTGTAAGGGAACTTTTCACTGGGTTCTCGTTCTTGCCGACTTCGGCTTGAGCACCCCTGCCGTCTACGCCGAACTCGATGTGCACCGAGCCAAACACGTGCGCGACATTGCCCCCGCGGTCCCCGCACCCGAAGTCAGTGCCGAGGTATTGCACGCGCTCAGCAATGGCAATCCTCATGCTCTCGCGCGTGTGATGACGAATGATTTGCAGGTGGCCGCCCTGCACCTTCAACCCAGTTTGGTCGATGTGCTCCAACTTGGTGATGAGTCGGGTGCGCTGGCCGGAATCGTCTCGGGCTCCGGTCCCACACTTGCTTTTCTCGTCGACGATGAGGATGCGGCGAGCGATCTGGTCGCGACACTCACGACCGAAGGTCACGAGGCGCTCTATGTGACCGGACCGGTTGCTGGCGCTCGCATCGTGGCCGACTAACCTGGGCGTCGTCCCACCGAAACGTATCGAGACACACTGTGGCGCATTTGCTCGGAGCTCAAAATCTTCGCCTTGAATTTCCGACGCGCGTGGTCTTTGAGTCCATCACACTCGGTCTCAATGAGGGCGATCGTGTCGGCGTTGTCGGCCGAAACGGCGATGGCAAGAGTACTCTGCTCAGCCTTCTCGCGGGTCGCCGTGAGCCGGATGCCGGCTCGGTCACGAGGCGAGGAGGCGTGCGCATTGGTGTGCTCGATCAGGCCGATTCGCTCCCGCATGATGTCCGGGTGTGCGACGCCATCGTGGGTGACGTCGAGGAACACGTCTGGGCCGGCAATCCGCTTGTTCGTGACGTGCTAGCCGGTTTGGTTGCCGATATTCCGTGGGATGGAGTGATCGGCGAACTCTCCGGTGGGCAACAGCGGAGAGTTGCCCTCGCGGCTCTCCTCGCCGGCGATTGGGATGTTCTGTTCCTCGACGAACCAACGAACCACCTCGACGTCGAAGGCATCACCTGGCTTGCGACCCACCTCAAAACACGCTGGCCAGCGGGACAGGGTGCTCTCGTCGTGGTCACTCACGATCGATGGTTCCTCGATGAAGTGGCCACACTCACCTGGGAAGTCCACGATCGCATCGTCGAGGCGTTTGAGGGAGGCTATGCGGCCTACGTTTTGCAGCGCGTCGAGCGCGATCGACAAGCCGCGGTGATCGAAGGCAAGCGCCAGAACCTCATGCGAAAGGAGCTGGCGTGGTTGCGTCGGGGAGCGCCGGCACGAACATCCAAGCCAAAATTTCGCATCGATGCGGCCAACGAACTCATCGCCAACGAGCCGCCACCGCGTGACACTGTCGCACTGTCGTCGATGGCCATGCAGCGACTTGGCAAGGATGTCGTTGATCTCATCGATGTCGGCGTGAGCTTTGGTGAACGAACGGTGTTGCGTGACGTGACGTGGCGCATCGCCCCGGGAGAACGAACCGGAATTCTGGGCGTCAACGGTGCTGGAAAGTCCACACTGCTCGGCTTAGTTTCCGGTGCGGTCGCGCCGACCAGCGGAAGGGTCAAGCGCGGAAAAACCGTCAAGATTGCCGTATTGACACAGCAGCTCGATGAATTGAAAGCCGTGCAGGATGACCGTGTGAGCGCGGTCGTTGCTACCAAGCGCAGTACGTACCTGGCGGACGGCAAGGAGATGACGCCTGGTCAGTTGCTCGAGCGCCTCGGTTTTAGCAGCGCGCAATTGTCAACACCGGTCAAAGATTTGAGCGGCGGGCAAAAACGCCGACTGCAGCTTTTACTCATCTTGCTCGATGAGCCCAACGTGTTGATTTTGGATGAGCCCACCAACGACCTCGACACGGACATGCTTGTCGCCATGGAAGATTTGCTGGACGCGTGGCCCGGGACGCTGCTTGTCATTTCCCACGACCGATATTTGCTCGAGCGCATCACCGATCAGCAGTACGCCGTGATCGACGCTCACGTGAGGCACCTCCCCGGTGGCGTTGAGGAGTATCTCGCGTTGGGGTCCGGCAACCCCCCCGCTGGTCGAGTTTCTGGTGGAAAGACCCCCGCTGGTCGAGTAGAGGCGAAGCCTCGTATCGAGACCACGCCGGCGGGTTTCGATACGCCGACTCCATCGGCTACTCAACCGTCGGCTACTCAACCATCGGCTACTCAACCGTCGGCTACTCAACCGCCGGCAGCGCCCACGCTCGGCGGGGCCGAGCGCCGAAACGCGGAGAAAGAACTCGCGGCGATTGAACGCAAGCTCAGCAAACTTCAGGTCGAAGAGAGCGTTCAGCATGAAAAACTGGCCGCATCCGATCAATCTGACTACACACTCCTCACCGAGCTCACGGCAGAGCTTCGAGCCCTTGAAACACAGGTGGCGGAACTTGAGACACGATGGCTCGAATTGACCGACCAACTCGGCTAGCACGTTATCCCCAGTGGTGTGCGCTGAAAATCAGATTATTCATTCGTGCACTCGACAGCGCGGGCGTATCCTCTTAGCAGGCTCATTTCGATGCGGAGAGGGGACCAATGTCGCTGACTAATTTTCGACATGATCCGCTCTCGCTTGCCCTCGATCCGAATGACGCGCAATCCATTGGCGTGTGGCGCGATGAGATGGATCGAGCATTCCCCCCTCTCGATATCGTGCCGCTGGGAACTTCCCATTTTCACGCCCAGTACCGTTCCGCCGGGTCGGCCGATTTGCAACTCAGCGACATCAAGGCGAGCCCACATTCAGTTCATCGAAGCCCTGGAATCATTACGGGGCAGTCGTTTGAGTTCTACAAACTCAGTTATCAAGTTTCCGGTTCGGGAACGATGACACAGGGTGATCGCGAACTTGAACTCACTCCAGGGACCATCACGGTGTACGACACCGCCCGGCAATACGACCTGCACTTTGACGAAGATTTTCGTTTCATCGTGGCGATGTTTCCCAAATCGGCTCTCGACCTCCCCGCAGGCTTAGCTGGGGAGTTTGCCGCGTACCCACTCGATGGCACCACCGGAACGGGAGCCGTGCTATCCACTTATCTGATGGGCCTGGTCGATAGTCTCGACCATCTCGCCAAACCCAGTGGCGAACGTCTGGCACGCACCGGTCTTGACTTGATCACCTCGGTGCTCAGTAACGAACTCGACGATCGGCTTGATCGAAACGACCTCGGACGTTCGTTGCTCATTGAGGTGACGTATTACATCAACGAGCACCTTCAAGACTGGAAGCTCTCGCCGGAGTCCATCGCGGCCGCCCACTTTATCTCCACGCGTCACCTCTACAACGTGTTCAAGTCAGCCGGTGTGAGTGTGGCCCAGTGGATCAAGCAACGACGTTTGACCGAGGCTCGCCGAGACCTGGCCGATCCAGTGCTTGCTCACGCATCCGTGGGTCAAATAGCGCACAAGTGGTGCTTCGATGATGCGGGATATTTCAGCCGGGTTTTTCGTGAGGTCTTTGACATCTCACCGTCCGAGTGGCGCACACGTGCACAATTTTCAAATGTGCATTCACTCCGTGCCTAGTTCGGACGGCGGGTTGCGCTCAGTATTGTCCTAGGTCACTCACTGACGAAAGGACCGTGACGCCATGACGCTCGACGAACTCGCCGCCCTCAAAGGCATGCTCGTAGCAAACCCATTCGATTTCACTATTCCTGCGGCCGAGGTGCGCGCACAGTTCAACGGTGCCGTCGCGACCTTCCCGGTGGCGGAGTCGCTCTCCTTCACCGAGAAAACCATTGGCGGGATATCCGGTCTGTGGATGGACACCCCCGGTTCGAAGAACGTCATGCTCTTCATCCACGGTGGGGCGTTGCTCGTAGGTACTGCTGAGGTGTACCGCGGCCTCACCGGAAACATCGCGGCGGCAGCCGGTGTGAATCACTTCTCGATTGACTACCGTCTGGCTCCTGAGAACGCTTTCCCGGCCGCGCTCGACGATTCTGTTGCTGCCTATCAGGGGCTCATAGCTGAAGGCTTCGCCGCTGAGAACATCATCGTGGCTGGCGACTCTGCTGGCGGTGGTTTGGCGCTCAGTCTGCTGTTGTCATTGAAGGCGCACGGCCTGCCGCAACCGGCTGGAACGGTGCTGTTGTCACCATGGGCTGACCTCACCCACTCGGGTGAGTCGATGACGACTCAGGCCGCAGCGGACGTGTCCTTGACTAAGGCGGGTTTGCAGTCCGGCGCGGACCAATACCTGCAGGGGCACTCGGCAACTGACCCCCTGGCGTCGCCCGTTTTTGGAGACCTCTCCGGGCTTTCTCCGCTGCTCATCGAAGTCGGAACGACCGAGATTCTGCACTCCGACTCGACGCGCATTCGCGACAAGGCTTCGGCTGCCGGTGTCGATGTGACGTTCCACGAGTGGACTGACATGCCACACGACTGGTCGCTCTTCTCATTCATGCTCAGCGAGGGTCGCGACATGATCGATGAGGTTGGCGCCTGGATGAAGAAGAAGGTTGCATAGCGATGGTTGAGCGTGTCGAAACCCCTCACGTAGACGTCGTCATCGTTGGCGCCGGTTTCGCCGGCATGCTCGCCGCCCACAATATGCGCAAGCAGGGGCACTCTGTTCAGGGATTCGAAAAGGGTGCCGATGTGGGTGGCACCTGGTACTGGAATCGCTATCCCGGTCTGCGCTGTGACGTGGAAAGCGTGGAGTACTCGTACTCGTGGGATGAAGAGTTGCAACAGGATTGGACGTGGAGCGAGCGCTACTCGGCACAGCCCGAAATTCTCTCGTACGCCCAGCACGTAGCGGACCGTTTCTCGCTTCGTGAGCTGTTTTCGTTCAACACCAAGGTTGTCAAGGCGGTGTTCGACAACGACGCGAACCAGTGGACGGTGACAACCGATAAAGGTGACTCGTACACCGCGCGTTGGGTGATTATGGCAACAGGAGCGCTCTCTACCCCGAAGCCGATCGACATCCCCGGTCACGAATCCTTCACCGGACGAAGCCTGTACTCGACGGATTGGCCCGCGCAACCGGTGGACTTCAGTGGCAAACGCGTAGCCGTTATCGGCACCGGGTCGACGGGCATCCAGTTGGCTACAGAAATTGCCAAGACGGCAGGTGAGCTGTACGTCTTGCAGCGCACGCCGTCGTGGACTGTGCCCGCGTTCAACCGCAAACTCAGCGCCGACGAGGTCGCTGCAGTGAAGGCGAATTATGCCGCTGAACGCGAACGTAAACGGCACTCGATGGATGGGCTTGGTCTGCCCGGCCCCGAGAAGGGAGCCTTTGACGCGACCGACGAAGAACGTACCGCGTACTACCAGTACATCTACGAGAACCTGTCGCCGTTCACGTATTTCGGTTCGTACACCGATGTTCTCGTCGACGACGCTGCCAACAAAACCATCTCGGACTTCTTGGCGAGCAAAGTGCGTGAGCGGGTTAACGACCCGGTTATCGCAGAAAAGTTGATTCCGAAGAGCTACCCATTCGGTACTCGTCGCACCTGTATCGACAGCGGCTACTACGAGATCTACAACCAGTCGAACGTGCATCTCGTGGACTTGCTTGAGTCTCCCCTGAAGCGGATCACCCCGACGGGATTTGAGGTGTCGACAGGCTCAACCACCGCAGAAACCGACGTGGACATCATCGTGTACGCCACCGGCTACGACGCATTCACCGGCATCCTCAATGAGGTTGATCTTGTTGGTATCGATGGCAAGAACCTTCGCGACGTCTGGAAAGAAGGCGCGAAAACTTACCTCGGCACGATGTCGGTTGGCTTCCCCAACCTGTTTTTGGTTACCGGGCCGCAGAGTCCTTCGGTGCTCTCAAACGTGGTCGTTTCACTCGAACAGCACGTGGAGTGGATCAGCGACTGCATCGAGTACCTCACGGAGCACGGCTTTACCCGCATGGAGGCTACGCAACAGGCACAGGATGAGTGGGTGGCGCAGAACAACGCCATCGGCCAATTCACCGTGCACCGGGCGAGCCACTCGTGGTACATGGGTGACAACGTCGCAGGCAAGCCGCACGTCGTACTGCCAGCGCTCATGGGTGTTGGGCCATTCCGTGCCGCGTGCACTGAGGTCGCTCACGACGGTTACCGAGGATTCGCTCTGGCGAGCTAAGTGACGCGCGCACCTAAACGCTGATTGAGTAGCGCATCGAAACGCTGATTGAGTAGCGCCGTAAAACGCTGATTGAGTAGCGCGAAGCGCGTATCGAAATCACGCACGCCTCGAAATCAGTCAGTCTCATCCATTTCGAGGCTCAGTCTTCTCAACGCTGCCGCGAGCTTCTTTTGCTCCGCTCGCGGAAGCGCCGACAGGATGGCTGCTTCTGCGTCCACCAAGCGCGTGATGGCCGCATCCACACGAGTCAGTCCGGCCGGTGTCATTTCGACCAGCACGCCGCGTCCGTCGTTGGGGTCTTCTAGTCGCCGAACGAGGTTGCGATCGACGAGACGATCGATGCGGTTGGTCATCGTGCCACTCGAAACGAGTGTTTGTTGCAACAAGGCTTTCGGGCTCATTTGGTACGGGCTGCCCGCGCGTCGCAGCGCCGCGAGAACATCGAATTCCCACGAGTCAAGCTCAGACCGGGTAAATGCCCGGCGACGCTCGCGATCGAGAAGACGGGCGAGACGACCCACTCGCGAGAGCACCTCAAGTGGGGAGAAGTCGAGGTCGGGACGCTCTGACCGCCACGCCGCCACAATGCGGTCGACCTCGTCGTTTTCTGGTGCCATGTAGCCATTATCGCCGCTCATTCTCTGGCAGACTGTAAGGGAACGTTTTCGTCTGTTCCTCGGTTCAGGCGACTCGTCAATCCGCCATGGTGTAATGGCAGCACAGCAGCCTTTGGAGCTGTTTGTCTTGGTTCGAATCCAGGTGGCGGAGCGCATGCTCGCGAACGACGCGGGTGATGGAGGAGGAGTCCGTGACCGACAGCAACCTCGCCATCATTGTTTTGGCGGCCGGTCAGGGCACGCGGATGAAGAGCGCCACCCCCAAGCTTTTGCACAAGCTCGCCGGCGCCACGGTGATTAGCCATGTTTTAGCCACTACTCGCGCGCTCGATGCCCAACACGTGGTAGCGGTGGTTCGCCACGAGCGTGACCGCCTCGTCGAGGTCATTGAGGTGGATCTGCCGAGCGCCGTCATCGTTGACCAAGACGACATCCCTGGTACGGGACGAGCTGTTGAGCTCGCGGTATCTGCGCTTCCCGACGATTTCTCTGGCGATGTGCTCGTGGTCAACGGGGATGTTCCGTTGCTCGACGCGGAAACTCTTCAGCAGCTCATCGCTGCACATCGACGCGCGGCGGCAAGCGCATCCCTCTTGACCACGCTCCTTGATGACCCTGCCGGCTATGGCCGAGTCATTCGTGATAGCGACGGTGCGGTCGACCGCATTGTGGAGCATAAAGACGCCACTGAGGATGAGCTCGGCGTTCGCGAGATTAACGCCGGCATCTACATTTTCGCTAGCGCCTCGTTGCGCGATCAGCTTCCCAAGCTTGATCTCAACAATGCGCAGAGCGAAAAATATATCACCGATGTGGTCGGCCTGTTGCGCTCGCAGGGAGAGCTTGTTCACGCACTCGAGGTTGCTCACTCGTGGAAGGTGGAGGGCATCAACGACCGCGCGCAATTGGCGGCCGCGGCAGGTCATCTGAACGCAATGATCATTCGTGGGTGGCAGCTCGCGGGCGTCACGATTCTCGACCCCCACTCGACGTGGATTGACCTTCAGGTTCAGCTCTCACCGGATGTAGAAATTCGACCAGGATGCCAGCTGCTCGGCGCCTCGGTTATCGAAACTGGCGCCATCATCGGTCCCGACACCACCCTGCTCGATACCGAGGTCGGTGCCGGGGCATCCGTCAAGCGCACCGATGCAACCCTGAGTGTGATCGGTGCCGGCGCAAGTGTAGGGCCGTTCAGCTATCTCCGTCCGGGAACCTACCTCGGCGATAACGGCAAAATCGGCACCTTCGTGGAAACCAAAAACGCTCGCATTGGTGTGGGGAGTAAGGTGCCTCACCTCTCCTATGTGGGTGATGCCACGATTGGTGAGGGTTCGAATATCGGGGCCGGAACCATCTTCGCTAACTACGACGGTGTCACGAAGCAGGCATCCGTCATCGGTTCTCAGGTGCGCACCGGCTCGCACAACGTTTTTGTGGCGCCGGTCTCGATCGGGGATGGGGCATACACGGCGGCGGGAGCCGTTGTGCGAAAGGATGTTCCGGCAGGTGCACTCGGGATGAGTGTGACCCCGCAGCGCAATATCGAAGGTTGGGTCGAAACCAACCGTCCCGGTTCAGCAGCTGCTGAAGCGGCAAAGAACGCCAACAACTCGTAGTCGAGAGAAACCAGGGCACCGTGGGTGAGATCACCGTCAAGACCAAGAAGAAACTTATTTTGGTATCGGGTCGAGCTCATCCGGCTCTCGCTCAGGCGGTAGCGCGTGAGCTCGATATTGATGTCACCGGAGCAGAACTGCGCACCTTCGCCAATGGCGAGATCTACGCCCGCTATGACTCGAGTATTCGCGGAGCCGACGTCTTCGTGCTTCAATCGCACACCGCGCCCATCAACGAGTGGGTCATGGAAACGCTCATCATGATTGACGCTCTCAAGCGTGCATCGGCCAAGCGCATCTCGGTGGTGGCGCCGTTTTACCCTTACTCGCGCCAAGACAAGAAGGGGCGCGGTCGCGAGCCCATTTCGGCAAGACTCATGGCCGATTTGTTCGCCGCAGCCGGCGCAGACCGCATCATGAGCGTCGACCTCCACGCCGCTCAGATTCAGGGATTCTTTGACGGGCCAGTTGACCATCTGTTTGCGATGCCGGTGTTGCTCGAACACTTCCGCGCCAAACTCGACCCGAGCACGCTCACCGTGGTCTCGCCCGACATGGGTCGTGTGCGCGTCGCCGACATCTGGAGCGAGAAGCTTGGAGCACCGCTGGCCATCATCCACAAGCGTCGTGATCCCAAGGTTCCCAATCAGGTCACCGTTCACGAGATCGTGGGTGAGGTCAACGGCCGAGTCTGTCTACTTGTGGATGACATGATTGACACCGGTCGCACCATCGTCAAAGCCGCCGAGGCACTGAAGGCGAATGGTGCCATTGGGGTAGTGGTGGCTGCGACTCATGCTGTCTTTTCAGATCCGGCCTGCGAGATTTTGCAGTCGCCGGCAGTGGATTCCGTGGTCGTTACCGATACCCTGCCCATTCCTGATGAGAAGCGTTTCGCCACTCTCGAGGTTCTTCCCATCGCGCCGCTGCTCGCGCGTGCCATCCGTGAAGTTTTCGATGACGGTTCGGTCACGTCGATGTTTGATGGTGCCGCCTAAGTCCCGCTCGATGTAGAAGAGAGCCGTCTCTTCAGGTCTTGTGGATAACTCGTCACTGACCTGGCGCATCACCGGCAGACTCCTGTGTGCGCACGCAGTTCGCGTGCCATTCACACCTATGAGGAGTCACCATGAATCAGCCTTTTCTTCACCTGTCAGCAGCACTTGACAATGCAGCACGGCGTGTCTTCACGCACTTGCGAAACGAGCGCGGCGATGTACCCGGGTGGGTGCTCATCACGCTCATGACGGCCGGTTTGGTTGTGGCAATCTGGGCCGTCGCCGGACCGGCACTCGGCGGCGTGTTCGACCAAGCCATCTCCCGCGTCGTCAAGTTCTAGTTACCTCTGTCGCGATGTTCACCCGACTCGCTTGGCGAAGCGATCACGGATCAGCCCCCGTCGAGTTCTCACTCGTCGGGGTGCTGGTCGTCACCCTAGTGCTCGGTGTGTTGCAGCTCGCCCTCGCACAACACGTGCGCAACACTCTGCTCGATGCCGCCTCTGAGGGCGCTCGTTGGGCGGCCCTCGCCGACAGCTCCCTCTCGGCCGGCGAGCAGCGTACCGCCGCACTGATTAGCATGGCGATTGGCGATGCGTATTCGGCGGACATCAGTAGTGAGTACGTGCGTTGGAATTCTCGTGACGCTGTGGCCATCACGGTTGCCGCACCCCTGCCGCTGATCGGCCTTCTGGGGCCGGCAACGATGCTGAAGGTTACCGGGCATGCTACGCGAGAGCCGGTGACTCAATGAAAGTTTTTCGCAGCGAGCGCGGATCCGCCGCTCTCGAGTTTCTCGCCGCAGGGGTGGTTTTGCTCGTACCCCTGGTTTATCTCGTGCTTACGCTAGGCCGCATCCAATCAGCTCAGCTTGCCAGCGAGTCAGCAGTGCGACACGCGGCGCGCATTTTTGTCACCGCGCAAAACCCTGTGGCCGCCGAACGGCAGGCCACGACCGCGATGACGGATGCTCTCGCCGACGTCAATATTCCACTCAGTCGTGCGCGCACTACCCTCACTTGTTCGCCCACACCGACGAACTGCTTGGCGCCGGGTTCATGGGTTCGGGCACAAATGAGAGTGTCGGTCTACCTCCCGTTCATCCCGCCGGTTTTTCACCTCGACGAGTACGCTCGCGTCGTGGTGACGGCCGAGGCAACTCAGCGGGTGTCGTTGTGAGGTTCACAGACCAGAGCTGGTCGAGGCACGGCCTCACGCAACGACTGAGAAACGATCGAGGCTCTGTTCTTCTGCTCATCATCGGCATGACCGCGCTCGCACTGACACTCATTGTTGCCGTGATGGATGTCACGAGTCTTTACCTCGAGCGAAAACGGCTGTTTACGCTTGCTGATGGAGCAGCTCTGGTCGCTGCGCAAAGTTATGACATCACTCTCGCGCCGATACTCCCTGATCCACGCGCGCCAACGCCCCAGGTGGCCAGACCACGGCTGAGCACGGCGTCTGTGTGGACAGGCGCGCACGATTACCTTCAGCATGTCGGAGATTCCGGACTTCATGGGGCCACACTCAGAGGTGCTCATACCCTCGACGGTAAGACCGCGACGGTGGTGATGCAGACCAGATGGCATCCTCCAGTGATTGACGTTTTTGTGCCTCGCGGAATCCTGATTGACGTTGCCGCATCCGCTCGCGTTGTGCTCTAAGGAGTTTTCTCGTTTCTGGCCCCGCCAGGGGTCAGCCTCGGAACGTATCGCGCAAATAGGAAAGCGCCGAAGATGCCGAGGAGCCCCATCATGCCGGAGGCGATGGCCAACGAGGCAATGGCGGTAATCGCGGCAATTCCCAGGGGCGCGATGGCGGCACCCGCATCGGCAAAAAATCGCCAAGAGCCGAGAAACGGTGCCGGGTTTTTCGTGGGGGCAATGTCAGAAGCGACGGTGAGCACAATCCCGGATCCGATGCCGTTTCCAAATGAGAACACCATCGCGCAGGTGACAAAAAGGGCCACGCGCATGTCGAGTTCATGAGTGAACGACAGTGTCAGGATGCCGAGCGACATGATGAGTACGGACGGGAGGATGGCCGCCAGTCTGCCGTACTTGTCCATGATGTGCCCGCTCGGAAAGAAGAGTGCGAAGTCCACAGCTGTTGCAATTCCAATGATCAGTGCGGTGTCTGCGTCGCCGATGCCGATGCTCAACGCCCAGAGCGGCAGGAGTACGGTTCGAGCCGATCGCAGGGCGGCAGTGATTGCCGCAGCCGAACCTAGCCTGATGAGTACGTGACGGTAGTTCCAAATGGTGCGAAAGAGTCCATGAGTTTCGCGCTCAACTTCATCCTCACCCTCAGTGAGGAGTCGGCCATCTGATTCGAGAACTAATTTTCCTTTGCCGAACGCCGATTCGGGGTCTTGCATGAAGAGGAGTACCGCCATCGTTGCCAGCGTGAAAACAGTGGTCAGGATGAATGCCGCTCGCGGATCCCCGAGGAGGGCAATGATGCCGGCAGCCAAGAGCGGCCCCGACACTCCACCCGCTCGGAACATTCCTCCGAGAAGCGATAGGGAACGAGCTCGGTAGGCGAATGGCACGTACGTCGTGAGAAAGGCGTGTCGAGCGAGAGCAAAAGCCGCGGTAGCCATTCCGATCAGAAACATACCGGCGGCAAGCATGAATGGATGAACGGCAAAAACCGCCAGCCCAATACCCACCAGTGCAATGACACTCGACCAGAGCATGGCCACGCGCTCGCCGACTCGCGCGACGAACGATCCGCTGGGGATATCTCCGACAACGATGCCTACCGTGAGCATCGCAGCCACCACTCCGGCCATTGCGAGGTCTGCTCCAACTTCTTTCGCAATCACCGGAATCACCGGGATGACAGCGGATTCTCCAGCAGCAAAGAGAAAGCTTGGCAGGTAGACAGCGAGGGCAATTTTGCGTCGCTGAAACTGAGCTCCCTCAACAGACATGATGCTTACGAGCCTACGCTTCTCTCGAACGTTTTCTGTTCGCGTGGGTTACTGTGCCTGCGCGGTCAACGCGTCCAGACCTGAAATGTGAGACGCGAGGTCTGGGTAGGCTGGTGAGACCATGCTTGACCTTGACCTATCCGATCAAATCGCGGCTCTGCGCCACACCTTTGCGGATATTCGCGCCGTGATTGACGTCGATCGCCTCACCGCAGAAATTGCTGAACTCAGCGTTCAAGCTGGTGCACCCGATCTGTGGGATGACACCGAGAAGGCGCAGCGCATCACCAGCGCACTCAGTCATCGGCAGGCTGATCTCGCTCGAATTACCGGAATCGAACGCCGGCTGGATGACCTTGAAGTCCTCATCGACATGGCAAACGAGGCAGGCGACGCGTCGGTAGCGGATGAAGCCAAGGCGGAGCTCGCAAGCATCTCGACCGTGCTCGGCGACCTTGAGGTGCAAACCCTCCTCAACGGTGAATACGATGCCCTGCCCGCCGTCATCACGATTCGTTCGGGTGCCGGCGGGGTTGACGCCGCCGACTTTGCCGAGATGCTTCTGCGCATGTACCTGCGGTACTGCGAAAAGCATGGATTCCCCGTGCAAGTCCTCGACACGAGTTACGCCGAAGAAGCGGGCATCAAATCCGCAATCATCGAGGTGGATGCGCCCTACGCCTTTGGCACGCTCAGCGTTGAGGCGGGAACTCACCGACTCGTGCGCATGAGCCCGTTCAATTCGGCAGGTAAGCGACAGACCAGCTTTGCCGCGGTAGAAGTAGTGCCGCTGATGCAGGAGGTTGAGAGTATCGACATTCCTGACAACGACATTCGCGTCGATGTATTTCGTTCGAGCGGTCCCGGTGGTCAGTCCGTCAACACGACCGACTCCGCGGTTCGTATCACGCACCTCCCAACGGGAATTGTGGTGAGCTGCCAAAATGAGAAGAGTCAGATTCAAAATCGGGCGGCGGCCATGCGCGTTCTCGCGTCACGACTCCTGCTCATGCAGCGAGAAGAGGAGAACGCGAAGAAGAAGGAACTGGCCGGTAACATCACCGCCAGCTGGGGCGACCAAATGCGCTCGTATGTTCTCGCGCCCTACCAGATGGTCAAGGACCTTCGAACAGACTTTGAAGTAAACAACCCCAGCAACGTTTTCGATGGTGATTTGGATGGCTTCATTGCCGCAGGTATCCGTTGGCGTAAATCGACGCCGTAACCGTGCATGGTTTCGGGCCATCGTGTCGCTAGGGCGGTTCTCAGGTTCGTCTGCGTAGGCTCGTAGCGCCATGATTCGTTTCGACAGCGTCACAAAGCACTACCGGGGGACTGCGCGTCCCGCCCTTGACAACGTGAGTCTAGAGATCAACCGCGGCGAATTTGTTTTTCTCGTCGGTGCATCGGGTAGCGGAAAGTCGTCCTGTCTTCGTCTGATGATCAAAGAAGACAAACCCTCGAGTGGTGAGATCCACGTTCTCGGACACGACCTCGACGCAATCTCCAATCGTAAGATTCCCTACTTTCGTCGCAATCTCGGAGTCGTTTTCCAAGACTTCCGACTCCTTCCAAACAAAACGGTGTTTGAGAATGTGGCGTTTACACTGCAGGTCATCGGCAAGTCTCGCGGGTTTATTCAAGAAGCCGTTCCTGATGTCTTGCAGATGGTGGGTCTCGCTGGAAAGTCGAACCGGTATCCACACGAACTTTCCGGTGGTGAACAGCAGCGCGTTGCTATTGCCCGGGCGATTGTAAACAAACCCGCTCTGCTCCTGGCAGACGAGCCGACCGGAAACCTCGACCCGGCAACCAGCGCCGGAATCATGGCCCTTCTTGAACGCATTAACGCGGGCGGCACCACCATCGTGATGGCGACACACGCAGCCGATTTTGTGGACCGGATGCAGCGTCGCGTGATTGAGCTTGCCGGCGGGCACATCGTGCGCGACGAGCGCGACGCCGGCTACGGTGTCACGGCCGCCATGCCGGTCGTGGGTGCCGACACGACAATCAAGGACACCGGCGACCTCTCAGGTGTGCGTCAGAAAAAACCGTCGACGCGAGCAACGGCATCAGTGCCGAAGGTCGTCGAAAGCCCCGAGCACCCGGCGCCACCCGCCACTCGACCTCAGGTTTCGGCGTTACCGGAGTCGAGCATCCCGACGCTTCGTCCAGGAGATTCGGGAACAATCGAGCCGCTGACCACCATTGATGCCGTGCCAGGGATGCCGGATCCGTTTGCCAACCCGGAACTTTCTGACCGCCAAGCCGAGGCGATGCGATTTCTCGAGCCTGAGATTCCCATCACGGCACGCTTCAAGATCCCTGTTCACAAGCCGGACCCCGATGCGAATGGCGGAAGCCAAGAAGTGGGGCCAGTTCAGTGAGGTTCACTCTTATCTGGGGCGAAGTTGCTAACGGACTTCGTCGCAACGCATCCATGGTGGTCTCCGTCATCTTGGTCACCTTCATTTCGTTGACCTTTGTCGGGACGGCAATTCTTCTGCAGATGCAGGTGGGCCAGATGAAAACCTTCTGGTACGACAAAGCGCAGGTTGCGGTCTATCTCTGCACCGACGTTTCGGCCGGTGCATCCTGTTCCAACGGGGAAGTGACTCAAGCACAAATCGAAAAGGTGCAGGCGGAGCTCGACGGCGCCGTGCTCAGCCCCTTCATCGAAAAGTACTACTTCGAAAATCACGAGCAAGCGTTCGAAAACTTTCGAAAGCAATTTGCTGGCAACCCGGTTGCTGACTACGTCACCGCGGATCAGCTCAACCAGACGTTTTGGGTGAAGCTCAAAGACCCGAGCCAGTCTCGTGTTCTCATCGAAGCACTGACGAGCCAACCTGGGGTTGAATCTGTGACTGACCAGCGACAGTATCTCGACAAGATCTTTGCGGTGTTGAACGCGTCGAGCTTCACAGCCATTGGTGTAGCCGTCTTGATGCTCGTGGCTGCGGTACTGCTTATCGCGACCACGATTCGCCTCTCGGCCTTCTCGCGACGTCGAGAACTCGGAATCATGCGCCTCGTCGGTGCGTCTAACGGTTTCATTCAAACCCCCTTCATTCTCGAAGGTGTGATTGCCGCGCTGATTGGCTCCTTGCTGGCCGGCGGAGCGATTGTCGCGATTGTGCAATTTTTCGTGCAGGGCTATTTACGGGTGACCCTGCCCACCACGTCGTTCATCGGACTGACCGAGAGTCTCGTCGTTGTGCCTATTCTTGTGGTGATTGGATGCGCGCTAGCCGCCTTCTCGGCACAGTTCGCCATCTCTCGTTACCTTAAGATTTAAGGATGCCGCGCGAAGAGGGAACCAAGGTTGTCGCAACCAACCGTAAAGCGCGCCACGACTACACGATTGAAGAAACCTTTGAGGCGGGTCTTGCGCTCATGGGGACCGAGGTCAAGTCGCTGCGCGCTGGTCGCGCATCCCTCGTTGACGGTTATGCGTTCATTGAGAACGGCGAGGCATGGCTTGACGCGGTGCACATTCCTGAGTACACCGAGGGCACCTGGAACAATCACTCCCCGCGCCGCAAACGCAAGCTCCTCATGCACAAGCGCGAGATCCTCAAGCTTGCCAGTCGGGTAAAGGAGGGTGGCTACACCCTCATCCCACTTCAGCTTTATTTCACGAACGGCCGCGCCAAGGTTGAGCTTGCTCTCGCCAAGGGTAAGCGTGAGTACGACAAGCGCCAGTCGCTGCGCGAAAAGCAAGACACGCGCGAGGCGGCTCGCGCTATGCGCACACGAAACCGGTTGGGCGAATAGGCGCAGCCCGCTTCCTCGTGTCTGAGGCTATGACGGCAGGTTCGCTTCGATGGCCGCGATGACTTCGGGGGCGTCGGGCTTGGTCGTCGGCCGGAACCTCATGACGTTGCCCGCAGGGGTGACAAGGAACTTCTCGAAGTTCCACTTCACCGCTCCGGCCTTTCCGTCTGCGTCTTTCGTCTTGGTCAGCTGAGCGTAGAGGGGGTGGCGTCCTCGGCCGTTGACCTTGACCTTGTCCATCATCGGGAAGGTGACACCCCAGGTGGTCGAGCAATATTCCGCGATTTGTTCATTCGAGCCGGGCTCTTGAAACATGAACTGGTTACACGGAAAGCCCACCACGGTGAAACCGCGAGATTCGTACTTCTTCTGAAGCGCTTCGAGCTGCTCATACTGCGGAGTGAGTCCGCAACGTGAAGCGACGTTGACGACCATGACGAGCTTGCCGCTGAACTCCGCGAGCGTGGTATCGCGCCCGTCGATGGTGGTGATGGCGATGTTCTCAAGTGTGTTGCTCATGAGACTCAGCGTAGTCGGGCAACTCAGAAGCGTGAACCGAGAACAATGTCGCCGATGTCGGGAATTTAATTGTCGGGAGGGCGTTGTATACTGCAGAGACAACTCAACAGCGTGTGATGTGACTAGCTTTCGCCATTAGCAGGCGGGCCACTCTTGGGGATGATCGGTTTCGACATTGCCTGCGAGCGGGAGAGAAGCGGGTCGAGGATGCAGAGATATCTCGTTAACGAAATCTGCAAAATATAGGTGCCAATGCTAAGCGCGCCGACTTTGCCCTCGCTGCCTAATTAGAGCAACGAGCCTAAAGTCCGTCGGTTCACAGGTCCGTTTCAACCTGTGGTCTCGGCGTTATCAATGAAACTTGCTGCGGTGTTATGCCAGGGGTCACCGTGGGACTCTTACTCTGACTGGGCTTGTCGACTTAGGTGTTAGTGACAAAGGTCGGAGCCAAGTAGAACGTCTTTACTAACTACACCCGTAGAAGACTCACAATCCCAGCAGTGGACGGGGGTTCAATTCCCCCCATCTCCACCACTTGTGTCCATCGCACGCTGTTGAGTTAACTTTCACGGTATTTTCATCCGCTATATTCCCGTGCATGCAGGCATTTATCGCGCTCCCGCTCTGGGTTCAACTCGTCATCATTACTGTTCCCGCCGGAGTTGCC
>CANFSP010000006.1 GCA_947449765.1 Actinomycetota bacterium | reverse complement strand
TCATACACACCCGTACGCGGCGTACCAAACCCATCAGCACGCAACGCCTCCTGAACACCAAAAATCGGATACCCGTCATACTGCGGACCCGACATCGTCAACACCACCGGAGCCAACAACCCCGGCCACACCCCACCCGACGCCGACAAAGGCATGGTCAACAGCGGTTCACCAGTGATGACCGGGACCTTCTGGTCGTCGGCAACGGCGAGCGTGGATTTGGTGACCGAGACGGTCGATCCGCGCGTGTTGCTTGCCGTCACCTTAGCGACCACGTACTTTCCTTTAATCGTGGGTGGAACCGCAAAGGAGGTTCTCGTCGACGCGGCAGATACGCTGGCGCAGGTATCGGGTACGAGCTGGCTGGTCGTGGCGACCTGCGTCGGGCAGGCGAAAAATTGGTAGGTGTTTGTCGCGGCTGGAGCGGCAACCCAGGTACCCGGAATGACTTTCACTTCAGAACCCACCAGTGCGGTGCGTGAAATTGAATCCGGCGTCGTCACAATAGGCGCACTCGTAATTTCAGTGCCGCCGACCGGGAAGGCACTCACCACGTCGCGATTGGTCCCGATGACCTCCGGGAGAAGGAAAGTGCCGACGTCCTGCATGCGCACCCTGAGAGAAGCCGACGACGCGTTAGCGATTTGAGCGCAGGTCGGTGATTTCAGAGCCGTCGGGCACGACCACCAGCGGTATGTGAGAGTTGGATTTCCCGTCCAGGTTCCCGGCGTGACTGCAAGCGTCTCGTTGGGCTGGCCCACGCCACTGAGGACTGGACGAACCGTGTTTACCGGCGGCTGATAAACCTTCGCCGTGGTGGGAGGCATTTGCAGCGAGGAGCCGGCTTGGTTCGTGGCCGTCACGACGGGCGCTACGAAGAAACCGGCATCCGCTGCACTCAACCGGTACTTGGCACGAGTGGCATTCGTGATGAGTCGACAATTGGCGGGCACATCTTGCAGCATGGATGCGGTTTGCGTCACGCAGCGGTACCACTGGTAGCTGATCGTCGGGGTGGGGGCACCGGTCCACGTGCCGGGGGTAACCGAGAGCACGTTGCCGATGTTTTCTTGGCCGACCACGTCTCCCGACGAGTCAGGGTAGGAACTCACCTGTGGCGGGTTACCGTTGGGGTCTCCGAACCACTGGAACCAGTACCTGAAGAAGTTTCGATTTCCGTAGGCGCCACAGTCGGCGGTGCCCCATCCGGCATTGCGCGCGCCTTCGTTCGGCGTGTAGGGCGTGTACACGTAGAGCACGTGCGTTGCCATGTTCTCAATGTGGATGCGCGTGCTCCCACACTCGATACGCGGTGAGTAGCGGATATCCGATGACTGATTGACCGGCTTCATCGCGGCAAAATCAGTTTCGTAATTTGTGCCGGGCCCGGTGCCCGGGGGTTGGGTGTACCGCTTGAGCATGTACGTGCCTCGGTAGACCTGTTGGAAGAATCCCGCGGTCAGTCCGCAGCCGTCGCCCGAATCGGGGCAGTCGGCTCCCATGGCATATCGGTACTGCCGATCTGATGGCCAGGTATCGGTCACCAGTCCCTGTTCTTTTTGCAGCGTGACGAGGATGACTTTGGGACTGATGCCACACGCCTGCGCAACCTTGTAGATGATGGCGGCCGATGTCTCGGTTCCACCACCGGAATACGCCAGGCACATCGGATTAGCCGGGATGCTGTAGGTCGCATCGGTTTTGTCTTTCAGACAGGTGTAGCCGGGATCGCACACCGGAACTTTTTCATTGAGGAAGGTCTGCACCCCGGTTTGCGTCATGTTTTTCGGATCGAAAAAGAGGGCGTCACCGACAATCTCTCCGGCGAAGAACCTCCCCATGTTGATCTCGTACTCGGGCCATGCCACGGCGTGCGCGGCTGGGGAAGTTCCCACGGTTGCGGGCACGACGACGGAACCGACAACTCCGACCAGTGCCAGTACCGAAAAAACGAGTGCGCGAACACGCATTCGAATCGAACGTCTTCGATTCATGTGATTAAGTCTAAATCTTTGGTTGAGAGTTCCCGGCATTGAGCGATCCAAAATTCGACCAAGAAATCTGGCTGTCTGATCGGCTAATTAGACTTATCGCATGGGAACACAAGCCGAACGACTGGTCTGGATTGACTGCGAGATGACCGGTCTCGACCTCGCTGTTGATGAACTGGTCGAAATTGCGGTGATTGTCACCGACTCCGAGCTCGTTCCCGTGCACGATGGTTTTTCGATTGTGATCAAACCTCACGCTTCCGCGCTGGACAACATGGGTGCCTTCGTCACCGAGATGCACACATCCTCGGGCCTCATCTCTGAAATTGATGGTGGCGTCAGTGCCGAAGAGGCCGAACTGAAGGTCTTGGAGTATTTGCAACAGCACATCACAGAAGGCCAACGACCGCCGTTAGCCGGAAACTCCGTTGGCACGGACCGATCTTTCCTTGCCAAGCAGATGCCGCGACTTGATGCATTCCTGCACTACCGCAATGTCGACGTCTCATCGCTCAAAGAACTCGCTCGGCGCTGGTACCCTCGCGTGTACTTCAACGCTCCTCCCAAAGAGGGTAGCCACCGAGCCCTGACGGATATTCGCGAATCAATTCGTGAACTTACCTACTATCGCGACATCATCATGGTTCCGGCGCCGGGGCCGTCAAGCGACGACGCGGTGGCAGCCGCGAAACGCGCCAGCCTCGCGGTGTAATACACTTAACGAAGTGCCTGAGGGCACGAAAGTTGAACTGTGGGTGACCACACTGCAGTTCCACGCATGGTGGGTATAGCTCAGTCGGTAGAGCGCCTGGTTGTGGTCCAGGAGGCCGCGGGTTCAAGCCCCGTTACTCACCCCACACAACAAAAACCCCCGCTCAGCGGGGGTTTTTGTACGTTAATGGGCTGCATTGCAAGCCGCCCACGACGACTATTCGTTCTCGTCCTCCGAGACGAACGGATCACTGCTGCGCTCATTGAACGAATACCGAACGTGGAGCTTGCCCTGCACCTCACGCTGGTCGACCTCGGCGTACTTGAAAATAGACTCGAGACCGTCAACCAGGGAAACCACATTCAATTGCACATCGTGCTTTCCGTGGATGAGAACTCGCTCTTCGCTCTCGCCAGCGCGTGGGCCGTCGACAAATTCAGCGGTGTAATAGACATCGTGCTTTTCAGACATAGCCTCTAATCTAGCGCGTTGAACGGACACGGATTGTCGCGTGGTCGTGTGGACGATGTCGTGTCACGAAGGCGTCAAACTGGGTCTCCCAGATTTCCCAGTGCTCGTCGTAGTGTGCCTCACCCCGGTCGAGAGCCCACTGCTTACGCCTCGTGTCGTCCGCCTCCAACCAGATGCTGAGGTGGGCCATTTCGGCTGACCCTGCGGTGAGACTTCCACACCCCTCCAGGATGAGGTCGACATCCCCTGCCAGCTCATTCCATTCGGCGAGTTGCGATCGGACCCAATCCCACCTCTGCCAACGAATGGTTTGGCCGGCACGACGCTTCGGGCACAGGTCATCGTCGACGAATTGCGTCGCCTCTGCCAGGCCATGCCAGCCATGATAAAGATCATCCATGTGCAGGATGGCCACCTCTCGCCCTCGAGGCCAGTGTGATGCCAGATACTCGGCCAACCACGTTTTGCCCGCACCACTTGGACCGTCAATCACCAGGGTGAGAGGGGCAGCCATCCTCGTCACGCGCTCACCCAATTCCGTCTACCCCGCTGCCCCAGATCACACTGAGCACGATGACACCGCCGGCAACGAGCGACATCACAGTGACGAGAACTGAATCGCGCGGTCGCCACAGGCTGGGTCGTGCATAGGTGCGCTGTACGGGTGCACCAAAGCCCCGAGCATCCATGGCGAGAGCAAGAGTAGATCCTCGTCTCAGTGCGAGCACAAAGAGGGCGAAAACTTGAGCGAAGCGTCGACCGAGTGTCGCCAGCGGAAGCCGCCCCGCACCCAGACCACGGGCGCGACGAGCTAGTGAGAGCGTCTGCCAGTCCTCGGCCAGAACGTCAATGAGGCGCATGGCGGCGAGTGCACCGTAGACAAATCGCTGCGGAAGACGCCACAACTGAGCCAAGGCGTCGGCAAGGTCGACGGCGTCCACCGTAGCAAAGAGCACCACTCCGGGAAGACCAATCGCCAACACCCGAAGTCCGATCGTGACCGCGAGGATTAACGAGCCTTCGGTGATGAGGATTGGTCCCCACGCCCAATACGTGTGACCAAATGGCCTCCCGTAGAGAGCTGTCGTGAGCGTCGCAAGAAGTGCCGCCACCGCGATGGGCCAGCCTACGCGAGCGATTTTTCGCGGCGAAAGCCCGACAAACGGAAGCGCCACGAGCTCCACGAGCAAAAGCCCGCCGGCAATGAACGGATTGAGTGACGCGAGCAGCGCAATGGCCACGACCAGCGCGGTGAGAAATTTGGCTAATGGATTCATGCTCCACCACCAAGCTGAATCCTTCGATCCGCAAGCTCACTCAGTCGTTGGTCATGCGTTGCGGCGATGACAGCACAACCACCAGATCGGGCCTCGAACACCAGACCGATTACCTCACGCCACGTGTGAGCATCCTGCCCAAATGTCGGCTCATCGACAACGAGCACCTTCGGTTGCGCTGCGATGGTTGCACCCACTGCAAGTCGGCGCTGCTGCCCGCCAGACAAGGCGAAAGGATGCGCATCCGCATGATTCTCCAAGTGCAGCCGAGCCAGCAACTCATCACTTCGCTGCTCCGCTGCCCTTCCGCGAACGCCAGCGAGAGTGAGTCCCAGGGCGATCTCCTCGCGAACCGTGGCACGAACGAACTGGTGCTCGGGACTTTGAAAGACCGTCCCGATGCGGCGGGCAAGGTCGCGAGACGACCAGCGGTGCGGCGACAGCCATTCGACCGAACGTTGTCGTCGCGTCAGCGGCCGAATACGACCTCCAGATGAGAACCAGAGGTCTTCGCTCGCGCGCACATGACCGCTCGCTGGCGCAAAAAGCCCAGCGAGAGTTAATGCGAGCGTGGTTTTACCCACGCCGTTTGCGCCGACAATCGCCGACAACTCGCTCTCACGAAAAGTCTCCGTGAGATCCAGTCCAAGGCGAGACGAGTGTGGGCGGGCCACATCGAGTTGTGTCGCGAACATGACCGGGGCATCCGGCATGGCTGAGCCGCCGGCGAATGGTTCGAGAACAGGCGACGCAGGAAGCCACACGCCAAGCTCGGTCAGTTGCTCGATGTGATCGCTCAACGCACGCTCGACGGAAGTGTCAAGAACAACGTCGCCGTCTTTGCCAAGCACGATGACTCGCTGCATGTAAGGCACCCAGAGGTCGACGTTGTGGTCCACCACGATCAGGGTGATGTCGTCCTGTTCATGAGCGGCCAGGACTGCATCCCGAACACTGGTCGCCCCGACCGAATCGAGGTTTGCCGTTGGCTCGTCCATCAGCAACAGACCGGGTCGCATGGCGAGGGCTCCAGCTATCGCAAGACGCTGTTTCTCCCCACCGGAGAGATGCGCGGTTGAGTGATTCAGATCGTGGATGAGGTTGACCGCAGCCAGCGCACGAGACACCCGCTCCCATATTTCGGATCGCTCGATCCCCAGATTCTCACACCCGAATGCGACGTCGTCGCCGACTCGGGCGGCGACAACTTGTGCTTGAGGGTCTTGGAGGACGAGACCCGCTCGACCGCGAGCATGCGAGGGGGAAACTCCGTCTACGGTGAGCCTGCCGGATTGCTGACCCTCGTCTCCGGCAAGAACCCCGGCGAGTGCTCGAAGCAGCGTGCTCTTGCCAGATCCAGAAGGACCCAGCAAGAGCACGCGCTCCCCGGGCTTGATGGTGAACGAGCCACCAACGATGCCACGGGACGGATTGGCGCCAAAGCGCCACCCCCATCCGTCTGCAACAACGCTAGAAGCACCCATGGACACTGAAAGTCTCTCGCCCACGCAATCCGGGTCGGCTATGCCCCGGTGACAATGGCGAGCCGCGCGAGGGCTCCGGTTTTGACGAGTCCTCGGGCCACAAGCCACGAGAGCAGGCCGGCAATGACCACGGCAGAAATCAGCGTGGAGACCGCGTACACAGCAATGACGTCCATCGTCACGCCGGCGTAGTACAGCGGAACACAGATCGCGATATTCGCGACACCAGCAAGCAGAGCCGCGACGACGGCTACATACAGCTTGGAGGATGCGTACGCGAATGCGGCGATTCCGATTTCAGCACCCAGTCCCTGAAGAAGCGCGATGGGTAAATTCGTGAATCCCCACTGAGTGCCGATGAGCGATTCGACGACTCCCGCGACAAGAGAGGCGAAGATTGCCGCCCCAGGCCGGCGAACGATGATTCCTGCCAAGACACCGGCGAAGAGCCAGCCTCCGCTGGTCAGCCCCTCCAAGCCGGGCGTTGCCGCAAGCGCGACCGATAGTGGACCGTAAACCTGGTCCCAGACCCAAAAAATGAGTCCCGAGGCGACACCGAGAACGGCGGTAATGACAATGTCAACGGTGCGCCATGCGAATCGCGAGATTTTCTCTGACTGAGGAGTGGTTGCTGTTGTTGTGTGCACGATTGTGCCCCTTTCACGTGAAGAAATGAGGCACGGGATGGTGTTGAGATGAAGTCCTCCCTGCGCTGGCATGATCCAGATCAGGTTCGACGGTCGAATGCTCCAGCATTCCTCTCAGCCCGTTGCTACGGACTCCCGTGTTCGTGCCAAGCCTACTCCGGTCGAGCCGCGCCGTGTGCCGACTCGTCGATAGGTTTTTCGCCGTCTCGGGTGAGAAGGGATGCTGGTCGAACCGCCCCACGTCCATACTTGGTAGCGGCAGCATCCTGGGCTTTTTCGATTTCGCGCCACGTGTCGTTGAGATCACCCCAGAGTGGAGTGTCACCGGCACCGGCAGGAACGAGTGATTCTCCGCGAACCCCGATGAGACGAACCGGTCGACGATCGAGCTCGATGTGCTCCTCGGTGAGAAAGACATCAAGTAATTCGGTGGCCGTCTGATACATATCTCTACTCGAAGCACTGGGGAAATCCAGGGTCCGAGATCTCGAAAAACTCATTCGATCAGCAAAGGTGATCTTCAGCGCAATGGTTCGTGCCTCGACACCAGCTGCACGCATCTGACCACCGACACGCTCGGACTGTGCAAGGAGAGTGCGGCACAGTTCGTCACGACTGACAATGTCGCGATCAAACGTGATTTCTCGTCCGATGCTTTTTTCGCGACGCTCGGCCACCACGCTGCGCGAGTCTCGACCCCACGACAGCTCGTACAGGTGTCGCCCGACAGACTCGCCCAACGCAGCAATGAGCGATTTCTCAGGAGAATTGGCGATGTCGCCGACGGTGTGCAGGCCCCGCCGTTCGAGTATTTTTGCGGTTTGGGGTCCAACACCCCACAGTGCCCGGATCGGCAGTGGATGCAAAAATTCCAAAACGCGGTCAGGCTCAACGACAAGCAACCCATTTGGTTTGGACGCATCGCTGGCAAGCTTGGCCACGAATTTTGTCGACGCCACGCCAACCGAACAGGTCAAGCCCGTCTCGTCGAACATGCGTCGCCTGATCTCTGATGCGATGCGCTCGGGAGAACCGAGCAATCGCTGTGCACCGCGAACGTCCAAAAAGGCCTCGTCAATGCTGATTTGCTCAACTATCGGCGTGAAATCACGAAAAATGCGCATCATCTCAGCGGAGTACTTCGTGTAGAGCTCCCGATGGGGCGGCATCACCACAAGGTTCGGAACAAGACGCAACGCCTGCGCCGTCGACATCGCACTGCGCACCCCGAGAGCCCTGGCCTCATAGGTTGCACTCAGCACGATTCCTCGAGTAGAACGCGGCGAAACCACCGCGGGAAGACCGCGAAACTGCGGGTGTGCCAACAGCTCGACATGCGCGAAGAACGCGTCCATGTCAACGTGCAGGATGCCCGTAGCGCTCGTGTTGGTCACGCTTTCATTATGAAGCGGGAAGCACCGCAATCACGGCGTTCACGATGGCGTCGACATCATCGGGGTAAACAAGAACCCCGCGATCCATCACGCTTGCCTCGATGGGCTTACCCTCACGAGTGAGTTGCACCACGCGCTTGAGTGGAATCTCAAGGCGCTTTCCCGTCGCGGTCCTCGGGACACTCGGTGTCCAAACGATGACGTCGGGCACGTGCCGGGGTGAGAGTTCAGTGCGGATGCTCGTGCGAATTGCTTTCTCGAGTGCATCGCGATCGGCGCCCTCGGTGGAGACGGCGAGCAGCACGAGTTGTCCCATCCCTCCGGCGGGGTCCTCGAAGTGGAGGACCATCGAGTCGGCGATTCCGGGCAGCGGGTCGAGCACGCCGTAGAACTCGGCAGTGCCGAGTCGCACACCGCCCCGATTGAGCGTGGCATCGGAGCGACCTGAAATGATCCACGTGTCACGTTCGGTGTGAATCAACCAGTCACCGTGACGCCAAATCCCGGGATAGACATCAAAATAGGATGCGGTGTAACGCTCATTGTTTGTGTCACCCCAAAAAAACACTGGCATCGACGGTAGCGGCTTGGTGCAGACCAACTCACCCGGCTCCCCGATCGGAACCGTTTGCCCCTCAGGACTCCACGAGTCAATCGCCACGCCGAGCATGGGTACTGACATTTCTCCGGCATAGACTCCGGCAAGAGCAGATCCGGAGAGGAAACCGGAACAAATATCGGTACCACCCGATGCCGGGCTCAACAGCACGTCAGGATTCACGTGCTCGTAGACCCAGACCGCTACGTCAGCGGCAAGGGGCGAGCCTGAGCACTGAATTTCTCTGAGTTTGCTCAAGTCCCATTTTCGTGCCGGGTCAATAGCCGCATGCGCACTCGCGCCCAGATAGGCGGAACCGGTCGCAAAATAGGTCGCTCCCGTTGTGCCGAGCATCGCCCACTGCGACCACTCGCCATCGAGAGCCGGCCAGTTGGGGTCACCATCCATGAGCACCATGGACGCACCGGTCATCAGGGTGGACACGCTGAGCGTCCAGACCATCCACCCGGTGGTGGAAAACCAGAACGTCTTGTCGCGTTCATCGATGTTGAACATCAGACGGAGGTCACGCATGTGCGTGATGAGCAGACCACCATGTCCGTGGACGATCGCTTTGGGCTTACCGGTTGTGCCGGACGAAAAGAGCACGACGAGTGGCGCGTCAAACGGCAAGGGTTCGACGATGTAATCGCCCGCGGTGGAGGTGAACTCGCTCCATGGGATGACGCCGGGCGGAACATCCGCATCGCTATTGAGATAGGGCACGAGTACAGCGGTAATGCCGGGCAACGCCTCGCGTATTGCGGCTAGCTCGTCAACGCGACTGATCTGTTTGGTGCCCCAGGTGTACCCATCAAGAGCCACGATCAAGGTCGGTTCGAGCTGCGTGATGCGATCGAGAACACTTCGGGTACCCATTTCGGGCGGCACTGAGCAAAAAATCGCACCCAGAGATGTCGCTGCAATAAAGAGCGCCACGATCTCGGGGATGTTGGGCAAGTAGCCCACGACTCGGTCACCCTTGCCCACGCCGGCACGAATGAGTCCCTGCTGGATGCGTGTCACGAGGTCGACCGTCTCGTCTCCGGTCAACTCGAAGTCGTCGCGGGTTTGACTCCGCGCAATCAGCATGGGCTTGTCTCCCTGAGAACGCAATCCGCGTACCAGATGCTCACCCCAATTGATTAGGGCTCCAGGAAACCATGCGGCCCCGGGCATGTGTTCTGACGCGAGAACGTGTGTGTAGGGAGCGTGCTCGATGATGTCGGCTTCGCGCCATAGCTCACCCCAAAACGCGTCGAGGTTATCAACACTCCACTGCCAGGCGTCTCGATAAGTCTCGAAGTGTTCACCCGTCTCACGCTCTATCCGCTCGAAGAATCGACCGGTCTGAGTGTCCGACCACTGCGAACGCGGTGGCGCCGGACGGAGGAGGCGACCCTGGGACGTCGACTGCATATCTTGCCTTTCCTTGAAAAAATTCTTTTCACTGAATGAAAAAGTTACGACGCGTCGGCCCGAGTGGTGAGCTCTTCGAGCCTCGCGCCGAGGCCAGCACACGCCGCCAATAATTCCGGGACGACCGAATCGAGGTCTTTGCGAAGCTCGTAATTCACTACGCCAATGGCGCCCTCAACTCGACCGTTCACCACGACCGGTGCGGCGACCGCTGTGGAGCCGGGAAGGTACTCCTCTGTTGAATGCGAAAAGCCTCGTTCTCGAATCGCCTCTAGTTCTTTGAGCAGCACCCGCTTGGTCGTCATTGTCCGATCGGTGAATCGTGTCAACGGCATACTCGTCATCACCTCGATGAATGCAGGATCGCTGTAAGCGAGGATGGCTTCGCCCACCGCGGTGGCATGAAGCGGGATGCGCGAACCAACGCGTGTCTGCACCGGCGTTGCGGTGTTCATCGTCAATTTTTCAATGTAAACAGCATCCGAGCCATCACACACCGCCATCTGAACCGTCTCGCGTGTGGCGTACTGCAGGTTGAGCAAAAAGGGCATCGCTGTCTCACGTAGGTGACCGTGAACCGGGGTCAGCAGACCCATCTCCCACATGCGCACGCCAAGCCGATACAGTCCCGAACTGTCACGCTCGAGGAAGCGACCTTCTTCCAATTCCCCAGCGAGACGATAGACCGTAGCAACGGGCAAACCGGCAACGCGCGCGAGCTGACTGAGTGTCATGGCTGGCTCATCCACCCGAAAGGCTCCCAGCACGGCCAGCGCGCGCGCGGTCACGGACTTTGCCGTGCTCTTCGGATACAGAACTTCATCGCTCATGATGACTTCACTTTACCGAGACACGGCCATAAAGTCAGTACGTAGTTTTTCACTCAGTGAAAAATAAAGTTGCGCGGATGTCCGGTTTGGCGCGACACTGAGAACACTCGATGTCCCAACAACGAAGTTTGGAGCCACCCCATGTCAGACAAACGCCGCTTCCCCGACCCCTATGACATTGAAACGCCTGCCGGTGCAGAAGGCTGGCAAGAACTGTATGCCTATCACAATCTTTTCCAGGATGGTCGACGCGAGATTGATGGCAAGAAGACGTGGTTCCGTAACTCCCTCCACTTTCCCGAAGTCTCGTTTCCGTTTGACCAGATCACTATCGACTGTGCATTTATGGGCACAGGAGTTACCAACACGCGAGTTTTCGCTATGCCCCCAGCTAAAGGGCTCGATGTTCGCGTAGTCAACGGCTTTACCTACATGTCGGCCCTGCCCGCGCCGGCACCCGAAGAAATTGAGCGACGCGCTGCCGAATTCGGCGTGCGAGCTGGTCACTACTTCATGAACTGGAACGACCTTTACGACGATTGGGTAAATCGGGTCAAGGCTGAAATCGCGGCTGTGAAGGGCATCAGCATCCCGGCTTTCAGCGAATTCGAAACGTTGGAGTACGTGACGACAACTCACGGCCCAACACAGGCCAACACGCTTCTCGCCAACTACCTCGAACTCATCGCTAAGGGTGACGCAATCTGGACGCTCCACTCGGAGTTCTTGAACCTGGGATACGCGGCATATCTGCAGTTCTTGCTTCTGTGCAAAGAGCACTTCCCCGACATTCAAGATCAAACCATCTCGCGCATGGTTTCCGGAATCGATGTGATTCTGTTCCGCCCCGACGACGAGCTTCGCCGACTCGCAAAACGCGCTGAAGAATTGGGCATAGGTGACGCCGTCATCGCGTCCAAAACCGAAGCCGACCTCAACGCCAAACTTTCTGGTACGGATGCCGGTAAGACGTGGCTCGCTGACCTCACCGAGACGAAGAACCCCTGGTTCTACTTTTCTAACGGCTCGGGCATGTACCACCACCACCGCTCGTGGGTGGACGACATGACCATGCCGATTCAAGGCATCGGTGACTACATCGGCATGCTGCGACGCGGCGAGTCTCTTGAGCGTGAACTCGACAAGCGCCAAGCCGAGCGTGACGAAATCACGGACATCTACCGCGACCTCCTCTCGGGCGAGGCGCTTGAGGCGTTCGATGCCGCCCTCGGTCTCTCGCGCACGGTGTTCCCGTATGTGGAGAATCACAACTTCTACATCGAGCACTGGTTTATGACCGAATTCTGGAACAAGGTTCGTGAATTTGGAGCACTCTTTGCCTCGTGGGGCTTCTGGAAGAGCGAAGATGACATCTTCCTCCTCCGCCGTGCCGAAGTGGTCGATGCGGTTATCGACCTCGAGGCTGCGTGGTCACACGGAACCGAGGCGCAAGGCCCGGCATACTGGCCGGCCATCGTGGAGCGTCGTCAGAAGATCTACAACGCACTGGCTGCCTGGACTCCCCCGCCAGCACTCGGACCCGTTCCGGAAGATGTCAGTGAACCACTCACCATCATGCTTTGGGGTATCACTCCAGAGACCGTGGATCGGTGGCTCGATCAGGCAGAAGGCGTGGGCAGCAAGACCGAGCTCGGCGGATTTGCCGCGGCTCCCGGTGTCGTCGAAGGCATCGCCCGAGTGGTCCTCACTCCCGACCAGTTGGACACTGTTCAGGAAGGCGAAATTCTCGTGGCGCCGGTGACGAACACCAGCTGGACACCAGTCTTCAACCGCATCAAGGGTGCCGTCTCCGACATCGGTGGCATCATGTGTCACGCCGCCATCGTGTCGCGTGAATACGGCTTGCCCGCGGTGGTCGGTACGGGATTCGGCACCACGACGATTAAGACCGGTATGCGCATCCGCGTGGATGGCGACGCCGGAAAAGTCACGATTCTCGAAGGCGCGTGAACATGACCGAACAACCTACCTGGCAAGATCTGCTGAACCTTGTTGCTCAACTCAACGAGAGCAATTTTGAGTCAGCCAGTGTGACGTTCGGAAATATTTCCGTGCAGCTGTCGAATTCGGAATCGTTTTTGTCACAAGCACCCGTGTTGCCAGTCACGCCTCAATCCGCTCCAGCGGTGCAGACTTCTGCGCCCGCTGAGGTTGCTCAGGCGATGTCACCCGCAACCGCTCCCGCGACACAGCCACCCGCTCCCGCGACACCGCATCACGGGGAAACCATAGACGCGCCGATGATTGGCACGTTCTACCGCAGGCCTGCCCCGGGAGCAGATGTATTCGCCCACCCCGGCGACCGGGTCGAGGCGGACACCACCATCGGAATCATCGAAATCATGAAACTCATGAACCCGATCGTGGCAGGCAAGTCGGGTGTGCTTGGCGAGTTCCTCGTCAATGATGCCGAACCGGTCGAATTCGGCACTCCGCTGGTACAGATCGACACGAACGCCTAGTCATGTCAGAAAAGCCTGTTGTCCTGGTCGCGAACCGGGGTGAGATTGCGATGCGAATCATCGCAGCCGCGCGCCGGATTGGCGCATCACCTGTCCTCGCGGCGAGTACCGCGGATGCGGACTCCCCCGCTGCTCGCGCCGCAGATCGCGTCATTGTCATCGGCCCAGCTCCGGCCGCCGCTTCATATTTGCGACCGGAGCAGGTGGCTCAAGCTGCCGTGCAGGCCGGGGCTGCTGTGGTGCATCCCGGATATGGATTTCTCAGTGAGCAACCAAAGCTGTGTGAGTTGCTCGAAGAGGAGGGGATCGCGTTTGCCGGGCCTCGACCAGAGACCCTTCGTGCGGTCGGAGACAAGGGCAGTGCACGACAAGTAGCAATCGATGCCGGGGTACCTGTCGCCTCCGGAATCGAGATTTCGGACGTCGCCAACGTGGCGCACTTGGGCGAGCAAATCGGCTATCCGTTGCTCATCAAGGCCATTCACGGTGGCGGCGGGCGAGGCATCCGGCTCGTGCACAACTCTGAGGAACTGGCCGAGCTAGCTCCGCAGGCGGCAGCGGAGGCCGTTGCCGCGTTCGGCAACGGGGCACTTTACCTCGAGCGTTACTACGGAAAAGCTCGCCACGTTGAAGTTCAGGTTTTTGGAGATGGCTTCGGTCGTGCCTGGATTTTTGGCGACCGCGACTGTTCGGTGCAGCGCAGACACCAAAAACTCATCGAGGAGTGTCCGGCACCGCATCTCTCGGATGCGCGGCGCAAGCTACTTCACGACTCGTCCCGCGCGCTCGTAAAGGCGCTCAAGTACCGCGGCGCTGGAACGGTTGAGTTCTTGGTCGATACCGAAACCGAGGATGTCGTCTTTCTCGAAGTCAACGCCCGCATTCAGGTCGAACACCCCGTTACCGAGGAAGCCTTCGGTATCGACTTGGTATCCGCCCAGTTGCGCTTAGCTCTTGGGCAAGATCCCGAGCTACCGGATGTGGGCCCCGTGCCACACGCGGTCGCCATGGAGATTCGAATCAACGCCGAAGACCCGAATGCTGACTTTATGCCTAACTCGGGCACGATTTCGAGCGTGAGTTGGCCCCGAGGTCCCGGAATCCGAATCGACACTCAGATTGTCGAGGGGTACAAGTTCCCGCCGTTCTACGACAGCCTCATGGCAAAACTCATTGTCCGTGCACACTCGCGCGAAGCAGCAGTCGCCGCGGTTTTAGCAGCTGCCCGTAACACCAGAATTGAAGGCCTGAAGACCACGTTGCCGATGCACGAATTTGTGCTCTCGCACCCAGACTTCGCTTCGGGGCCTGTTCCCACATCCTGGTTTGGTCCGGTGTGGGAAGAACGCAAGGAGACTCGATAGTCATGTCACCAGCACACAACCTCAGCGTCGCCGGCGGGCTTCCGCGGCAGAGGCGAAAGCCCATCAAGATCGTCGACACGAGCATCCGGGATGGCAACCAAAGCCTGTGGGCAGCGACGGGGATCACCACGGGAATGGCCGAGGCGATCGGGCCAATCTACGAAGACATGGGACTCTTTGCGCTTGATTTTACGAGTTCGACCCACCTCGCGATGGGCGTGAAATTTCACGGTGAAAATCCATGGGAACGCATTGCCCGGATGCGCGCGGCTGCACCGAACGTACACCTGTCATGTATCACGACAGGGATGCGATTCATGTCGTGGGAAAAGGCCGACGAGTCGGTCTACCGAATGTCGTTGCGGGTGATGGCACGTCACGGACTCAGTCGACTCATGATTGCTGAACCCATGAACGACATTGCCCAAACGCTGAAGGTTGCACAGTGGGCAAAAGAAGAAGGCATCTCTCAGGTGTTGGCCGGTGTGGTCTTTACCGAGAGCCCCGTGCACACCGACGAAAAATACCGTGATGCCACCCTCGCCTATGCCGCGAGCCCCTTTGTTGACTCGGTGTACCTCAAAGACCCCGGAGGTTTGCTCACCGCCGAACGAACCCGTGAACTCGTTCCCATGATGCGCGAAGCTCTCGGGGAAAAGACGTTCGAGCTCCACAGCCACTGCACGACCGGCGCCGCCTCGCACCTCTACCTCGTCGCCGCCGAGCTGGGTGTCGACGTGCTCCACACGGGGATGGGTCCGCTGTCCAACGGCACCGCCCAACCGAGCATTGAGCACCTGATCGAAAACCTTGACGCACTCGGCATTGAGGTTGAGGTGAACCGAGAAGCAATCGCTCGCGGGTCTGCACTGCTCCACGAGTTTGCCGCGGCCCAACAACTCAAGCCCGGTGCGCCGACCGAGTATGACTTGTCGTTTCACACGCACCAGGTTCCCGGTGGCATGATGGGCACACTCAAACGCCAACTCGCCGAAATTGGGATGTCGGATGCCCTCCCGCTCGTTATTGCGGAGGCCGTTCAAGTGCGCGCGGATCTTGGGTATCCCATCATGGTGACCCCATTCAGCCAGTTCGTCGGAAGCCAAGCCCTGATGAACGTACTGGCCACGAAGAGCGGGCAAGAGCGTTACAGTCGCATCCCGGATGAAGTGCTCAAGTTCGTTCTCGGCCACTTTGGAACCCCCGAAGGACCTATCGCGCCTGAAGTTCTGGCACGGGTTGCTGCTCTCCCCCGGGCAGCTGAGTTGTCGGTGCCGAAAGTCGAGAAAACACTTGAGCAATTGCACGCGGAATACGGATCACGGCTCGGACGTGAACTGACCGAAGAGGAGTTGCTGCTGCGCATCGTGCTTCCTGAGGATCAGGCAGACATCGCTATGAACGCGTCTGTGGCACCGACCTGGAATTCTCAGTCAGCAAGAAAAGGCATGAGTAAAACGGTGACCAATGCTGCATCCTTTATCGAGGCGGTCAACGAGCTCCCCTCGTGGAAACGACTCAGCGTCACTTTCAACGGGGAAAACATCCAGCTCAGCCGCCCTGGCGCATAAACATATTCCAGAAAACGCATATAAGGACACGCATGACTTCCCCACAACTTCTCGAGCGCATCGCCAAAACGAACGGCGTGATGTTTGACATCGACGGTTGCCTCGTCATCTCGGATGGCCCCGCCGGTCAGGACGGTCGCGTTCTTGACGGCGCCATCGAGGCGATCGAGTACATGAAAGCCAGCGGTCGCAAGTATTGCGTGTACACGAACGGCACGGCCCAGAAGCCTTCGGACATTGCGCACCACTTGCGCGACATGGGAATCAACGTGCCTGATGAGCTTGTCCTCACACCGGCTGTGGTTGCAGCAGAGGTGATTAAAGACGTCTATGGCGACCGGCCCATCATGCTCTTTGGCGGTGAGGGGATGACCCACGACTTCATTAAGCGAGGAGTCAACCTGGTCGACCTCAACGCCGCCATCGCCGGGTCTAAGCCCGACGTGGCCGCCGTCGTCGTCGGCTGGGACACCGAGTTCGGCAAGAACAAGATTCAGATTGCGGCTGAGGCCATCCTCGCCGGCGCAGCTCTGTACTGCACGTCGTTCTCACCGGCATTTGCCTCGAAGGATCGACTCAACGTTGGGGTGAGCGGCTTCATCACCGCAGGGCTTCTCTTTGTCACCGAGACGACGGAATTCGAAATCTTGGGCAAGCCATCAGAGCACTCGATGAACATCGTGAGTCGCGTGCTCGGTACACCGATTGATGAAATCCTCGTTATCGGCGATGACCTCAATCTCGAATCTTCCATGGCGCGCAAATCCGGTGCGGTCGCCGGTCTCGTCACCACTGGCACCAGCAGTGCAGAAGATGCCCGTACGTGTGCACCCGAAGCCAAGCCTGATCTTGTGGTGGATAGCATGCTTGAGTTCGTTGACACTTTTGCTCAGGCAGACGCGCAATACCGATAGAACTCACGAGACAGAGTCGTCTCAACACACATCAGGAGTGAATCTTGGGAACATTTGACAATCACGTCGCCATCGTCACCGGCGCAGGGCAGGGACTCGGGGAGACTATCGCTCTCGAGCTTGGTCGCGAAGGTGCGGCGGTCGTTGCAACAGACATCAACGAGTCGTCAGCCCAACGTGTGGCTGAGCGAATCGTCGCCGCTGGAGGCCGCGCCATTGCGCGCAAGCACGACACAACGGTGTTGGCAGACCACGAGTCGGCCGTCGCTGCCGCTGTTTCGGAATTCGGAAAACTCACTCTCGCCGTCAACAATGCTGGAATTGGTACACCCGCGGACGTCATCGGTGAAATGGATATGAGCGCGTGGGATCAGATGATTGCCGTCAACCTCAGTGGAGTCGCGTACGGCATGCGCCACCAAATCCCGGCGATGAAAACCGCTGGTGGGGGCGCCATTGTCAACATGGCATCGATTCTCGGCTCGGTCGGCGCGATGGGTGTTCCCGCAAGCTACGTGGCAGCAAAGCACGGCGTGGTGGGGCTCACCAAAAACGCCGCACTCGAGCACGCATCCGACGGCGTTCGGGTGAACTCAGTGGGTCCTGCATTCATCAAGACACCACTACTCGACAACCTTCCCAAGGAAGCTCTCCCCGTTTTGGCGGCGCAGCATCCCATGGGTCGACTTGGTGAGCCTGAAGAAGTATCAGCTCTGGTGTGCTTCCTACTCTCCGACCGGGCAAGCTTCATTACCGGAAGCTATCACCTGGTCGATGGTGGCTACACCGCACAGTAGCCACCATAAGCGAAGGGCCCGTTCACCGCTGTCGATGAACGGGCCCTTCGGCTCAAGTGACGAGAGTCTTATCGACGCATCATTCGCGCCGGGATGAACATGCAGAGCACCGAGACGACCTGAGCGACACCAAAGCCGATGAAGCCGATGAGTGCATTGCCGTTGAGAGCCGAGGTGTGACCGGAGTAGTACGCGCCACCGGTGCCCTCGTTGAGAGCCCATGCCATGAGCCACCACGAGCCAACGAAGGTGACGAAAGCGAAAATAAAAATAACAACGCGCACGGCTACTCCTTGATGTGTTCTAGGTCAATTATTGCGCAGTTGCGCGTTCAAGTACGAGCTCACGCACGCGAGCCGCATCCGCTTTTCCGGCCATGGCTTTCATGACGGCACCAATCACCGCACCAGCCGCCTGAACTTTGCCCTCACGAATTTTTTCGAGAACATCCGGCTGAGCGGAAAGGGCTTCGTCGATGGCAGCGATGAGAGCGCCATCGTCGCTCACGACGGCGAGTCCCTGTTTTTCGACGATGTCGCGCGGGGAACCCTCGCCAGCAATCACCGCTTCGAGAACTTGACGTGCCAGTCGGTCGGTGAGCGTTCCTTCATCCACCAAAGCCTGAACCTCGGCAACCTGCGCGGGCGTCACGAGCGAGCCCGGGTCAACATCGGCGGCATTTGCCAGACGCGCGATCTCACCGGTCCACCACTTGCGAGCGGCTTGAGGGGATGCTCCTGCCGACACTGTTGCCACGAGTTCGTTGAGCAGACCCGAGTTGACGACATCTTGGAACTCAAGATCGGTAAAGCCCCACTCGGCTTTGAGCCGGCGGCGGCGCTCAACGGGCTGCTCGGGAAGCGCGGCGCGCAGCTCCTCGATGAGTTCAGGCGTCGGAACAACAGGCAGCAAGTCGGGCTCAGGAAAGTAGCGGTAGTCGTCTGCGTCGGATTTGGGGCGACCCGCTGAAGTCGTTCCCGTGTCTTCGTGCCAGTGGCGAGTCTCCTGAGTGATGGTGCCACCCTCACTCAAAATCTGCGCCTGACGCTGAATTTCGTAGCGGACCGCGCGCTCGACCGACCGCAACGAGTTGACGTTTTTGGTTTCAGTCCGGGTACCGAGCTTTTCCTGTCCACGCGGGCGAAGCGATACGTTCGCGTCACAGCGCAGATTTCCGCGCTCCATACGGGCATCTGAGATGCCGAGACCAATCACGATGTCTCGAATTGCGGAGACATACGCTTTGGCCAGCTCGGGAGCATCCTTCTCGGCGCCAAAGATTGGCTTGGTCACGATTTCAACCAGAGGCACACCAGCGCGGTTGTAGTCCACGAGCGAATACTCCGCTCCCTGAATGCGTCCGGTCGAGCCACCGACGTGCGTGAGTTTGCCGGCGTCTTCTTCCATGTGAGCACGCTCGATTGGAATGGTGACCAGCTTGCCGTCGGCCAGCTCAATTTCGACCGATCCCTCAAACGCAATCGGTTCGTCGTACTGCGAAATCTGGTAGTTCTTGGCGAGGTCCGGATAGAAGTAGTTCTTGCGGGCGAAGCGGCTCGAGGGAGCGATCTGGCAGCCGAGCGCGAGACCGAGGCTAATCGAGTAGCGAACGGCCTGCTCGTTCACGACAGGGAGCGAACCAGGGAGCCCCAGGCAAACTGGCGTGGTGTGCGTGTTCGGATCGCCACCAAACTCGTTCGGAGCCGATGAGAACATTTTGGTCTTCGTGTTGAGTTCGACGTGCACCTCGAAACCGAGAACGGGCTCATAGATTTCGAGTGCCTTGTCGAAGTCCATCAGTTTGGCCTTGCTCATCGTGCACCTCCCTTCACGCTGGTCGAGTAGCCGCCAGGCGTATCGAGACCACGATTCTGACTCAGAAGCGAGCCACCCCACGTGGTGGTGAGGAGTGATTCCAGCGCACCCGCGACATTGTAGAGTCGGGCATCCTCACGGGCGGGCGCCAAGAACTGGATGCCGACGGGCATCCCATCCTCTTCGGCCAGTCCGGCGGGAATGCTGATACCGGGGATTCCCGCGAGGTTTGCGGGGATCGTGGCCACGTCGCCTCGCCACATCGCGAGCGGGTCATCGAGTTGCTCGCCGAGCTTCCATGCGGTGGTCGGAGCCGTAGGCGAGGCAAGCACATCGACACCAGCGAAGGCGTTGGCAAAGTCCTGCTGAACCAGTGTGCGCACCTTCTGTGCACTGCCGTAGTAGGCGTCGTAGTAGCCGGCAGAGAGAGCGTAGGTTCCGAGGATGATGCGGCGCTTTACCTCGGCGCCGAAACCGGCGTCGCGGGTTGCACTCATCACCTGCTCGACGGTGCCACCGCCGGTCGGCGTCACGCGCATGCCGAAGCGCACCGAGTCGAACTTGGCCAGGTTGCTCGAGGCCTCGGCCGGAAGAATCAGATAATACGCGGCAACGGCGTGCTCAATGGCGGGCAGGTCAACCTCGACGATTTCGGCGCCGTTGGCGGCCAACATGTCGAGGGACTCACGGAAGCGCGCCATCACGCCGGCTTGGAAGCCATCTCCATTGAGCTGTTTGATGACGCCGATTCGCACACCCGTGAGGTTTGCGTGGCGGGCAGCATCAGCAAACGACGGCCAGTTGTCGGTTAGTGAGGTCGAATCGTGACGGTCGTGTCCCTTGATGACATCGTGCAGAAGTGCGGCATCGAGGACCGTTCGCGAGCATGGACCAATCTGGTCGAGCGAGCTCGCGAGTGCAATGGCGCCATAGCGACTGACGCCGCCGTAGGTGGGCTTGACGCCGACGGTTCCGGTGACGTGTGCCGGCTGGCGAATCGAACCACCCGTGTCTGAGCCGAGGGCGAAGGGAGCCTCGAATGCGGCAACCGCGGCGGCTGATCCACCACCCGAACCGCCGGGGATGCGGGTGAGGTCCCACGGGTTGCGCGTCGGACCATACGCCGAGTGTTCGGTGGAGGAACCCATGGCGAACTCGTCCATGTTGGTCTTGCCGAGAGGAATGAGGCCCGCCTCGCGCAGTTTGCGCACCGGAGTCGCGTCGTAGGGGCTCATCCAGCCTTCGAGAATCTTGGACCCTGCGGTGGACGGCATGTCGGTGGTGACCAGCACATCCTTGATGGCGACGGGTACACCGTCGAGTGCGTTCAGTGTTTTGCCCGCGGCGCGACGCTCATCAGAGGCTTGCGCTGCGGCCAGGGAAACTTCGGCATTCACGTGCAGGTAGGCGTGAACATCCGCATCAATTTCGGCTATTCGGTCGAGATGCGCTTGGGTGATCGCCACGCTGGTGGTAGCGCCGGACGCCAAAGCATCAGCGAGTTCGGCCGCGGTGTGATGGGTGAGCTCGCTCATTACTGCTCCTCACCCAAAATTGCGGACACCACGAAGCGGCTGCCGTCGGTTTCGGGCGCTCCCGAGAGCGCTTGTTCCTGCGTAAGCACATCGTCGGTGACGACGTCTTCGCGGTAGACATTGGTCAGTGGGATGGGGTGACTCGTCGCGGGGGTATCCGCCTCAACGGCGTTTGTCACCTGTGCCACAACATCGACAATTTGCGCTAATTCAGCGGTCAACGCGGTCACTTCGGAGTCGGAAAGGTCAATACGTGCTAGGCCAGCGAGGTGGCGAACGCGCTCTTCAGAGATGTCAGACATAACGGTATTGAGTTTACTGTCCGAGGAGGATGGGATGACGCCCCGATGTAAAGCAGACTTGACACCGCGCCGTATGTCAAGCATCCTTTACATATGCAAAGCACGCTGCGCGAACTTCGCGGGAAAGCAAACCTGTCTCAAGCTGAGCTGGCGGAAAAGCTGGGGGTATCCCGGCAGACGATTAACGCCATCGAAACCGAGAGATACTCGCCTTCCCTCGAACTCGCAATCCACATAGCCCGATTTTTCAAAACTACCGTTGAAGAGGTTTTTCATGTCGACTAAATTCCAGACACAGACACCAATTGTTCCCATCATTGTGACCACGTCAATTGCGGTCATCGGTCTCGTCTTGATAGTGCTCCAGGCATACACAGCTGGTGGAATCGCGCTCGTGATTGGCGCGATTGCCCTTGGTGTCACGTTGCTCGCGCACCGGAGAGATAGCACCACACTTGAGCGGGTCATCACTCTCTCACCGCGTGACGAGCGTGACTCAGCAAAAATTCAGTGGGGATTCGCCCTCGTGGGAAAGATCACCTACGTGTTTATGACGTTGCTTGGCCTCGCCACACTCGGAATATTCGGTGCCTCGGGTCTCGACGTCACGGAGTGCACTACAGTCGGTGAAACCTATGTGTGCAATGTGACAGGACCGGCATTGGCCGCAGCGATACTGACCGGTATCGTGGCATTTTTTGCGCTCGTTCTTCTCACATCAGCAATCGTGAGTTCATTCAAACGCTACTAAACCGCTGATGGTCCGCCTTCGAGCAAGCGCGTGAAACCTGCGGCGTCAATAACGGGGATGCCGAGTTCTTCTGCCTTCGTGAGTTTCGAGCCGGCACCCGGGCCGGCAGCGACAAAGTCGGTTTTTTTGGAGACACTCGAGGCGGGTTTTCCTCCCGCGGCGATGATGGCCTCTTGAGCACCGTCTCGTGTGTAACCTTCGAGGGTTCCGGTAGCCACAATGGTGAGACCCGAGCAGGGACCTTCTATCTCTGTGACCGCACCAGGTCCCTCATGACCGGGCGTCGCAAGCTGCACACCAGCTGCGGCCCACTCGCGGACAATCTCCTCGTGCCAGTCGACACTAAACCAGTCGCGCAGGGACTCCACGATTATCACGCCCACACCATCCACGGCGGCCAACTCGTCGACACTTGCGCGGCGAATCGCATCCACCGAGCCAAAGTAGTCGGCGAGGGCGCGGGCAGCGACCGGACCGACGTGGCGAATATTGAACGACACGAGGATGCGCCACAGTGGTTTTGTTTTGGCGACCTCAAGATTGGCGAGCAATTCGAGCGCGGCCTTCGAGGGACCGCCATCCTTGTTTCGAAAGAAGTCCACCGCAAGCAAGTCGTCGAGAGTGAGGGCAAATAGGTTGGCTTCGGTTTCGAGGGGTGGCACCTGTCCGTCGATGTGGTTCGTCAACGCAGCTGCGGCGACCTCGCCAAGACCTTCAATGTCGAGACCACCACGTGAGCCGATGTGCTCGACGCGTCCGCGAACCTGGGCAGGGCATCCGCGCGCATTGGGGCAGCGGAGATCGACATCGTCTTCACTCATCGGGCGAAGAGCAGCGCCACACTCTGGGCAACCGGTCGGCATGACAAACGGACGCTCCGACCCGTCACGCAAACCGAGCACAGGACCGAGCACCTCGGGTATGACGTCACCAGCCTTACGAATGACGATCGTGTCACCGATCAGCACACCCTTTGCCTTAACCACGTCTTGATTGTGCAGAGTGGCGTACTCGACGGTTGATCCAGCGACCTTAACCGGCTCGACGACCGCATAGGGCGTGGCACGGCCGGTTCGACCGACCGAGACGCGAATGTCCACGAGCTTGGTGTTCACCTGCTCGGGCGGGTACTTGTAAGCAATCGCCCAGCGCGGTGCCCGCGAGGTCACCCCGAGTTCACGCTGAAGTGCAATCTCGTTGACCTTGATGACGATGCCGTCGATTTCGTGCTCGACGCTTTCCCGCTTCTCCCCCATCTCGTCGATGAATGACAACGCAGCGTGAGCGCTATCCACGGCGCGGTAGCGATCGGATGTCGGGAGCCCCCAGCTCGCCAGGAGCTCGTAGACCTGTGACTGACTTGTCACCGGGATGTCAGCCCAGGCGCCGATGCCGTGGACCAACATACGCAACGGGCGTTTGGCCGTCTTGGTGGCATCCTTTTGTCTCAGTGACCCGCTGGCCGCATTGCGCGGATTTGCGAACACCTTCTCTCCGTCATCGGCCAGTTCGGTGTTGAGCTTGCGAAAGGCCGCAACGGGAAAGAAGATTTCACCGCGCACTTCGACCACGGGTGGATGTCCGTCGCCCGCAAGCGTGTGCGGAATGCCCGAGATGGTTTTCACATTTGCGGTGACATCTTCACCGACAACCCCATCGCCACGCGTCGCCGCGGAAACCAGCCGACCGTTCTCGTAGCGCAGATTTATCGCAAGACCGTCAATTTTGAGCTCGCACAAAAACTCTGGCATGCGCCCGGAATCTTTGAGAATACGATCCGTCCACGCGATGAATTGCTCCGCGCTGAACACGTTGTCGAGGCTCATCATTCGCTCGGCGTGGGTCACCGGAGCAAAAGTGCTGTTCGCCATACCCCCGACGTTGAGGGTGGGTGAATCTTGACCCTGAAGTTGCGGATACGCGGACTCGAGCTCTTCGAGGCGACGCATCAGGGTGTCGTACTCGGCGTCGGCAATGATGCTCTCGTTGCGTTCGTAGTAAGCCGCCTGAGCCTCGAGAATGCGTTCGGTCAGCGACGCCGACTCGGCAAGGGCCTGGTCAAAAGTGGGGATGTCGTTCATCCGACACTCTCGCTTAGCGAACTCGTCAATGTTGTCGTGGTCTCGATATGACCCTGCGGGTCTACTCGACCAACGACGGGGTCTACTCGACCAGCTACAGCAACCGTGCGGGAAATCGTGAATTGGCCCAGCACGCGCGTACCGACGTAGATCACCGCCGTCTGTCCGGTGGCCACGGAGTTGAGCGCAACTTCCGGACGGACGACAAACTCACCCTCGGCAAGGAATGCAACGGCCGGAACCGGTTCAGCGTGCGCGCGAATCTGAACATCGCAGGCAAATGCCTCACCCGGGTTGGCAGGCGCCGATCCGCACCAGGAAAACTTTGTCCCGGCGATTTCACCTATGTCGAGGGACTCACGGGGGCCGACCACGACAGTGTTTTCGGCCGGTTTGACGGCGAGTACGAAGCGAGGCCGCCCATCGGACGCGGGAACACCGAGGTGAAGCCCCTTGCGTTGACCGATCGTGAAACCATGCGTGCCGTCGTGAGATCCAATCACGGCACCACTCTCATCAACAATCGAGCCCGGCACCTCAGGAAGGCGCTCCGACAGCCACCCGCGTGTGTCGCCATCCGGAATGAAGCAAATATCGTGACTGTCGGGTTTGTTGGCGACCGAAAGCCCGCGTCGCTCGGCTTCAGCACGAACATCAGCCTTGGATGGCGTTTCGGCGAGGGGGAACATCGCGTGAGGCAACTGTTCCGCGGTGAGCACGCCGAGCACATAGGACTGATCTTTGGCCCAGGCACTCGCACGATGCAGTTCGAGTGCACCATCGGCACCCGTGACCACCGACGCGTAGTGACCGGTACAGACCGCATCGAAACCGAGCGCTAAAGCTTTATCCATGAGGGCGGCGAATTTGATGCGCTCGTTACATCGCATGCATGGATTAGGCGTGCGTCCTGCCTCGTACTCCGCAATGAAGTCGTCGACGACGTCGGACTTAAAACGCTCACTAAAGTCCCAGACGTAATAGGGAATGCCGAGCAGGTTCGCTGCGCGCTGGGCATCCATCGAGTCTTCGATCGTGCAACAGCCTCGAGCTCCGGTGCGCAGGGTTCCCGGCATGCGTGAGAGTGCCAAGTGAACCCCAACGACGTCGTGACCGGCGTCCACCGCCCGCGCCGCGGCTACAGCAGAGTCAACCCCACCGCTCATCGCCGCTAGAACACGCATGAGACAAGTTTAAGCGCGAGATGAGACAGTGCGGGCTCGCGAGACAACCTCGGGAAAAACCCGGACCAGCTCGTCGATATCAGCCTGCGTTGTGGTGTGCCCAAGCGAGATTCGTAATGCGCTTGACGCTTGCTCGGGGCTTCTCCCCATGGCCAGCAGCACATGAGAGGCCCGTGCCACCCCGGCTTGACAAGCCGACCCGGCCGAAACCGAAATTCCCGCCTCATCGAGCAGATAGAGCAGATCGGCACTCGAGGCGTCTTCGATGTGCAGGTGGAGGTTGTGCGGCAGTCGGTTGTCGAGGTCTCCGGAAACACGCACACCGTCAGTGCTGGCGAGGATGCGCCGTTGCGCGTCATCGCGTAAGCCCGCTAAACGCTCACTCTCACCATCCTGCTGCGGATGCGCCTCGCCAATCGCAGCGGCAAGACTCGCGGCGACGGCAGGATTTTGGGTGCCGGAGCGAATCCCCCGTTGCTGTCCGCCACCGTGGAGCACGGCGTCAATCGTCACGCTTCGCGGAACGACGAGCACCCCAACTCCCGGGACAGAGCCAACCTTGTGACCAGCAACGCTCAATGCCGAAATTCCCGGGCTTAGGCCCACGGGGATGTGACCCCAGGCAGCTATCGCGTCCACATGGAACGGAACCTCAGCCGCTGCGCAGGCCGCGGCTAGAGCATCCACGTCGTGAATGGTTCCGACTTCGTTGTTGGCCCACAAACTTGTTGCGACAGCAATGGTTTCTGGTTCACGAGTGAGCGCGTCACGCCAGGCAGTCAGGTCGATACGGCCCAGGGTGTCGAGTAGGACCCAGTCGATGACGGCCGATTCATGAGCCTCAAGCCACTCGAGGGCATCAAGTGTGGCGTGATGCTCCCCCTCGGGCACGATGATGCGCGTGCGACGCGGATCCACACTCCGGCGAGCGCGATAAAGCCCGATGATGCCGAGGTTCACGCTCTCGGTTCCGCCCGAGGTAAAGATGACCTCGATGGGATCACAGTTCAGAGTTGACGACACAATTTCGCGAGCATCCTCAAGAATCGCCCGCGCACGCTGCCCGTCACGGTGAATAGAGGATGGGTTGCCGGAGACCTCAAGCGCGGCGAGATAGGCCTGACGCGCCACTGCACGCACGGGCGTAGATGCCGCGTGGTCAAGATAAACCGTCACAATTTACTAGTGTAGGCAGGGTGACTTCGACCCCGCTTCCTAGCGACTTGGGCGTATCGCTCGCCGGTGGACGCGGGGAGATACGCGTCTATTCTGCGCACGCAACGGGAATCGACCTTCTCGTCTATGACCGGGACGAGCCCGATCATGTGAGCGATCGGGTTCATCTCAGCCGCGACGAGGACTTCGTGTGGTCGGGAAAATCGAGCCACTTGCGGGAGGGTTCTCGATATGCCCTGCAGGCGTGGGGGCCACAGGGTGCCACCAGCGCGTTCACCCCAGAAGCTCTCCTGCTCGACCCGTACGCCCGCGGCATCGAGCAGGTGTCAGCGTCTCAATTTCGCGCGGTGGTCACCTCCACTGATTTCGAGTGGGATGGTGTCACGAAGCCCAACACACCCCCGTCGGAGAGCATCATCTACGAAGGGCACGTTCGGGGACTCACCAAGCAACGCGCGGACATACCCCTCGAGCTGCGCGGGACCTACGCTGGGCTGGGCCACGAGAGCATGATTGCCTACCTCAGCGATTTGGGAGTGACAGCGGTCGAGCTGCTGCCCATCCACATTTATGCTGACGAGCACTATTTGCAGCAGCACGGCATGGTCAATTACTGGGGATACAACACGCTCGGCTACTTCAGCCCTGAACCCATGTACGCCACACTGGCCTCACGCGCTGAGGGCCCCTCGGCAGTTGTGCGCGAATTCAAGCAGATGGTGAAAAGCCTGCACCAGGCTGGCATCGAACTCATCCTTGACGTGGTCTACAACCACACGGCAGAAGAGGGCCCCCACGGTCCAACGACAAGTTTGCGCGGACTCGACAACGCCACGTATTATCGCCAGACCGAAGACGGCACTTACATTGATGTCACCGGTTGCGGCAACTCACTCAACACGTCCATGCCAGCGACACAGGCACTCATCCTCGATTCACTGCGCTATTGGGCACGAGACATGCAAGTGGATGGGTTCCGCTTCGATCTTGCCGTGACGCTTGGCCGGGATGCGGGGCACGAGTATCAGCGTGAACACCCGCTGCTCGAGCGCATCCGCACGGACCCTTTCCTCGCTGACGTTAAGCTCATCGCCGAACCCTGGGATACCGGCATGGGTGGCTGGCAAACCGGGAATTTCGCGCCTGGCTGGATGGAGTGGAACGATCGTTACCGCGATCGTGTTCGTAACTTCTGGCTGAGCGATATCGCCCACGCGCGCGAGCACGGAAGCGTCCCCACTGGAGTGGGCGGTTTTGCCACCCGACTTGCGGGTTCATCGAACACGTTCTCGGAGGATCGCGGACCCATCGCCTCGATCAACTTCATCACGGCTCACGATGGTTTCACCCTCGCCGATCTGACCACATACGACAGCAAGCACAACATCGGCAATGGTGAAGACAACCGCGACGGCACGGACAACAACCGCTCATTCAACCACGGCATTGAAGGTCCGGCCGATGACACCGCCATCATCGTGACCCGTCGCCGCGCCATGCGTAACCTCATGGGAACATTGCTGCTGTCCGCGGGAGTCCCCATGATTACCGCGGGCGACGAACACGGACGCACCCAGCACGGTAACAACAACGCGTACTGTCACGACTCCCCACTTACCTGGATCAATTGGGAGCTCAGCACGTGGCAGGAGGAACTCCTCGCGACTACCAAGATGCTCATCTCACTGCGAAAAGAGTTACCGGCTCTTCGTCCACTTAAATTCGGTCGATTCGGCGAAACAGTCGAAAACGCCAGCCAAATGGATTGGTATAACGCGCTCGGTCAAGAAATGACCGCCGAGCAGTGGGATGACCCCAACAGTCGCACACTCCAGTATTTGGCGGCCAGCACGGTCGAGGGCGCAGAGCAGTCACGCATTCTTCTGGTTGTTCACGGCCTTGAAGACTCGACTGACGTGATTGTTCCGGAGCACGCGGGGGTATCGTTTTACGAACCGCTGTGGTTCAGCACGAACTCAGCCCCGAAAGAAATACCCGGCGTGCTTCGTCCCGGCGAAACCATCAAAATAGGCCCAACCTGCATGCTCCTATTCCGAGCTGCGTGATGCTTCTCGCTAAGTCGGACTAAACCGGATAGTTTCGTTCCATGCTCCCCGCTATCGGACGAATTCCCATCATAGATGTTTCACCGCGTCTTGATGAGTCCGGACTAAGTCCGAGTGCTTTCGTGGGTGAGATCGTTCCCTTCCGGGCAACCGTCTTTCGAGAGGGACACGATGCCGTGGGAGCAGCCCTACACCTTCGCTCCCCCGATGGCGTCACCACGAGGGTTCCCCTTACACCGATTGGTGAAGGACGAGACCTGTGGGGCGTCGATCTTCCGATGACGAAGGCGGGAAACTTTTCTTTCTGCATCGAGGGCTACAGCGATGACTATGCCACCTGGCTCCACAACGCCGAAATAAAAGTACCCGCTGGCATCGACGTGGACGTCATGATGACACTGGGACGCCAGATCTTTACACGAGCAGCAGCGGATGAAGCGCGCTCGGCTCAGGACCGGGCAGCACTGGAGAAAATTGCCGAAGCGCTCGCCAACCCGGCAACTGACCCGCTGACACGCCTGTACGACGCCACTGGCGAGAAAGTGGATGCCCTACTCGCGGAACATCCCATCACTTCTCTCGCTACCCGAAGTGCGGATTACCCGCTGCGTGTTGACCGACAACTGGCAGGCTTCGCAAGCTGGTACGAATTCTTCCCGAGATCTGAGGGAGCACAGCAGAAGAAGGATAGGTCGTGGAAGTCGGGCACCTTTAAGACAGCAGCTAAGCGCCTCCCGGCCGTCGCGGCAATGGGATTTAACGTGCTTTACCTGCCACCCATTCACCCGATTGGGCGCATCAATCGCAAGGGTCCTAACAACACACTCACCCCAGGACCTCACGACCCGGGATCACCGTGGGCCATTGGCTCCACCGAGGGCGGGCACGACGCCATTCATCCCGAACTCGGTACGGTGAGTGACTTCAGGGCGTTCGTGGCGAAAGCGAACAAGCTGGGAATTGAAATAGCCCTCGACCTCGCGCTGCAAGCGGCACCAGACCACCCGTGGGCCAAGGATCACCCCGAATGGTTCACCGTATTGCCCGATGGTTCGATTGCGTTCGCGGAAAATCCGCCAAAGAAGTATCAAGACATCTACCCAATAAATTTCGATAACGATCCCGCAGGTATTCGTGCCGAAGTCTTGCGAATCGTGCTGCTGTGGATTTCGCACGGTGTCACGATTTTTCGGGTCGATAATCCCCACACAAAACCCGTTGATTTTTGGGCGTGGCTGATTGGTGAGGTCAAAGCGCAACACCCCGAGGTTATTTTTCTCGCCGAAGCCTTCACCCGTCCGGCCATGATGCAGACGCTGGCCAAGGTGGGCTTTGACCAGTCCTATTCATATTTCACGTGGCGCAACACCAAGGCTGAGCTCACCGAATTTCTCACCTCGGTGAGCTCAGAGACTGCGCATTTCATGCGTCCCAATCTGTTCGTCAACACTCCTGACATCCTCACCGGATACCTTCAATTCGGTGGACGACCCGCGTTTGTGGTTCGCGCTGCCATCGCCGCAACTGCCGCCCCACTGTGGGGCGTCTACTCCGGGTTCGAACTTTATGAGTCGGTTGCTCGAGCCGGGGCGGAGGAGTACATCGACAACGAGAAGTATGAGTTCCGTCCGCGAGACTTTGCCGGCGCCGAAGCAACGGGTGATTCGCTCGCCCCGTTCATCACGCTGCTCAACACCATTCGTCGGGAACACCCTGCCTTGAGCCAGTTGCGAAACATCCGATTCCACGCCACTGATGACGACGCAATTCTGTGTTACAGCAAGCATCTTCCGGCAGCGCTCTCCCCAACGGGCACCGATGACACCATCATCGTCGTCGTGAACACTGACCCCCACGCGGTTCGGGAAACGACTGTGCACCTTGACCTACCCGCGCTGGGACTAGCGTGGGACTCCCCCGTTCCCGCTCGTGACCTGATCAGTGGCAACACTTTCGGCTGGGGTGCTCACAACTACGTTCGACTGGACCCGCATGAACACCCTGTCCACATCATCACTCTGGTGAGGCCCACATGAGTACGCAGAAAAAAAATTCGACACCGGCTGATTCTTGGAGCGCCCCGACGCCTGACTCGCACGACCTGTGGCACGTCTCTGAAGGCATGCACTACGACCCGCACAGTGTGTTGGGTCAGCACGAAATTTCGCCAGCCGAGGGTTCCGACGTCGTTCATGTCATTCGGGTGCGTCGTCCCCTTGCCCGCGAGGTCACCGCAATCACGTCGTCCGGCGCCCGAATTGAACTCGCCCACCTGGAATTCGGCATCTGGCAGGGTGCGCACGTCTTGGGCTTTGTGGATTACCAGATTGAAACGCGCTACGACGACGGGGCCGTGTGGGTTGCCGACGACCCCTATCGTTTTGCACCCACCGTAGGCGAACTCGACTTGCACCTCATCGCCGAAGGGCGACATGAGCGTTTGTGGGAGGCTCTCGGTGCACGCTACCGGGACCATGCAAGTGTGGATGCGAAGGTGCAGGGAACCGCCTTTGCGGTGTGGGCACCTAACGCGAAAGCCGTCCGCGTCACAGGCTCATTCAACGACTGGAATGGTCTCGGTCACGCCATGCGCAGCCTGGGTCGAAGCGGTGTGTGGGAAATTTTTGTTCCTGACGTTCACCCTGGCGCCGTCTACAAGTTTCAGATTTTGACGGCTGGCGGGGACTGGATAGAAAAAGCCGATCCCATGGCTCGCCAGACCGAATGCCCACCGGCCACCGGCTCGATCGTTGCAGCATCTCACCACGAATGGAGCGACGACGCCTGGCTCGCGGCACGCGAAAAGGCGCAACCTCACGCAGAACCCATGAGCATCTACGAGTTACACGTCGGCTCGTGGCGGGTTGGCAAGTCGTACCGCGAACTTGCCGACGACCTGATTGGTCACGTACGCCATGTTGGATTCACCCACGTGGAGTTCATGCCATTGGCCGAGCATCCTTATGGCCCGTCTTGGGGTTATCAGGTAACCGGGTACTACGCACCCAGCGCTCGATTTGGAGACCCGGACGACCTTAAATACCTCATCGACCGATTGCACGAAGCCGGAATCGGTGTCATCGTCGATTGGGTTCCAGGCCACTTCCCCAAAGACGAGTGGGCGCTTGCCCGCTTCGACGGACAGCCCCTGTACGAACACGGCGACCCGAGGCGCGGCGAACATCCCGACTGGGGAACCTACATCTTCGACTTCGGCCGCAACGAAGTGCGCAATTTCCTCGTCGCCAACGCGCTGTATTGGATTGACGAGTACCACGTGGACGGACTTCGGGTGGATGCCGTCGCATCCATGCTGTACCTCGACTACAGCCGCGAAGAAGGCGACTGGTTACCTAATCAATTCGGTGGCCGTGAAAACCTCGAGGCCATCAACTTCCTCCAAGAGACCAACGCGACGGTTTACAAACACCATCCCGGGGTCATCATGGCCGCTGAAGAGTCCACCAGTTGGGGTGGCGTCACCGCATCGACCGAAACAGGTGGGCTCGGTTTCGGTTTCAAGTGGAACATGGGATGGATGCACGACAGCCTCGAGTACATCTCGCGCGATCCCATGCATCGTTCGTGGCATCACTGGGACATCACGTTTTCGTTCCAATATGCGTTCAGCGAGAACTTCATCCTTCCAATCAGCCACGACGAAGTGGTGCACGGTAAAGGCTCACTTCTGGCGAAAATGCCCGGTGACCACTGGCAAAAACTCGCCAACATGCGCGCCTATCTCGCCTTCATGTGGGGCCACCCGGGCAAGCAACTCCTATTCATGGGTCAGGAATTCGGGCAACCGTCAGAGTGGAGCTCCGAACGAGGTCTTGACTGGTGGATTCTCGATCAGCCACTGCACCAGGGCCTCCAGGATCTCGTTCGTGAACTCAACAGCGTCTATCGCGCCACCCCTGCCCTGTGGGAACGCGACGGCGATTCAGGTGGCTTTGCGTGGATTGATGGTGGGGATAATCAACGACAAATCGTGTCGTTCGTGCGTTACGACCATGCGGGGAACGCCGTTGCCGTGATCGCAAACTTCGCCGGGCACCCGCACCACGGCGTCCGAGTCGGTCTGCCGCGCGATGGGGTGTGGCGTGAAATATTCAATTCGGATGCGCAGGAGTACGGCGGCTCTGGAGTGGGCAACGGCGGAACCGTGACGACGACTAGTGACGGTTACAACGGATTCCCCCACAGTGCCGAGCTCACACTCCCGCCACTCGGCGTGCTGTTTTTGCACTCCCCGAGCTAGAAGAGCAGGTTCGCTAGCCTGGTGCGAGCCGAGATGATTCTGGGGTCAGCATCACCCACGATAAGAAAGTAGTCCAGTAGCCGCGCACGCAACTTCTCCCGCACGCCTTGGTCAGCCGTAGCGAAGGCGGTGAGAAGTCGATTGCAGGCGTCCTCGACGTGACCACCGGAGAGGTCGAGATCCGCAACGTCACACAGTGCGTCAATGTCGTGAGGATGCGCGGCGGCGGCTTGTCGAATGTCGGCGAGGCTCTTGCCAGCCAGGCGCTGCACAAGTGCGATGTGTGCGAGTCCCGCTTTGGCGACCACGTCCGCCGGGTTGGCTTCGATGGCTCGTGAATACGCATCGCTCGCGGATTCGTAATCACCCTCCATCAGTGCATCGGCTGCAGCACGGTGATTTTCGTCGAGTAGTTCCCCCTCGTCCCGCGCTTCGTCATCACCTGCTATCGAGATGCGACGAGTGACGCCACTGCGAGCGGCCACCTCAATGACTCGATCAACGATTTGGCCCAACGTGGTGTCGAGCTGCGGTCCTTCGGTGAGCGGAGCGAGCTGTCCGCCAATAAAAGCGACCAGTGCAGGAAGTGCTCGCACCTGGAGCGCCTCAACGATTTCTGGAGCGGAGAGCGCGTTGACCCGCACGAGAAGCAGAGCACCCTGCTTTAAGCGAACAAGCCTTTCGAGTGGTGCGGATGCTTCGGCAGGGCCCGAAGGCTGTCCCGCGGGCTGTCCCGCGTAAACCTCAACAATGACCGGGACCGACTGTGAGAGCTGAACGTACTCGACGAAGGTTGCCTCATCCGCATCGACGACGACATCAGCTAGTGTGACGGCGTCCACAGGTTCAGCCACTACCGGGTCGCAATCCGGACGAGGTGCTCGTTGTAGCCCAACAATTGAATCTTGTCCGGTGAATCGGCAGCCGGTACGTAAAACAACAGTTGAAGACCATAGGTAGCACGCGTGGGATATTGGGTGATTTGAATGCCAGACAGTGCTGCGAGTTGGCCAGTCAGTTTCAAATCACGATCACCAAGCGGGATGAATTGGGCATTTTCATCCACTTCGACCGCAACGAGTGCGCCAGAATCGACGGTTCCAAACGCTATCGGAGACGAAAGCACACCGGCCGTGTCCTCATATGTCACGGTCACTTCGTTGTTTCCCTGCTGTTGAGCACGCTCCTCAACCAAAACAGGACGTAGTTTGTCGCTTTCCTTATCAAAGAGAACAGCGTACTTACTCGCATCACCGCTATAGATGACATCGGCATACGCAGCCGGCAAATCTTTCGGGCTAATTTTCAGAAGCTCGGTGTCTTGAGCGATGAGCTGAGATCCAGTCTGAGGAGCGGCCACCTCGGGCAGCACCTGATTGGCCTGAAGGCTCGCCAAATACGAAACCTTGTAATTTGTTCTCGGCGATTGTTGGGTTAACACCACAACCATCGAGGGGGGATCTTCGCCCTCCTTGATAGCTTGAGTGGCTTTGACGATGGCAAGCACAGACCGCGGCCACAGCTCAGTCGCCTGAGGCAACAGAAGTTGCACAGGCGTTGCGGTTAACCCAGGTAATGCGGTGATTTCGGCATTCGATTTGCGCATCGCATACCGTGCAAGTCTCTGCGCCAACGCAACACCAGTAAAGCGCGTCTGGATGAGCTGCTCATCGTTCGCCGCGTCGGCATTCGTGAGCGTGTCGACCACTTCACTCAGGATGAGCTGCATTTGACGTTCGGTGACCACGACCCGCGGCCCGTCTCCAGCGGGCTTCGTGGTCTCGGTAGGTGCGGGTGTGACAACGGTGCCACCGGGCAGGATTTCGGCACACCCCGTGAGGCCGACGGTGAGTGCGCCCACGAGGCCGAGTGCAATAAAACTTGTTCGTGCCGTCGCGCGTCGACCGCGAGCCTTGCCTCGAGAAATACGCGGGGTCGCCTTGCGAACATCGCGCATGGATGGGCGCGGCGGTCGAGGTAACCTGCCTCGGCGTCGTGGTCCACGCGTGCCTCGTAGATAGCGCAGGGCCCACAGGTAGAGGATGATGCCCAGCAAGAGGAATCCGCCTCCCACCAACATGAGAATGTCATCCGTCATCCACAAGAAGACAGGTTTCGGGCGCTGCCACTGCACAGTCACACTCGCCGGAAGGGGGGCCTTTCCATCGGATGCGACAATCACTGATTCATCTTGACCAATTTTCATCACCAATTGAGCACTACCGTCAGGGGTGGAAGCGTCTCCAAGCCACATATCCGAACCCGCCGGCGACGTAATCTTTTGACTGTCGGCGGTGGCCGCTGCGATTGGGGCGTCTTTCGTGCTTTCCTCGGCGCTGACATGCGTGTACGTCAAATCGCCAGTCTGATCGTTGATCCCAACGCGCACGTAAGCGGATCCACCTAGCCACGACGTAACGTCATTATTTGCGCCGAATGCGGCAGTGTTGGGGCCGGTTCCTGTGGCGATGACAACCTGCTTGCCGGCGTGCTGAACCATGACATCGCGATCAATCACCAGATAGGTTTCCGTAAAGCCGGCAACGTTGATGGGTTCACTGATAGGAGCAGAATCCGAAAAAAACTTGAACGTGATGCCCACGCCGAGAAAGACTGCCGCGATTATCAACGTGACGATGGCAGAAATGAGTCGAACCACGCCAGCTCCTTGAACAAAAAAGTGAGGGTCCGCGACGAACAGCGGACGTCACCAAGATACCCGATATGTCCTGTGAGCATCCTCAACGCGCAGGGGGCCAATGAGGGCGGGCTAAACTAGAATTTCTGCTCTCCTGACGAAAGTGTAGGCTCAAGCCATGTCCACCAACGAGGCTGAATTCGCGCGCGTCGTGCGCGGGTACAACCCTGAAGAGGTTGACCGCACACTCACGAGGCTTCGACGCGAACTCTTGTTGACCAAGACCGAGCTCGACAAGAGCATTGAGACCATCGACGAGCTCAATCAGCGAGTCGATAGCCTGCAGGCCACCCTGGACCAAGTCGGAAAGCCGACATTTGTGGGCCTCGGTGAGGCTCTTGCCGCAACGATGAACGCGGCCGAAAAGCAGGCCGCGAGTGTCCTTACCCAAGCAAATGCCGATGCATACAACATCAAGATGGCAATCGACCGCGAACGTGAACGCATTCTCGAAACGGCGCAAGAAACTGCGGCCGAAATCATCAAAAATGCTCAGATTGCGTCGGATCACCTCGCCGATCAAACGGCCGCGGATGCCGAAAAATTGATTCGTGTCACGCAGGACCGCGTCGAGAAGATGCTCGAAGAAGCGGATCGGGATTCCACGGAAATTCACCGTCTCGCTGTCACGGAGGCCGCACGGGAGCGGGCCACCTCGCAACGAGAGGTAGAGCTCCTGCTGGCTCAGGTAAGTCGAGAAATGTCGGACTTGCGCTTGCTTGCTGTGGCGGAACTCAACCAAGACGCACCCGAAGTCATCAACGACAAAGTTCTCGAGCTGGTTCGCCAAGACGCGGTCAGTTGCCTCGCACGCGAAGAAAATGAGCGCGAGTACATGATGAAGCACTCCCAGGCTGTCATGGCGACTCAAAAATATATCGATGACGCCAAAAACCAGGTTCAAGGATTGATTTCCCGTAAGGCGGAGCTCATTCGGGAAATTGAGGCGATCAACGAACAGGCTCATCTTGATTCAATTACGTTGCGCGAAGCAGTTGACGCCCGGGCATTAGCAATTTTGGGACAGGCCAACTCAGAGAGCGCGACGATTATCGCGTCAGCTCACGAACGTGGACGCGAACTGATCGAGAATGCCGAAACTCAGGTTGCGGCCCTGAATTCACAACGTGAAATTCTGCTGAAACACCTCAAGACCCTTAAGACGGTGATTTCCACAGCGGCCGACACTAATGCAAAGAACCTCGTTGCTGGCGCACCCGAGGCGACTCCACCGAGCGCAAAATCGGCACCGTCACGTCCAACTCAGCCCAAGACATCGACTTCTCCGATTGCGACGGTAAATACCGGGCCGGTTAAAACCAAGCCCGTCAAAACCTCGACCTCGACACCTCAGCAGCCTTCCCCGGTCACGTCAACCAAGTCAGCCTCACTCAAGAAGGACTAAAACATGGCTCGATCGACACCGAATGATGACAAATCAGAAGTCACCCACCGTGTGTCAACGGTGCGGTTAGCTCACCCGTTTCGTATCGGCCTCATAGCAACGCTAGGAGTCGGACTGGCGCTGGTCATTCTGACCGCGATTGGGTCTTTGGCCACGATTTTGACCTATATTGGGGCGGCGCTGTTTCTCGCTCTCGGACTCGACCCTGCCGTCGGCTGGCTAGAGAAGAAGCGTCTGCCCCGGTGGGCAGCAATCCTCACCGTGGTAATCGTCGTTCTCGGCGCACTGACCGCTCTGGTTCTCTCCGTCATCCCTTTGATCACCGAGCAGGTGACCTCATTTATTGCGACGATTCCCAAGTTGATTGCTGATCTCAGCAACACAGATGTGATCAACTCCATCAACAAGTCGCTGGGTGGCGTCATCGACGTAAGCAAACTCCTCTCCGAAATAAGCAAGTTCTTTAGCGACCCAGCTAACATCTCAAAAATTGCCGGAGGCGCTCTCGAGATCGGTATCGGGTTCTTCAACGGGTTAGTTGGGGCCGTCATCGTCGTTATTTTGACTCTGTACTTTACGGCGTCGCTTAATTCCATCAAACAGACCGTCTACCGGTTTGTTCCGGCCTCCCGTCGCGAGCGTTTCATCGTTCTCAGCGAGCAAATTACTTCTGGCGTGGGTCGCTATGTTGTCGGTCAAATCACATTGGCGCTCGTGAACGGAATCCTCACGTTCATCGTCCTCACGATCGTGGGTGGACGAGCCGCCATCGTGTTTGCGTTTGTGGCATTCCTGTGTTCCCTCATCCCTCTCGTGGGTACACTTTCCGCCACGATCATCATCGTGTTATCTCAGCTGCTGATGACCTCACCACTTACCGCTCTCATCATCGCGGTGTGGTACATCGTGTACATGCAGATTGAGGCCTACGTGCTGAGTCCACGCATCATGAATCGAGCGGTTTCCGTACCCGGTTCAATCGTGGTAATTGCCGCGTTGGCCGGCGGAGTTCTGTTGGGCATCCTCGGCGCGCTTATTGCAATCCCCGTTGCGGCCTCAATCATCTTGATCATCAAGGAAGTCTTTTTCCCCGCTCAAGAAAATCGCTAGGGTGCGCCGAGTGGACCATCCCACTCGGTCGGCAGTGGCAGTGCGCGGGGATTGACCGCTCGAACAATTTCGGTAAGAACCCGACGGGTTTGTAACTCCCCCACCCAGAGATGCTTGCCACCCTCCACGTTGATGAGCTCGATCGAAGGGACCGAGGAGAACCGCGTGGCGGCTTCTTTCGGGCGGAGATAATCGTCAAACTCAGGGATGAGCGCAATGAGACGACGAGAGTCATCTTTCCACGCGGCAACCTCGTCTGCAGTCGCCCGATGTAACGGTGGAGAAAGCAGAATTGCACCGTCGATTTCGTGAAGACGCCCGTATTTGAGCGCGAGCTCAGTTCCGAATGACCAGCCGACCAACCACGGATGAGGCAAGCCCCGCTCACGCACAAAATCCATGGCTGCGGCGACGTCTGCTTGCTCACCAACTCCCCCGTCGAATGTTCCCTGGCTTTGTCCGCGAGGGGACGAAGTGCCCCGGGTATTGAATCGCACCACGGCCAGGTCTGCCAACTGAGGCAACCGGGCTGAAGCTTTGCGAAGAATGTGAGAGTCCATAAAACCCCCGGCCGTCGGCAGCGGGTGCAGGGTCACGAGGGTTGCAACCGGTTCACGCTCCGGAGGAAGTGCAAGTTCACCGACAAGGGTTAGCCCGTCGCGCGTGTGCAGTGTGATATCTGTGCGCAGCGCCGGCAGGGCGATGCTTCCCTTAATTTCTTCGCTCATCAGAGTGATCCAATTTTCCAACAGTGCGAGTGCCAGTGCCGGCGGGCTTCAATATCTGCGTCATCCCCCAAAATTCCGTCAGTTCGCCACACCGCAACATGTGAGACGCCAAGGTCAATCTGCCCTTGGCATCCAGGACAGGTATACGTCTTGACGGCGTTTACCGCGCTGATCGGCTGGACAGTGTAGGTGCCATCTCGCCGTGTCTCGGTTCGCCTCATCCCCATTGTAAATTTGTCAACGTCAAGGGGCTCGTAGGGCTGATCACGCTTTGATGAACGCCGTCGCGCCATTTCTAGTACCAGTTCGTTTCTTCGGAGTGAGCCCAGGCATTGCAGGGGCTGCCATATCGGTTGGCGATGTAGTTCAGACCCCACGTGATCTGCGTCGACGGATTCGTTCTCCAGTCATCGGCGACAGAGGCCATCTTGTCGCCGGGTAGCGCTTGCGGAATGCCGTAGGCACCGCTCGACGGGTTCTCTGCGTACGGGTTCCAGTGAGATTCGCGCGTCCAGAGACTCACTAGGCAGTCAAACTCTGCACCATTCCATCCGCGCTGCGCGACCATGACATAGCCGATGGCTTGCACGGAACCAGGGTCAGGAACGCCTGCAGACGGGACGAGCTTTGCAATGACTTCGAGGCCGTCACGACTGTTCGACGCGTCAGTACCGGCGGACGCGACGAGTTGCTGGCGACGCTCCCACATCCGCGATGCTTCGATAATCGAATACGACGGGGACGCTGCGGCTCCTGAGGATGGATCGACGGCGTAAACCATGACTATGCCTGCCACCACAGCGAAAACACTGGCGTACATGAACCTCGTGCTTGGCACAAAATGAAGCTTTTTAGGGCCGACCAGCGCGGGCGACGACTCAGTGCGCACGTCTCGGAGGTAGTGCGACCCCACGCGCCGGCGACGACGAAAGCCCCCGGATTCCTGCGTAGCAACGTGTCGACCCATAGCGTGAGTAGTTTAGCCGACATAAAGTCTCAATTCATAGTTGAGACTTTACGTCGTCGCGGTTCTCATCCTCTAGGCGGCACCCGATGCAACGAGCGCCGCAATGAGATCGTCCAGTACCAAGTCAACGTCAGTCTCGTTGTAACCGCCCTTTTGGGGTCGGAAAATGGCCCGCCTCACCCAGGAGGCACGAAGAGTGCTCTCCCCGTTGAGACCCGCGAGAACGTCATTGATGAAGGTATCTACATCACTGACGCGATACCCAATGGCTGTTTTGGGAACTCGCGCGAATCGCGACTTCGGGAGACCGGACAACTGTGCGCTCACCGCATCGATGCGCGCTCGCGATTGCTGCGAGAGTTCTTCCCAACCGAACGTGATAACCAAGTACTCGCGCTCCATTTCAGCGAAGGCGTTCTCGAGACGCTCAAGCCCCTCATCGACCGCCGACGCCGCATATCCCTTTTTCACGATGTCAAAAGCAACTCGGCGAACATCTGCCGCCGTCATGGCAGGGTGCAGGTGATCGTAATTGTCGTAGGCGTACCGGGCGGTCTCAACGAATGTGTCAACTTGGGCACGATCGTAGGCGAGAGCCCCACGCTTGGCCTTGGGGAAAGTCGGATTCACGTTCTCTATCTTGGCAAACAAAAGTCATCCTTGTTTCAGCAGTTGGACGATGAAGTACACGATGTAGACCACGACTCCTGACGGCAAGATGGAATCTATTCGGTCGAGGAACCCACCGTGTCCGGCGAGCCAGTTACTCATGTCCTTGATCCCAATTACTCGCTTGAGATACGACTCACCGAGATCACCCCAGGTCGCCACAACGAGGAGAAGCAAACCGAGCACAATTCCGGTCCACCACACCTCGTGAAGCATCAACCAGGTGACGAGCACGCCCGCAATGCTGGCGACGATGCCCGCGCCTGCGAAACCTTCCCATGTTTTCTTGGGGCTAATCCGTGGGGCAAGCAAATGCTTTCCAAACATCAACCCGCTGGAATAGGCGCCGATATCGACTGACACCACAACGATCAAAAAGGCGATTGTCCACCACTGCCCATTGGGCTGTGCGACCAGAGCCACGGTGAACGCACCGAAAAACGTGACATACCCTTGCGTAAATGCGGACGCAGCAAACGAAGACGCTACGGTTGCTCCCTCGACCCCTTTCCACCAACTCAGGCGGACGAGCATCCACACAAAAATAATGGCGAGTCCAGCGAGGATGGCTACTACGGCATAGACCATCCCCCAGTAGAAAGCCACGGGGACAACTCCCACGGTCACTGCAGTCGAGAGGTAACGCGGCACGTACCACCGGCGGTGACGCATCGCCGTCGCAAGCTCAAATGATGCGATACCCAAGAGAAAAATCGCGAAGAAGATGAACAGCTGCTTATCAATCAGCAGGCTTGCGAGCAGTGAACCACCGAGAAGAATTCCCACGGCGATAGCGCCAATCAGATTTCGCCCGGTTCTCTTTTGAATGAGCACCTGAACTTCTTCAAATTGAGCTCGCGCCTGTTCGACGTTTTTCTCAATCTGAACCCGCGCCTGTTCCGCCGTTTTTTCGAATTGAGCGCGCGCGTGCTCTACATTCTTTTCGAATTCGGCACGAGCGGACTCATACTGGGCTCGAATTTGACCGGTCGAGGGATTGTGTGACTCGGGAGTAAGTGATTCAGGATTGCTGGGTTCCACGTCGCGAGACTCGGAACCAGATTGCTCGGGCGACATTGTTCACACTTAAACTTCGAGCAGTTCTGCTTCTTTGCGTTTTAGCGCATCGTCTATCTGGTCGACGTGAGCCTTCGTGAGCGCCTCAAGTTCTTTCTCGCCTCGGGCACGATCGTCATCGCCAACTTCACCTTTGAGCGCGTCGATGTCGTCCTTGGCCTTACGACGAATGTTGCGAAGCGAGACCTTGGCATCTTCGCCTTTGGCACGAACGATCTTGACGTACTCTTTTCGGCGATCTTCGGTGAGTTCCGGCAGCGTCACGCGAATCGTGTTTCCGTCGTTCGTGGGATTGGCACCGAGGTTCGGCATGTCACGAATTGCTTGTTCGATATCACGAAGCGCGCTCTTATCAAACGGAGCAACCATGACGGTTCGCGCCTCCGGAACGTTGAGGGAGGCGAGCTGGGATAACGGCGTCGGGGTTCCGTAGTAGCTCACCATGATTTTTTGGAAGAGCGCGGGATTTGCTCGACCCGTTCTCACCGATGAGAAGTCTTCTTTGGCCGCCTCGACTGCCTTGTCCATTCGGTCGGCAGCTTCAGATAAAACGTCGGCAATCACGGGTGTCTCCTGTAAGTATGGCGGGTTGGATGAAGTCTAATTGGTGACGAGGGTGCCAATCGGCTCCCCGATAATCGCCTTGGTGATGTTTCCCGCGGGTTCCATTCCGAAAACGCGCATGGGCATGCGATTGTCCATACACAAGCTGAACGCTGTGGAGTCGACGACTTTGAGCCCTTGGTCGAGTGCCTCGCGAAAAGTGACACGTTCCAGCTTGGCTGCCGAATGGTCAGTCTTGGGGTCAGCCGTGTAAACGCCATCGACACCATTCTTGGCAACGAGCACCTCGTCACAGTGAATTTCGAGTGCCCGCTGAGCAGATACGGTATCCGTCGAGAAGAATGGCAGACCGGCTCCAGCACCAAAAATCACCACACGACCCTTTTCGAGGTGGCGGATGGCACGAAGCGGCAAATAGGGTTCAGCGACCTGACTCATGGCAATTGCCGATTGAACCCGTGGCTGCGCGCCAGCCTGCTCGAGAAAGTCCTGAAGGGCGAGGGCATTCATCACCGTACCGAGCATGCCCATGTAGTCTGCGCGCGCCCGATCCATTCCGCTCTTCGAGAGCTCTGCCCCTCGAAAAAAGTTGCCGCCACCGACAACGACCGCAATCTCAACGGTTTTTGACGCCTCGGCGATTTCACGAGCGATTGCCGAGACGACATCCGGATTGACGCCAAGAGTCCCGCCACCAAAGGCTTCGCCGGAGAGTTTGAGAAGAACACGGCGTCGGGTTTTCGGATTCATACACTCTTCTCTCGCGATTGCGCGCTGGTGAGGATCCATCGCTCTCCTCAGCGTATTAAACCTATCGCGAGGATGCCCGACACATGGTGTCCCGACACAAAGAAGTGAGGCCCGTTACATCAGGCGATGCAACGAGCCCCACTGAGACACTCTCGAGAGGTTAAGCGCCAACCTTGAAGCGAGCGAAGCCAACAACGGTCAGCCCTGCATCAGAGATGACTTTGCCAACCGTGAACTTGTTGTCACGGGCGTACTCCTGCTCAAAGAGGGCGACCTGCTTGAAGTATGCGCCCAAGCGACCGTCGACGATCTTTTCGAGCTGAGCCTCTGGCTTTCCTTCGTTGCGGCTAATTTCCGTCACGATTTGACGCTCTTTCTCCACCTCGGCGGCGGGGACATCCTCACGCGACAGGTACTGCGGGTCCGCGAACGAAATGTGCTGCGCGATGCTGCGAGCGGTATCCGCGTCGGTGCCGCTGTACCCAACGACAACACCAACCTGCGGAGGAAGGTCTTGGCTGGTCTGGTGCAGATAGATTGCGAAGTTGTCTGCCTCGATGACAGCGATTCGACGAACCTCAATCTTCTCCCCGATGATTGCCGCCTCATCAGCGATAACTTCGGAAACGGTCTTTCCGTCGACAGAGGCAGCATTGGCCGCGTCCAGGGTCGTTGCACCCGCAGCCACGATTGCGGCCAGAACCTTGTCCGCTAGAGCAATGAACTTTTCACCCTTGGCAACAAAGTCGGTCTCGCAGGCAAGCTCAATCATGGTCGCGGTTGACCCGCTCTGCGTTGCCGCGATGAGGCCTTCGGCGGTGGAACGGTCGGCGCGCTTTGCGTTTCCCTTGGCCCCTTTGAGACGCAGGATCTCGATTGCCTTGTCCATATCGCCCTCGGCTTCGACAAGGGCGTTTTTGGTGTCAACCATGCCGGTGCCGAGGCGCTCACGCAGGGTTTTGACGTCTTCCAGGCTGAAGTTAGCCATTGGTCTGTATCTCCTTGATTATTGGAAAGTTGTGGATTATTCGGCGGCGGCTTCAGGAGCAGCGGAATCTGCGACCTCGACAGCAGCTTCCTCGACGACTGCAGCCTCGACGGCGACATCCTCGACGGCAGCAGCCTTGGCTGCAGCTTCGGCCTGCCCAGCTTCGAGAAGCTCGCGCTCCCACTCGGCCATTGGCGAAGCGTCTTCTGTCTCAGGCTTCTGATGGCGGGCAATCAATCCCTCAGCAACAGCGTCAGCGATGATGCGAGTAAGCAGACCAACCGAACGAATTGCATCGTCGTTGCCCGGAATCGGGTAGGCGAGCTCATCCGGGTCACAGTTGGTGTCAAGGATGCCGACCACGGGAATACCCAGTTTCTTGGCCTCGTCAATTGCGAGGTGCTCCTTCTTGCTGTCCACGACCCAGATCGCGCTCGGGGTCTTGGTCAGGTTGCGGATACCGCCCAAGCTCTTGTGGAGCTTGTCGAGTTCACGCTTCTTGAGGAGAAGTTCTTTCTTGGTGAAACCCGACTTGGCCGGGTCATCAAAGTCGAGCTGCTCGAGCTCTTTCATGGTCTGAAGACGTCCACCAATGGTGGCGAAGTTGGTGAGCAGACCACCGAGCCAGCGCTCTGCCACATAGGGCTGACCTACGCGCGTTGCCTCGTTGGCGATTGCTTCTTGTGCCTGCTTCTTGGTACCCACGAAGAGGATGGTGCCTCCGTGTGCCACGGTGTCGCGCACGAACTCGTACGCCTTGTCGATGTACGACAGCGACTGCTGAAGATCGATGATGTGGATGCCCGACCGCTCAGCAAGCACAAAACGCTTTACTTTCGGGTTCCAACGACGGGTCTGGTGACCAAAGTGAACGCCGCTGTCGAGCAGCTGGCGGATGGTAACGACGGCCATGGCCATCTCCTGTTCTTGGCACGCGTCGACACGTGATCGAGCGAACCATTTGCGGTTGAGTCGCGTGCGTCAGGTTGACGAACGCCCTAGTGTCCTGTTTCACACCCGCGGCAACAAGTCACCGACCGATGGGCGATTCACGTGAGTGGACACGCGAAGTCATCCTCAAAAAAGGATGCCTGACGAGTCTAACAGCTTCGTTGCGAGTGACAGAATCGACTCATGAGCTCCTCACCCTCTGTCACATCGCCCCCATCGGGAACCAAACCGGCGCGTTCCGGGCTGGTGCTCGCAGCGCTGATCTTGGCCGCCGGGGTCGCCAATATGAACCTGACGATCGCAAACGTGGCACTCCCCGATATCGGAATCCAGCTTCACGCGTCGCAAGCCGGACTCAACCTTGTTTCCGTGGGTTTCGAGCTTGGTCTCTCAATTTCAGTTCTGTACCTCGGCGCCCTCGGTGACCGCTATGGCCGAAAAGGAATGCTCATCCTGGGGCTCGCCTTGGGCCTGCCTACTGCGGCTCTCGCCGCCGCCTCGGGTTCGGTGGAGATGTTGATGATTGCACGAGTGTGTGGAGGCATCGCTGCTGGTATGGCCTATCCCACGACGCTCGCGCTCATCACGGCACTGTGGAGTGGACCACCACGCACCCGAGCCATCGCCCTATGGTCGGCCCTTGGGGCCGGAATGTCTGCCCTGTCCCCCATGCTTGCCGGCGCGTTGCTGATGGTTCTCCCGTGGGGCTGGGCATTCATCATCCCGGTGCCCTTTGGAATCGTGGCCCTTGCATTAGTTATCCGAACCGTGCCGAGTAAGGTCAACCAGGGCACCGAGCCCGTCGATCACGCCGGAGGCATCCTCTCGGCTATCTTCTTTGGCGGTGTCGTCATCGCAATTAACTTTGCCGAACTCGACACGGCATCGCCGGTGCTGTATGTCTCGGCGTCACTTGCCCTGATTGGCGGAGTGGCTTTTTTCTGGCGTCAACACAAGGCTGCGAACCCCCTCTTCAACCTGAAGTTCGCCCGGCGCCCTACATTCTGGGTAGCGACGGTTGCCGGAATCATTGTTTTTGGGTCTCTCATGGGCTACATGTACGTGGGCATGCAGTACATGCAAAACGTGCTGCTCTACCCCACTTTTCTCGCGGGACTGGCAATTCTTCCGTGCCCGGTGTTCATGGTTCTCGTCGCGCCGTACTCCAGCAAAATGGTCTTGCGCTGGGGTTCTCGAGTAACCCTGCTCGCCGGATTCGTCGCCTGTATTCTCGGGTTTCTCGTCATGCTGTTTGTCTGGGGCATCGACTCCTCCTACCTCAGCATCGGCATCGCCTATGCTCTTGTCGGCGTCGGAGTTGGTCTCGCCGGCACGCCGTCATCGCACGCCCTCACCGATTCTGTTCCGGTGTCACAAGTAGGTATGGCTTCGGGAACAGGCGACCTTCAGCGTGATCTCGGCAGCGCCATCATGCAGTCGGTTATGGGTGCAATTTTGGGAGCCGGCTACGCGAGCGCCGTATCGACGCACATCGCTGGCGCCCCGGCAAACATTCAGAACGAGATCAGCTCTGGAATTCGACAGTCGCTGAGCAAATCTTTTGGAAGCGCGGTGGACCTCGCCAAGCAGTATCCGCAGTACCAGGACGGGATTGTTCAGGCGGCCAAGGAATCGTTTCTCGCCGGTGCGAACTGGGCCTACCTCGGTGGTGTCATCGCGTCAGTCATCGGCATCCTGCTGGTCTGGTTCTTTTTTCCCCGTCGCGACCGCGAGCGCAGGTTGTACACGGAGTACGGCTCAGAATAAGGCTTACCGAGAGTGGCGACTTATCGTCCTCTCATGGACGAGAGACTTCGCCGCTTAATCAATGGGCTTCTCACCGCTGTTTCACCGATGATTCCATCAGTAATGGCGACCGTTGCGCTCCTTGCGCTGGGGGTGATGTGTGGTTTGTTCTTGTTCGATTGCACTCCCGCACCAGCCTTCGCCATCACAGGATCTGGCAATGAGGGTGGTGCACCGTCTGACACAGGGCGGCTAGCACATCGCCCACAACTTGTCTGGCCTGTGCAACCCGTCCGCGTGGAACGCGGATTTATTGCGCCGCTCACTGAATATGGCCCGGGACATCGCGGAATTGACGTGTCGGTACTACCTGGGGTGACTGTCGTTTCTCCGGCAGATGCCACCGTGACTTTTGTGGGTCGGGTTGTCGATCGGGACGTTGTTTCTCTCAGTGACAATTTCGGTCGTCACATCAGTTTCGAACCGATGACCTCCTCGCTAGAAGCGGGCGCACATGTCGTGGCAGGCTCGGAGCTCGGCCAGGTGGGTGTGGGGCCACACTGTCGGTGTCTGCACATCGGCGTGCGCATCAACGGCGCGTACATTTCACCCATGCGTGAGTTTGACACGCTCCCGCGCGCGGTATTACTGCCGTGGTAGAGGCGAACTCAGGCTCTCGGGTGCGCCTGACGGTACGAATCTCGAACCCTCTCCATCGAGACGTGAGTATATATCTGGGTCGTTCCGAGGCTTGAGTGCCCAAGCATTTCCTGAACGATGCGAAGGTCCGCTCCACCGTCGAGCAGGTGCGTTGCTGCAGAGTGACGCAGCGTGTGTGGACCAATCGGCCCCTCCCCTGGCAAGTCGATGAGAAGGGATGCGACGAGCTGATAGACCGTTCGGGTTCCCAGACGAGCCCCACGTGAACCAAGAAAGAACGCGTAGCCAGACGTGGGTGTTGCCAACGAAGGCCGAGAGTGACGCAGGTAGTCAGCAAGAGCGTCACCCGCGGGATTGCCAAAGGGAACAATGCGTTCTTTGTTGCCTTTTCCTGTCACGCGAGCGGTGAGGCGGTCGAAGTCGAGATCTCCGATGTCTAGACCCACCAACTCCGAAACGCGGATTCCTGTGCCATACAGAAGTTCAACGATGGCGAGGTCACGAAGGGCTAGTGGGTCACGCGACTGCGCGTGTTCACTGAGCGCCGCGAAAAGCACATCAAGATGTGCCGTTGTGACAACTCGTGGCAGTGTGTGAGCTGGCTTAGGCGCTTTCAGCCTGATGGCGGCGTCGTGAGATGAATAGCCATTCGCGCGTAACCACTTGGTGAAAGACCGAAGGCTAGCCGCCCGCCTGGCCAGAGTGGACGCACCCAGCCCACGCTCGGATTCGTTCCACAACCACTCTCGGGCAACGTCAAGCGTGATGTCCTCGGTGCCGGTGACCACTCGATTTTCAGTAAAAGCCTGGAAAGACGCTAGATCCGCCGCGTATGCGCGGCTGGTATGCGCGCTAAATCCTCGTTGCGCGGTCAACGCTTCGATGAAGCGAGGTACAACATCGGCGATGAGCATGCACTTAGGTTACGCGCGCGTCCACCCATTTAACTGTTCCCTCACCGAGCCGTTGAGTGCGAGAAGTGAAAGCGCTTTTCGAGCATCCTCTTCGGAGATTCCTGCTTCATGGGCAATGCGCTTGGGTTGTCTCGGAGTCTGTGAACTTGTCGCGTCGAGCACGCGCAGCGCCAAGGGATGTATCGCCTCGAGAACCACAGGGCTCTCCATCTTTTCAGGAAGAACAAGCTCGATGATTTCACCGGCGCTCGTAACGCACGTGGCCGGGGTCTCGCGCAAGAGCCGGTGACAACCTGCTGACGAGGGACTCGTCACGGGTCCGGGTACAACCCCGACTGGGATGTTCATGTCAAGGGCATGGTGGGCTGTGTTCAAGGAGCCAGAACGCCATCCGGCTTCAATCACAATCGTCGCTTGTGTGAGCGAAGCGATGAGCCGATTTCGTTGGAGAAAGCGCCACTTGGTCGGAGCGAATCCGCACGGCAACTCGGCGAGAACGAGACCCGTATCAATAATTCTGCGGAGAAGTGCGTCGTGCCCGCTGGGATACAGGCGGTCGATTCCGCCCGCGAGCACCGCAATCGTGGTGCCGTCGGCAGCCAAAGTGCAACGATGAGCCATTCCGTCAATTCCATAGGCTGCTCCAGACACTATGGTGAAGCCACGATCGACAAGCGCGTTCACGAGCTCTGCGGTGACGTGCTCACCATAGCCGGTTGACGCACGGGCTCCGACGACAGAAACCGAACGCTCCAGAGAGTCAAGGGCGTGAAGGCGCCCACGTGCCCAGAGCGCACATGGTGCGTGCAACCCAAGCCGCTCTAAACCTGCGGGCCATTGCGGCATCTCTGGGGTCACGATGACGGCGCCGATTCGCGAAGCGCGCTCGAAATGTGCAATCGCCTCATCGAGCGATAGCCGGGCTGCCCATCGAGTAACAGCTTCGGCAATCTGTTCACGGAGCAAATCATCCGGATTATCGAGAAACGCAATCAGGGAATCAGCTTCGACCGAGTCGAGAAGGGCACCTAGCGCGCGCCAGGGACCAATTCGTTCGCAGACGATGTGAACCACCTTGTCGCCTGGTTCAGCAATTCCCGACCAGGCCCCGCGAGCAAAGATATCCAAAAGACCGTCCTCAGATATGGAGACGGATTCGGGCAAGCATCGCCGAACAGCGGCTGCAATCTGTGCCCTCTGGCGCGCGCTGAGATGCGAACCCGCAGCTTCGGGCACTGTGGGCTTCTGAGTTGGTTCACGATTCATGTCACATTCCTGTTCTGAGTAGGTGAGATTTGGCGATGTGGTCGCGCGACGGGATAGTCGCGCCATCAAGGTCAGCAAGAGTCCACGCCAGTCGAAGGGTCCGGTCAAAACCGCGCATCGTCAACACCCCCGAATCGAGACCACGATCGATGAGCCCCGTGATGGACGTGGGAAGACGCCACGGTGCACCTCGCAGAGTTCGGCCGGGAACCTCGGAATTACTCGCGTAGCCCAGTGCCCCGAAGCGCTCAGCGGCAATTCGACGCGCTTCAAGCACCTTCGCTCGGGCAATCGCCGTCGTCATCGGTTGGTCGTTGCCCAGGCGTAGTCGCGCGGCAGATACGCGAGAGACGCGGATGTGAATGTCAATGCGATCAGCGAGCGGCCCGGAAACGCGAGCGTGGTAGCGCTTCACCGCCGCCGGCGTACAAGTGCATTTATCGGAGGAGCGTGCCGCTCCAGCCGAAAGTTCGACGCTTTGCCCACCGCACGGGCAGGGATTAGCCGCCAGCACGAGCATGAAGCGTGCCGGAAAACGCGCGGTATACGCTGCTCGGTGGATGACAACGTCTCCCGATTCGAGGGGTTGTCTCAGGCAGTCGAGGGCATGTTGAGAAAACTCTGGTGCTTCGTCAAGAAAAAGAACTCCGTGGTGAGCGCGCGCGATGGCTCCGGGACGTGGAATGCCCGTGCCGCCACCGATAAGAGAGACCGCGCTAGCGGTGTGGTGTGGAGTAATGAAGGGCGCTTCGTTGATGAGTGATGATGCACCGTGACCGGTCGCGAGCGACTGAATAGACGTCGCCTCGAGAGCTGCGTTCATTGAAAGTGGCGGAAGAATGCCCGGCAGTCGACTCGCCAGCATCGTTTTTCCGGAACCTGGTGGTCCGGTCATGCTCAGGTGGTGACCCCCGGCGGCCACTGCGACGAGTGCCTCTACGGCGTCTGGTTGCCCGACCACATCGGAAAGGTCTGTCACCACCCGCTCGGTTACGCCTTCTGAAGGCAGTAAGAGGGGCGTCACTGGAACCGGCGCGAGGCGGGCCCCGTGCGCGATAAGCACATCGCGCAACGACGCGGCTGCGAAGACCTGTACACCGGTGACCAATCCGGCTTCGCGCGCGTTTGCCGCGGGTACCACGACACGAGTAACTCCTGCTTTTTTTGCGCCGAGCACGCCAGGTAAGACACCTGCTGTGGGTCGAAGCCGGCCATCCAATGCGAGCTCACCCACATGCACGACACCGTGAGCTGCATTCTGCGCAATGACACCGGCTGCCGAAAGTGCCGCGATGGCGATGGCAAGATCAAACCCGGCACCGGCTTTAGGCAGAGATGCGGGAGAAAGGTTGACCGTCACGCGCTGCGATGGCATAGGCACACCTGAATTCACGATGGCCGAACGAACGCGATCGGCTGACTCGGTGAGCGACCGGTCGGGAAGGCCAACGACCGTGAACCGGGGTAATCCCGATGCGATGTCAGCTTCCACCTCGACGAGGACGGCATCGACGCCGAGGAGTGCAACGGACTGGGTTCTGCCGATGGTCATGTGCCCACGCCGATGACATGTTCGAGAGTGAATGGTTGATTGCGCGGAGCAACGATTCCTATTGCGTCAATGCGCACCTCGCGATGTGCCACTGCTCGCTTTCTGGGATTGCGTGCGTGCTCAGTTGTCCCCCATTCATCTCCCGCTTGCCCCAGTGCGGTGCCCCGCGCCTGACACCACGCTCCGGCGAGCAGTCGTAGGCGGGCGACTTTTGTTGGCGTGAGGGATTCCAAGGGATGGCCAAACCGCGAGCCGGAACGAGTTTTTACCTCAACGAAGACCAGTACGCGGGGCGACGGATCGGGACTCAGCGCAACGATGTCAATTTCGCCTCGAGCGCAACGCCAGTTTCGCTCGATAATGTGGTATCCCGCGCGTTCGAGAAAGGCACACGCGGCGTCTTCGCCGAAGACACCGAGCCGGATACGCGCACTGGTAAATCGCGCAGGAGAAGAGGCAGCGGGTAGCTCAGTTCTGCGATCTGAGGCGTGATGAGAGGTCATGCAGACGAGGATGCCCGGTTGGTGCATCCTCACCGATGCCTACACGCTACCCACCTAACAAGTAGCGTGCATCGGGGTCTGGGGATGACGGGATGCTGCCACCCTCGTTACTCGTTGAGCTCCAGCTCCTTGGGAAGCTCAAAGTCTTTCGTCGCAAGTTCTTCGACGTTGACATCTTTGAAGGTGAGCACTCGAACGGTTTTGACGAAACGATCCGAACGGTAGACGTCCCACACCCACACGTCGGACATGTTCAACTCGAAATAGAAGTCGGTTTCTGTGTCGATTCGCTGCAACGACACTTCGTTGGCTAGGTATAAACGTCGTTCGGTTTCTATGACGAACCGAAACTGTGCCACGACATCGCGAAACTCGCGGTACAGGGCAACTTCAGCTTCGCGATCGAAATCCTCGAATTCTTCAGCATCCATGATGTCACCAGTCTAAAGCGACAACCAGGAACGTCGGTGATGCTCAGTGGCACCATGCTCGCGAATGGCATCAATGTGCGAAGCCGAACCATAGCCTTTATTCGAGTCCCAGTGGTACTGAGGAAAATCAGTGGCAAGCTGCACCATGTGCGCGTCCCGATCGACCTTGGCAATAACCGACGCCGCCGCGACGCTACCGCATGACTCATCGGCTTTGATTAGTGCTGTGATGGGCAATGGCGACGCAAGAAGTGGGGTTAACCAATCGTATTTACCATCAAGAATGACGTGAGATGCGCCAACATCTATCCCTCTCTCAAACAGCTTCGCGAGAGCACGCTTACCGGCCAAGCCGAGGGCGTATGAGATTCCAAACTGGTCTATCTCGTCAGGCATGGCTGACCCCAGACAGACCGCAGCCCACTCGTGAACCTGCGGGTACAACTTCCCGCGACGCGTGGGACTCAACAACTTAGAGTCACGAAGCCCCTCGGGAAAATCGCCTGAGGAGAGGGAAACCGCACATGCGCCGACCACAACCGGACCAGCGAGTGCACCGCGGCCGACTTCGTCGACGCCGATAACGACAGGGATACCACTGTCAAGCAGCTCACGCTCGAGCTGCAGAGTGGGCGTCGCAACCATACCGAAATGCGTTAGGGGGCAGAGACGCGCGGCGTGGTATCAGCCGCAGGATCAACCGGGATGCGGGGCACGAGTGCAAACGAATCGGGATAGTTGCTCAGCCACGACCAGTGCTTCACGGGCCAGCTCACGACAAACGCTCGTCCGACCACGTCGCTCATTGCGACGAACCCATGCCCCGGTTTGTCGGTGTTGAATCGAGAATCTTTCGAGTTGTAACGATTGTCACCCATCACCCATAGCGAGTTAGCAGGAACAGTGACGGTGAAGTCGACCCCTGACGCACGCGTCTTACCGTCCGGCAGATAGATGAAGGGCTCGTCGATGGGCACACCGTTAATCGTGAGTTGCCCATCGGTGGTGCAACACGCGACTGTATCTCCGGGCAATCCAATCACCCGTTTGATGAGGTGCTGGTCATTGTCAGGAGACGCGAGACCTACGAGCGACATCAACCACTCGAGTGCGTCACCGACCGGACCCTGCGAAGGATGCGCTGTCGCGGTCAGCCATCCACCTGGGTCTTTGAACACCACAACGTCACCATGCGCGACTGGCATCATGTCGGGAACCAGTTCGTTGACAATGACGCGATCGTCGATTTGAAGCGTCTGCTCCATTGACGCCGACGGGATGAAGAAGGAACGAATGAGGAAGGTTTTAACAACGAAAGAGACGAGAATCGCCACGACCAAAATGACCACAACGTCACGAATAAAGAGCAAGAACGATTGCATCGGCGTCTTTGGGGTTTTTCGTGACGAGCGCCGGCCTGAAACAAGATCGTACGACCCGGTCTCCTGCTGGTTGGAGGAATGTGCACTCGAATAGTCACGGGGAGGAATGTATGCCCGTGGCGCGCCAGTTTCGGGGTACTGGGATGGTGTCGGTTGGCTCGTCGACTCGGGGTTCCACTCGGAGTTTGAGGGATTCTCTGGTGACGACTCGGTCACGAGCACACTCCGTCTGCTAAATAAGAAATAAGACTTGGCTTGAGTCTACGAGACGCTTCGGTGTGAAGTGGCTGTGTGCATGCACATCGTCAGGAAGAGTCGCAAAAAATATGTGTCTCGATCGGAAACCGACCGAGACACATATGTGAGAAGGATATTCTCGCGAACTCAGACCTATTTAGCCGAGTCCTCGCGAAGCTCTTTGATTTTGGCTTTCTTGCCGCGCAGGTCGCGGAGGTAGTAAAGCTTGGCGCGACGAACATCACCGCGAGTGACGACCTCAATCTTGTCGAGGACCGGCGAGTGAACGGGGAACGTACGCTCGACACCAACCTGGAACGAGACCTTACGGACGGTGAACGTCTCGCGAACGCCCTCACCGGAGCGACCAATGACAACGCCCTGAAAAACCTGAATACGCGAACGGTTACCTTCAATAATGTTCACGTGCACCTTGACGGTGTCACCAGCGCGGAATGCCGGGATGTCGGAACGAAGGCTCGCTGCATCGAGTGCGTCGAGAATGTGCATGTTATTTTCACAATCTGTATCCGCTGCAGGTCGAACACGGTTCAATCTTTGATGAGAACTGTCTCTGCGCCTGAGTCGAACAACCCCCTGCAGCAGGGTTCGAAGCACATCACGACAACTTCCCTAGTCTGTCATGGATGCGAGAGTCAGTGCAAAACGGGTTGCCCGTGGTGCAAGTCGGAGGAGGTTGCGAAACCAGATTTCGACAAGCTCAATCTGCGGACGAGCAGCTCAATCTGCGAACCAGCAACTCAATCTGCGAACCAGCAACTCAATCTGCGAACCAGCAGCTCACTCTGCGAACCAGCAGCTCACTCTGCGAACCAGCAGCTCACTCTGCGAGGAGGTCAGGTCGCACCGCACGCGTGCGCTCGAGTTGCTGCTCGCGCCGCCAGTCAGCAATGGCCGCGTGATTGCCGGAAAGCAAAACATCGGGCACCTCAAGCCCACGCCACTGCTTTGGCTTGGTATAGCTCGGGTACTCGAGCAAGCCACTCTCATGGCTCTCTTCAACGAGTGACTCCGGGTTACCGACCATGCCAGGGATAAGCCTTGCCACCGCCTCAATCATCGCGACCGCGGCTACTTCACCGCCGTTGAGCACGTAGTCGCCGAGGGAAAGTTGGCGCACGCGCATCCGGCTTGAAAAGTGATCAATCACTCGCTGATCGATTCCTTCATAGCGACCGCAGGCAAAAATGAGGTGCGACTCTTCGGCGAGCTCGCGCGCAATGGATTGCGTAAACACCTCGCCGGCTGGGCTGGGCACAATGAGCACGGGCTCCAGCGAACCGTCTTCCACAATCGAGTCGAGCGCTTCACCCCACGGCTCTGGCTTCATGACCATGCCGGCACCACCACCATAGGGGGTGTCGTCGACGGTGCGATGTTTGTCATGCGTGAAATCACGCAAATCGTGGATGCGCGCCTCAACGAGGCCAGAGACCACGGCCTTGCCCACCAGCGAAACATCAAGCACGCTGAAAAACTCAGGGAAAATGCTGACGATGTCGATGCGCATTAGTCGTCGTCCGGAAGCTCTTCGAACAGGCCACCGGGCGGCGTGATGCTAATCACACCCGCAGCAAGATCCACCGAGGGAACGAACGCGTTGACAAACGGCAGCAGGACTTCTCCGTTGTGAGTGTCCACCACGAGAAGGTCTTGTGCGGGCAAGTGTTCGACGCGCGCGAGCGTACCAACCTTCGTACCGTCTCGCTGGACCGTCAAGCCAACGAGTTGGTGGTCATACCAGGCGTCAGGGTCAGTGTTTGTCTCACCCGCAACGTCAACCCACAAGATGGCCTTGATCAGTGTCTCAGCAGCGGTGCGATCGTCGACGCCGACGAAAAAGGCAACAGGATGTTCGTTATACCAACGAAGTTCTCGTAGCTCGAGAAGTTTCCCAAACCAGAGCGACTCTTCAGGAACCTGCAACGTGAACTGCGCGCCGGGTACGAATCGCTTTTCTGGCTCGTCCGTATAGAGCTCAATCTTGAGCGCACCTTTGAGCCCGTGGGCTTTGGTGAGACGCCCGACGCGCAACATAGAGTCGCGGGCGGGTTCGGGAACCTTAGGCATCGGTGTCGACGACGTCGACACGCACGTTGCGGCCACCCGGGAGCGCACTAACTACCGTACGCAAAGCTTTTGCCGTGCGACCGGCACGACCGATTACCCGGCCGAGGTCCTCAGGGTTCACCCGAACTTCGAGGACCTCGCCACGGTTGTTGGTGCGCGAAACCACCTTCACATCGTTGGGGTGATCAACAATCCCTGAGATGAGGTGAGCGAGCGCTTTATCCAACATGATGGTGTCTTTATTGCTTACTCAGCAGCTTCGGTGCTTGCTTCGGCTGTTTCGGCCTCCGCGCTTGCCTCGGCGACGACCTCGTCGGCTGCCACTTCGGTTTCGACAACCTCAGCAGGAGCTTCCGTCGCAGCGTCAGCTACAACTTCGTCAGCGGCTACCTCTGCAGCCTCAGCAGCTTCTGCGACCTCGACAGCCGGTGCGGGCTTCTCTGCCTTGGGTCGAAGAACTGGCTTCTTCTTGGTGTCGATCGAGAACTCGACTTTGGGCTCAGCAACCTGAACGGTGTTCTTGGCGTTCTTTTCGCCCTTGAAGGTACCCCAGTCGCCGGTGAGTTTGAGCAGTGCAGTGACCTGCTCGGTTGGCTGGGCACCAACGCCGAGCCAGTACTGAGCACGGTCAGAGTTGACCTCGATAACGGATGGGTTCGCCGTCGGCACGTAGCGGCCGATTTCTTCGATGACACGACCGTCACGGTGCGTGCGCGAGTCAGCTACGACGATGCGGTAGTGCGGCGCACGGATTTTTCCGAGGCGCTTAAGGCGGATTTTGACAGCCACAATTCTCCTGTGAGAGTTAGTTGGGATGAACGGTGCCGTGAGCGTGGGGGCACACTCGGCGAAGCTCTAGGGGATTCGAAGGCGACATCTGATTAGAGGGTCGGATGCGCACCGAACACAAGTGTCTAGTCTGCCAGAGACAGGGCACTATGCGCCAATCGGACGAGTCTCGGGATGGCTACAAGCCGCCGCCGAGCATCTTTTTGAGGTTTTCCATTTCCTCCGCAGAGGGCGTGGACTTGCCACCAGCGCCGAGACCGAATCCCGAACCGCCACTTCCGGCCGCCCCGGGCTTCACTCCGGCAGCGAGGGCAGCGTTTTCAGCTGCGCGCTTGGCGGGGTTACCCGATTTGGATGCCTTTTTGCCCTGGGGTTTTTTGCCCTTCGAACCGCCACCGTGACCCATCTGCGGCATTCCAGGCATGTTGGGCATGCCTCCTTTAGCGACGGTCTTCATCATCTTTGCGGCTTGCTCGAATCGAGTGACCAATTGATTCACGTCAGTGACCGTGGTGCCGGAACCCTTGGCGATGCGCAATCGTCGCGAGCCATTGAGGAGCTTCGTGTTCTGCCGCTCCCCCGGTGTCATCGAGCGGATGATGGCCTCGGTCCGGGTAATTTCGCGCTCGTCAAAGTTGTCCAGCTGATCGCGCATTTTGTTCGCGCCCGGCAGCATCCCCATGATGCCCTTGAGGGAGCCCATCTTTTTGATCTGCTGCATCTGCTCAAGAAAGTCATCGAGGGTAAAGGTTTCGCTAGCGAGTTTGCTTTGCACCCGAGCGGATTCTTCAGCATCGAACGCTTGCTGGGCCTGCTCGATCAGGGTGAGGATGTCACCGAGGTCAAGAATGCGGCTCGCCATGCGGTCCGGGTAGAACGGCTCAAAGTCGTCGAGAGTTTCACCGGTGGACGCAAAGATGATCGGACGACCAGTTGCCGATACGACGGAAAGTGCCGCACCGCCGCGCGCGTCGCCATCGAGCTTAGAGAGGACAACGCCCGTGAAATCCACACCCTGCTGGAACGCCTGCGCGGTCGCAACTGCGTCCTGACCGATCATGGCGTCGATGACGAAGAGCACCTCGTCAGGGTTTGTCGCTTTGCGAATGTCGGCGGCCTGCTTCATCATTTCGGCGTCTACACCCAGGCGACCCGCCGTGTCGATGATGACGACGTCGTGCTGCTTGTCGGTCGCGTACTTGATCGAGTCCTTGGCGACCTTTACCGGATCGCCCTTCCCGTTGCCCGGCTCTGGGGCGAAAATTGCCGCACCCGCCGACTCGGCGACGACCTCAAGCTGGGTCACCGCGTTTGGGCGCTGAAGGTCACATGCCACGAGAAGCGGGGTGTGCTTCTCTTTGACCAACCACTTCGCCAGCTTTCCGGCGAGGGTTGTTTTACCCGCACCCTGCAGACCCGCAAGCATGATGACAGTGGGAGGCTTTTTGGCAAACTCGAGGCGACGCCCTGCGCCACCCAAAATCGTGACGAGTTCGTCGTTGACAATCTGCACGACCTGTTGCGCCGGGTTGAGCGCCTTGTTGACGTCATCGCTGAGTGCACGCTCACGGACCACCGCGGTGAATTCCTTGACGACATCCAAGGAGACGTCGGCATCGAGCAGAGCGCGCCGAATCTCCCGCACGGTTCCATCGACGTCGGCTGCGCTGAGTTTTCCCTTCGTGCGAAGGTTCTTGAGCGCATCCGTTAACCGGGTTGAGAGTTCACCAAAAGTTGCCATAACGCCTCTAGATTACTAGGCGGGCTACGCGACGAGTCCGGCGGCGAAAGCTACGGGGCTGAAACCTTGCAGATCGTCGATTCCCTCACCTGTTCCGATGAGCTTAATCGGGATGCCGGTTCGCTCTTGAACGGCGAGCACGAAGCCACCCTTCGCTGAACCATCAAGTTTGGTGAGGACGAGACCCGTGACGCCGGCGTGCTCGAGGAAGGCCTCGGCCTGACGCACACCGTTTTGTCCTGTCGTGGCATCCAAGACAAGCAACACCTCGCTGATGGGAGCCTGCTTTTCGATCACGCGGCGGATCTTGGTGAGCTCATCCATCAGGCCGCCCTTAGTGTGCAAGCGTCCTGCAGTGTCGATGATGACCACATCAGTTTCATTGCGCAGAGCGAATTCAACCGTCTGATAGGCAACCGATGAGGGATCCTGTCCATCCTGCTGTGGTCGCACAATGTCGACGCCAGCCCGGCTTGCCCACGTGGCGACCTGGTCCACCGCTGCGGCACGAAAGGTGTCGGCGGCACCGATGACCACAGATCGTCCCGCATGTGAGATGAACTTGGCAACTTTGCCGATTGTGGTTGTCTTGCCCACCCCATTGACGCCGACCACGAGAATGACGGCCGGGCGATCACTCAACCGCAAGGTGCTATCGAAGCGCGACAGTTGCTCTTCTAGTATTTCGCGGAGTAACCGCAGAAAGTCGTCGTCATCAATCGCACCGAGCTGCCCAACGCGTTGCCGCATTGTCCCAATGAGTTCGTCCGTAACATCGGGGCCGAAATCAGCGCCGAGCAACGTGGCTTCAAGATCGTCCCAACTGTCGGGCGTAAGGCCCTTGGCTGATCGTGATTCACCCGTCAGCAACGCCTTGAGCTTCGCACCAAGACCTAGTCGAGGCGTTCCGGACATTATGCCGACACCTTCTCGGGTGTTTGAGCCGCAGCTTGCTCATTCGCCACGCGCTGACCAACCACCGCGGAGACTCCATCCTGACGCATTGACACACCATAGAGCGCATCGGCTATTTCCATGGTCCGCTTTTGGTGAGTGATGACGATGAGTTGGGAGCTCTCGCGAAGGTCTTCGAAGATGGTGAGGAGCCGGCCTAGGTTCGCATCATCAAGGGCTGCCTCAACCTCATCCATGATGTAGAAGGGCGATGGCCGAGCCTTGAAAATGGCAATGAGTAGACACACTGCTGCCAGACTGCGCTCACCTCCGGAGAGCAATGACAGACGCTCAATCTTCTTTCCGGCCGGCTTGACCGAGACTTCAATTCCGGTCGTGAGCAGGTCGTCGGGGTTAGTGAGAGCCAAGTAGCCCGTGCCGCCAGGAAAGAGGATGGGGAGGACTCTCTCAAAAGCTGCCCGGGTGTCTTCAAAGGCCGACTCAAAAACGCTCTGCATCGTCGCGTCGACATCGTCAATGATGCTGAGCAGGTCTTTTTTCGTGTTGTGCAAGTCGGTGAGCTGTTCGGTCAAGAATGTGTGGCGTTGCTCCAAGGCGGCAAATTCTTCAAGAGCCAGTGGGTTCACGCGTCCAAGCTGGTTGAGTTTGCGCTCAGCCTTTTCGAGACGAAGCTGTTGCTCAGCTCGAACGAACGGGACGAGTCCATCCTCACCCTCCTGTGTCACCGGAATCGGCACCTCAGGTCCGTATTCGGCAACGAGAACCTCTTCAATCAGCCCAAGCTCACCAGCGGCACGCTCAAGCAGAGTCGAGAGGTGCAATTTCTTTTCGTAAATCTGGAGTTCGAGCCCGTGCACGTTTTCGGTGATTCCGTGGAGACGCTCGCGAAGAGTGGCCTCATCCTGGCGCAATTGAGTGAGCTCGGAGTTGGCACTGCGTCGATCCGATTCAGCTTGGGCGAAAACCACCCGCGCTTCGGCCACCGAGCGGTCGAGGGATGCAAGCACTGGAGGAATGTCGTCCGCAACAGCTTGAGCCTTGTCGATTTGGCGACGGCGAATGACAATCCGGCGGGCCGACTCCTCGGCGGCCTGACGATCCGCATCGAGCTGAGCGCGGAGCCCCTCAACGCGCAGCTCTTCAGCACGCACTCGTTCTCTCGCCGTTTCGAGGTCGAGGCGAGCTTGAACCTCAGCCTCGCGCTGCGTCTCAAGTTTGACAAAGACCGCATCTCGCGTAGATACATCGAGAAGTGGGCGCTCACGCTCACGAAGCCTCGCAAGCTCGTGAGTCGCTTGCTCATGGTCAGCGCGAGAGGATGTCAGCTTCTCGTCCGTCTGGGCTATTCCCGCCTCTAGTCGGTCACACTCTGCCTGCGCGGCTTCTGCCTGAACCCGCGCTCGGTTGTGCGCTTCGGACCTCGCGGCCAGCTGGGCATCGAACTCACGCAAGTTTGCCAGGGCTGTGGCTTGCCGGCTCTTCGCGGCCTCATTTTCGGCTCGCTGCTCGGCAAGCGCAAATCGCGCCGCGTCGCTGAGAACCCCAACCTCGTCGAGTCGGGCCTGGGCTGCATCGCGATCAGCAACCAATTCGATTCGACTGCGCTTGGCACCACTCCCGCCACGAAGCAGGTACCGGGTGAGCACATCCCCGGTTTTGGTGATGAGAGTGATGTCTCGATCAAGAGTCGCGTAGACCGACTTCCAGGCCGCGCGCGCGCTGGCCAGGTCATCGGCGATGACGGTGTCACGCAAAAGCGCCTTGAGCCCATCGGGAGCGTCAACCACACTGACCGCCGGCACAACTCCTGGCGCCGTGGGAGTCTCCACCGAAGCGCCGCGTGCGTCGGCGACAATGATGTCGACACGTCCAAATTCGCTCTCGTGTGCTTGGTCGAGTGCCGCCACAGCGGAGTCGAGATTTTCGGCAAGAACAGCATCCGCCACTGAACCCAGTGCCGCGGCGACAGCAGCTTCATAACCGGGACGGACCTGGACGTATTCTGCGACGAGTCCGCGCACACCGGCCAGCTTTGCGGCGACCAGAGCCGACGAACCATCCTTCTGATCCAGAGCCATCGAGAGTGCCCCAACACGCGCGTGAAGAGCATCGCGCTCACGTTCGAGTGAGTGAAGCTCATCGCGTAACTTCTCGGTGGCCATCTCGGAAGCCGTAACAGCCTCGTTAGCCTCTTCGTAGGCACGGTTCACACCGCTCTGGTCATCGTCAACTCTGCTCGACTCATCTTTCAGGGATGCCAGCGCGGCCTCTGCGCTAGCGCGTCGATCATGCGCGGCATTCAGTGCGTCCTGCTGCCGAGCTCGTTCGCCCTCAACTGCGGTCACCGTTGATAGGGCGCTTTCGGCCTTACCGCGTGCCTGGGCAAGATCGAGGTCGAACTGCGAGACGAGTGCGCTCTGGGCAGCCACGTGCTCGTCGATAGCGTCCAGCTCTGCTCGAATCTCGAGAGTGAGTTGCTGAGAAACTCGCCAGGCACTTTCGGTTGTCGTAATCGTGTCCTGAAGCACCGCAACCTCGTGTGTCGCAGCCTCAATCATGGCTGTGGTGACCCCAGAGCCCAGTGGCGTCATTTCCCCGTCATTGCCGAGCAGCGCGAGTCGCTGGTTTGCCAGCGTGTACAAGCCGCGCAACCGTTCTTGCACGGACTCAAGTGCAAAGACCGTGGCACGAGCGGATTCAACCCCCGTAAATGACATCTCACTTTCGAGGTGCCGAACCCGAAGGCTCGTGCGTTCCAGCTGTTCTTGCAACACGAGGCGCTCGGTGTGGCGTTCGGCTTCTGACCGATTGTGAGCATCAAGTGCGACGCGCAGGGTGACCACGTCGTCGGCGAGGAGTCGTGCGCGTGCGTCACGCACCTCAGCCTGAATGCTTTGTGCCTCACGAGCAATCTCCGCTTGCGCACCGAGTGGTTTGAGTTGGCGGCGAACCTCCCCGGCCAGGTCGCTCAGTCGGGTGAGATTTGCTTCCATCGCCTCAAGTTTGCGAACCGTCTTTTCCTTGCGACGACGATGCTTGAGAATACCTGCGGCCTCCTCAATGAAGCCACGGCGTTCCTCAGGACTGGCTTGGAGCACATTGTCGAGGCGTCCTTGCCCAACGATGACGTGCATCTCGCGGCCGAGCCCGGAGTCACTGAGTAACTCTTGAACGTCAAGCAAACGACACTGTTCGCCATTGATCGAGTACTCACTGGCGCCGTTCCGAAACAATATGCGTGAGATGGTGACTTCGGAATATTCAATGGGAAGCGCCCCATCCGAGTTGTCAATCGTGAGGGTAACCTCAGCGCGACCGAGGGGGCCTCTGGTGGATGTCCCCGCAAAAATAACGTCGTCCATCTTGCCACCACGAAGTGTTTTGGCGCCTTGCTCACCCATCACCCACGCGAGACCGTCAACAACGTTGGACTTACCCGATCCATTGGGGCCGACAACACAGGTGACACCCGGCTCAAACGCAAAAGTTGTGGGATTCGCGAACGATTTAAAGCCCTTGAGCGTGAGACTCTTCAGGTACACGTCGCAGACATCCTTTGTGGTTGACGAAAGCGACCAGACGGGTCGCTTGCTCTAGATTACCCTGCCGATGATTGCCCTATCGCGGGCGCACTCGTTAGTCGCGACTATCCGGGAATCGGTTGACCGGCGAGGAAGGCATTTATCGCTCGAGCTACCACGAGTGGATGCTCGACAATGGCTTGATGAAAGGCGTCGGGGACCACAAACTGCGTTGCACCGGAAACGTGGTTCGCGATGAAGGCTCCCGCTTCAACGGTGGTTGCCGGGTCGCACTCACCAGAAATCATCAGCAGGGGAACGGTGATTTGAGAGAGCTTGTCTCGAACGTCGTACTGACCAATTGCCTCACAGAGCAGGGCATAGGATTCAGCGTCTGTCGCGGCAATGTCGGACATGACTGCGGCGACGATGTCAGCTTCGTCCTCCCGAAATTCGGGCGAGAACCAACGTTCTTCCTGCACCGGGATGACCACCGCGGCTCCCTCGGCACGCACCAGTTCAGCCCGCTCATTCCACGGACCGCTCTCGCCCAACTTGGCCGCGGTACAAATGGGGATGACGTGCCCCAGTCGCGCGGGATAGGCAATCGCAAGTTCGAGAGCCACCGCCCCCGAGACAGAGACACCGGCGTAATCAAAACGACTGATGCCAAGCGCATCCGCCAGGTTGATCACCGCGGCTGCGAGCTCTGCCAGTGTGAACGGCTCGCGAGCGACATGAGAGGCGCCGTGACCGGGAAGGTCCCACCTGACAACCGTGTGATCTTCGGATAGCTCGGCGAGAGCTCCATCCCAGGAGCGTGCCGTTGCACCGAGCGACGGACCGAGAATGAGCACGTCATGACGGCCGGAGAGCGTGGCTGAGTCTCCGTCAACCGTCGCGGTGAGCACGGGAACTGTCATGAGTCTCCCCTGGTCCTAGTGGTGGTCTTCAAGTTCATGGGCAATCGTGTTGGCGGCCTGTTGAAGAATCGACACCAGCCTGGGCACTTCGAGGCGGTTGAGGTGCGCCACGATCCCGACGGCCGCGATCGCACGATTGTTGCGAAGGATGGGCACCGCAACCGATCCGCTACCCATCGTCATTTCTTGACGGGCGACCGAGTAGCCCTGCGAGCGAATTTCGGTGAGCTCAAGTTCGAGTTTGACCGGGTCTGAAATGGAGTGAGGCGTGGGGCGCTGAAGTGGCTGAGTGAGGTACTTGGCGATTGCCTCTTTGGACTGGTACGCGAGCAGCACTTTTCCAACGCCGGTGGTGTGAAGTGGGAGGTGTCCGCCCGATCGACTGACAATCGGAACGCTGCGCTCGCCCACCAGTCGGTCCACGTACAGTGCCTGACCACGGTCAAGAACAGCCAGCGTGACGTTCTCACCGGTTTCTTCATACAGCCTGGCGAGAGTAGGAAGGGCTCGCTCGCGCAACTGTTCGCTTACCGGAGCCAGTTGCGCGATTGACCACAGACGAGTTCCGATGCGGTAACGCTTGTCGTGCCCGCGCACGAGAAATCCACCGGCAACGAGTTCTGCAACCACGCGGTGTGTACTCGACATCGGAAGCTTCGACTTGGCCGACAGCTCTGAAAGAGTCAACGTTCGGTTGCGGGCACTGAAGCACCCGAGAACCGCGATGCCGCGGCCAATCGATGAAATGGGGGCACCTGACGTGGTTCGTGCGGGGCTCATTGTGGGCTGCTCAACATCCTTCGGTCACGAGAAGGCCATTCCAACCAGTGGAAGGTCGTTCAGTACCGAGCCTATATCAGCCCGAGAGCACCTGCGAGTCCAACAATCTTTTCCGCGCGACCCAATCGAGGAAGATCACTTCCGTCGTGGACAACGCGACCTCGAGCTTCGAAATCCGCAATAAAGGCAAGCGCCCACTCGATGTCGGAGCCGGTCGGCGAGATGGTTTCGTTAATCACGGGAATCTTGTCCTTGTCGAGGACGAGCTTTCCGGTCATCCCCAGAGCGACCGCGACCTCGGTTTTACTCCGAATGATGCTGTGACTTGGGCTGATGGTGGGACCATCAATCGGGCCGGGCAAACCGCCAATTCGGCTGGCCACGACCAGACGAGACCGGGGATACGCCATCGCCAAATCATCGGCCGCGGTTCCCGTATCTTTTCGGTAGTCCCCACTGCCGAAGGCGAGACGAAATACTCCCCGTGCGCAGGCGATGCTGCGTGCCTCTTCGATTCCGAGCGCGGATTCAATGAGTGCGATGATCCGCATCTCAGAGTCGAATGCTGCCGCCGTCGCTTCGACATGGGTCGAATCTTCCACCTTGGCGAGCATCACACCCTTGAGGTGAGGGCACGATGCGAGCTCCTGAACATCATCCGCCCAGAAGGCACTCGGTTGCTCATTAATGCGCACCCAGGCGGGGTTCCCCGCCGATATCCACTCGATAACGTCTCGTCGGGCGGATGCCTTCTTAGCCGGATCAACGGCATCCTCAATGTCAAGAATGATCTCGTCGGCATGAGCCTTTTGTGCCGGCGCAAAAGTTTCAGGCATCGCACCATTGACCAGAAGCCAGGATCGGGAAATCTCGGAAGGTACTTCTAACGTGCTCACTTATTCTTCGTCTCCAAATTCCAAAAGTTCCGATGCCTCGCGCAATAGCGCAACGAGCCACACCAGTGCAGGGTCATGCGTTTTTGACGGATGCCAGTGTGCGGCCTCCACGAGCGTAACCGGCTTGATTCCCGTCTCGACAATAGTGAGCCCAAGCGCATCCCGAGTTTCAAGGGCGAGACGCTCCGGAACAAAGCCCACAAAATCTGTTCCCGCGATGAGGTGCGGAAGCGGGAGAAAGCCGAGAACGCTGAGTGCAATCTTGGGAGCGATGCCGGCTTGAGCGAGCATCTCATCCACTATCGTGACGACACCCCGACCAAAGTCAGATCGGACAAATCGAATGTCATGCGCTTCGGCAAGGCCAATGCGCCCCTCGTCAATAAACGGGTTACGCGCATCCGCGATGCACACAAAACGGTCACTGAATAGGGACTGTTTCTTGCCCGGCAAACCAGCGCCACTTCCGGATATCAGCGCATCCCGTCGCAGCAAATCGTCTACCGAAACGCGCGCATCGACCGGAAGAGAATCGAATGCGATGTGCACGCCAGGCGCCTTCTTCTCGAGTAGACCCAAAAGTATCGGGGTCATCTCGGCCAGCACATAGTCGCTCGCCGAAATCATGAATGTGCGTGTGCTTGTGGTTGCATCAAACTCGGGCGACTGGTCAAGCAGGCGCGACACTTCAGTCATCGCGTCACTCACCAAGGGGATGAGTTCCAGTGCGCGTGGCGTGAGCTCAAACGAGCGACCCGTGCGAACGAGGATGGGGTCATCAAATTGTTGACGTAGCCGGGCGAGCGCTCCGCTCACAGCCGGTTGAGTCATACCGAGCGCATCGCCCGCTCGAGTGAGATTTTGCTCAGTAAGGATTGCGTCAAGAACCACGAGAAGGTTGACGTCAACCTTTCGCAGGTCGGTCATGGATTCAGACTACGCCCGAGGCATCGCGCCGGCCCAGACGGCACGAACGTTGGTGAACTCATGCATGCCCTCGATAGACAGTTCGCGCCCGTAACCGCTCAATTTGACGCCGCCAAATGGCAATCGGGGATCAGACACGACGACACCGTTGACGAACAGTGCGCCCGAGTTTATGCCTTTGCCCAGTTCAAGTCCGGCATTCATATCCGCGGTCCAAATGCTGGCCGCGAGGCCATACTGCGAGGCATCGGCCAGTTCAATCGCGTTCTCTGCACCGTCAGCCTTCACAATCGCCATCACCGGCCCAAAGGTCTCCTGATTAAACACAGGCATGTCGGGGGTGACGTCAGCTAGCACGGTGGGAGCATAAAAATTACCGGGGCCGTCTAGACGGTGACCACCGGTAATCAAGCGCGCACCCATGGCTAGGGATTGCTGAACCTGCGCGTCAATGTCATCGACAAACGAAGGTTTCGCAAGCGGACCGATTTGAGTCGTGTCGTTGAGCGGGTCGCCAATCTTGAGCGCCGCTACGGCTTCACCCACGCGCGCCTCGAAATCCGCAATGACCTGTTTATCAACCACAAAGCGTTTCGCGCACAAACAACTTTGACCCGTGTTGACGAATCGCGCGCGAACGGCGAGTGGCGTAATGGCCGGAACATCCGCGTCGCCCAGAATCACAAACGGGTCGCTCCCCCCAAGCTCAAGGACGGTCTTTTTCAATGCCCGCCCAGCAGCCTCGGCAACCTGTGCGCCCGCGCCTTCGCTTCCGGTGAGCGTCACTGCAGCCACGCGCGCATCGGCGATGATGTCGTTCACCATGGAGTGCTGAGTAAGGACCAGCGTCTGAAAAACGTCGGCCGGATAACCGGCGCGCACGAAAAGATCGTGAAGAGCAAGGGCTGCACCGGTCACGTTTGACGCATGCTTGAGAAGACCACCGTTGCCGCTGGTCAAAGCCGGCGCGGCAAAACGAATCACCTGCCAATAGGGAAAGTTCCAGGGCATCACAGCGAGCACGACACCAAGAGGCTCGTAGGAGACAAAGGACGTCACCGCTTCAGTCGCGACTTCTTTATTGGCTAAAAATTCCTCGGCGTGCTCGGCGTAGTAATCACACGTCACGGCACACTTGAGCACCTCGGCACGAGCTTCGGTAATCGGCTTGCCCATCTCGAGGCTAATGAGACGCGCGTGGTCGTCAACCTCATCGCGAAGCAGCTTCGCCACATTGCGCAACAAGGATGCGCGCTCCGAAATCGGTGTGTGCCGCCAGCTCCGTTGCGCATCCCACGTGCGTTGCAGTGCCGCATCGAGGCCCGCTGCGTCGAGCCCCGGGTACTCTTCCAGCTTTTCGCCGGTGGCAGGATTTATCGTGACAACCGTGCTCACAGTCGGTCCTCGCTGTATGTGCGACGAGCACGCGGCACGCGATACTCGGGACTGGGTGAGTCACCCGGACCAACGGTGTTGCGAATGGTGCCGAGGCCGGTAATGGTCATCTCAACCACGTCGCCGACCTGAAGTGGAGCGGGTGTGTCGTACTGCTTGGAACGGCTCCAGTGCTCACTCATCGCACCCATTCCCGCGGTTCCCGACGCGAGCACATCCCCCGGGCCAACGTTTGCGCCACGCGAGGCGTGAGCTAAAAGCTCTTCGAACGACCACGACATGTTCTTCAGTGAGTCGCGACCATACTCAACACCGTTAACGTGAACAACCATTTCAAGGTCGAGACGGTCACCGTCTCGATACTGCTCGAGCTCATCGGGGGTGGTGATGTACGGGCCCAGGGTGTTGGCAAAGTCCTTACCCTTATTGGGTCCAAGACCAACTTGCATTTCACGGCCCTGAATGTCGCGCGCGGACCAGTCGTTGAAAATGCAGTAGCCCGCTATGTACTCGCCCGCTTGCTCAGCGGTGATGTTCCGGGCCATCTTCTTCACGATGATGCACGATTCCAACTCGAAGTCGAGCCGGGCGGTCAGCGGAGGCATAGGAATGGTATCCGTCGCGCCGTAGAGGGACCAGGGGTTCATAAAGTAAAACCCAGGAGCCTCGTACCACGGCTCGGGAATTGTCCCGTCGCCATCGAACGATTTCTTCATGCCCGCGACGTGCGCCTCAAACGTGAGGTAGTCGCGCATTGCTCGTGGTTCGATTGGAGGAAGCCAGTGGGCTTCCTCAATCGGAAATCGGTGGCGTCGTCCGGCAGATGCCGATAGAGCATCCTGCTCGCTCTGGGGAAGATTGAGAATCTCAAGAACGTCCAGTTTGGTATCCACCTTGTGGACGCGCTCGTGGTGAATCACGCCAACGTGGGGCATTCCCATGTGAAGGTAACGACCGATTTGCATGATCTGGCTTAGAAATCCAGCGTCTCGTAGAAGTCGCGGTGACGAACCTCGAGCACGGGAATTGCGACACCCAACGCCCACTCTTTGAAGTGGTCATACTCTGCGTGCTGCTTAAAGGCGGCCTCGTCCGTGTAGACCTCAAAGATGCGGAAGGTGTTGGGCTCGGCCGGGTCTTGGTACGCCTGGTAGTAGATATTGCCCTCTTCCGTCCGCGAAGCGGGAGAAAGGTGCTTCAAGGCTTCAGCGACAGTACCCGCTTCGCCCTCTTTGGCAACCCAGGTTGCCGCGCATACAAAAGCCATGATGAATCCCTTCGTCGACACTCCTGACCGGAGTGTGCGTTAGTTCTAAAAATAGGGCGTGGATGCTGGATGAGGGTATCGCCCGTGCGGATAGGTCTTATCGGCCAGTGGCGGGTCCGCGCGAAGAACGCTACGGAATGACGACCACTTTGCCGCGAACATGGCGCGTCTCGAGCAACTCAAACGCCGCACGAACCTCGGTCAGGGGAAATACCCGATCAATCGGAAGATTGAGGTTTCCCTTCGCAACGTCGCTGGCCAGTCGCTCGAGAGTTGCGGGATTGCGCTCATACCTGCCGGGATTCGCCAGTCCGAGTTCGGCCGTGGCGGCATGATCAACAATCGTGCAAATGCGATCAGCCGGCACACCGAGTTCCAGAGCGATGTCGATGAATTCGCGACCCCAATTATCTTGGGCGAGTGAAATCCCCGAAGGGGTGAGCTCCCGCAATCTATCGATGAGGCCAGCTCCGTGGGATACCGGCTCAACACCGAGCGAGCGCAAAAAGTCGTGATTGGATTCGGACGCCGTGCCGATGACCCTGGCTCCGCGCGCGATCGCGAGCTGACAGTAGATGACGCCCACTGCTCCCGCGGCTGCACTCACCACGACGGTGTCACCAGCGTGTGGATTCATCAACTCAATGCACGCCATGGCAGTGAGCGACGCAATGGTCAGAGAGCCAGCAGCTTCCCACGAGAGCTCGGGTGGCTTACGCGCAAGTGTCCCGTCGCCAGTAAGCACGTGTTCCCGCATGGCTCCGCCTTCGGACCAACCGAGCACCTCGTCACCAACCCGAACGGGGGAACCGTCAAAGTACTTGGCGTCCGCACCAACCGCGCTAACCACTCCGGCAAACTCAAGACCAATTCCTTTGGGGAACTCAACGGGCATCGGAATGATGCCTGAGCGCAGTTTGAAGTCGAACGGATTGAGCCCAGCCGCCCGAACATCAACGACGACCTCGTGAGCAGCCGGACTGGGCTCGGCAACCTCAATGAGCTCGAGAACCTCCGGACCGCCTTGGCGGTTGTAGACGACGGCTTGTGACATGAATGCGATGCTCCCTATTTTGTGGTGCCGGATGAACCCGACGTGTACTCAATCATCCAGCCTTCGATGGTGCCGGAGTTTTCAAACTCGGCCGTGTTGACGATTCGACGCGCGTCATCCAAGAGCCTCAGGAACGGTTCGGAAACGAGGGCATCAACGAGCGTGTTCCCGTGAGCAGCATTTACGCGTTCGGCACCGAGGACGAGAATGTTCGCGTCGGCGTGCGCGCGCGCATCCACCACCACATCGAGCTGCTCCGCGTGAACGGCTCGGGCACCGTTGACCTTATTTGTGGTGATTGCTTCGGCAGCTCCCGTTCCGCCAATGACGACACCGCGCGACGTGACGCCGTTGTCTTCGTCTTCGACGACGGCTTGACCGACCCGGATGCAGTACAGCGGGTAGTCATCGTTGTCGTCATATTCGGGAGCCCCCTGCCACACGACGTCGTGACCGGCGTGGGTCAGCCGCGCCTCGAGCTCGCGCCCCAAGGCGTACCCCTGATAGTTGGCTCCAAGATGGATGCGCATACTCAAGCTCCTAGATCTGCCAGTGATTCGTATTCAGGTGGGCTGGGTCTTTAGCGAGGTACCGCACAAACCGGCCCTCCGGGTCACGAGTCTCGATTATTTTCTGGAGCTTGGCAAAATTTTCGTCGGACATGAACTTCAGCTGGCGGTTAGTCATATCGCTGTCGCCGAGGTACTGCCCAACGGTGACCGGTTGCGCCATCTTCATGGCGTCGTTCAACCACCTGCGGTTGCGATCATCGTTAGTCGCATCTTCGTAAGCCAAATAGGTAGCGATGTATGCGGGTGCTTGCAAAGAAAATGCCATGTCTGGCAAATCCCGCATCAAACCATTTCCGAACCAAATGGTGAACGCATCTGGTTCGGGCGAGGTTGAAAAGACTGGAGTCAGGGCCTCGATGATGTCAGCCGGTGCGCCATCCACCCACACGTTGTCGGCGAAGTAGCGCCAGTTCTCAGGATTCATGCGCAACTGGTCTTCACGCTGTTCCGCGAGTGACGATTCGTAGACTTTGTTCTCAAAGGCACGATCAATGATCGGGCAGGTTTGCAACGGAGCGAGAGCCTCCTGGGCTGCCTCCACTGTTTCTGAAAGGGCGACACCCGTCACCACGTAGACACGCTTTCGCGGCTCACCATTGAGCGATGGCGGGCAGAGGCTCACACACACGATTTCGACGTCGGGCGAGATGGTGGGCTCCACCTGATACATCCAGGCCATGACCTCGGCGAAATCAGCAATGTCGTAAACCTGCACACTGTGGAACAAGTGCGCAAAGCGCGGGCGAGTCTTCAGGTGGAACTTTGTCACGATGCCGGGAAAGGCTGGGCCAGCACCACGAGCGGCCCAATACAAGTCGGCGTTCTGGGTGGCATCGGCACGCACGAGTTCACCATCTGCGGTGACAACATCAACGGCAACGACTGATTCGGCCGCCCAGCCCCAGCCGCGTTGACACCATCCCTGTCCGCCCTGCAACAAAAATCCGCCGATGCCCACGGGTGGACAGTGCCCACCGTTGAAGAATCGGCCACGTTCCGCGAGGAAGGGATCAAGTTCGTTTCCGCCCTCGATGGCGGGACCAGCCGACGCAATTCCCGTTTCCTCGTCATACTCGGCGGAGTTGAGCTTGCCGAGGTCGATGAGCAGCGTGTTATTTTGCACGCTCCAGACCGCCCACGAGTGACCACCTGAGCGCACTGCAACGGAAAGACCGTTCTCTTTGGCGAACTTCACACCGGCGACGACATCCTGCTCGTTCTCAGCGACCAAGACCGCGCTGGGAAGTCGGTCATCCGGTCGACGAATGTTAAAGACCCGAGCGAATACCGCTTCGATAAAACCTTCGTCACTGGGAACATAAAATTTTCCGGCAAACGTACTCATCCGAGAACTGACCCTCCACCATCGACAACGAGATTAACTCCGGTAATCCACGACGCCTCATCCGACGCGAGAAAAAGTGCCGCATTGACAACGTCCTCCGGCTGACCAACCCGACCGAGAGGGATGCGCGCGATGTTGTCTTTGAATGGTTGAGGACCACTTTCGACAAGCCACGCCGTCGACGGAGTCACCGTGAAACCTGGGCTCACGCACACCACGCGGATTTTATGCTTCCCGCCCTCAACGGCGAGTTGCTGCGTGAGATTGATTACGCCAGCCTTGGCGGTTCCATGCGCATTTTGCGGCATAAATTCAACGCCTCGAGTTCCCGCAATAGAACCCACATTGACGATCACACCGTGGCTCTTCTTCAGGTGCGGCCACGCAAACTTGCAGGCATAGAACACGAGGTTGAGTTCGTTGTCCATGACATAGTCCCAGTCCTCAACCGAGAGCTCATCTACCGGACCAAATTTAGGGTGCGACGCATTGTTGTAGAGAATGTCAACTTTTCCATGCACTGCCGCCGCAGAATCAATCCACGTGTGAGACTCGTCAGCATTCGCGAGATTCACCGGGGCAAAGTTGGTGATCTCTCCCCCGGCTGCTCGAACCAGTTCAACGGTTTCTTCTGCGCCCTCGGGATACAAATCACAGCCGACAACTTGTGCTCCCTCGGCAGCGAAGCGCAATGCCGCGTGCCGGCCCATGCCACCACCGATTCCGGTGATGAGTGCAACTTTTCCGTCGAGGCGGCCCATCGCTCTGCCTTAAACCGGAGGTGCCACGAAGAGACCGCGGTCGGGGTCGTTGAACGACTCCCGCGCAATGAGCTCGGTGAACTCATTAGCCGTGCCCCACTGATCCTGGGTCGTGACTTGGGTTACGTCGAGGACGCTCGGGTGCCAGGCATCCTCATCCTCGATGTTCGCGAGCTCCGTCGTGTATTCCACGGTATTGCGGGCCGGGCTCAGGAAGTAGGCAAAAGTGTTGTCTCCGGCATTGTGACGTCCAGGGCCCCAGACCATGCGCGTTCCCGAGCGGAGGATTTTGCCACAGCCACGCATCCACTCCTCGACGCCCCTCATCTCAAACGACATGTGGTGTAGCGACGCGTGTGGACCCGCAGCAATGGCGATTGAGTGGTGCGCTGGGTTGCACCGCAGGAAGTGCATGATGGGGCCCATCTCCGGGTGAGCGAGCGTGTCACTCACGGCAAAGTCAAGATGATCGACGTACCACTGGACCGAAGATTCGAGTCCGGTCGTGTTGAAAACGACGTGCGACAGCTTGACCGGGATGGGTTCGCGTTCCGCAATCGGACGACTCTTTCGCAGCTCGACGTCGGTCGACACCTCGACCGTACGTCCGTCTCCATCAAAGAAGCGCATTCCGTAACCGCCGCCGAACTGCGAGAGCTGCTGAGGCGGGTGAACGAATTGCACACCTTTGGCAGTCAGCTTTTCATAGAGCTTGTCGACATCGTCGCGCGAGTGGGCTCCGAAGCCCACGAGATCGATGCGCTTCTCATCCTTGCGAAGACGCACCGAAAAGGGTTCGGGAGAACCTTCGGCGGCGAGGTACACAGTGTCACCATCACGGTGGGCCACCGACAGTCCCCAGTGCTTCGAGAAAAAGTCAAGCTCAGTTTCAAGGTCGGGCACGGCTAGAGCGATGTAGCGAAGGTGGGAAAGTTGACGAACGGTCACGGAAGAACTCCTCATTCACAGCGCACCTCCATAGGCGCACGAATCTCTGTGTTGAGCGTAAGACCGGCTAGCGGTTTCACGCTACACAGGTGAGTGAATAGGTACTATCGCGTCGTCGCTCGGATAGCGCGATGACCCGAGACCGTGCCGATGATGACCGCGAGGACCACGCAAAACACCATCCCGCCCGCGACCATAGTGAGGGACACGAGGGCATCTGAGCTCAAAAAACCGATGAGTGTTGCGGCGATACCGGCAAAAATAAACTGGACGCTCCCCATCAAGGCCAGAGCAGTGCCACTCGCGAACCGCACCTCGGCCATGGCAAGAGCGGTAGCCGGCCCGAGGATAAATCCAATGGATGTCGCGAGGAGAAAAAGCGTCGGCCAGACGGTCCAGATGGCAACCGTGTGTGTGAGCACGATGGTGGCGAGTGCGAGAATCACCACAATTTGGCAGACCACACCAGTGAGCAAGATTCGCCGAGGATGTGTTCTTTTCGCGATGAGGGCGGTGATGAAGCTGGAGAGAATGACCCCGCATCCATTGACCCCAAAAATGAGAGCGTAGCCAGAGGCGGGCAGGTGCAGATTGTTTTGCACGATGAATGATGATGACGAGATGTACGCGAACATTGTGCCGAAACCAAACCAGATAACCACCGCGTAGGTCAGGTAAGCACGGTTTGTGAGAATGCGTTTGCTGTTCACGAGGGTCGTCTTGAATCCGCCGCGGTGGCGTGCCGAGTAGGCCAGCGATTCTGGAACGAAAATGGCAATGCTCAGGGTGGCAAGAGCGGCAAATATCGCGAGGCCCACGAAGATCGCGCGCCAGCCACCGAGGGCCATCAACGCAGTCCCGCCTATAGGGCCGATGATTGGCGCAACGCTGATGGTGAGACCAAGGATGGCGAAGGGGCGAGTGGCAGCGTTTCCGTGGCTGAGGTCAGCGACGACAGCTCGTCCGTTCACGGTTCCTGCTGAACCAAAGACTCCCATGAAAAAACAGAGCGCAATGAGCATTTCTGCGGTTGGCGAGGCCGCTCCTACCGCCGCGGCGAGGGTCATCAATGCGCCACCGAGAAGCAGAACTACTCGCCGCCCAAAGCGATCAGAGAGCGCCCCAAGAAAGAATTGACCGATGGCCATCCCGAGGGTAAAGGCCGACAGGGTGAGTTCGATATGGGCCGATGACACGCGCAGGTTCTGTGCCATTGCCGGAAGTGCGGGCAGATAAACATCGGTTCCAAATGGTCCCAGCATGCCGATGAGACCAAGCGATGTCAGCATGGCTGCCGAAAGAATAGGTACCTTCGCCGACGTCATAAAAACATCATACATTAGGGCATTGTTACGCTTGCCACATGGGTTTTGCCGGGAATGACCTCAATCTGCTGGTTGCCCTGCGCGCGCTTCTCGAAGAAGAGAATGTGTCACGCGCAGGTGAACGAATCGGCATGGGTCAATCGTCGATGAGCTCTGCCTTGGCAAAATTGCGAATACAGTTCAGCGACGAGCTCCTCATTCGGGTTGGTCGCGACTATCAGTTGACCCCTCTCGCGAGGCAGATACTCCCCCAAGTTCAGCTCACGATTCCGCTCATCGAGCGAGCTCTGGGAAGTGGCGGGCCTTTCGAACCCGCCACGAGCACACGCGTGTTCACGATCATGGCCTCAGACTACGCAGCGCTTGAGCTGGCTCCGAAGATTACGCAGGCTCTCACTCTCGCGCCCAATATTCGCATTGAGTTTTCTCACCTTCCGGTGAATCCGACTGACAGCCACAGAGATATGCTCAGCCACGATTTCGTGGTTGCCGTGCCCGGTATCGGCATCGACGGTGAACACAGTGAACTCTTTATCGACGATTACGTCTGTATCCTCGACGCGGGTAACACCGCCCTCCAGGATGACGGACTGAGTTGGGAAGCATTCACTAATCTGCCTCAAGCAGTGAGCTACTTTGGTCAAGCGCACCTCACCCCCGCCGAGCGAAGGATGCGCGAGCTGGGCTTTGATCGTCCCGCACACGTCACGACCTCCAGCTTCTTGCCGCTGCACTCTGTTGTCGCAGGAACCAACCTGGTGGGCGTTCTCCCGCGCCGCCTTGCCACACGCCTCTCCCCCATTTCTGGTGTCGTACAGTGCGAGGCACCATTCGGGCGCGTCGAGATTCGTGAAACGCTTTTTTGGCACACCAGCCATAACAGCGACCCCGCCCACGTGTGGCTTCGCGAAATTCTCCGCAGTAACTGACGCCTCGTTGAGGTCAGATAGTTGTTATCAGGCTCACCACCTGTCACAGCGAGAAGACACGCGTTAGCGTGGCAGACAGTCGTATTGTTCCCGACAGAGGAGTTGACCGATCATGACTGTCAAGAATGTGCTCGTGGTGGGCGGAGGAATCAGCGGAACTGTTGCCGCTGTGGCGCTAGCTCAGAAAGGCGTCAAGGTCACTCTGGTCGAGATCTCCCCGCAGTGGTTTGGTGTGGGTCACGGAATCACGGTTCAAGGAAATGCCTTGCGCGTATTCCAGCAAATTGGAGCCCTCGACCGAATGCTCGAACACGGACTCGGTTTCGACAACCTCATCCTGTTTCACGCTGATGGCAGCGTTATCAACGCCATGGATGCTCCAAAAATGGGTGGCCCCGACTTGCCGTCGACGATGGGGGCCCTTCGCTCCGACCTCCAAACGGTTCTCGTCGACATGATTCACGATTTGGGTGTGGAGGTTCGGCTCGGCACATCCATGGAAAAATTCGAGAACAAAGCCGACTCGGTGGATGTCACTTTCAACAATGGCGCGGTCGAGAATTTCGATCTCGTAATCGCCGCGGATGGCATCAAGTCAAAAACGCGAGCACTCCTCGGAAGCAAGCACGACAAGAAGCAGTCCGGCTTGGGAATCTGGCGAGTCGTAACCAAGCGCACGCCGGACATGACCTGCTCGGCCGTGTGCTATTTCGGCGATGAGTACAAGGCAGGCTACACGCCGATCTCACAGGACCTCTGCTATGCCTATGTGCTCACTAAACCAGAGCGACCCGACAACGGTCTGAGTGACGCTCAAGAGATGAAGCGACTCCTCGCGAGCTACCACGGTCACTTCGATTTCATCCGCGACAACATTCGCGAAGATGACTACATGAACTTCCAGCCAATCGAATGGCTCTTCATCGATGATGAGCCCTGGCACAAGGGTCGCGTCATTGCCATCGGGGATGCAGTTCACGCGGTTCCCCCGCTCATCGCCCAAGGTGCCGCTCAGTGCTCGGAAGACGCCTTCGTTTTGGTCGACTACATCACCCGCGAGGGCGACATGGAGCAACTCCTGACCGAATTTACTCGGGTGCGCAAAGAGCGGGTCAAAATTGTGGTGGATGCGTCACTTCAGCTAGTCGAGTGGGAAATTCACCCGGAGACGCCCGGCGCGAACCCCGGCATGCTCATGGGGCAGGCCATGGGCGCACTCACCGCACCCGCCTTCTAGGATCGACCATGACAGTAGACCACCTCACCTCAAACGTGCCCCGTCGCGTCGTCACCGGACACGATGAAAACGGCGTCTCAATCGTCGTTTCTGACGGCACCGTTCCCGTTCACCGCGTCATGCCGCAAGACGGCGTCGGTTTTTATGAGATCTGGAACACTGAAGGCGCACCGGCTCCTGTATCGCGGGTGGAAGTGGACGAACCCACGGAGCGTACCCTCCGGGTTCCCCCGCCCGTCAATGGAACCAAAATCCGCATCAACGAATTCTTCCCCGGCTTCATCAATGAGCTCGGTAACCAGTCGCCGATTCACCGCACAGAGTCGATCGACTACGGCATAGTGCTCGAGGGCGAGATTTATCTCGTGCTCGACGACAGCGAGGTACTGCTGAAAGCCGGGGATGTTGTCGTTCAGCGAGGCACCGACCACGCATGGGCCAACCGCAGCGACAAGGTCGCTCGCGTGGCCTTCATCTTGGTCGACGGACGCTTCACCCAGGACTTGCTCGATGTGTTGCCACCAGAGATCCAGAACACCCTCATGCATGACGGACCGCACGACTGATGCAGTCGATTCACTTTGATCACGTTGGACTGAACGTGGCCGATCTTGATGCTCAGGCTGCGTGGTACGAACACGCTTTGGGCTTGCGACGCACCCACCCCTTCAGCGTGCCACCAATAGAGATGACGGGAATTTTTCTCATCGATGGCAAAGGCATCGCCATCGAGTTAGTTCATCGCCCCGACAATCACGCCGGCATGGATGCGCCCAACCCCGCAGTTGCCGCGCTCACTCGCGGCTACGGGCACATCTGTCTGAGGGTCGACGATGTCGATGAGTTCTACGCACGGCTCACGGAGGCTGGCGCAGAGAGCGCCATGGCGCCACAGGATTCACCTGAACCGGGAGTGCGGTTCGCCTGGGTACGCGACCCAGAGGGCAACCTCATCGAATTCCACGATCGAAAGACGCCGGTGATCTAAGTGGCCACCATCCAACCCACACCGCTCGAGCTGCCCGGTCTGACCGGCAAGACTGTCGTCGTCACGGGTGCGGCGCGAGGTCAGGGCTTTGCTGAAGCGCTCGTGTTGCTCGCGTCCGGCGCGCAGGTCATAGCCACAGATTTGGCGGAAGAGTGCCCGCCTGCCCTCACCGAGGCCGCTTCCACACTTTCAGGTGAACTGCACTACGCCGCGCTCGATGTCACCAATGAAGCCGAGTGGTCAGCCCTCGCCGCCCTGCTGCAGAAAGAGTTCACCGAGGTCCACGGCCTTGTCAACAACGCCGGCATTCCATTCCGCGGTCGCATCGGCGAGATTGCCCGCGCCGATTGGGACAGGGTCATTGCCATCAACCTCACCGGCGCAATGCTTGGCATCCAGGCGATTTCGCCGCTCATGCGGGCAGGCGCATCCATCGTCAACATTGGCTCATCAGCCGGACTCAACGCACACCACACCGTGGCTTACACGGCAAGCAAGTGGGCCCTCCGCGGACTCACCCATGTCACGGCTACCGAATTTGGACCGCGAGGCATTCGGACAAACATCGTGCACCCCGGGTACATCGAAACCGAAATGATGGCGGCAGCTCCGGCAATAATGACGGATGCGCAACTCGCGTTGACCCCGCTTGAGCGCACAGGTCAACCGGAAGAAGTTGCTGCCGTAGTCGCATTCCTACTCAGTGATAGCGCAGCCTATGTCAATGGCGCCGAGATTCCCGTCGACGGCGGATTTACCTCGTCAGCCGGCGTTAAGTACATGTCCGACATCATCAAAGCCTCACAACAGACGAAGTAAGGATTCCTCATGTTCATGTATTTCCCCACAAACTACGTGTGGAGCTTGGCGGTAGTGGCAACGCTGAACAACGGTGGACTCATCGATGAGGTGGACCGTGCCTGCCGACCCGTGCTCGAAGCATCACAGAATGGTGATGATGCTGGCACCGAAGAACTTTACGCCGCCTGGAAGGCAGTAGCCGACCGCCTCATCGCATCCGCCGAGGATGACGAAAAGCGCGGACGACTTATTGGCGCGGGAGACAAGTTCTACCGCTCAAGCTTGTACGTGTCACAGGCTGAACGCCTGCAGTCGCCCAAGTGGGCGGGGCGCAACGCTGCATATCAGCAGAGCATCGATCTGCTTCTCAAGCACGTTGAGCTCAGCGGGATTCCGCTGACCAAGATTGACATTCCCTATGAGGGGACTCATCTACCCGCCTACTATTACCGAGCCGAGAGCCTCGATGGCAAGCCCACCCCGGTCGTCATTCAACTCAACGGTCTCGACTCGACCAAGGAGATGATGTACTACTCGGGCTTCCCGCAGATGCTTGCTCGACGCGGAATCTCGACCATCATGGTTGACCACGGGGGCACCGGAGAGGCACTGAGACTGCGAAACATCAAGGCGCGAATCGATACGGAGGCCTTCATCTCCCCCACCATCGATTGGGTGGAACGCCAACCAGAGCTGGCCGCCAACCGGGTCGGCGTGGTCGGCTGGTCTCTCGGCGGCTACTACGCGCCGCGCACTGCGGCGTTCGAAAAACGCGTCACACTCGCCGTAGCGTGGGGCGCAAACCACAACTGGGCCGAGGTTCAGCAGGGTCGCCGAAATCGGGAGGGTGAAAACCCGGTGCCTCACTATTGGGATCACGTGTTCTGGGTCTGGGGCGTCGACAACATCGACGATTTCATGGACGTCACAAAAGACATGCACCTCAATGGAGTTGTCGAGCAAATCACGGTTCCCTTCCTCATCACGCACGGGGCAAACGATCGTCAGATCAATGTCAAGTACGCTCAGCAGTCGTATGACGCCGCGGTCAACAGCCCCAAACGTGAGCTGCGCATCTTTGACGAGCCTGAGGGCGGCACCGAACACATCAGCATCGACCACATGCCTTACGTCTCCGGCTACATCGCCGACTGGGTGGCCGAGACGTTTGCCGAAATAAGCTAATTTCCACATGAACACGTACGCGCACGATCTCTTTTCTCTGGAGGGTTCGGTGGCTCTCGTCACCGGAGCCACTCGAGGAATTGGACTTGCCACAGTACGTGCACTCGCCTCAGCTGGAGCCCATACGTTTTTGACTGGGCTCGAGAACGAGGACCCGAGTGGCGTTGCGAGCCGACTTCGGGCAGAGGGGTTGAACGTCACCGGTCGAGTTCTCGATGTGACGGATGCGCCGGCCCAAGCTGAGCTTGTCGCTGACATTTTTCGCTCGCAGGCTCGCATCGACGTTTTGGTGTGCAACGCCGGAATGGCCATCGACCCCATCGGCGAACCGGGTGACCCGCAAGCCGCTGATGACGCGGGACTGAGAGCTCTCGATGCGATGTACCAGGTTCACGTGCGCAGCGTTGTCGAACTCTGCGGCCACGTCTGCCCGCTGATGGCTACCGGTGGCGGTGGAAGCGTGACCATCATGTCGAGCTTGGCTGGCGTTCGCGGTAACTCGGCGATTGGACTCTATGCCATCACCAAAGCAGCCAACGCGCAGGTGGCGCGAAACCTCGCCGTGCAGTGGGGCCCACGAAACATCAGGGCGAATGCGATTGCGCCTGGCGTGATTGACACCGAGTTTGCCGCCCCGATCACCGCAAACGAAGAATTGGCTAGGCGCCGGCGCGAAAAAACGCCCCTCCGTCGGTTTGGCTCGGTCGACAACATTGCCGGCACAATCCTGTACTTAGCATCGCCCGCAGGCTCATTCACGTCAGGAGAAACCATCGTCGTCGATGGTGGAACCGTGATCAACGACTAGAAGAGGTTCACTATGGCCACCTACTCTCACGAGAAATTCGATAGCTATATCGCGCGATTCAACGCCGAAGATGACACCGCATTCGACGAGTATCTGCACCCCCTCATGCACATGAAGAACGGAACCCTGGAGTTTGACGGCATCGACGGCATGAAACACCACTACCGGGATCTCATCTGGCCAGATTTCAACGAGAAACTCTTCGTCCCGAGGTTTGTGAGCAGTGAAAACCGCATCGCCATTCAGATGAACACCGTCTTCACCCCCAAGCACGATGCACCCGAGTCGCTTTTTGGTCCGGTGAGGGTGGGCGAAACCTTCGAATTCAACGGTGTCATCATGTATGAGGTCGAGGACGGTCTGTTCCGTGACATTCTGGTGGCATATAACTCGTTTGTTCATACCGACCTCAACGGAAAGAAGCACGACCTTGGCATCCCTCACTAGTCGCGCACTCGTTGCCATTGAGCGTCCCACTCGATACGGCAAACAACTCTCCGGGCACATCGGGCATCGAGTTCAGGTCGACGATCTCGACAACGGATGGGCGCTGCACATTGGCGACGGGTTGGGCTACGTGCTGCCTCACGAGTCGGCGGAGCACCCTCGTCTTGAGCTCACGGCAGAAGCAGAAACACCTGAGATGCTGGATCGCATCAAAAATGTCCTAGGAAAACATCTCCTCCAATTCACAACCAAGCTGCCCCACGTGACAATTGAGTGGGTCGATTCCCCACTAGCCTCAGAAGGTGAGTAAACCCGCCAGCGGCGCTTCGACCCCGCGCCTGCGAGGCGTGACCCTCTTCTGGCTCGGCTTTATCGGAATCCTCGGGCCCATGGCCATCGACATCTACCTGCCGGCACTTCCATCCATGGCGGACGCGTTTGGCACGAGCCCGGCAACGGTTCAACTCGGGCTCGCCTGCACCACGATTGGCATGGCCATAGGCACCTTTATTGTTGGTGCACTCTCCGACCGGTTTGGTCGTCGACGCCCCTTGCTTCTTACCGGCCTGCTCATGGTCCTCGGAGCATCACTCGCGTCTGCGTCATTTCACGTCGTGTGGTTCTTCGTGTGTTGTCTGCTCATGGGGATGGCCGCTTCGTCGGTACAGGTGGCTGGCCGGGGCGTGATTGCTGACCTCACGCGCGGAAGCGACTCCACTCGGGCCTTTTCGTTCTTCAGCAGCATCGTGATGGTCGGACCCATCTTTGGTCCGGTTGGTGGAGTCCTCTTACTCTCGATAGCTGGCTGGAGGGGCATCTTCGTCGCGCTCGCCGCTTTCGCGCTGGTTGGCACGATAGCGGTCTGGGCTTTTGTCCCCGAATCGCTCGCCCGCGACAAGCGCCACACCCTTGGCTTGGGATCGACGCTAAAAAACATGTGGGCGATGTGGCGAAACAAAGTTTTCACCTGGTACGCCGTTTTTAACTTCACGTCATACGCACTCATGTTCGTCTACCTAGGGACCTGCTCACTGACCATCCAGGTTGAGCTTGCCGCTCCAGCATGGGTCGCCGCCCTCGCGTTTGCGGTGAATGGAGCCGGCATTGTTCTCGCAGGAATTTTCGCCGCATGGCTCGCCAAGCACATCAGTAGCGTCGCCATCGTGTTCTGGAGCGTGCTTGGTCAGGTGATCGGCATCCTGTTTTTGGGATTCACCGTGGCAACAAATTCGCTCAACATCATCAGCATCTTCGCGATCTACCTGATCATCTGTTTTAGCTTAGGAATCAGTTTTGGCGCGGTGACATCCCTTGCACTCACTCATGTGCGCAAAACCTCTGGCACCGCGCTGGGGTTACTGGGACTTGTTCAATTCATCATCGCGGCCGCCACATCGGTTTTCGTCGGAACGATCAACCCCAGTCCGGCAATGTCGATGCTGATTATCGGGGGAACCATTGTGGCTGTCGCAATCGTCACCTCTTTTGGGGGGATGCGGGCGTTGCGCCGCGACCCCGATCTCGAACCCGCACACTAATCACGGTTTCGATACGCGCTGCGCGCTACTCAACCAGCGAGACGCGGGTAGCGCTAATCAACCAACGGTTTCGATACGCGCTGCGCGCTACTCAACCAGCGAGACGCGGGTAGCGCTACTCAGCAAGCGGTTTCGATACGCGCTGCGCGCTACTCAACCAACGAAACGCGCGTAGCGCTACTCAACCAGCGAGACGCGGGTAGCGCTACTCAACCAGCGATGCGCGCTAGACGGTGCGGTGGATGGATTTTAGGCGGGTGTAGGCACTGATGCCCTCAGGCCCATACTCCATGCCAATGCCGGAATCCTTCCAGCCACCAAATGGTGCCGCCTGGTTGTTTTGGAAAAAGTTGATTCCGGTCGAACCACTTTCGACTCGACGTGCGAGCTCCTCAGCGTGGTTGACATCTGCGCTGTAGATGGTTCCGCCGAGCCCGTAGTCGCTGTCGTTGGCGATGGCGACGGCATCATCCTCATTTTCATAGGGAATGACGACCAGCACCGGTCCAAAAATTTCTTCGCGCGCCACACGCATCTGGTTGTTCACGTTGGCAAAAACGGTTGGCTTGGCGAAGTAGCCCACGTCAAGACCGTCAGGACGACCGGAGCCCCCGGTCGCAACGCTGGCACCCTCTTCTTGCCCGATGCGAATGTAGTCCGTCACCGTTGCAAATTGTTTCTTGGACGCCGAGGGTCCGTAGACGGTGTCTGTCTCGAAGGGGTTCCCCTGCTTAGCGCCGCGCACGGCAGATGCGACGGCATCAACCACCTCGTCATAACGCGAGCGTGGGGCGAGGATGCGCGTTGAGTTGTAACAGGTTTGTCCGGTGTTGCGCAGACACGTCTTGTTGATCATCGACTCGAAGTACCCGAGGTCTGCATCCTCAAGCACGATGCTCGCCGACTTTCCCCCAAGCTCAAGAGTTACCGGCTTGAGGAAACGACCGCACTGTTCTGCGAGCATGCGACCAACCTCGGTCGACCCGGTGAACGCGACCTTGGCGACGTCGGGATGCTCAACCAAGGCTCCGATGGTGTGGCGTGTTGCTGTCACGAGGTTGATCACCCCGGCGGGAATTCCCGCGGCCTGAGCCGCATCCATGAGCACACGCAAATCGAGCGGAGTTTCGGATGCGGGCTTGATCACGACCGTGCACCCGGCAATCAGTGCGGGGGCGAGTTTGATCATGACGAGTGCGACCGGGTAGTTCCAGGGCGCGATGAGAGCACATACGCCACGAGGCATGCGCACAACCTGCGTGTACTGCTGTGGGTTGCTCGGATACGGACGGCGATCATCCGCGTCAACAAAATCGGCAAGACTCGCGTAATAACGGAGTAAACCAGCTCCGTGTTTGGCCGCCTGACCTGATTCGGTTATCGGTGTTCCGTTTTCACTGGTGATGATTGCGGACAACTGCTCTGAACGCGCCTCAAATTCATCGGCAAGACGATTGATGAAGACAGCCCGAGCCGCAGCCCCGATGTCACTCCATCCTTTACCTCGGAATGCATTCTTGGCGGCAGCCACAGCCTTGTTGATGTCCGCCTCGTCTGCGGCGGGCACACGGCCCCAGACCTGCTCGGTGGCTGGGTCGGTCACATCAACATAAACTCCCGAGTTGGATTTCACCCATTCGCCTCCGATGAACAAATCATCGGTGTACATTTCGAGTGCAGTCATGAGGAATCGCTTTCGTCAGGGATCTCGCGGTTGAGGTTTAGAGAATGTCGAGGCGGAGGATTCGCATGGACTGGCTGAGTTCTGCCTCCGCCATCGCACGTCCCGTCGGCGTGATCATTTCACCCATGACACGACCAGTCAGGTCACCAAGCACCCACTGCGGTGTGCGCCCGAACCACTCAGCCGAGAAGCCCAATCCGGTCGGGTGAAAGCGCCACAAGCGGTCGGCGTCACGCACGATGGAATCTTCGACCGAGTAGCTCACGGACCTGGTGTCGTGTCCGTCAATGATGTCGGTGACCTTCGTGATGAACCCGTCATCAAAGCCGCAGCCGGGGAGAATCTCCCGCGCGATGTCACAACCAAAAATTTCATGCTGCACACGAATGTCGCTGGTGAGAAAGTTGTCGCTCCGGAATCCCTCTTCGAGAATTTTCGATTCGTCAACGCGGGACCAGCCGACATCGTGCAACATGGCCGCTACCCGGGTGACGAGCTCGTCAGCCTCGGGCATCTGGTCAAGAATTAACTCGGCGTAAAGCAGGGTCATCGGCAGGTGAACATCGTTCATCCGGGTGCGCATAAACGGCTCAGCGGCGCGCCACACATGATCGAGGTTCGTGTACTCACGAACCGGTAGGGCACCGTTGCCCAACGTTCTCGTATTCGCCATGGTGTGCGTGAATTCCACGAGCAGCTCCTGTTAGTCCTGAACGAGCGTTTTTAGCGCCACGGAGGTATCACTCGCCTGATCGGCAGGTATCGTCTGACCATTTCCAAGTGCCTTGCGCACTGCCATGTAATCGAGCACATCGTTGACCGAGTCGATGGCAATCAGTCGGCCAGCACGATAGTAGAGCACCGAGAATTTCTCGTCGTCAGGATTACCACGCAGAACCGTGGCGTCGTATCCGTTAGAGAGCCCGGCGATTTGCAGTTTGAGGTCTGCCTGATCTGACCAGAACCAGGGCACTGCACGATACTCGTCGGCACCACCCATAATCGTCTTGGCCGCCAGCTTTGCTTGGTCAACAGCATTCTGCACCGACTCAACCCGCACCTGCCCGTCACCGGTCAGTGGGTGTGGCAACAGCACCGCGTCACCTGCAGCGACTACTCGAGGGTCGGATGTGCGCGCGTGAGAGTCAACGACGATTGCACCGTTCACAGTCTCAAGCCCGAGTTGTGTGGCCAGCTCACCCCGCGCAATCACGCCGATTCCGACCATGATGATGTCGGCAGGGATGACCTCACCGCCGTCGAGCTCGACACCGGTGACTTTCGTCCCATCGCCGACAAATCGGGAAATTGACGCTCCCAAGCGCACGCGAGTTCCCCGGCGCTCGTGGGCTGCGCGATAAAACTCACTCGTGGTCTCACTCACGGCCCTCGCGATCAGTCGATCAGCCGCTTCTAGGACGGTCACCGTCTTTCCTGCTTTGCGCGCCACAGCGGCAACCTCGAGCCCGATGAACCCACCACCGACGACAACAACATGTTCGGCCTTGTCCCAACGCCTCTTAAGATTTTTGGCATCAGCCATGTCACGTAAGTACAAAACCCCGTCGAGTTCAGACCCCTCAATGCTCAATCGACGCGGACTGGATCCTGTCGTAAGCGCGAGTTTGTCGAACGGAATGAGACGACCGGTCGACGTGACAGCCGTACCGTGCGCGGCATCCCAACGCACCTCAACAACCTGTTCGTCACTGATGACGACGATGTTGTTCTCGACGTAAAAAGCCGGGCTTCGCAATTCGAGCGATTCCTCGTCGGATTCACCCGACAAGAAGGCCTTGGACAGTGGCGGACGTTGATACGGGCCGTGCGGTTCTTCGCCGATCAGCGTCACCGAACCGGTGAAGCCATCCTCTCGAAGGGACACTGCGAGTTGCATGCCAGCCTGACCAGCCCCAATAATGAGGACGCGCTCACTCACGGTTAAACCTGTTCGCTGGCGATGCGCACGCGTAAACCGTCGAGGCCCGCGTTCATCTTGATCTGGCACGAGAGTCGACTGCAATCAGTGCGATTCTCTGCTGCACCGTCCAGCATGTCGTCCTCGAGGTCGCCCGGACCGCCCACCTTGTCCATGAACGTTTCATCGACGAACACGTGGCAGGTGGCGCACGCGCACGCCCCACCGCACTCTGCGATGATGCCCTTCACTCCGTTGCGAACGGCGGTCTCCATGACTGAGTCACCATCACGAGCCTCGATGGTGATTTCTTTGCCGTCAGGCTGAATATAGGTCACGTTGGGCATCTGAACTCCTTGTTTACTGAATGTTATTTAAGTTTACTGAGCGTAAAGTCAGTTGTTAAGCCCGACGAATCCGTGACGGGTTCGTCGGCTAAATAAACTGCTTGCCGCCATCCACGATGATGGTTTGACCAGTGATGTACGACGCATCATCACTCGCCAAAAATAGTGCGGTCCCGACCATATCGTCGGGCTGGCTCGCGCGTTTTATCGCGCGACTCGAAACACCGTAACTTGCCGCATCGTCCATGATGGAGAGGCTCGCCTCGGTGAGGGTGAACCCCGGAGCGATGGCATTGACGGTGATGTTTTTACCTCCGGCTTCGCGAGCCATCACCCGGGTCATGCCGATGACGGCTCCCTTGGACGCCACGTAGTGCATCCACAACGGCGACCCGCTAAACACAGTCGCCGAAGCAATGTTGATAATTGAGCCCCCCTCAGCCATTCGCGTGTAGGCCGAGCCGGACGCCAACCAGGCTCCCTTGACATTGACAGCCATGACCTTGTCCCACTCGGCGGGGTCGATCTCCCAGAAGTTGGCCCTTTCGATGGTGGCGTAAATCGCCGCGTTGTTCACGAGCACATCCAAGGATCCAAAGTGTGAAACCGCCGCATCAGCCATCGACTCGACTGAGCCCTTGTCGGTGACATTTGTGGCTATGGCGATGGCTTTGCCGCCAGCTGCCTCGATGAGCGAAACTGTCTCATCCATGCCCGCGACGTTCATGTCAGCAACCACCACGTTGGCGCCTCGCTGCGCAAATCCGAGAGCGAAAGCTCGGCCTAGCCCTCCAGCTGCGCCGGTGATGATGGCGGTTTTACCACTCAGTTGTGGTGACATTGGCCCGTCCTCGTTTCTGCATGTCGGCCATTTGGGCACTGATATCCATCGACTCGAGAGCCATGATGGCGAGAGACATATGCTTTGCCTCGTCCGTGAACAAAACTTTTTCGTATGCTCGAATACCGTTGATGCGCAAGGATTCCTCGCGGTTGAGGCCAAATCGCGGCATAGCTACATCAATCCCGTGTGGAGTGACGCGCCACACTTTGTCGGCGTCTTTGACCAGAGAATCGTTGAGGCTGGTGCTCTCTAGCCGGGTATCGTGACCGTCGATGATGGCGCAAATTTCATCAATGTCGTCGGGAGCGTAGCCAACCTGCTCGAGAATCTCGCGAGCGATTCGAGCCCCCTCTTTTTCGTGCTGAATGACCGCCCAATTGTAGGAGCCATCCCTGCCCGGAGCGATTGCCTGAAACGCAATTTCTTCGTCAACGGTCGACCATCCCGTGTCGTGCATGATGATCGCCGGCAGAACGATGTGTTCATCCGCATCGGGAATCACGCGGCATAGTTGCGACGCGATGCTGAACGAATAAAGCGTGTGCACATCGTTGTCGCGGGTCTGAAGATACGGTGTCGCAAGTTCCCAGATGCGCGCATCCCGCTCCCCCATCGACACCAAGCCCGGAACGTCATCCCACGCGGGGATTTTGTCTGTGACGTCACGACCGAGGTGATTGATCGGAGAACGGGATACGCGTTTCATCTGAGTTTCTTGTGAGTAACGACTACTTGGAGAGGATCTCGACGGTACCGTTGGTGCCATCAACGCGGAGCATCATGCCCGTCTTGATGGTTGTCGAGGCCTTACCGGTGCCCGTCACAGCGGGCAGACCGTACTCACGACACACGATGGCGGCGTGCGACATCATGCCTCCGATGTCGGTAACGGTTGCGCTGATCTTGCCGAAGACCGGACCCCACGAGGGCGCGGTGACCGGAGCGACCAGGATTTCTCCCTGCACGAGCTCGCCCAACTGGTCGGGGTTCATGATCACGCGTGCGCGACCCTCAACCACTCCACCTGATGCAGCCATGCCACGCAGTCCACCCTTGCCGGAGTCGTCGGCACCCAGCCACTGCTGGACCTGATCCGTGGTGATACCCCAAAGCATGACCGTGAAGGGCTCGTTAATCTCTGCCGGTGGCTCGTTGAAGGCCGGAGCGGGACGCTCGGTTTCGAGGGCGGCAATGATCTTGGTGCGACGCGCGATTTCAGCCGGCCAGTAGGTCGGACCAACAGGCTCGGTGCCCACAGCCCACGCGTTTGCGTAGTCAAAGAGGACCGGGCGAACTTCGTCGCGGCTCAAGTAGAGGATGTCCTCTGCCTTGCCCCAGAAGCCCTCATCAGTCAGCAGTTGACCGAGCTGACGAACCTTGCGCCAGAAGACGCCCATGGTCCAGTGCTCGATGTAGAAGTTGTGGTCTTCCACATATGGGTAGACCACGCGCGCGAGACCAAGCTTGCCCATGAAGGTTTCTTTGGCTTCACCATCGAGTGCAGCTGCATACTCTTCAGTAATGCGGTCACGCTCAGCAATGAGCTCATCCTTCGGGCGGTGGAGACGCTCGCCCTTTGCGACGCGCGTCACGTAGTCCGAGATGTATCCGACCGGAAGGTCAAGATTGTCACGCCAGTAGACGTCAGTTCCGTAGAAGCCGTTACCCACGGTGTAGTTGAACCACGGGTCCTGAGCCTTCTCGAAAGCGGACATCCACTCGGCACCCTTGGGAGCGGCAGCAACGGCGGCGAGGATCTTTGCCGAGTCGTCACCGGTGAACAGAGCCGTGAGATCAAGCTTGACGGCGAGATCAGCAAGTGTCTTGAGCTCATCGTCCGGACGGAAGAGCACCGAGTCCACACCCATAACCATCTTGGCGATGGCAAGGTCAGGGATACCCGGGAAGGCTTCCTTGCAGAACATGAACAGGTCGAGGTACGCGACATAACCGAGGTTCAGGAACTCGAAGTGGCGCTCCCAGTTCTTGTAGCAGAGCGAGATGAGACGGTCGTAGTCGTCGAAGAGCTGAACCGAAGGGTCCATACCCTTTCCACCAGTCACATCGGCGAGGGGCACCATGTCGGGCAACTTCGAGAAGTTGATAGAGTCAATCTCTTCGATGTTCTTGAGGACATCCTTGCGCCAGTTTTCGAGCAGTTCACCCCAGTTAGCGAAGTAGTGGCCTGCGCGCTCCAAGAAGTGGGGTACGCGGTCAGGAATCAACTCAGGGGCAACACCGACCGGGCTGAAGTAGTTGTAACCCATGTGAATGCGGAAGTCGATGCCGTTGGCGGGCGGGATGATGTAGTGGCGCGTGTTGTACGCACCAAGACAACGCGAGGCAAACTCGACACCGATGACCTCAAATGGCTTAAACACGTTGGGCCAGTGCTGGCTGTCACAGAACCAGAATTTGGCTTCTTCCTGCTTGCGCAGGTTGTCCTGGAATACCAGGTAATAGGGGTAAAGCTCCTGCCAGCCTTCAGCACCCTTAGGGGTTTTGACGCTGTACGGAGACGGGAAACTCTTTGCGGCTTTAGGCGACATTGCTTATTGCCTTTCTATGTCTCAGATGATGGATGGGTATTTCGAATTACGGGTATTACAGGTAGTGCTTTTCGGGTTTACTCGAACGCTCGCGCGCCGAATTATTTGTCACGATTCATGGTCGACAGCATCGACTTGGTGATGGCTTCGATTCCTGAACCGGATGAGACAACTTTGACCTCGGCCTGCTTCTGCGACCACACGGTCTCGGGGCGGCTCTGGAGGAGGAGAATGTTTTGCCCTGCGGGAAGATCTGCGTCAATGGCCCACTCGACGTCCTGCACAGATCCGTAGTGCTTCTCAGCAGCCTTGGCCAATTTGGCCACTCCTACGACCTCTTCTTCGCTCAGGCTCGGCGAGTTGCGGCGCTCCTCGTCGACCTCGCGTCGCGCAATAGAGCCATGCCCGGTCGGTACGAGTTCTTCGTGTTTGTCAGAGATGACACGCTTGACCACCGACATCATGACCTTGTCGAGCAGGAAATTGTCCGGGGTGACCTCACCCGACACGACCATTTCACCAAGACCCCAACTCGAGTCGATGACAATCTTGGTGCGATCGCCGTTGCTTGGGTCGATAGTCATCGCCACGCCCGACGAGCGCGAGTTGACCATCTTCTGCACGGCCACGGCAATCGACAACCCTTCATCCGGAATGTTGTTTGCATGACGGTAGGTGATAGCGCGCGACGTATACAAAGATGCCCAGCACTCGCGAATTTTCTGAAGCACGAAGGTTTCGCCGGTGATCCACAAGTAGGTGTCTTGCTGACCAGCAAACGAAGCGTCGGGAAGATCTTCAGCCGTTGCACTTGACCGCACCGCGACCGGAACTTCGCCGCCACACAACTCCATGAGTGTGTTGTATGCGGTGTGAACCTCGGCATACACCTCGTCGGGAACAGGCTGCGTGAGAATCAACTCGCGAATCTGCGCTGCGCCGTGATCCAAATCTGCCACGTTATCCAGGTCGATGCCTTTGAGAATCGAGTGGATGTGGTCCTGCAGCTTCTTGTCGTTGACCACAGCATCAAAGGCTTCGGTGGTGACAGCGAAACCGGGAGGAACGGGCATCCCCGCAGTCGTCATAATTGCGAGGCTCGTGCATTTTCCGCCGAGGCGGTCATGCTCCGGGGTTTCCGAGCTATCAAACGGGAAGGTGTACAGCGCCATTGCTTGTCCTTTTTGAGCAGGTGATTAGAGCGAAATTGGTGGGAAGGCTACCAGACGACGGGAACGGTCAGCGGCACCCGGAACGAGAGGTTGTCTCCGAAATCAATCTGAACGCCCTCTTTGATTTTCAATGTGGGGAGTTTCGCGGTGAGCTCTTCGAGAGCGACGCGGGTCTGCAGTTTGCCCAGCATATTGCCGATGCAATAGTGGATGCCGAAGCCAAACGAGAGGTGGTTGCGCGCGTTTTCCCGGCCGATGTCGAACTTGTCAGGGTCAGCGAAGACCTGGGGGTCACGGTTGGCCGAACCCATGACAAGCAAAACTTTGGAATCTTTGGGGATGTCGACCCCTCCAATGGTCGCATCGCGTTCAGCGGTGCGCCGCCACGCGACGATTGATCCGGCCGTGCGCAATACTTCTTCGACAGCGCCGGGTATTTTCGCCGGATCTTCCACAATCGCGTCCCAGCTCTCACTGTGGATGAGCAATTGACGAACCGAGTTGGAAATCAGGGTTGTCGTCGTTTCATGACCGGCAAACAGCAGACTGTAGAGGAACGAGGCAATCTCGTGATCCGTGATTTCTTCACCGGCCGATTGCAGGTTTACCAGGTCCGTGACGAGGTTATCGCCCGGGTTTACTTTGGCGTTTGCCACAAGCGACTGGCAAAAGTCCCAGTAGGCGACCATGTTGTGCGCGTGTGGGACCTGCTGGTCATCGGTGAGGTCAGCCCAGGTTAGCGTGGCGCGACTCGTGGCCCACTCTTTCACCACATCAATCATGTCGGTGGGGACACCAATCAGCGCAAAAATGGTGATGGTGGGCAAATCGTAGGCGAGGTCGGTGAGGATGTCGCCCTCGTTCATCCCCTTCGCAATCATCTCGTCGATGAGCCGATCCGCGTTATCGCGAATGAAGGGCTCAAGGACTTTGTACCGGCGAGGGGTAAACGCTTTCGTCGCTACCGCCCGGATCCGGGTGTGCTCCGGTGGGATGCGCGCCGAGAGCCCCGAGTACGTGGTGAAGTTCCCGTCGCTGAGAACTTTTTTCGCAGCGGCACCAAGTGGACGAATCGGCGACTGCGCGTCTTTCGATGAGAACGTCTCCCAGTCCTCAAAGACACCCTTGACGTCCTCGTAGCGCGACACGACGAACATGTTGATTCGGTCATCCCACATCACGGGAGCTTCTTCGCGTAGTTCCTTGTAAGACGGGAACGGATCGTTCAGCTTGAACGGCTCAAAGCCGTGATAGTCCTTGCCGAAAGCCTTGGTCTCGGTTGCAGTAGCACCCATGGCGATTCCTCCTCGAACGCGAATAGTCCTAGCCTGTACCCGGAATCACCTCTGACCTAGCGTCTCTTCTCACTGAGTGAGAAAGATAGAGAACGACCGGACGAGTGCCTCACCGAGCGCAGGTGCCCTCAAAGTCGCGACGTTAGGCCTGAATCCGGGTCGGCGAACCGGCCATCGCAATTTCAATTCGATCGACCGTGCCCTGAAGCAAGGGCATCAAGCGCTGAACCTCGCGGTAGCGAATGACATCAAAAACGAGACCGACCGAGGCGACAACCTGCCCGTTGTAGCTCACCGGAAGCGCCATCGACAGCATCCCTGCCCTCATTTGTTCATGAGTCACCGAGAAGCCGTCACGCTGTACGTCACGAATTATGGCGGCAAGAAGTTTGGGGTCGGTCACCGTCTTCGAGGTTGGCGCCTCGAGCTCACGCTGGAGAAAAGCCTCGATAAACCACTCGGGCTGGGCGGCGAGGAGGACTCGCCCCACTGCGGTCGCGTGCATGGGCAGACGGCCGCCAATCCGCGACACGACGGGCATCTTTCGTGAGCCGTAGACCTTGTCGACATACAAGGCTTGCATTCCGTCACGGATCGCCATGTGCACATTCTCGTGAGTCAAGTCAAAGAGGTCTTGCAAGAACGGATGTGCGCGGTCGCGAAGTCGGCGACCGGCGAGCTGACCCAGCTCCCAAATTCGAAAGCCAATCTGATACTTACCGTCTGAGCCTTTGCGAAGGCCGCCCCACTCTTCAAGCTCACGGACGAGACGATATGTGGTGGAAAGTGGCAGATGAGCTTTCTGCGCAATTCGTGCGACGGATAGCGAACCCGTTGAGTTTTCAAAGGCAGCGAGGATGGCGAGCGCGCGCGACGTCACACTTGCACCAGGCTGGGCCTGATTCTCAGCTGCGGGAACCATATCTCCAGATTATCTGCGCTGGCACCTCGGGCAAAAGTGCGAGCCGCGGTTCATGAAGGACTTTCGAACAATTGGCGTTCCGCACCGCGGGCAGGGTCGGCCAGTCTGGCCATACGCGTTGAGGGAATGGGCAAAATATCCCGATTCGCCGTTCACGTTGAGGTACTGCTCGTCGAAACTGGTGCCGCCTTCAGCGAGAGCTTTCTGAAGCACGACACGTATTTCGGCAAGGAGCGATTCGGCCTGTGCGCGAGTCAACCGTTCAGTGGCACGTTCACCGTGAATCTTCGATGCCCACAGGGCCTCGTCAGCGTAGATATTGCCCACACCGGAAATGAGCGTCTGGTCGAGAATCGCGCGCTTAACCCCGGTGTGTTTTGCGCGGATGGCCGCAACGAATCGCTCATCATCAAATGCCGGTTCGAGGGGGTCAGGAGCAATGTGGGCCACCTGCGATGGAACCCAACGGTCACCCACGGCAACCAGATAGTCAACCGCCATCGAACCAAAAATCCGCTGATCCACGAAACTCATGAGCAGCGGCTCACCGTCACCGGGTTCAATCACAAATTGGATGCGCAGGTGCCGTTCCGGTGAGGCATCACGGGTGTTCAACAGCACTTGACCACTCATTCCGAGATGGGTCACCAGCGCATCGACGTGATCACCGGTGCCGGAACCATCAAGCGGAAACCACATGAATTTTCCGCGCCGCTGTGCGCTGTTGACCGTTCGCCCGATCAACATGCCGACGAAGTCGCCCCGACGCGCATCATGCCGCTTGAGGGACCGCGGCTCGAGAACGCGCACGTCACGCAGAGTGGCACCAACAATGGCAGGCTCGAGACCCAGGCGCACAACCTCAACCTCGGGCAACTCGGGCATTTAGATTTCCCTGGCGCCAGATGACCGTGTCGCGGTGAGGAGTTCTGGCACCGTCTCACTCATCCGTCAGCACATTCCAGGCCGCGAGTGCCGCCGCCATTTCGGCATGTTTTTTGCTCGAGCCGGTTCCCGTTGCTTGGCACGCATCGCCGACCGAGACGGTGGCAGTAAATGTCCGAGCATGATCGGGACCTTCGGATTCCACTTCGTACCGCAGTGTGAGCGATCGGGTAGCGGCGAGCTCCTGAAGGTGAGTCTTGGGATCGATGGCAACACCAAACCGAGCCGAATCCTGCTCCAAGGGGGCAATCAGGCGAAGTACGAGGTCCCTCGCGTGATCCGGTCCGCACGAGATGTAGGTTGCCCCAATGATGGCTTCGAGAGTGTCGGCAAGAATGGAGTCTTTGTCTCGACCACCGCTCCGCTCCTCGCCAACCCCGAGGAGGAGGTACTGACCGAGACCAATTCGGCGAGCTATGTCAGCGAGCGCAAGCGTAGATACGAGCGCGGCGCGATGCCGCGCGAGTTTTCCTTCGTCAAAATCGGGAAAGTCGGAAAACAGTTTGGTCGTGACGGCAATGCCAAGAACCGAGTCGCCAAGAAATTCGAGTCGCTCGTTATGATCGAGTCCACCGTGCTCATACGAGTAGGAGCGATGGGTCAGCGCCTGAAGCAGCAACGCCTCGTCAGGGGCACATCCCAGCTCACCCACCAGGGTGGCAATATCGGGAATCACGTTCACCGGCTACCGGGCGTGATTAGACGTCAGCTACCTTGCGGCCCTTGTACTCCATGAAGAGCGGGGTTCCTGCAGAATCTTCAACGACCTTCGCGCGGTGCGGGAGGCTGTAGACGACCTTGCCGTTCTCAATGGTCTTGACGAGCGTGGGGGCCTCAGCCTTCCACGCCGAACGACGGTGGTTCGTGCGCGAGCGCGAGGATTTCCGCTTGGGTACAGCCATGATGTTCTCTCTTCGTACTTACAAAATCTGCAATAGGGTCTTAGTCCTCGGTAAGACCAAACTCACGAAGAGCTGCCCACCGCGGATCCAAGGATTCGTTAGCGTCCTGCAGGCGTGGCTCAATCAAACGCTCACCTGTCTCAGGGTCGAGACCGGCACAGTCTGGCCGGCACACCGGCTGGAACGGCAGTGCAAGCACCACCGCATCTCTGACAAGAGGTTCACAATCCACGTGGTCGTCGTGAATCTCATAGTCAAAGGCTTCATCAAGAGAATACGCGAAAAGTTCCTGAAATTCGACTTGGAGGTCCTCGACCATCGGGTCGAGGCAACGACCACACTCCCCCTCAGCTGTTGTCGAGACGTCTGCAGTGACCAAAACGCCCTCGTGAACCGACTCGAGACGAAGCGCGAGATGCATCTGTGCACCGGCGGCGACGGCAATGAGGCCTTCACCCATCCGCTCGGCAACCACAATGTCACGTTCGATTTCGCGCTGAGACCCAGGACGATGCATGAGTTCGTGCACTCCGACAGTAAACGGCGTGGAAACAAACTTTGACATGGTCAACCCTCAGTTGGAGTGCGAGCGCGCAGCGAGAAACTCGGCGACGACGTGTGGAACATAGGGTCGAACATCCCCGTGGAGCGACGCCACCTGCCGAACGAGCGAACTCGAAACGTAGGCATGCCCCGGCTCGGGCAGCATGAACAGGGTTTCGATGCCAGAGAGGTTGCGATTGACCAGCGCCATCGGTGTCTCGTAGGTGACATCGGCCTGGTTTCGAATGCCTTTGATAATGACGCGCGCGCCAACCTTCGTGCAGTAGTTGACCAAGAGACCTTCGCCCCAGGAGGCAACCGTTATGTTTGCACCGAGCCCAGCGTCTGAGATTGCGCGCGAAATCAGCTGCACCCGATCCTCGAGATCAAGAAGTGCTGTCTTATTTGGGTTGTGGACGACCACCACGTGAAGCTCGTCATAGAGGTCTGCCGAACGAGCAATCACATCGATATGCCCGAGAGTGACAGGGTCAAACGATCCGGGAACCACAGCTACTCTGCTCATGACACGAGCCTAATTCTTTTCAAGAAACTCTGCCTCGCTTTGGCTCAGGCGACGGCGGATGGCATCGCGCAATCCAGGCGCGCTCGCCAGCTCGGGGTCTGTCTCGAGAAGACCCGAGGCAACGCTGCGAGCGGTTTCAATCAGGTCACCATCTCGCGTCACGCGCAGCATCTTGAGCGATGAACGACCACCGGATTGGGCAGCACCCAAAACGTCACCTTCGGCGCGAAGCTCCAGGTCTATCCGGGCGAGTTCAAAACCATCCGTCGTCGATGCCACGGCATCAACCCGTTCGCGTGCGAGTGTGCCGGTCTCGGCGTGCGTCACAAAGAGTGCCAAGCCTGCGTGGGCACCTCGACCAACTCGTCCGCGCAACTGATGCAACTGGGAGACTCCAAAACGATCTGCATCCATGACCACCATGGTTGACGCATTCGGCACATCGACGCCGACCTCAATCACTGTTGTCGCAACAACCACGTCGATTTTTCCCGCGGAGAAAGCCTGCATGACCGCATCCTTCTCGTCTGATTTCATTCGTCCGTGGAGGGCGGCAATACGCACACCCTCAAGCACCGACAGATTGGTCAAGAGCGTCATCACGGACTCCACGGATGCCCGCTCCGGCCGAGTCTCGCCCAGTTCGTCTCCGCTCACCAGCTCCGCGGCTTCCGGTACCAAGGCTCCGTCATCCTCCGCCACGCCAGCAACGTCAATCGCCGAGCACACCACAAACACCTGGCGACCGGCATCGACTTCTTCACGAACACGCTCCCAGACACGAGTCACCCACTGGGGATGCTCCGCGAGGGCGACCGTGTGACTTTCGATACCGACTCGGTTGCCCGGCAGTGTCGCGATGACGGACACATCGAGATCCCCAAACACCGTCATGGCGACCGTGCGAGGAATCGGGGTGGCGGTCAAGACGAGCGTGTGAGGCACGGTGTCAGACTTCACCCGAAGTGCCGCCCGCTGCTCCACCCCAAACCGGTGTTGCTCGTCGACCACAACGAGCCCCAGGTCGAAAAGCGAAACGTTGTCGGAGAGCAACGCATGGGTTCCCACAACAATGAGCGCCTGTCCCGCGACGACACGAAGAAGTGCTTGACGCTTCTGCGCCGCCCCAAGTTGACCGGTCACGAGTGTCGGCATGAGTTCCGCGCTCAGGTCGGGGCCGAGCATTGAGACAATCGAACGCAGGTGTTGCGCGGCCAACACTTCGGTCGGAGCCAGCAGAACGGACTGTCCCCCGTTCTCTGCGGTCTGAAGCATGGCCCGAAGGGCGACCAAGGTTTTACCCGACCCCACTTCCCCCTGCACTAAGCGGTTCATGGGGATGCTCCGCTCAAGATCGGCGCGAATCTCTGCACCGACAGTCACCTGGTCTGGAGTGAGTTCAAACGGGAGTCGAGCATCGAAGCGCGCCGTCAGATCCCCCGGTGTTCGCGGCTGAGCAACCGACGACGCCGACTCTGCCTTACGCACGAGAAGGGCCGACTGCAGCACGAGAGCCTCCGCAAAACGAAGGTAGTCGCGGGCGCGCATCCACTCACTGTCGTCACGCGGTTGATGGACCCAGCGCAGCGCAGTGAGACCGTCGACAAGTCCGCGTTCTGAGCGAACACTCTCCGGAACTGGGTCATCGAGTTCGGTGAGGTGTGGCAAGACCAGCTCAACCGCTTTGGCAATCTGCCATGATGCCACCTGACCAGTGGCCGCATAAATCGGGATCGGCTGTTTCGCCCAGGCAAGTGCGTTCTCGTCCGTTTCATCGCTGAGGCCACGTTCAGCATCGAACAGCTCGTAATCCGGGTGAGCTAACTGCAGTGCGTCGCGATAGCGACTGACTTTGCCCGCGAAAATGCCACGGACGCCCGGTGTCAAATCACGTGCGCGCCAGGCCTGATTGAAAAAAGTGAGAGTGAGGATGCCGCCTGAGCGACCATCGGTAATGCGAACCTCGAGCAGTGAGCCACGTCGTTGTCGCATGGGTCGCTCGCGAACATCGAGGACCTCTGCCACGATGGTGACATTCTCATCAAGAGGTACGTCGGTTAGCGCGGTAAGTTCACCGCGTTTGGCATAGCGGCGTGGGTAATGCTCAAGAAGGTCACCCACGGTCGTCATGCCGAAAGCTTTCTGCAGACTCGCGGCTGTTTTGCCGCCAATCAGCCCGGCGAGTTTGTCATCTCGCGCATCCAGTCCCACACCTCCAGCCTAGGCTCGGCACGCTCCTAGACTGGCGAGGTGACACGAATCATCGCCGGTTTCGCCAAATCCCGAGAACTCAAGGTTCCGGGAGCTGGCACACGACCTACGAGCGACCGGGTGCGCGAGGCCGTTTTCGGAGCTCTCGAGGCTCGCGACGTCATCGCCGGTTCCCGCGTGTTCGATCTGTATGCGGGCAGCGGCGCTCTCGGCCTTGAGGCGTTGAGCCGTGGCAGTGGGCCAGTCACGCTGGTCGAGAAGAACTCAAAGGCGGCTGCGGTCGTCGAGTCCAACGCGCGCATGGTTCGCGAGGCTGGCCGCCTGGACTCGGAAACCACACGGGTGGTCTGTTCAACCGTGGCGGCTTTTCTCGCCAGCCTGAGCGTGAGCGACCCTGAGCGCGACGGCGCCGACCTCATCTTTATCGATCCGCCTTACGACCTCGACAATGATTCGATCACGATCATCCTCGAGACGATTGCACCTTTCGTGAGGGAGTACGGAGTCATCGTTTTGGAGCGCAGTACCCGGAGTCCGATGCCGGATTTGCCTGTGTCCCTCGTGTTGGATCGAACCACGAAGTATGGCGAAACGAGCATCCACTGGATTGGCCGAGCCGACTAGCGGCGAAAAGGATGCCAACCTGCCGGATCTATCTTCTCGCCGTCTCGGGTGAGGAAGCCCCCGCCGATCGCGGCGGAATCCGTTGAGAACACTCGTCCAACCGGGAAAAATCCTTCGGGGAGACGTTGATCTGGAGAAAAGCTCGCCAGCAGAGCGTGAGACTCGCCCGAAAACAGGACCAGTGCCATGAGTTCTTCGTCTGACCTCACAGACTGCGACACCTCGTCGCGCAAGAGACTCACCCAGCGGCTGAGTAATTCGCTCGACAGATCGATGCGCTGGCCACTTGCGCGTGCCATGCGTGAAGCATCGCGAGCAAGGCCATCCGAGACATCCATGGCTGCGTGAGCTTGGGCGCTGATGAGTGAGCGGGCCGCGTGAATGGGAGGATTCGGAGCGAGCTGCGCTGTAACGGCCGTGGGCCATTGACCGCGGGCTGCTTCACCATACTCACTGAGCAGGTCCAGACCAAGACCGGCGAGTCCTAACGAGCCACTGACGGCGACCACATCTCCGACACGGGCACCCGATCGCGTGACCGGTTCCGCTCCGCCAAGATCTCCGTGGGCAGTGATGCTGAGCACGAGAACGGGTGCGTGTGACAGGTCACCACCAACCACGCCACAACCCGGTGCCATTTCACCGCACGCCACTCGCAGTCCATCCGCGATCTGTTCCAGCACGGCAACGTCAGTGTCGTCAGGCGCTCCGAGAGCAACCACGAGCGCCGTGGGCTCGGCCCCCATGGCGGCCACATCGGCAAGATTAATGGCGGCTGCCTTGTAGCCAATCTCGAATGCGGTGGACCAGTCAGTGCGAAAATCGGGCCCCTCAACCATCATGTCGGTTGTCACCACGTACCGGGAATCCGGTGCTGAGATTACCGCACAGTCATCCCCCGGTCCGAGAATCGCATAATTCGAATGTGGCAGTCGCGGAAAAATGCGATCCAGAATCTCAGCTTCGCCGAGTTCGGCCAACGTCTCACCACTCACGTGTTCCACGCTAGCCTGAAAGAGATGACTCGTCACACGCGCTTTGCCCTGAACGTGGTGGTTCGGACCACCCTGCTCACCGCTGTGTTCGTTTCTTTAGCGGGATGTGCGGCAATCGTTCCCCTGGAACCCGCGCCAGATGCGAACAACCCCGGGTGCGCAGAAGTCATCGTTCGACTTCCCGAACGCGTGGCCGAACAACCACAGCGAGAAACCAATGCCCAGGCAACCGGAGCGTGGGGCTCTCCGGCCAGCATCTTGTTGCACTGTGGCGTAAGCGTTCCCGGACCTTCAACGCTCCCCTGTGTCGAGGTCAATGGTGTCGACTGGCTTGAAGACGACGCCGAAAAGCCCCTCTATCGCTACACGACCTTTGGCCGTAACCCCGCGGTCGAGGTGGTAGTCGACTCAGACAAGGTCAGTGGCACCACAACACTCGTCGATCTGACCGGGGCGGTTGAGAAAATACCCGCGTCATCACATTGCACCGACCTGAGCGACACCTTCGCGAACTGACGACTCACGACCTCGAGCTAGTGCTGTCGATCCAGCGCAACGGAAATGAGCTCATCGATGAGGTCTCGATAGCTCAATCCGGATTCCTGCCAGCATCTCGGGAACATCGAAATGGGCGTGAACCCGGGCATCGTATTGATTTCGTTGAAAACGAACCCGTGCTCGGTCAGGAAAAAATCAACCCGCGCCAAACCGGCCGCCCCGATCGCCTCGAAGGCCCGGATGGAGAGCGCTTGCAGTTCAGCAAGTTGAGGTCCGCTGAGCGGCGCCGGGCACAGTAGCTCAATCCCCGGCGCATCAAGATATTTCGCCTCAAAGTCATAAAACTCTCGTCCGGTGATGACAATTTCACCGGCTACGGATGCGCGAGTCGGGGTACCCGTGCGAGCTTGCAACACGGCACACTCCACCTCGCGCCCAACAATAGTTTCTTCGACGAGAGCCCGATCATCTTCAGCGAATGCCACGTCGAGGGCGCGTGAGAGTTCATCCCAGTGACTGACCTTACTCACGCCGACGCTGGACCCTGCCCGCGACGGTTTGACAAAAACGGGGAGAGCCATCTGTTCGAGAACGGCACGCACCGCCTTCGGTTTGGCATGCCACTCGTCGCGAGCAATCGTGCGCCAGGGCGCTACGGCAATGCCTGAGCGCTCGACAATCGTCTTCGTGAAGTGCTTATCCATCCCGAGACTCGAAGCCAACACACCGGAGCCCACATAGGGAAGACCACACATGTCAAGCATCCCCTGGAGAGTGCCGTCCTCCCCGTAGGGCCCGTGCACAATGGGAAACACAATGTCGACGACGCCGAGTGAGCGCTTAGCGTCACCCTCGACAACGAAAAGCTCGCGCGACGGTGTTGACTGGGGCCACTGGATTCGCGTGCCGTTGTCCTCCACCTCGGGTAGCGCATTCGCCTCAAGGCGATAATCATCGACGTCAGAGGTCACCAACGTGAACGCGCCCTCCCTGGTGATACCTATGGGGATGACGTCGTAGCGGTCACGGTCCATGGAGCCGAGGACTCCACGGGCCGTAACGCAACTAATCGAGTGCTCGCTTGAGCGCCCGCCAAATAGCACCGCGACCACGAGCTTGGCTGTCACCTGGCGTCCTTTCGCCTTGAGGTTCGTCAGTATCCGTCAAATGCGGGGCGATGTCCCGCGGATCGAGAGTGCCGGCGAGAACCTGACTGACCTGTTCCACGATGGGCATGTCCACATCGCGTGCTTGGGCTAGCGCGAGAACAGGCGCGACCGACGCCAACCCCTCTGCGGTTTGCTCCATTTGTTTCGCCACCTCGGCGAGGGAGTACCCCTGACCGAGAAGGCGTCCTGCCGTATTGTTTCGCGAGAGGGGTGATTCACACGTGGCAATGAGGTCACCCAGACCGGCCAGACCCGACATCGTCTCGGGCTGAGCTCCATAGGCCACGGCAAAGTCGGTGATTTCAGCGAGACCTCGCGTGATGATGCTGGCTTTAGTGTTGTGACCGTAGCCCGCACCGTCGACGATGCCAACGGCTACCGCGATGAGGTTCTTGAGGACGCCACCAAATTCGGTGCCGATGACGTCGGTGTTGACGAAGCAACGAAAGTAGGGATTGGTTGCGGTAATCGCAATTGTTTGGGCTACCTCAAGACTGCTACTCGCTACTACTGACGCCGTCGGCTGACCTTTGGCAATCTCGAGGGCTAGGTTGGGGCCGCTCACGACGGCGATGTTGTCCGGATCGATCTCAAGCTCTTCGGCCATGACCTGGCTCATGCGCAGACCGGTCTTTTTTTCAACGCCCTTCATCAAACTGACCACAATGGTCTTTCGCCCGATGAGCGGGGCGAGAGCAACGAGATTTTCTCTCAGGGCCTGACTCGGAACCGACAGATAAATTTGGTCGGCATCTTTGACGGCAGCGGCCAGGGACGTGGTCGCGGTGACCGTGCCAGGCAGCTTGATTCCGCGAAGATATTCACTGTTTCGGTGGGTCGCGTTGATTTCGTCGACGAGGTGCTGTCGCCTCGCCCACAGGGTGACGTAATTGCCTCCATCTGCCAAGACTTTGGCAAATGTGGTCCCCCAACTTCCCGCACCAAGAACGGCAACTCGCTGGGCTAACGGGGTTATTTTCTCCCTACTCAAAACCGTCCCGTTTCACTTTGGTTGTGCTCGGTCGGATCCCACCGAGTGGCTGGCGCCTTCTCACCGCGGAGTTCCTCAAGGAGCGCGGTAATGGCATCCATCACTTTTGTCGTGGCCGCAGCCAGAGTTGTCGCATCTCTCGACTTACCGGCGAACTCGCTCAAGTCGACGGGGTCTCCGACAGAAATGTGCACGACATGTCTCGGGAACATGTTGATTTTTTTTGAATAGCGAGCCATCACCGCTTGAGTGCCCCAATGCGCAATCGGGATGATGGGGATGTTCTGATCGAGTGCAAGACGAACAGCACCCGATTTGCCACGCATAGGCCACATGTCCGGATCACGGGTCAACGACCCTTCGGGATACACGATCACCGCGCGACCACGCGAGACGAGTTCTTTTGCTGCTTTGAGAGACTGGGCGCTTTGAGTGGAGCCTCCGCGCTCAACCGGTATCTGTCCGGATTGCTTAAGCAACCAGCCGAGAACGGGAATACGAAGGATGCTCGCCTTAGCCATGAATCGTGGGTTGCGGCCCAACAGCCAGACGCCAACACCCACCACGATGGGGTCGATATTGGTGAAGTGATTCGGGGAAATGATGACGGCACCGGTCTGAGGCATTTTTTTGCGATTATGAAACCGGTACTTGACGGTGATGCCGACAAATGCCAAAGAAATTGGCGCAAAGAGCCAAAAAATACTGGGGCGCGCCCGTTCATTCATCACGAAATGAGTCTAGTTTTCGATGGTGAAATCGGCACCGAGCTGTTCCAACTTGGTGAGGAAATTTTCGTAGCCTCGGCTGATGATTCCTACGTTTGAGACCCGTGACTCCCCTTGCGCGCTGAGCGCGGCGATGAGGTGCGAAAAACCCCCGCGCAAATCGGGTACCTCAATGTCTGCCGCGCTGAGTTGGGTCGGCCCCGAGATGATGGCGGAGTGAACAAAATTGCGTTGTCCGAAGCGACACGTGTGAGCACCCAAACACTCACTGTGCAGCTGGATGTTCGCGCCCATCTTGACCAATGCATCGACAAATCCGAAGCGCTGTTCGTAAACCGTCTCGTGCACGATGGAAACACCGGTCGCCTTAGTCAGGGCAACCACGAGAGGTTGCTGCCAGTCCGTCATGAAGCCCGGGTGGACATCCGTCTCGATGACAACGGGCTTAAGTTCGCCTCCCGGATGCCAGAACCGAATACCGTCGTCGGTGATGTCGAAGGCGCCACCAACCCGGCGATACACGTTGAGGAATGTCAGGAGCTCTGGTTGCCTGGCTCCGGCGCAGAAAATATCTCCGTTGGTCGCCAGCGCAGCGGCTGCCCAACTCGCCACCTCGTTGCGATCGAAGAGCGAGCGATGCGTGTAACCCTCGAGACGGTCCACCCCTTCGATGCGAATGACCCGATCCGTGTCGACCGAAATAACCGCGCCCATCTTTTGCAAGATGTTGATGAGATCCATGATTTCGGGTTCGATCGCCGCCCCAGAAAGCTCCGTTCGACCCTGCGCGCGGACGGCGGTAAGCAATACCTGCTCTGTCGCACCCACACTGGGATACGGGAGTTCAATTTTCGCCCCGACCAGACCTTCGGGTGCAGACATACGGATTCCGGACGGAAGCTTTTCAATGAGAGCACCGAACTTGGCCAACACCTCTAAGTGATAGTCGATGGGGCGATCACCGATGCGGCACCCGCCGAGGTCGGGAATGAATGCCTCCCCGAGTCTGTGCAGCAGTGGCCCACAGAACAAAATCGGGATGCGGCTTGAGCCGGCGTGCGCATCGATATCGACCATGTGTGCCGATTCGACGTTGCTCGGGTCTAGTCGAAGCGAGCCGGGTTCGTCGCCCTCAGACACTTTGACACCGTGCACCTCGAGCAAACCCCGGACGACCTGAACATCAGAAATATTGGGCACATCTTTGAGCACACTCGGCGTCTCACCGAGGAGCGCGGCAACCATCGCTTTGGTGACGAGATTCTTCGCGCCCTTGATTTCAATACGACCGGTTAGCGGGCGACCCCCACGAATGGTGATGGTCTCTGCATCGAGACCAACTTTGGCTCCGGCAGCTTTTGCATCGTTACTCAGGACGCTCATGCATGCCTCGCCGGAATTGTGGTGGGCAGCCATGCGGGACGACGACCTTCAAACTCCGTGATCGCGGCTTCGTCTCGAAGCGTGAGGCCAATGTCGTCGAGCCCCTCAAGCAAACGCCATCGCGTGTAGTCGTCAACATCGAAGCTCACGGTCAGCTCGCCAAGCGTTGCGGTTTTCTCGACGAGATCCACCGTCATCTCAACTCCTGGTTGGGCATCGAGCGCATCCCAGAGCTTCTCACAATCAGCCTCAGAAATGAGACCGGTGAGGAGACCCTGCTTGCCGGCGTTTCCGCGAAAAATGTCCGCAAACTTAGGACTCAGCACAACATCAAAGCCAAAGTCGCGTAGCGCCCACACCGCATGCTCGCGCGAGGATCCGGTACCAAAGTTTGGCCCGGCAATAAGAATCTTGGGCTGTGAGTAGATTGGCTGATTCAAGATGAACTCAGGATCCGTGCGCCAGTTGGCGAAGAGTGCGTCGTCATATCCCGTCTTTGTCACGCGCTTGAGAAACACGGCGGGAATGATTTGGTCGGTGTCGACCGAACTGCGGCGAAAGGGAACGGCAACTCCCGTGACGGTGGTGAACTTCTGCATGACTAGTCCTCCACGGTCAGGTCAGATGGGCTGGAAAGTTTTCCGCGAATGGCTGTCGCGGCAGCGACCAGCGGAGACACGAGGTGGGTGCGTCCGCCTTTACCTTGACGCCCTTCAAAGTTGCGATTACTCGTCGACGCGCAACGTTCACCCGGTGCAAGCTGGTCGGGGTTCATGCCGAGACACATCGAACAGCCGGCAAAACGCCACTCGGCACCGAATTCCTCGAAAACCTTGTCGAGACCTTCAGCCTCTGCTTCGAGGCGAACGCGCATGGAACCGGGAACCACCATCACGCGAACCCCATCCGCTTTCTTCTTGCCCCGGACGATGCTGGCAAACTGACGCAAGTCTTCGATGCGACTGTTGGTGCACGAACCCATGAAGACGGCGTCGACTTCAACCTCTTTGAGCCGCGTGCCGGGCACCAGGTCCATGTACTCGAGCGCGCGCTCCACGGCAACGCGCTCATTCGGGTCACTGTAATCGTCTGGCGAGGGAACAACCGCGCTGAGGGATGAGCCTTGACCTGGATTAGTCCCCCATGTGACGAATGGCTCGAGCTCATTGGCATCGAGGAAAACTTCGGCATCGAAGGTTGCTCCGTCGTCGGTCACGAGTGTGCGCCAGTACTCAACTGCAGCGTCCCAGTTAGCGCCCTCGGGAGCGTGCGGACGCCCCTTGAGATACGCAAACGTGGTCTCATCAGGTGCGACCATGCCAGCTCGAGCGCCAGCTTCGATCGACATGTTGCAGATAGTCATGCGCCCCTCCATCGAGAGTGCGCGAATTGCCGAGCCACGGTACTCGAGCACATAACCTTGTCCGCCGTTGGCGCCTATTTTGGCAATCACGGCGAGGATGATGTCTTTCGCGGTCACACCCGGCCGCAGCGTACCTTCAACGTTGATTGCCATGGTTTTGAACGGCTTGAGCGAGAGGGTTTGTGTCGCGAGCACGTGTTCAACTTCGCTCGTACCGATACCCATAGCCATGGCACCGAATGCACCATGGGTTGAGGTGTGGGAGTCACCACAGACCACGGTGATACCGGGCATCGTCAACCCCAGCTGAGGTCCGACCACGTGGACGATTCCTTGTTCAATATCTCCGAGGGAGTGCAGGCGTAATCCGAATTCTTCTGCGTTGGCGCGCAGCGTCTCGATTTGGATGCGACTGGTTTCGTCGGCAATCCGCTTGTCGATGTTGAGGGTCGGGGTGTTGTGATCCTCCGTGGCGATGGTCAAATCGAGACGGCGCACGGGTCGGCCAGCCTGACGCAACCCATCAAAAGCTTGCGGACTTGTCACTTCGTGAACCAAGTGCAGATCAATGTAAATGAGATCCGGGTTGCCGTCTTCGCCGCGCACGACGAGGTGGTCATCCCACACTTTCTGGGCGAGCGTGCGGGGAGCGTGAGTGGTGCCAGCCATATTTACAATCCTTGACAACCTTAATATTTGGTGATGCCAATTCTACTTGGCTGATCCGCTCACTTCTTCGAGATGCGCTCAGCTCGCGGAGGTCGACTTCGGACCGCGGATGAGGCTGGCCAACGTCGCAACAAACATGGCGGCCACGATGACGAGCAACGAGAGCCACGTGGGAATATCAGGGACCCAGTCCACGTGCTTACCGCCATTGATGAACGGGAGCTGATTCTCGTGCAGGGCGTGAAGCATGAGTTTGACTCCGATGAACGCCAGGATGGCCGCGATGCCGTACTTCAGGTAGACCAAACGCTCGAGCAAACCACCCAGCAAGAAATAGAGCTGGCGAAGACCCATCAGGGCAAACACGTTCGCGGTGAAGACGATAAAAGCGTTCGTGGTGATGCCAAAGATCGCCGGAATGGAATCAAAAGCGAACAGCACATCGGTCGCCGCGATGGTCATGAGCAGCACAAGCATCGGGGTGAAAACCCTCTTGCCATCCCAGGTGGTGCGCAACTTGAGTCCGTCATAGTGCTCGCTCATGGTGATGCGGCGACGCAAGAAACCGATGAGTTTGTTCTCGGTTTCTTCTTCATCATCATGCGACCGAAAGGCTTGGTGGAAAGCCGTGTACAGCAAGAATGCGCCGAAAATCCAGAAAATCCAGACGAAGTTGGCGATCAGTGTGGCACCGATGAGGATGAATATTCCTCGAAGCACAAGTGCAATCACAATGCCCACCATCAATACTTCTTGCTGAAGTTTCTTCGGGACGGCAAATCGCGCCATGATCACGATGAAGACAAAGAGGTTGTCAATGCTCAGGCTGTACTCGGTGAGCCAACCTGCAAAGAACTCCCCGCCACTGTCTGTGCCCGCAAACGACATCAGGACAAAACCGAAGGCAACCGCGAGCGCGGTGTAGAACGCCACCCACAGCCCGGCCTCGCGCATACTCGGCACGTGTGGACGATGATGCACGATGATGAAATCAACCGCGAGCAGAGCCACTACAAAGATGTAGGAGGCAATCTCAAACCAAATCGGAATAGCACCGTCCATAGTGCTTACAGCCTAGGTGATGGGCTTAGGCCGAAGGTGGTCTAACCTCAGCCTGTGGGTCGAATCCTAGGTCTGCCGCAATTTCTTGGAAACAGTTGAAGCTACTTCCTCGACCAATTCCCGAACCGGCATGCACGTTGGCCGAGCAGTTGTAGAGGTTAGGCAGGATTGTCTTGTAGCCGGCTAGCTCCGGGATAGGTCGGAAGCGACCGAGCTGACTCGCCAGATGCGCACCCTCAACGTATCCGCCCTCAATCATGTCTGGCTTAGACGCGTTGACATTTTCGGGCATGAAGAACTGAATGGCGACAATATTGTCATCCGTCATGTTCTTGGCGTAAGTAGGCCACTGTGCACGGATGCGCTTCTCAAACTCTTTCGTCAGCTCAGCGCGCGCATCCCGATCGAATAAGCGGATCGGCGCCGTGAACTCTTCGATTCCCGTGATGTGTAAGCCGTCAGGAGCCCGAGTGTGATCCCACTGGGAGTCCGTGGAACTCAGCATGAACATGTGCGGTGAGATACCTTCGGTCATGATGTGAGCCTGGTAGCGCGTCGCAAACCAATCGGGGTCCTTCTTACCCCAGTACAGGCGAGGCTGCGCACCCACTTCGCTACTCCCGACGGTGCTGGCGTAGTCGGGCACTTCCTTGGTGACGACATTTGCCCAGACCAGCTGACCACGGTCGTAGACGATGTTGCCCAGACGGTGTCGAATTTTCTCAGCGACTTCGGTGTTGCGCAGCAGCTGCAGAACCGTTTGCGGAAGTCCCAAATCGCTGACGACAATGCTGGCTCCGACGAAAGTTCCATCTGCCAGCCGGATTCCGGTTGCCCGACCGTTCTCCTGCACAATCTCGTCCACGCGTGACTGGGTGAAGTACTTCACACCGCGCTTTTCGCCCGCGGCAACAAGCGCCTTGGAGATGGAACCGGTACCCCCGATAGCAATAGCGGCAGGCTCGAGCGAGAGCACGAGAGCAAGGTTGTGGATGAAGCCCTGCAAACCCATGACGTCATCCGGATAACAACCCGTCGATGTGACACCCGCGCGCATGAAGAGGGTGCGCAGTTCATCCGACTCGAAGAGATCGTAGGCCAGCTGACGCGAGCTCATGAATTGGTGGACCGGTTCGATCATTGACTCGTCGATAGTCAGCAATTGCTCAAGTGCGTCCGGAACACCCCATGGGGTGGGTGGTCTGAAACGCTGCTTTCCGAAAGCCGACTTCACGTGCTTTTCGTAGGCGTCCCGAAAACGCATGTAGGTGTCGGCATCGCGAGTCGAGAACTGCTTGATGTTTGCGTGAGTACGCTCCACACCTTCAGCCCACGGCTCTTGCTTTCCCATGTCGTCGATGACCTTGTTCGAGGAATATCCCACGAAGTACGAACCGTCATCGAAGATCATGACTTCGTTGCCCTCGGGGAAGACATACTCCAGCCCCTCGTCTTTGAGGTTGAAATCCTTGTAGGCCGGATGCGAATAAAACCGGGTCCAGTGAGCACACGGATTTTGCGTGACCCCGGCGACGGGACCAGGGATGCTGTGCGCCGATCCCCCGATGTACGAATGTTGCTCGAACACTGCGACGTTCATTCCCGCCCGCGCGAGGTAGGGAGCGATGATGGTGGCATGGTGTCCGCCACCGACGATTACTGCATCGTAAAAATCGGTCATAGTGAGAGCCTAGATACCTTTTCATTCAGTGAAAAGTTCTTTTAGTGTGCGAATTCTCATCCACTGGGAATTGGTTCGCGCGGTCGCAATCATTTCTTGCTCCACGCATCTCCGTAGCAGCGAGTGACATCGAGGGTAAAAGCCACTAAGTGAGGGCAGATAATGAAGGCATGCCTGCTTCCATCGCCACTCACATTCGCGTCGCCATTGTCGAGGATCAGAGCCTGTTTCGTGAGCTTATCACCTCGAGTATCGCCAAAGACGACTCGCTCGATGTCGTTGTCTCAGCTGGAACGGTTCGTGAGGCGCGAAGTGCGATTCAACCCGGCAGCGTCGACGTGGCTCTTCTCGACATTGAACTTCCCGACGGAAACGGGCTTGGTCTCGGGCTTAGCCTCAAGCGTGCAGATCCTCAGCTTGCCGTTGTGACCCTCTCGGTGCTTGACATGATCGAGCCCTATCTCGGCATCGCGGCAAGCGAGCGAGGTGCGTGGAGCTACCTCTCAAAAGCGTCCTCCGGGTCCGTGGAAACACTGATTGACGTCATCAAGCGCACGGCAGCCGGGGAGTCCGTCATTGATCCAACTCTTCTTCAACGATCAAAGCCTCGCCCCGGGTCGACAGTGGGTAGTCTGACAAACCGCCAGTTTGAGGTGCTCAGGTTGGTGGCACGCGGATGTTCAAACCAAACGATTGCCGACGAGCTGGGCATCGCATCCAACTCGGTGGTCAACCACCTCAGTGCGATCTACTCAGCGCTAGGCATCCCCGACGGGCACAACGCTCGGGTTTCAGCTACTCTCGAGTTTCTGGCAAATACTCAGCGCTGAGAAGGTCGTGGCGTCAGTCGGCATCGACAGGTAGCTCTGCCCGCAGAAGCACACCTCCTCCCGCAGAGTTCGCGAGCTCATGTGTGATGGTCATCGCGTCGACCATCTTCGATCCGAGTCCGGCGGGCTGCGCCGCGTCAGATAGCTGAATACCATCGTTGTGCATCGACAGGGACAGCGTTCGGTGTTCGGGTTCCACATCGGCAGTAATGGATATGTGACGAGACTGGCCATGCTTGACGCTGTTCATCATGAACTCGGCAGCAATCTCAAAAAAAGCCAGTCGCGCTACCACATCACGGTTCAGTGAATCGGCAAGTGCCTCGTCAAGGTTCGCGTCAACGGTCAGCACTCCCTGCCACTGCGTGCACAAGCGCTCAAGCATTGCATCGACACGAGGAGCCGTTTGAGGTTGCACAACAAAGCTCGTTGCCAGCTCGATGAGTTCACGGACCTCAGACATAGCCTGCTCTGCCTCTTCCCCGTCATCAATCGCGCGTTCAAGTCGAACGGCTGCCGCGACGAGAACACCCTGCACATCACGATGCAGTGATTTAGCTATGGTTTTTCGTTCGTTCCAGAGCCGAGCGCCCAACCGCGCGTTGAACCATTCCAGCTCGGCGTTGACGGCAAGAAGTTCCGCGAGCACCTCCTGTCGCGCTCTTTCGAGACCCGGGGTAAATGCGAGGAAAGAAAACACGGGAATCCCTAAGACAACCGTGTAAAGGGTGCCCAGCCCGGGAAGCGCTGGGAGAAAGACCGTCGCGAGCACTTGCCCCAACACGACGGAGTACAGAAGATAAACCGAAAATATGATCGCCAGTCGCGCAGGAACGGGAATTCGCTGTAGCCACGGAACGAGCGCGGCACGGGCGGCGGCAAAGACCAAGAAGCCGCTCACAACAACAATGGTCAACAAGGCAAGACCCGACCAAACGCCCGCCGAACCAAAAAATGTCGCTCCAATGAGCAAGAGCGTCACTAAAACAACAAAAGCCTCTGGTCTAAATGGTTTCGTCACCGTCGCGAGGCTGACCGCCCGGCGAAAAGTAATTCGAGGAGCAACTGTTATCCCCTCAACGACATCCGCGGGCAACTCGAACAATTCGTGACTGAGCGGCCTAATGACGTTGTTCGAGATGTTTACGAGTGCCGCTACCGTTTCTCGGGCGGAGCCACTGCCCTTATTCGCCGTGAGACTGATTTCACGCAATGCGTTTTCTACGATCGACCGCACGGACGCAAGAGACTCGTCGCGGCGAATCGCGAACTCGTGTTCTGTGAGAGACAGCTTCTGTCGGATGGACTCTCGAGCCCCCAGGAGTTCACGAACAGTGTCCCGATAAAGTGTCGCGTCGTTGATGACAACCGAAACGAGAGCGAACAAGGTAAGACCAGTCAGACCTCCCGCAATCAATCGGTAGGCCCAATTCGTGGCCATGGAGGGATCGACCGACTGAACTAACAGCGAGACCATACACGCTCTGCCGGCTTCGACAAGTGCATACGCGACAAGAAAAGCAATCCCCCGTGCCGTCGTCGACAAACCGGTAAAGGACCTGATTGCTAAACCGAGCAGCACGAAGACAAGCCACGAGCACATCCCCGCTGCCAAGGAAATCAGAACCATTTGCGATTGCGAAAGCACGACTAGACCCGGATCGCTCACCAACGTGCCAAGCGAGAGAGGGCCGAGCACGAGGACTCCGAGAAGTGGACTCATGCCACGAGGTCCGGCAATCCTCACCAGTAAGTTGTGATGCTTTCGGATGAGACCTTGGTCGGGTTGAAGCTCCACGCCTACATTCTCGCGCCTTTTGGCTTTTCACAACGGGGGCTTTACAACCTGTAGCGCACCAACCCGCGCACCAACAAAAAAACCGCCACGAAGGCGGTTGTTTTGCTGGTGACCCCAGCGGGTCCCCTACTGACCCGCGCACACGCTAACGCGTGTCAACCGCTCGTCAGCGGGGGCCCATCGAACCCGAATCCCGCGCACCAACAAAAAAATCGCCACAAGGCGATTCTTTGTTGGTGACCCCAGCGGGATTCGAACCCGCGTTACCGCCGTGAGAGGGCGGCGTACTAGGCCGCTATACGATGGGGCCGTGTTGCGACCTATTGAGTATGCCATACATGCAATACCCGCTCCTAATTCACGACAGCAGGACGATAAATACGCACAGCGGCTGGCACAACGCTCACCCGAACGGGTAAATTACCCAGTCGTTCACCGTCGGCATATGCCACGATTCCCGGTGAATCAATGAAAACTTCACGAGCGCGGTCAATGTGAACCTCGGGTTCGTCGGTGTGCTCCCCGCGAAAAACTGACGGCAAGAGCCGGAGCAAGCGAGACCTGGACACGGGGTCAACCCGAAACACGTCTAGCCAGCCGTCGGTGAGTGACCCTTGGGGAGTGACCCACATCCCGCCACCCATGTAGGAATTGTTTGCCACGGAAATAAGCACTGCGCGGTGTTCCGACGGCACTCCGTCCACGCCCAACCGGTATGCCCGAGGTCGAAGTCCAATGAGCTCGGCGAGAATGGCCCAGGTGTATCGACTGGCGCCTCGAGGAAACCGCATGCGATTCGCCCGAACATTCACATGCGCGTCGAACCCGGCCGACACGACGCCCCCAATCAGGCGCTCAAACACCTCATCGCCCTCACCGGTGACTCGGGCGAGATCACAATCCTGCGGTTCAGCCTTCAGCCCCGCGATTAAACGCCCTACGTTCTGATCGATCGCCTCAACGTCGTAACCGAGGCCTCGCGCAAAATCGTTCCCGGTACCAGCGGGGAACACCGCAAGAGAATTTCCCGTGGTCGCGACAATGTTGACGCCAAGACTCACCATCCCGTCGCCGCCAACCACGAGCAAAATGTCGCTCGGGTCGAGCGCCTCGCGAACCTGGCTCTCGAGTTCCGCGGCACTTCGCGCAACGAGCGGCAAGACGCTCCAGCCCGCGGCTTCAAGCTGCCGCACAAGTATTCCCGCAACACGTTGATGCCGACGTTTGCCCGCCGTGGGATTTATCGCCGCAACAATGCGACTTTGAGTGCTCACTCGTCGATTATGGCAAAACGAAGCGGGGTCAGGTTGCCCTGACCCCGCCGTGATGTTTCGGAAAGCTAGTCCTTCTTGCGGCCGAACAGGGGGCCGTAGGTAAGACCGGCGATGATTCCACCGACGATGGGGAACACGATGAACACCCACAGCTGGCCGAGGGCGTGCTCGCCACCGTAAACGGCAGTGGCGATCGATCGAGCCGGGTTGAAGCCAGCGCCCGAGATCGGAACAGCAACAATGTTGAGAACGACGAGTGCAAAACCAATGGCAATCGGAGCAAAACCGGCAGGGTTGAGTTTGTCCGTCGCACCTTGAATCACCCACACGAGGATTGCCGTGGCAACGACCTCGACGATGATGGCGGCAATGATACCGAAGCCCTTGCTCGAGTCGTCAGCAAAACCGTTGGATGCGAATCCGCCGGCCTGAAGACTGGCCAAGTAGGGGCTGTTCGCCGCAATAGCGAGCAGAATGCTCGATCCGATGAAACCACCGATGATCTGAGCAATGATGTAGCCGATGACATCTTTCCAGGCGAACTTCCCCGCGACTGCGAGACCAAGGGTCACCGCCGGGTTGAAGTGCCCGCCAGAAATGCCTCCCACGGTGTAGGCCGCGATAAGAACACCGAGACCTAGTGCAAGAGCGACACCCACGACGCCGGCACCTGCGTAGAGCATCCCGCTGTCATCAAGGCGCGTCGCAAACAGTGCGGCACCAATGACGCTAAAGACGAGGACGAAGGTTCCGAAGACCTCCGCGAGGAAACGGTTGATGAACTTTGGTGCCATTGACGGCATCTCCTTTTCACGATGATGAGGCGCACGAGTGCGCTGAGGTTACGGCTCACGCTAACCCACACACAGCTAATTTTCAGCCGGCTCGCCCGATTAGCGGAATCTCAGCCCAAACCTTGCACAGACAGTCAAACCGAATTCGCCTACGCGTGCGCGGCTAAAACACCACGATTGGTTTGATGGACTTGCCACTCTGACTGTCCGCAATCGCCTGGTTTAGTTGGTCGAACGGATACTCCACGACGAATTTCTCAAACGGAAACTTGCCGGCTCGGTGGAGCTCAATCAATTGCGGGATGAAGACCTGCGGCACAGCGTGCCCCTCAACCACACCAATGACGTTCCGCCCATCCAGGATTGCCATGTGCTCAAACTCGACTGCCTTGCCGGGCGCGCTCAGCCCGACCATGGCGGTCGTTCCCCCAATGCGGAGAACGTCATGGCTGGTGCGGACGACACTCATGTTGCCGGTGGTGTCCATGGCGTAATGCGCACCACCACCGGTGGCCCCACGAACCTTCTCGACGAGATCCGCATCCTGCCCGTTGAATACATGCGTTGCCCCGAGCGTCGTGGCGAGCGCAAGGCGCTCATTGTTGAGATCGACGACGACAACGGTCGTTGCCCCTGATGCGAGTGCCGCCATGACACCAGCGAGACCAACTCCCCCCGCGCCAAACACGACAAGGGACTCGGCCGGGCGAACCTTGAGCGCGTTGATCACGGTGCCCGCTCCGGTGCTCAGACCACAACCAAATGGGCCGAGCAGTTTGTGCACTGTCTCTGGCGTGTCTTCGGGAAGTTTGACGATGTTCCGGACGTTAGCAACCGAATGTTGCGCAAATGACGATTGGCCGAAAAAGTTTCCCGCAATGGCCTTGCCGGCAGAGTCGTGAATTGTCTCAGCGCCGTCAAGCCTCTGACACAGCATGTTGAGTGGCAAAAATGAGTCGCAGGCGAATGGTTTTCCGGAGAGACAATTACCGCACAGACCGCAGGAATTGAAACCCATGATGACCTTGTCACCGGGTTTGAGAGTGGTCACTCCCGGGCCAACCTCTTCAACGACACCGGCACCCTCATGGCCAAAGATTCTGGGGCTGAACACCATTCCGTGCTGCGCGACAATATCGGAGTGGCACACGCCGGTTGCGAGGTTGCGAACGAGGACTTCGCCAAAGCCGGGCGAGGCAAGTGTGACATCCTCAAAGGTGAATTCGGCGCCGTTGTCTCGAATAACGGCTGCGCGCGTTGTGACCATGTGTGCTCCCTTGTGTGAGACTCAGCCAAACAAAAATCGTTGTAAATGTCAACGATTTGCGGATAACATCAGCATCATGCTTAATCAGGGACTGGGTTCGTGGATCCACCGGCGCCGGGTTAAATCCCACGGCAAAGTCGCGCTTATCGGTGGCGGCCACGAAATCACGTACGAAAAACTTGACGAAAAAGTCAACCAGTTAGCGCATGCGTTGCGCGATAGAGGCATCGCTAAGGGCGACCGGGTCGCCTACCTCGGCGAGAATCATCCCGCGTTTCTCGAGGTTTTTTATGCCACCACAGAGCTCGGCGCAATCTTCGTGCCGCTGAACACGCGACTTGCCGCGCCAGAACTGCACTACATGCTCGAGGACTCGGGGTCGCGCATCCTCATTCACGCGGCTGACCTAGCTGATGTGGCTCAGCGAGCAGCCGTGGGACTTGACTCTGTCATGCTCATCACTGCAGATAGCGAAGGAACTAACAAGAGCCCCGGGCTCGACGATTTTCGTGCGGAGAGGCCGACGTCGTTTATCGACGTTGAGGTTACCGAAAATGATCCGGCGATCATTTTGTACACGTCGGGTACCACGGGGCACCCCAAGGGTGCAGTGCTCCTCCACCGAAACCTCATCTGGAACACGATGAACGCTCTTGTCGATTACGACATTACGTCGTCAGAAGTTGCCCTTCTGATCGGGCCGATGTTTCACGTCGCAGCCCTGGGGATGGGAGCATTCCCGGTGCTCACTAAAGGCGGCACGTTGATTCTCGAGACGGTTTTCGACCCGGCGCGCGTGTTGCATCTCGTCGAGACCCATCGCGTCTCCATGCTCAGTGGCGTACCGACAACGTTCCAGTTGCTCTGCGAGCACCCCGACTTCACTTCAACAGACATGTCCTCGGTGAGGACGATCACCTGCGGGGGGTCGCCGATGCCGATGCGCGTGCTCGAAACATACGAAAAACGTGGGATGTCGTTTACCGGCGCGTACGGCATGACGGAGACCAGCCCGGGAGCCACCTCACTCTCGCCCAAGTACAGCAGGACGAAGGCGGGCTCGGCCGGACTACCGCATTTCTTCACGGATCTTCGCGTCATTCGCGAGGATGGCACCACAGCCGGCGCCGGAGAAATCGGCGAGATTCTCATTCGCGGCAAAAACGTCATTGATGAGTACTGGAACCGACCCGATGCGTCACGCGACTCGTTCATCGACGGTGACTGGTTCCGTTCCGGCGACATGGGCTACTTCGACGACGACGGATTTTTGTTCATCGCCGACCGCCTCAAGGACATGATCATTTCGGGCGGTGAGAACATCTACCCGGCGGAGGTCGAACAGCTCATCGTCGAGCTCGAGCAGATTTCGGGTGTTGCCCTCATCGGTGTACCCGATGAAAAGTGGGGCGAGGTGCCGTGGGCGATTGTGACGGTGAAGCCGGGCACCACGACGAGCCTCGATGAGATTCGGGCGCACCTCGACGGCCGTCTCGCTCGATACAAATTGCCGAAAAATCTCATCATCGTCGACGAGTTCCCCCGAACCGGCAGTGGCAAGATTCGAAAAGCGGAATTGCGAAAGCAGTTTGCGTCACCGGCCGGCGCGTGAGGAACGACTAGAAAACCACCCGGGTCAGTAGTTCGCGAAGCATGTCTTGCTCGTGTTGAGACAGCTCACTCAACGACTCGCGCTCGGCCCGAGAGGTCACTTTTCGAGCGGCGGTATAACGAGAGTGACCTTCGTCAGTGGCGATGATGACATTGGTTCGACGATCATGAGGAGCAGGCTGTCGGACGACGAGTCGCTGACGTTCGAGATCGTCAACGATCGCTACTATCTGGCTCGCATCAAGGTTGACGAAGTCTGCCAATTCTCGCTGTGTTGGTTGCAGACCACTGACGGCAAGTGAGAGAACGACATACGATCTCGCCCGCAACCCCAGATCGGCGAGTGCTTCGTTTGCGTGAATGATGCCGAGATTGCGCGCGCGGGCGAGGAGAAATTCAATCTCGGTTGCGAGCTCTGTCTCCCGAAAACGTTCCACACTGCTCTTACCTGCCATCGGATCCTCCTCCCAAGATTATTTAGTTGCTAAAAGATATAGTTGACATTTTCAAGTATTTACTGTGTCATTACTTGAGGATAACAATTGTCTCATCGAGGCACTAGAACCTCGGTGACCACAGATTTCAAGGAGCATCATGTCCCTCGACGGAAAAGTAGCCATCGTTACCGGAAGCGGACAAGGTCTCGGCCTTGCCTACGCACAGGAACTCGCGCGCCAGGGAGCATCAGTGGTCATCAACGACGTGAACCCTGAGTCCGCCGCTTCCGCCGTCGCTTCGATCACTGCCGCTGGCGGCAAGGCCACGGCTGTCGTTGTGCCGGTCGGCACCGGGGAGGCAGCAAAGAAGCTCGTCGATGGCGCTGTCGCCGCCTTCGGGAGACTGGATATCCTCGTCACCAACGCAGGTATTTTGCGCGACACCGTGCTGTGGAAGATGAGCGACGATGATTTCGACGCCGTCATTGCAACGCACCTCAAGGGCACCTTTACCTGCGTGCGCGAGGCAGCTATCTATTTCCGTGAGAACGAGATTCCCGGGCACATTATTTGCATCGGCTCGCCGACTGGCCAGCGAGGCAACTTTGGACAGACAAATTACGCCGCAGCCAAGGCGGGCATCGTGGGTATGGTGCGCACGTGGGCACTTGAGCTCAAGAAGGCTGGAATCTGTGTCAACGCCGTTATTCCGGTAGCCGCCACAGCTATGACCGCGACCGTGCCCTACTTCGCTGCCGCCGTTGAGGCCGCCGACAAGGGCGAGGCTATGCCGGACTTCTTCCGCAAGGACATTGGCTTTGGCACAATCGACGATGTTACCGGACTCATCGCCTTCCTCGCGTCAGACGCATCCAACTCAATCACCGGTCAGGCAATCGGTGTCGGAGGCGATCGCCTTCAGCTCTGGACTCACCCGGAGGCAGCTGAGACCGAATACCGCGACGGCGGCTGGTCAGCTGACGACATTGCAGCAGAGTTCGCTGGCCCATGGTCCGGCAAGCTGCAGTCGGTTGGCGAACGCATGCCCGCTCTCCCTGCCGAGCTTGACCGCAGCCAGAAATAAACGCCATGGCTCAGCGCTACGAACTCGGCATTGATGTCGACAGCATCGTCGCCATCGATACGCACGTGCACATTGAGGTAGACGACCACGGACACAACGCACTCTCGGATGTGCTTGTGGAAGCGGCGAGCAAGTACTTCAAGACGGACGGCCCGCGCCCTAAGCTCGACGACATCGCGGCGCTCTACCGCGAACGAAACATGGCCGCCGTCGTCTTCACTGTGGATGCCACCACCAGCTTGGGACATGCGCCAAATGCGGTCGAGGAAATCGTCGCGGGCGCATGCGCAAATAACGACGTGCTCATTCCTTTCGGTTCGGTCGATCCTCTTCAGGGCGTGGCTGCAATCGACCGAGCCAGAATGCTGTTTGAAGATTACGGAGTGCGCGGATTCAAATTTCATCCAACGCTTCAGAACTTCAATCCGGCAGATGAGACGTTCTTTCCTCTGTTCGCCGCGATAGAAGAGATGGAAGTGCCGATCGTCGTCCATACCGGTCAAACCGGCATTGGATCGGGTCTGCCGGGTGGACACGGTCTGCGCCTGAGCCTGTCGAACCCGATGCTCCTTGACGACCTTGCCGCACGCTTTCCCGCTCTCGACATCGTTATGGCTCACCCCTCTGTTCCGTGGCAGGATGAAGCACTCGCTGTGGCCACACACAAATCCAACGCGTGGATTGACCTCTCGGGATGGTCACCAAAGTATTTCCCCGCAAACCTCGTCAAGCAGGCCAACTCGATTCTGCAAAACAAGGTGCTGTTCGGTTCGGACTATCCCCTGATTGCACCTGACCGTTGGATGAACGATTTTGCGGCGCTTGATATCAAAGACGACGTGCGGCCCAAGATTCTCAAGGACAATGCCGTTCGATTGCTCGGTCTCGGTACATAAGGAATCTCATGACAACTCTGTACGACTGCGATGTGCTTGATCAGGCATCGCTCCTCACCCCCGCAGAACAGGCAGCAATTCTTCGCCTCCGTGCAACTCTCGATGAGGATGTCCGCCCCCTCGTAAACGAGTACTGGTCGCGCGACGAGTTCCCCGAGCAGGTCATCCCCAAACTCACCGGACTCAACCTGATGAACCCGCACGAGATCATCGATGCTGGCGAAACGCCATCCGACCTGTTCGCCGGGTTCCGCACGTTTGAGCTCGCGCGGTGCGACGCATCCATGTCGACCTTCTATAACGCCGTCGCCGGACTCTTCCGCACGACGATTAACCTCGGAGGCAGCCCCGAGCAGGCCGCTGCCATGGATCCGCTGGTGCAGACCTTTGAACTATTTGGTGTCTTTTGTCTCACCGAGGCCGAACACGGGAGCGATATTGCGGGTGGACTTGCCACCACCGCGGAGCGAAACGGCGACACGTGGACCATCAACGGGAACAAGCGCTGGATCGGCGGAGTGTGGGTCGCCGACACTCTCGCGATTTTCGCGCGCGATGTGGCCGATGCGCAGGTGAAATGCTTTCTGGTGCCCAAGAACACGCCAGGCGTGAGCTACACCAAGATCATGAACAAGGCCTCGCTCAAAATCATGCAGAACGCCGACATCACACTCGACAACGTGAAGGTGGATGACAGCACCCGCCTACTCAACATCAACTCATTTGCCGATGTTGCCGGGCTGCTTCGCAACATGCGTTCAATGGTGTCGTGGATTGCTTGCGGTGTGATGGCCGGCGCGTATGAAGCCGCTGTCGCCTATACGAAAGAGCGGCAACAGTTTGGCAAGCCGATTGCGAGCTTTCAGCTCATTCAAGAGAAGCTTGCCCGCATGTTGGCCAATCTCACGGCTGGGCTCGCGATGACGGTGCGCCTCACGCAGCAGCAACAAGAAGGCACCTTCGTCGACGCGAACTCGGCAATGTGCAAGATGCAGACATCGTTGCTGATGCGCGAGACGGTCGCTCTAGCCCGCGAGGTCGTCGGCGGCAACGGAATCGTCGTTGACTATGACGTCGCCCGCTTTTTTGCCGACGCTGAGGCCATTTACAGCTACGAAGGAACCCACGAAATCAATGCCCTCGTCGTCGGTCGCTCCATCACGGGCGTCGGATCATTCAAATAAGGAAAGAGATAACCATGACCACCTCTGTTACCTACGCAGAACTCCCCGGACTTGTCGGCACCGACCTCGGCTATTCAGACTGGTTCGAGATTACGCAGGAGCGCATCAACACCTTCGCTGATGCGACTGACGACCAGCAGTGGATTCACACTGACCCTGAGCGCGCTAAGACCGGTCCGTTCGGCGCAGCCATCGCCCACGGTTTTCTCACGCTCTCGTTGACCATCCCCATGTGGGGGCAGATCCTGGATGTGACGGACGTCGACACCAAGGTCAACTACGGTCTCGACAAAGTCCGGTTCGTCTCCCCCGTAAAGGCGGGCGCTCGTATCCGCATGAATGCCGTTCTGGCAAGCCTCACCGAGGTAAACGGTGGCGTGCAGCTCGGTGTTGACATGACGGTTGAAATCGAGGGTGGCGAGAAACCCGCGGTCATCGCTCATGCGCTGCACCGCTTCTACGCGCCTCGTGGCTAGCGGCTGTAAGCACCAATTGACAGAACTGCCCCGTCTTAGATGACGGGGCAGTTCTGTTTTTGCCTTTACGCTCGTGCCCGAGCTTTTTGGCTGGTAACTCAGGCTAGAAAGGGAAAGGATTTTGACTCTGCAGTGACCCAACCAAGGTGTTGGAGTCGGCTGCAGTGGTGTTTGTCGGCGATGTCGTGACCTGGAAGTACATCGGCAATTTTGTTGCCAAGTAGGTCTTGATCGCGTTGGCGCGGTTCGTTGCCCGCGTCAACGCTGCCGCCGAGGTGAGACTTGACGTGGGCTTCACATTGACATTGACAGCAACCTTCTCAAAACCGTGATCGGCAGCACTCTTCGCGATTCCATCGAGATAGGTTTTGTTTGCAGTGGAGAGCACTTCAGAGTTCGTCGTGAATGCCATCGTTCCCAACGTCACATCTGGCCCCACGAACGAGTAAGTGCCCACCTGAGACGTCGAGCCATTAGCTTTGATCGCCCTAACTGCCGCTAAATCATCCTTCGGACCGAACGGAGTGGTTATGGTGTAGGTGAGAACGTTGGCAAGCGTCGCCACTTTCTTATTAGCCACCCACACTTCATAGCCGGTCGCTCCCGTGGTTGCCGACCAGGTTAGCTTTGTACCACCGGTCGAGAGCACCTGACCGGTCACGGTTCCTGTTCCACCAGAAGTCGTAAAGGTGTAAGTGGTCTTCACTGTGGTCGGCGTCTCACCAACCGGTCGAATCGTTACCGTATATGTGGTCGCTTTGGTGAGACCGGTGAGGTAGATTCTTGAGCTCTCTTTGTAAACCGGGGTGCCACTACCTACTGTGACGTAATAGCCAAGCGTGTTACCACTCATGTCCCAATCCCACCAGAGTACGGTGTCGGTCTCTGTCGTTCCTTCCGAGTAGACACCCGTCGGCGCCGTCGGGGCAGGCTTTGCCACGAACGTACCGGTTGTGTGCGCGAGTGGCATCGTCGGCCACGGTGAGAGCGTCTCGGTGTTTGAGACAGCGTTTTTCGCACTGATGGTGAACGAATAGTCGCGGCCAGGGAGAAGTCCTGTCACGGTGGCGGTGTTCGTCGTGACCTGCGCTACCGGGAAGAAGCTCGTGTCGCTGTGGATGTCATAGCTCGTGGCACCAGGAACGGCGTCCCAAGTGAACGTGGCTGTCGTGTCGGTGGTGCCCGTCACGACGATGTTCTTTATCGAAAAATATTTAACATCAGGAGCCTGCATCGTCACCTGAACGGTTGACGATGGACCATCACCGATGGAATTATACGGGACGATCTTGACATTGTAGGTTCCCGCATCCCAAGCCACGAGTTCATAGAAGAGCTCGTGGATAGTGGCGATGAGAACGTTATCTTTATAGATTTTGTAACCACTCGCGCTTTCAGCAGGCGACCACGAGCAATGTTTGGAGTTGATGCCATACGTCTTGTAATCAATCGTGCCCGTGCAACTTGCCGTGTTAATCGCGTTTGGGACGAGTCCCGCTCGGGGGTCTGGGAAGGTTGTGAACTGAAGTAGCGACGATTTTGGTCCGACACCTTTGGAACTGACACCCTCGATTCCCAACTGAACCTGAGAATTTGGAGTCAGCCCGTTAAAGGTGTACGACAATCCCGCTGAGTAATTTTTTTCGACCAGAACACCATTGACATAAAGGTTGTAGCTTGTTGCTCTAGCCGGAGCCGTCCAGGACAGCTGTGCCGAAGATTTTGTGACGTTGGTAATCGAGTAGGTAATAACGGCTGCCGGCAGATTGTCTGGATGCACCGAGGTAGTGAAGGTGTAATCAAAGGCGGGAGCGCAACCGCCGTCGGTGCAGGACTTGACTGACACAGTGTAGTCAGTCTCGGCCGTCAGACCCGTGTATCTCATGCTCGTGGTCGTGAAATCGTAAGTCGAGACGGTTGGTGAAATCGTCGTGTCATACCAGCTCGCGCCAGGGACAGGCGACCATGAAACCGTTCCCTCGTTGTAAGTGATATTGCTTCCTATTACGGCCGAGACCGGAGCGGGAATCGGGTCTCGAGGTTGCAGGTTTATTGTGATCGTCTTTTTAGCACTCGTCGTGATTCCATTTGTGGCTTCAATTCCAAATGTGTGCTGACTCCCGGGAACCGCATTTTGGATATATATTTCACGGCTCGTTCCGGTCACAATATTCACGTTGCCCCAGGAGAGACGGTTGCCATCCTGGTAGAGGTAGTACTCGGTCGCTCCAGTTACGGCATCCCACTTCAGCGTGACTCCCGTCTTGGTTATTGGATCGGCCCTAAAGTTCGTCGGCGCTGCGATTGTGGCGTTTGGATCGTAAATATCCAGCGTTGCCAGGGTCGGTGTTGACCGTGTTCCACTATCGCAGGTGTATCCCGGGTAATAGGCAACCACGAGCTTGTAGCCGGTGTGCGCTCGCGTAGTGCCACTGACAATGGGATTGATGGTGTCGTAGGTCATCTGGAGTGCGTGCACGTTCTTGTTAGCACCCACATAGGCATTGGAAAACGCTGGTGCCAGGCTTTTTGAGCCGGTGAATCCCACGGTGCCGGTGAGGAAATTATTGCCCGAGCCGAAGTTCCAGTAGATGTAACCCTTGAAGACAAAATTATTGACGGTGTGAGTTGCGTCCGTGTAGCCCACCGCAATGCACGAAGTGACAGATGGTCGCCAGTCCGCTGTTCCCCCATTGAGTTGAACGGAGACGGTCTGACTGGGTTTGATCATCGATTGGGTGAACGATACCGGGGGCACATAAGCCGCAGTTGTCGCAGAAAAATCAGTAGCCTGTGCAGGAACAAATCCACCGACAACCAAAGCCAGAGATGAGAGAAGAGCTACGAGAGCACCCCAGAATAATTTTTTTGGTACCACGTCGAGTTCGCCCTTCAGAGAAACGTTTCACTGAAGCCTAGGGCATTTAAGGAAATTAAGTAAAAGGACCGGCTGAGGGTCAGCCGGTCAACAACTCAAAAAGTGGCTGAGGTACCTGGACTCGAACCAAGAACAACGGTACCAGAAACCGTCGTGTTGCCAATTACACCATACCTCAATGGTTTTTCGCTCCCTCGAGAGGGCGCGAAACCTCGATTAGTCTAGCCGAGCGCGCGGAGCCTCGCCAAAACGTCCTCCCGACCCAGAATCTCCATCGACTCAAATAACGGGGGTGAAATCCGCTGACCTGAGATGGCGACACGCAAGGGCCCGAAAGCGACGCGCGGTTTGAGGCCGAGGGTGTCAACGAGGGCGCTCTGCAGCGCATCCTGAATCTGATCTGTGGTCCACTCGCTCACCGACTCAAGCGCGGCCAAGCCAGCAGCAATGACTTCCGCGTAGTTTTCAGGGAGGCTGGCACGAGCATCATCAGCGACGGCAAGGCGCTCAGAAGGTGTAAACAAAAACGCGAGAAGCCCAGGAGCCTCGCTCAAGACCGCCATGCGCGTCTGGACGAGTGGCGCGGCGAGAGCGAGTATTTCAAGGTCAGTCTCAGACGTCAAATCACCAATCACACCGGCTGCCTGGAGATACGGAATCATGCGCTGAGCAAAGTCCTCGACGTGCAACAGTCGGATGTGATCTCCGTTGATGGCCTCAGCCTTTTTGAGGTCGAACCGAGCCGGATTCGGGTTGACGTTCGTGACATCAAACGCCTTCACCATTTCCTTCTGCGAAAACACGTCACGGTCGTGGGTCAGCGACCACCCCAGAAGTGCGAGGTAGTTGAGCAGCCCCTCGGGGATGAAACCGCGGTCGCGGTGGTGAAACAGGTTCGACTCAGGGTCGCGCTTCGACAGTTTCTTGTTGCCCTCCCCCATGACGTAGGGCAGGTGCCCGAATCGAGGAACATGCGTTGCGAATCCGGCGTCGATGAGCGCGCGATACAAGGCAATCTGCCGAGGTGTACTCGACAGCAAGTCCTCGCCGCGCAAAACATGGGTCACACGCATGATGGCGTCATCCACTGGATTGACCAATGTGTAGAGAGGATGCCCGTTCGGGCGCACGACAACGAAATCGGGAAAGCTTCCCGCGGGGAAAGTGATTTCGCCTCGCACGAGATCGTCAAACGAGATGTCCTCATCGGGCACCCTCAGCCGAAGTGCGGGCTCGCGACCCTCGGCCCGAAATGCGGCTTTTTGGGCATCGGTCAAGTCACGGTCGAAGTTGTCGTATCCCACTTTCGGGTCGAGACCTCGGGCCCGGTTTCGCTCTTCGATTTCCTCGGGGGTCGAAAAGCTCTCGTAGACGTGACCGGTTTCGATGAGTTTTGCCACGACATCGCGGTAGATGCCGTAGCGCTCAGATTGACGATAGGGCTCGTGCGGCCCGCCGACCTCAACACCCTCGTCCCAGTTCAAGCCCAACCACGAGAGCGCGTCGATAATCTGCGCGTACGACTCTTCGCTGTCCCTGGCCTCATCCGTGTCTTCAATGCGGAAGATGAATGTGCCCTTGTTGTGTCGCGCATAAGCCCAATTAAAGAGTGCCGTGCGAATGAGCCCGACGTGGGGAGTTCCGGTGGGTGAGGGACAAAAACGCACACGAACCGCGCTGCCCGTCGCCTCGGTGACTGGGTAGTTGGTGGTCATGAACCGTGCCTTTCTTAGGCGTCAAGCCGCGTCAGCCAACCGTGTCGGTCAGGGAGGCGGCCATATTGGATGTCGGTGAGCTCTTTGCGCAGGCTCATCGTTAGGTCACCTGCCGGCGCATTCGGATCGCCAATGGAAAGGCCATGCCCGAGAAGCTGACTGATTGGTGTGATGACAGCAGCGGTACCACACGCGAACACTTCGGTAATGTCTCCAGAGGCGACACCTTTTTTCCAGTCATCAATCGTGACGTGTTTCTCCACCACACTGTGCCCGCGGTCACGCGCGAGAGTAATGATGGAATCGCGCGTGATTCCCTCGAGAATGCTTCCGGTCAATTGAGGCGTGACGAGAGTTCCGTCTTTGTGCACAAAGAAGATGTTCATTCCGCCGAGTTCATCGATGTGTTGCCCGGTCTCAGCGTCAAGAAAGAGCACTTGGGCGCATCCATTTTCATAGGCTTCAACCTGCGGGCGAAGCGAGGATGCATAGTTTCCGCCGCACTTAGCGGCGCCCGTTCCACCTCGCCCGGCACGCGAAAACTCGGTCGAGAGCCATATTTTCACCGGGGCGATACCCTGCGCGAAATAGGCTCCAGCTGGGCTCGCAATGACGTAGTAGGCCACCTTGTGAGCCGCGCGTACGCCGAGGAACGTTTCGTTGGCAAACATGAAGGGGCGCAGATACATGCTTGTCTCGGCAGCTGACGGCACCCAAGCTCGATCGACGGCGATGAGCTGCTTGAGTGATTCGATGAAATCAGGGACGGAGAGCTCGGGAAGCGCCAAGCGATGGGCTGATCGCTGCATCCGTCTCGCGTTGGCTTCCGGGCGGAACGTCCAGATCGAGCCATCCTCATGGCGATAGGCCTTAAGTCCCTCGAAAATCTCTTGGGCGTAGTGCAAGACTGCGGATGCGGGATCCATCTGGAGTGGGCCATAGGGAACGACACGAGCATCATGCCATCCGGATTCAATGTCCCAATCGATGACAACCATGTGATCGGTGAAGTGCTTTCCGAAGCCCGGATCGGCAAGAATTTCTTCACGCTCCGCCTCGATGCGAGCCGCTGTGCTCGGGGTGAACGAAAAGCCGAGCGGGAACGTCGTTGAGTCAGTTGGCGTCATGTTTTCCTCGAGATCGTCCTCGCGTGGTGGGTGTCTTCTAGCCTAGACGAGCAACAATGGCGTCGCCGATTTCCGCTGTTGTCCGAACGCCCTCGCCACGCGCTGCGAGATCATCCCGCACCGCGCGGGTAATAGCACTCGACGCAGCCGCCTCACCAAAGTAATCGAACATGAGGCCGACCGACAGAATGGCCGCAGTCGGATCGGCTTTTTGTTGACCGGCGATATCTGGAGCCGAACCGTGCACGGGCTCGAACATGCTTGGAAAAACATTGGTCGGATTGATGTTCCCCGACGCCGCGAGGCCGATTCCCCCGCTAATGGCCCCGGCGAGGTCCGTAAGAATGTCGCCAAAAAGGTTGTCCGTGACAATGACGTCGAAACGCGCGGGGTCGGTGACGAAAAAGATTGTCGCTGCATCGACGTGCAAGTAGTCGACACTCACGCCAGGAAAGTCTCGCGCGACCTGGTTGACGATCCGACTCCACAAGCCTCCCGCGTGAACGAGCACATTGGTTTTGTGAACCCAGGTGAGCTTCTTGCGCTCGCGCTTTGCGGCCAACTCAAACGCGTAACGAACCACACGCTCGACACCGTAGGCAGTATTGACCGAGAGCTCATTGGCGATTTCATGAGGTGTCCCCTGGCGCAGCACGCCACCATTACCCACGTAGGGTCCTTCGGTGCCCTCTCGAACGACAACGAAGTCAACGTCACCGTGTTGAGCAAGAGGACTGGTCACGCCCGGGAAGATCTGGGTTGGTCGAAGGTTGACGAAGTGGTCGAGACTGAAGCGCAGTTTGAGCAAGAGCCCTCGTTCGATGATTCCCGCTGGAATGCGTGGGTCACCCGGAGTCCCGCCAACCGCGCCCAACAAAATGGCATCGTGGGCGGCTATGTTGGCAAGGTCCTCATCGCTCAGAACATCACCCGTCGCCAGGTACCGATCAGCTCCGAGGGAGAAGTGAGTCTTCTCGAAAGCGAGCGACGTTGTTGGTGCAACCGCATCCAGAACTTTTACGGCTTCAGTGATGACCTCAGGACCGATGCCGTCACCGGGGATAACGGCGAGTTTCAATGTGTTCGTCATAGTGAGGTCTTTCTCAAGAATTATTCGGTGATGTCAATTTCGAGCATGACCTGAGCATCGATGGCTGCTCGAACCTTCTCGATGATGGCCGCGGGTACCGGGGAATCCACCGTGAGCACGCTGAGCGCCGTGCCACCGAGTTTTTGACGGGCAATTTGCATGCCGGCGATATTGATGCGTGCTTCACCGAACTCTTTGCCGTAGACCGCCACGATTCCCGGGCGATCGGTGTACTGCATGACGATCAGGTGCTCGTCGATGGGCAGGTCCACTTCATAGGAATTGATTTCGGTAATTTTCTCGACCTGCTTCACTCCCTGCAACGTGCCAGAAACCGAGATCTGCGAGCCGTCACTGAGAGCACCCCGCAGCGTGATGAGGTTGCGGTAGTCCGTTGACTCCCCCTCCGTGAGGAGCCGCACATCAATCCCGCGCTGCTCAGCGAGAAGTGGCGCATTCACATAGGAGACGCTCTCGCTGACGACGTTCTTGAAAATTCCTTTGAGTGCGGCAAGTTTGAGCACTGAAACATCAAGCGATGCAATCTCACCGCGCACCTCAACATCAACGCTGGTGAGTGGGCTGCTTTGCGCAAGTCCCGAGAAGACCTGGCCGAGCTTGACCACGAGGTCGATTCCCGGGCGAACAGAGGGGTCAATGATTCCACCCGCCACATTGACGGCATCGGGCACAAGTTCACCGGCGAGGGCTAACCGAACCGATTTCGCAACGGCAATGCCGGCTTTTTCTTGCGCCTCATCGGTTGACGCCCCCAGGTGTGGGGTAACCACAACATTCGGCAACGACAAGAGCGGTGAATCCTTGGGGGGCTCGTTGACGAAGACATCGAGCCCTGCGCCGGCAATCACTCCCGTTGAGAGTGCGGTGAAAAGGGCATCCTCGTCGATAAGTCCGCCACGAGCCACGTTGACGATGTAAGCGGTCTTTTTCATCTTGGCAAGCTGAGGGGTTGAAATCATGCCGGTGGTTTCGGGAGTCTTCGGCATGTGAATGGTGATGAAGTCGGACTGTTCCAAAAGCTCGTCAAGACTCACCAGCTGAACACCGAGCTGCTGTGCTCGTGCGGATGTGACATACGGGTCATAGGCCAGAACGTTGGTTCCGAAAGACTTGAGTCGCTCCGTAATCAGGGCGCCGATACGACCAAGGCCGATGATTCCGATGTTCTTTTCATACAGCTCGGTTCCGGTGTACGCGGAACGCTTCCACTGACCTTGAGCCAGAGCGGCATGCGCTGCCGGGATGTGGCGCGCGAGACTCAGGATGTGCCCGACCGTCAGTTCTGCCGCAGAAATAATGTTTGATGTGGGCGCATTGACCACCATCACGCCGGCGGTCGTAGCCGACTTGATATCGACATTGTCGAGACCAACGCCGGCACGGGCGACGACCTGCAGGTTCGGAGCAGCGGAAATGACCTCAGCATCTACCTTGGTCGCCGATCGAACCAGGATGGCGTTTGCGCTGGCGACTGACTCGAGCAGTGCGGGACGGTCGGTTCCGTCAACCGTACGAACATCGAAATCGGGGCCCAAGGCCTCTATGGTGGCCGGTGAGAGTTCCTCAGCAATGAGCACAATGGGCTTTGTCACGAAAGATATTCCTTTGGGTTCGCGCGAACAGATAAACGGGCCATCGTCCCGCGCGCTCCGCGGGAAAAGCTGACCTAATTCTACCCGGCGAGGCCGGTGTCAAACATGACGGTGGCCGGCACCCCGAGAACGATGTCAAGAGTAAAAACAGCGACGAGCACCAATCCAACGACGAGCAACACGACGAAGCGCCACACCGGAATCGGCCGCTTGTTCCGAGCCCGCCTCAACGCCGTGATGAGGAACGCGAGGGCAAAACCAAGCCACACGAAGGCCGGCAGAGCGATTCCACCATAGAGAACGAACCAACCAATGGTGGTGATTCGCAACCCAAGTTGAGCAGCCTGGTTTTCGACGCCGAGGAAATTCCCTAGGGCAGCCCATACGTCATAGGCATAAACCAGTCCAAACAAGCCAAAAATCACGAGGCCCGCGACTGCCCGAAGAGCAATGCTGCCTCGCGTGGCGTCATCCATCACGGCTGTTTCGGGCACATCTGCCGTGCCCGTCTGTGTGCCGTCTCCTACCGTGGAGGGTTCATCTTTCGCAGACATCGTTAACCCACCCAGGTGAGATATGGCCACGGGATTAGGGCGACGGCGCCAAGAAACAGGAGGACGAACCTCACCATGACCCCCCGCCGCAAACTGAGGACGGTGATGAAAATGAGAGGCCCCGCCGCTACAGCCAACCACAACGTCACACTGAACATGAGGCTGGCAATCGGGTCGGCGATTGTGATGGGATTCCGTAGCGCGGTAATCAACCAGGCGGCAGTAATCAGCAAAAAGAGCCCCGCAAAAACCCCGGTAACCAAGAGCGCGACTGACTCACGCCACGTTGTCGACTCCGACTTCGCTTCGGCCGTGTGTTCTGGGCTAGACGCTTCGGCCTCGACGCCATTTTTGGAGTCGACGGCGGAGCCGTCCGCGCCCTCTTTGCCCGTCGAACCAGTCGACTGATTATCGTTCGACGACGACGACGACGAGGATGCGCCACCGTCGCGCTGGGGAACACTCCAGGTACCCGAGCCGCGCATCCGCGCCTCGTCACCAGCCCATGTCAGGGCATCTTTGTCAGTGTCATCCATGCGACGCGCTCGGGGCGCATCCTCTTTCATCTATCGGATCGAATCGCGGCACACAGACCGCGACATGACTAGCGAGCGGCCGAGCCCTCTACATAATCCTTGTCTTGCGGACGCCATGCGAACAGCGCACGAAGCTTCTGACCGACCTTCTCGATCGGGTGAGCTGCTCCCTTGGCGCGAAGCTCCTGGAACTCCTTGCCACCGTTGTCTTGGTCATCGATGAATCGCTTTGCAAACGCTCCGGTTTGGATGTCGCTGAGCACGTCCTGCATGCGGGCCTTGACACTCGGGTCGATAACGCGCGGGCCGGAGACATAGTCTCCGAACTCAGCTGTGTCAGAAACTGACCAGCGCTGCTTGGCGATGCCACCCTCCCACATCAGGTCGACGATGAGCTTGAGCTCGTGAAGCACCTCGAAGTACGCGATCTCAGGCTGGTACCCAGCCTCGACCAGAGTCTCGTAGCCGTACATCACGAGTTGTGAAGTACCACCACAGAGAACGGCCTGCTCACCGAACAAGTCGGTTTCGGTCTCTTCGGTAAACGTGGTCTTGATTCCACCGGCACGGAGTCCACCGATGCCCTTGGAGTACGACCAAGCGAGATCCCATGCGGATCCGGTCGCGTCGTTCTCAACCGCAACAATCACCGGAACACCACGGCCAGCTTCGTACTCACGACGAACGGTGTGACCCGGACCCTTCGGAGCGACCAAAACGACATCCACGTCTTTGGGGGCCTGAATGTATCCGAAACGGATGTTGAAGCCGTGGCCGAAGACGAGAGTCTTACCGGCGGTCATGTGCGGGGCGATGTCCTTGGCGTACAGGTCGCGCTGGTGCTGGTCTGGCGCGAGGATAACCACCACGTCGGCCCAGGCTGCAGCAGCGTCAGGGGTCAAAACCTTGAACCCAGCCTCTTCAGCTTTCGCAATGGACTTCGAGCCCTCTTTCAGACCGACGACAACGTCGACGCCCGAATCGCGCAGGTTGAGCGCGTGCGCGTGACCCTGCGAGCCGTATCCGATGACGGCAACCTTCTTGGCCTGGATGAGCCCGAGATCGGCGTCTTTGTCGTAGTGAATTTCAGTCACTGTTTCGTTTCTCCTTGGTTGGGGACCGGTAAAAAATAGTTAGTTTTTGAACACGCGCTCGGTGATGGATTTACCTCCACGACCGATTGCCAGAAGACCTGACTGCGCCATTTCTTTAATGCCATAGGGCTCGAGCAACTTGATGAGCGCTTCAGTCTTGCCGGTATCTCCGGTTACTTCAATAACCAGAGAGTCCGGTGCCACATCCACAACACTCGCTCGGAATAGCGTAACCGCCTCAAGCACCTCAGAGCGCGTCGTGCGGTCGACTCGAACCTTGATGAGCAAGTGGTCGCGCTGGACAGACTGACTTGGGTCGAGCTCGACAACTTTGATGACGTTGACCAACTTGTTCAGCTGTTTGGTCACTTGTTCGAGAGGAAGGTCCTCAACGTCAACCACAGCGGTGATGCGCGAGAGCCCATCAACCTCGGTGTGCCCGACGGCGAGGGATTCGATGTTGAAGCCGCGCCTCGCAAAAAGTCCCGCTACCCGGGTGAGCGTACCCGGACGGTCCTCGACGAGAAGGCTCAGAACGTGACGGCTCATGGCTTACTCCTCTTCATCCCAGCTCGGGGCGTGATCACGGGCGTACTGCACATAACTGTTGCTCACACCCTGCGGCACCATCGGCCACACCATGGCGTCGGCACTCACGACGAAATCAATGACAACTGGACGGTCGTTGGTTTCGAGGGCCAACTTAATCGCGGCATCAATCTCGTCCTCGCGGGTCACGCGAATACCCAGCGCGCCATAGGCATCAGCCAACTTCACGAAGTCTGGGATGCGCACTGTGTCGTGCCCCGTGTTCAAATCCGTGTTCGAGTAGCGCCCGCTGTAGAACAGTGTCTGCCATTGACGAACCATTCCCAACGACGAGTTGTTGATGATCGCCACTTTGATGGGAATGTTGTTAATCGTGCAGGTAGCCAGCTCTTGGTTGGTCATTTGGAAACAGCCGTCACCATCGATAGCCCACACCGTGCGCTGCGGCTCGGCAACCTTGGCACCCATGGCCGCCGGCACTGAGTAGCCCATGGTTCCCGCACCTCCCGAGTTGAGCCACGCATTCGGACGTTCGTACTGGATGAACTGCGCCGCCCACATCTGGTGCTGCCCGACACCGGCTGCGTAAATCGCCTCAGGTCCAGAGAGCTCACCGATGCGCTTGATGATGGCTTGCGGAGAAAGCAGGCCATCGGTCGGCTCGCTGTATCCCAAGGGGTACTCCTCGCGAAGCGCGTTGAGTCGGTTCCACCACGCGGTGATGTCGAGTTTCTTTTTACCGATCTCGCTGGCAAATGCCGCGGTGAGCTCCGGAAGGACATCTTTGAGATCCCCCACAATGGGCACCTCAGCCGCGCGGATTTTGCCAATTTCAGCCGGATCGATGTCGACGTGAATAACTTGGGCATTGGGCGCGAAGAGGGCAGCCTTGCCGGTTACGCGGTCGTCGAAACGAGCCCCAAGCGTGATGAGGAGGTCTGCCTCCTGCAGAGCAAGAACCGCAGGAACAGTCCCGTGCATGCCGGGCATGCCCAGGTTGTACGGGTGCGAGTCGGGGAAGGCGCCGCGAGCCATGAGTGTCGTGACCACCGGGGCGCCGACCTTGTCGACTAAAGTCTTGAGCTCGGCAGCAGCGCGCCCACGGACAATTCCACCACCCACATAAAACACCGGCTTCTTCGACTCGGCGATGAGTTCGGCGGCAGCCTGAATCTGCTTGCCATGGGCTTTGGTCACCGGACGGTATCCGGGAAGATCAATCACAGGTGGCCAGACGAATGGAGCTTCGTTCTGTTGCGCATCCTTCGTGATGTCAACGAGAACGGGGCCCGGCCGACCAGTCGACGCAATTTCGTACGCTGCGGCGAGCGCGCCAGGGACATCTGCTGCGTCGGTTACCAGGATGGAGTGCTTCGTGATGGGCATGGTAATTCCGACGATGTCTGCTTCTTGGAAGGCATCGGTTCCCATCAGGTGGCTGAACACCTGACCCGTGATGGCCAGCATGGGAACGGAATCCATGTAGGCGTCCGCAATCGCCGTGACGAGGTTGGTTGCGCCGGGGCCACTCGTCGCAATGCAGACGCCGACCTTTCCCGTGGCCGAGGCATATCCCTCAGCGGCGTGACCTGCTCCCTGCTCGTGTCGAACGAGAATGTGACGCAGTTTGCTCGAATCCATGAGCGGGTCATAAACCGGGAGGATGGCTCCCCCGGGCAGGCCGAACACGTCGGTTACGCCGAGAAGCTCCAGCGAACGAACCACTGCCTCGGCGCCAGACATCACGGGGGCGGATGACTTTTTGCCGGCAGGGCTGAGTTTGTCTTCAGACATGGCTAGTCCTTGGGTAACAGGTGAATCGTGGAATGGGTGAAATTACCCGGTAATTGCACCCTCAGACGCAGAGTGCACCAGCTTGGAGTACTTTGCGAGAACGCCGCGAGTGTAGCGCGGAGGGAGCGGTTCCCAGCCGGATCGGCGGGTGGCAAGCTCTGCCTCATCAACGAGTAAGTCGAGAGTCCGAGCCGCGATATCGACCCGTATCAGATCACCATCGCGCACGAGGCCGATGGGTCCTCCATCATGAGCCTCGGGGGCTATGTGGCCGATACACAGTCCGGTTGTGCCGCCTGAGAATCGTCCGTCTGTTAACAATAGGACATCTTTACCCAAACCCGCACCTTTGATGGCGGCCGTAATCGCGAGCATCTCACGCATACCCGGTCCACCCTTAGGACCTTCGTAACGAATCACCACAACGTCACCGGCAGTGATTTCACCGTTGGTGAGCGCATCCATGGCTGCGCGTTCACGCTCGAAAACACGAGCGGGACCTTCAAAGACGTCGAGATCAAATCCGGCGGTCTTCACGACTGCACCATCAGGCGCGAGGTTTCCACGCAGAACGGCAATACCCCCGTTGTGGTGGAGTGGGTTGTCCAGGGTGCGAATAACCTCGCCATCGAGCGGGAGGAGGTTCATCTCGTCGAGGTTTTCAGCGAGCGTCTTGCCCGTCACGGTAAGGGCATCCCCATGAAGAAGACCAGCGTCGAGCAGGGCCTTCATCACGACAGGCACACCGCCGACACGATCAACATCGTTCATGACGTACTTTCCGAACGGCTTCAGGTCGGCAATGTGGGGAACACGATCGTTGATGCGGTTGAAGTCGTCGAGGGTCAGCTCAACTTCGGCCTCGCGTGCGATGGCGAGCAAGTGCAGGACCGCGTTAGTCGAACCGCCAAAAGCCATCACGATGGCGATGGCATTTTCAAATGCCTTTTTTGTGAGGATGTCGCGTGCTCGAATGCCCTTGCGAATCATGTTGACGACAGCCTCACCAGAGCGGTGCGCGAAGTAGTCGCGTCGACGGTCAGCGCTCGGCGGGGCAGCCGACCCCGGAAGACTCATCCCTAAGGCCTCAGCGACAGAAGCCATGGTGTTAGCGGTGTACATGCCACCACAGGCGCCTTCGCCGGGACAGATCGCTCGCTCGATGCGATCCAAATCTTCCTCACTCATCTTTCCTGCTTTGCAGGCACCGACTGCTTCAAACGCATCGATAATGGTGACGTTCTTTTCGGTACCATCCGAAAGTCGCACCCAACCGGGAGCAATCGATCCGGCGTACAGAAAAACGGATGCCAGATTGAGCCGGGCGGCCGCCATAAGCATGCCGGGCAGTGACTTGTCACAACCCGCGAGAAGCACAGACCCGTCCAGCCGCTCCGCCTGCATGACCGTCTCAACTGAGTCGGCTATCACTTCACGAGAAACCAAGGAGAAATGCATTCCCTCGTGCCCCATAGAGATACCGTCTGAGACAGAGATTGTTCCAAACTGAAGAGGATAGCCGCCGCCCGAATGAACACCTTCTTTGGAGGCCTGCGCAAGCCGATCGAGGCTGAGGTTGCAGGGGGTGATTTCGTTCCAGCTTGATGCGACACCGATTTGGGGTTTTTCCCAGTCCTCGTCACCCATACCTACGGCGCGGAGCATTCCGCGTGAAGCTGCTTTTTCAATGCCGTCTGTGACGTCCCTACTCCGGGGCTTCATGTCAATTTCTGCCATGGCGTCAAGTCTACGCCGGGACCGCAGGCGTGTCGGCGCGTCGACTCGTACAGCCAGCATTCAGCAAACTGATAGCTCCGCGCCCTAACCTCAGACCAAATGATGAACATCGGCATGAGCACGTCCTGCGTTTACCCACTCTCGGTTGAAGAAGGATTTCGCCACTCGTGGCTCGCGGGATTCGACGGTGTCGAAGTCATGGTGACCAACGACAAACGCACCCAAAGCGCGCGCGAACTTCTTGAGCTATCACAGCAGTATGAACAGCCCATCCTGTCGATTCACGCTCCTGTACTTCTGCTTACGCACTTCGTTTGGGGACGCGACCCACAGATCAAATTGGAGAAATCGGCGGAACTCGCGGCCGAGGTCGGTGCGTCAACCGTCGTCGTCCATCCCCCATTCCGGTGGCAGTCAAGCTATGCAGATCGTTTTCTGGACATCGTGAGGCAAACACAGGAGCGGACCGGCGTCGACATCGCGGTCGAAAACATGTTCCCGTGGAAGGTTCGAAATCGTTCGATGGAGGCTTACGCCCCTGGTCCCGATCCTCGGCAAATGGATTGTGATGCTGTCACTCTCGACTTTTCGCACGCTGCTCTATCAGGTCACGACGCGTTTCAGCTCGCACTAGATTTCGGTGACCGACTGAAGCATGTGCACCTCTGCGACGGAACCGGACCTGACGAAGACTCGCGCATTTTTGACGAGCACCTTTTGCCCGGAGAGGGCGGTCAACCGGTGGCGGAGGTATTGCAGCACCTTGCGGCACGCGACTGGTCAGGTCACATTGTCGCTGAAGTCAATACCCGCAAGGCAAAAACTCCCCAGGAACGCCTTTCCCTGCTTACGCAGACCTTGGCGTTTGCCCGAGAGCACACGGCGAGCGTTCCAGCGGAACTGGTGCAGTAACCTAAGAACATCGAGCGCGTGACGCCATCCGGTATGCGATGCTCGCCGGAGGAGGGTGCCATGCGCAAGTACATTTTCAACGCGTCAATTATTGGTGCACTCTTTGGTGGCGTTTCGGCGATGAGGCAGACAATTCGTGGCCCGCGCAACTGGCGAACCATCCTCATTTGGGTCATCTGGTTACTGTCGGTCGTCGTGGCTGTTGGGGAAGTCGTTGAACAGTCACGCGAAGCCGAAGACGAGTACTACGACTACTAGGCGGTAGCTATGGCGAATGCCTTCACACATCTTTCGGGGCGCACCGCACTCATCACCGGAGCCAGCTCGGGCCTCGGCGCCGAGTTTGCAGATCAACTTGCTCGCCAGGGCGTGAATCTCGTTCTCGTCGCCCGTCGGACCGACCGGCTCACCTCGCTGGCGGCGCAACTGATGGCGAACTTCGCAATCGAGGTGACTTGCGTGACGGCGGACTTGAGCCTTCCGGAAAGCGGTGCAACGCTCATCGAGAACCTCACCCGCGACGGAGTCAGTCCCGACATCATCGTCAATAATGCGGGCTTCGGCACGCATCGTGCACTGGCGGATGAAAAGCCCGAGGTCATCCGGAATGAAATTGCCCTCAACGTCGGAGCCGTCGTCGACATCACACGAGCCGCGCTCCCCCACCTGTGCACGCAGAACTTCGGGCTGATCGTGAACGTTGCGTCAACCGCGGCCTTTCAATCATTGCCCTACCTGACGACATATGCGGCGACCAAGTCGTTTGTGCTGTCATTTACCGAAGGCTTGTGGGGCGAACTCGAGAAAACCGGTGTTCGAGCAATTGCCCTCTGCCCGGGCCCAACATCCACGGAATTCTTTGACGTTGCCGGACAGGATGCCATCGCCGGTCCCATGCAAACCTCACAACAGGTAGTGGCGGCCGCCCTAAAGGCTGCTCAGGGACGACGGTCGCGACCCTTCGTTATTTCAGGCGGACTGAACCGGACCGGAGCATTCGCTTCGCGCCTGTTTCCCCGAAAAACCGTCATCCGCCTCGGTCGATCAATCATGACGAGAAACAGAAAAATTTCGTCGTAGCTTTAGGGACGGCCGTGAGGCTGCTACTCCACAAAATGTGGGCGATGACTCAATGCCATCGCCCACAGGTATTTTTTTGTCAGGTTGCGTATTACGCGCGCAAGGCCTTAGCCAAGTCGCGGAATGTGGTCACCAGCTTGTCCATATCTTGTGTGGTGTGTGCGAGTGAAACGAGCCACTGCTCATCGAGTCCCGGGGGTGTGAGTACTCCTCGGTTGATACCCCAGAGCCAGCTCAGCTCGGCGACCTCAAAGTCAGTCGCCTTATAGTCGCGGTAGTTCCGGACCGGTTCTGCCGACCAGATCACCGCGCCTTTGACACCGAAACCAACCGTGTGAGCGGGCAGCTCATACTCGTTGATGATTGCATCCATTTCGGCGAGCGCGCTGAGGTTGATTTTCTCGGCTGATGCAAGCGCCTCCGGGGTGCAAATCTCATCCACCGCCGTGACCGCGGCCATGACGAGAGGATTGCCGTTGTACGTGCCGAAGTGAGCCATACGTCCGTCGACCACCGCATCCATGTACTTGGCGATGCCACCGAATGCCGCGACGGGAAGCCCACCACCGATGCTCTTTGCAAGAGTAATGAGGTCGGGCTTCACACCGAGTCGTTCCGCAGCACCAAAGGCGCCAGCGGTCAAACCGGTCTTGACCTCATCAAAGATGAGAGCAATGTCGTACTTGTCACAGAGTTCACGCACCCCGCGCAGATAACCCTCGTCCGGGAGGACGATGCTGAGGTTTTCCATCACAGGTTCCAGAATGAACGCAGCAATCTTCTTGTGGTGCTTCGCGAATATCTTGGTGAGGTACGGCAGGTCGTTGTACGGAACAACGAAGACCGTGCCCGCCTCGACCTCGGGTGGTATGTCGGCGCGAGGTTTATTCCCCGAACCGATGTTTGCCAATGGTGGCTTGACCGACACCTGAAGTGGGTCGTAACCGCCGTGATACCCGCCCTCGAGTTTGACGATTCCCTTGCGTCCAGTAACCGCACGAGCGGTTCGAATCGCGTACATCGTCGATTCGGTTCCGGAGTTAGTGAAGCGCAACATGTCAAGACCGAAACGCTTTTTAAAGCGCTCCGCGGCATCCGTAGCTGTTGGCGATGGTGTGACAAACAAGGTTCCGGTTGAGGCCAAAGCTTCGTTGACTTTGGAAACAACAGCGGGATTGAGGTGCCCTACGAGCATCGCGCCAAACCCCATCGAGAGGTCAAGAAGCTGACGTCCATCGATGTCGGTGAGGTACGCGCCCTGGGCGGACACAATTGATATCGGGTAGGGGTCCCAGTATTGGAAGCTCGAGGTGACACCGAGTGGAAGCACTTGCCGCGCTACCACATTGTGAGCACCCGACTTGGGCGTTGCCTGGTTAAACGTCTCCCACTCCGCAGCGAGAAGCTGCGCGATACGAGCCTGGTCCAACGGACGGCTCGAAGCGGGAATGGTTCGCCAACCGGCGGGATCGTGTTGAGGGTTTGACTTGGTAGTCATCTATCTCATCTCCATTCATCTCCATACTGTCACGAGCCCCCATCAATGGCGCAAACCACTCACTTATGCTTGGAGAGGCTGTAAGAATCGTCGAGAGGCACCTGACAAGTGGAGAGTGATCAACGTGGTCGCTAAATCCCGTCTTTCACGAAACCGAACCAGCCTCCTCAGGTGGTTTCGCCCGGTCATCTCCCCCGTCGACCTCATTCGACTCGGCGGGAACGGCGATGGGGCATATCTTGTGCCGGACGACCTCGAGGGAATCACGCACTGCCTGTCTCCAGGGGTCGCAAACATCACGACTTTCGAGACTGAGTTGGCTGAGAGATTCAACATACCTAGCGATCTCATCGATGGCTCAATCGACGGTTCACAATTGAAACTCAACGCGAAAATGCACCGATTCCGGCCGCTCTATTTGGGTAAGGCCACAGCGGACGGAACCATCTCGCTCGACGACTGGTGCAAGGAGTTCGACGGCGAGGATGACCTTCTTCTGCAGATGGATATCGAGGGCGCCGAGTACGAATCGCTCATGGCCGCCTCGGAAAAAACACTTGGGCGCTTTCGCGTGATCGTCGTCGAATTGCATCAGCTCGACGGGCGTGACGGCGATTTCTTTAGCACGCACATGTGGCCCGCGCTCACGAAACTCATGCGCACGCACTCGGTAGTGCACGCCTCCCCCAATAACTGCTGTGGTGAATCTATCGACAAAGTGACCGGGATGAATATCCCGCGCGTGCTCGAACTTACCTTGCTCAGAAACGATCGCTTCACTGGTCCACGGCACCTGAGGTCGCGAGAGCCGCATCCGTTAGAGCCCTCCGTCAACGCTCCGTCAAAACCACCCGTCATGCTCAACGACGCGTGGTACTCGGTTGACGCGCCTTCCACCGAGTCGTACGCCGAGCGCTACACCCAACTTTGCGCCTCGTTTTGGGAGTGTGCGGGCTGGCCCGTTAGTGTCGGTCGACAGCCATGGCCATTGATCATGCCGACCGCATTAGTCGACGGACCGCTTCCCGATCGTGACCTCGACACCGACTTTGTCGGCGTTGGCAGGTCTTTTGATCTAGACCTCAGCCATGTGGATGTCCGGTCACACGTCACCGTGCAGTGTGTCGTCAACGGCTTCGACGCCATCGTCTCAGTGCACACGACGCGCGCCACGAAGAGGGGTTTCTTCTCGTCATCATCAAGCCAGAGTGTGTGCGAAGCCACTCTGCTGACGAAATCAGAAGACAGACGAGACCTGAAAACGCTCAACTTTACATTTGACCCACAGGAACACGGCCCGAAGCTCCGTTTCACCGTGCAGAGCCCCGGATTCTCGGTGAACCCGCACGAAGAGCCCTTTTTGGGAATACCCGAGCGCCCCCGACGCCTCATCCTCACCGAAGTGACTGTGACGCCGGAACCACAATCACGTGTCGGTCACGACGGTGATCACATTCACAGCCACAGCCACGGCGACGAGAACCACGCGGGGTGAGGATGATGAACCTATGGAATCGCCTATCGTCAGGGCGCGGACAAGGTCGGCAGAGTCTCCCCACCATTGAGGAGGCCGCCGCCGACGGAGAACAAATGGCGCTTCAGGCGGCGCTGATGGCAATCAAAAACCGCATCCTCATTGAGGCGATCACGACCACCCAGACTGTTCGTAGCGAAAAATTCCTAACGGTCGCAGGAGAGATCATTGGAGAACTAATCGAAGAGTGTCACTCGGATCAGGTCCGCATCGCCCGAACCCTCGAAGCCGCTAAGAAAAAGCGTGGCCTCGCCGACAGCGGGACAGATTACCGTCGAGGCGATACGGCAAATCTGAGGCTCCGACTTAACGCGGGAATCGAAGTGGAGAAGCGACTTGTGTCATTGGCCTCTGACGCGACCGCTTTGTTGCGCCTGATTGAACGCGCACACGAAAGGGCGTGGGATGAAATCTCAAGCGAAATGGAACGGTCGCTCAACCGACGTGTGGCGCTTCACAGGAAGGACGCCAAGTACGTCGCTGAGCGAGAAAGTCGTGTTCGGGCGCTTATCGATAACGACCTTGCACAGCTCATTGCTGGCCAGACCACAGAGGGCTAAAGCCAGTTGCGCCACTTGAAGACGCCGTAGAGACCTAGCGACGCGGCGACCATCACACCGAACGACAACCAGGCACCCCAATCTTGCATAAAGCCCGGGTACGGGATGTTTTGGCCGTAGAAACCGGTAACGGCGGTGGGCACCGCGATGATAGCCGCCCAACTGGTCACCTTCTTCATGATGAGATTCATCCGATTTCCCTGAATCGTCAGGTTGGTCTCGAGGAGCGTGGTGACAAGGTCGCGAAGCGATTCCGTCCAATCGGATACCCGAATGACGTGATCGTAGATGTCTTGAAAATATGGAACCATGCGTGGGTTGATGAGGTTCATGTCGTGGCGAATCAGCGGGTTCACCACCTCGCGCATCGGCACGGTCAATCGGCGCAAGAGAACCAGCGATTTGCGAAGCCCGTAGGAACGTCGCTGCACTTGGATGTCTCCCGGTTTGGCTTCATCAAAGATTTCCTCTTCGAGTGTTTCCATCTCGACATCGAGAGACTCGACCGCAGTGAAGTATCCATCGACGATGACATCCAACAAACCCCACAACAAATGGGATGCTCCCGCCAACGCCAAATCGCGCGACTCGCCCCACCGGGCGAGCACTGGTTTCATGTCAAAGTGTTCATCGTCTCGAACCGTGATGACGCCATTTCGCGTGAGAAAAATGGCGATCTCATCACTCATGAGATCGCCAGACTCGGCCTCGAAGGTCACGGCATACGCATTGATGAACACATGATCGTCGTAGTGCTCAATCTTTGCGCGCTGACGTCCAGAGAACGCATCGTCGAGCGCGAGTGGGTTGAAGCCGAGGACTGAACCCAGTATGTCTAAGTCAGAGCGTGACGGTGCAACAAAATCAAACCAGTACCACTCGGTCTCAGATGTGGCGAGACCGGACAGCTGGTCCAGAGGGACATCACGTCGAGTCTCTTCAGTCGCACTGAACACTCGCGATTGCATCATGGTGCAATGCTACGCGGAGCGGAGGACTGCGACCCTGGACATCCGGTGACCGTGGCAACGATTTTTGCTTTGAAAGCTCATGGTGCACCCCCAGGGACTTGAACCCTGAACCCACTGATTAAGAGTCAGTTGCTCTGCCGATTGAGCTAGAGGTGCGGATGGCCCGAAATTGTGTTCCGAACCGAGTCACCACACTATCAGGTGAGTGAGGGTTCTTCCCAATCACACAGGCTCGACGAGAGCAGTCTGGGTAGGCTGGTCACGCGCCAGATTCCCCGAGGATATGCGTTGCCAACAAGACCGTAAACCCAAGCCAATCTGGAGTGCATGTTGTGAAGCGTGCTGATATTGAGGGTTTGCGTGCGCTGTCGATTGGGTTGGTTTTTGCGTTTCACCTGTTTCCTGCGGCGTTGCCGGGGGGGTTCATTGGTGTGGATGTGTTTTTCGTCATCTCAGGTTTCTTGATCACGCAGCACCTGTTCACCGAATACCACACGACCGGACGGATCAAGCCGCTCGCGTTTTATGCGCGCCGAATTAGGCGTCTGTTGCCGGCGAGCTTTCTCGTTCTGCTTGTCTCGTTGGCCCTGACCGCATTCATCCTGCCAGCCTCGAACACACAAAAATTTGCCGATGGAATCACCGCGTCCGCGTTCTATGTCGCGAACTGGTTTCTCGCCCTGACCAGCACCGGCTATAACCAAATCGGTGCCGACCCGTCAATCATTCAGCAGTACTGGTCGCTCTCCGTCGAAGAACAGTTCTACCTGATCTGGCCACTACTGTTCATCATCGCCGGACTAATCGCCACGGCACTGATCAAAAAATCCGGCCGCGCAAAAACCATCTTCCTCAGCGTGCTCAGCATCGTCTTCATCGCCTCACTAGTCACCTCAATCCTGCAGACCCGAGCACTTCCCGAACAAGCGTTCTACTCCACCTTCACCCGCGCATGGGAATTCGCCCTCGGCGGACTGATCGCCTTCGCACCCACCGGAGCACGCCTCGCCACCACCCGGGCCCGCCGCGTCGCACTGATCACACTCGCCTGGCTCGCCTTCGCCATCATTATCGCGACCAGTTTCCTCTTCACCGACGCCATGCCCTACCCCGGATGGCGCGCCCTCATCCCCGTCGCCGCCGCCGCACTACTGATCCTCATCGGCGACCTCGACACCAACCACGAACCCGCCTACCTCACCAAATTCAGCCCCGTGCTCGCCATCGGCGCACTCTCCTACAGCATCTACCTCTGGCACTGGCCCGTCATCATCACCGCCGCACACTACCGCGGCACAACCATGACCCTCCCCCGAGCAGCACTCATCATCGCCATCACCCTCGCACTCGCCATCGCCACCAAATACGCCATCGAAAACCCCCTCCGATTCGGACCAGCACTACGCACCCCCCTACGAGCCATCCTCTTCGCCGCCATCGGCGCACTCATCATCACCGCACTCGCCATCGCCGCCACCTGGCGCGCCAACACCCTCACCGCACAAGCAGAAACCAACCACACCACCCCCTTCACCAACACCCAACAAATCAACAACGCCATCCACACCCAAATCAACACCAACACCTGGACCGGCATCACCCAATTCACCCCACGCAAAGGATCCAGCATTGCTGGTAAATTCGGCTGCTACGCGGTTCACGACGAACCCGGTATCAAACGCTGCACCTTTGGTCCCAAAAACAGCAACCACCTCATGGTCGTCATCGGCGACTCATTCGCCGACATGTATGCAGCGGGAATAATCGCCGGATTCGCGAACACGGACTGGCGAATCCTTCCCATAACAAATTCGCAGTGCCCCGCTGCAGATTTTCACAGGTCAAATAGCCAAATCAAGGCTGAACTCTCTAGCTGTGAAGCATTTCAAGAGTGGCGGCACCAAGAGATTGTGAAGCTCAAACCTGAGGCAATTGTCGTGGCACACAATTCCTCCATCTACTTCAACGGGGAAAAACCCACCGGTCAGTCTTGGACAGCGGGATTGACGTCGTTTCTCTCGAAAATTGAAAGCATTACTCAGAACATCGTTGTCGTTGGGGAGGCTCCGTGGATTACCAGCTGTAGCGTCTCGGAAGCTCCGTCGTCGTGCAGCTCAATCAACCCTGACTGGTCAACTTATAACTCAGAGAAAAGGGCTGTAAACGATGCTGGTTTCGACTTCATCGACACACGCCGGTGGTACTGCGATGAGACGCTGACCATCTGCCCGGAGGCGATAGACGGAACCTACGTGCACCGTGCTCTAAACGACCCACACATTTCGGACGAGTACTCCCTTCGGCTCTCGCACCTGCTTTACGAGAGCATTTCCGCTGGCATCGTGCAATAGCGTAGAGGGGTGAGCCGCACTCTGTTTACTCTCGACGAAGATCTCAACCTTGCACTGCGATTGGCCGACATTGCGGATGCAATTTCCCGTGAGCGATATTTGGCGCTGGATCTCGAAGTCACCACAAAACCGGATTCCACTCCGGTTACCGACGCGGATCGGGCTATCGAACAGGCCCTCATAGATGTTCTGTCGCGCGAACGCGGCGAGGACTACCTGCTCGGCGAAGAATTTGGCGAGCAGGCCGGGCGACTTGCCGAGCACGAGATTGGTGAGGGTGAACATCCTCATCGACAGTGGATTATTGACCCCATTGACGGCACATCAAACTTTCTGCGCGGGGTTCCCGTGTGGGCAACGTTGATTGCACTAGCCGTCGAAGGCGTGCCCGTGGTGGGAGTCGTCAGCGCACCCGCACTCGGCAAGCGATGGTGGGCGGCCACCGGCAACGGAGCGTGGCTAGACGAGTCGGGTGACGCCCTCGGCACGATCGCCTTGCCGGACGGCCTCAACGGAATCGTGCACGATCGCATGATTGAGCAACCCGCACCGCGCAGACTACGCGTATCTCAGGTTGCCGAACTTGCCGACGCGTCGCTGAGCTACAACTCCCTACAGCACTGGGATCGTGCGGGATATCTCGACCAGCTCATTTCTCTGAGCCGCACCGTGTGGCGCACGCGCGCATATGGAGACATGTGGTCCTACATGCTGGTGGCTGAGGGGGCCGTGGATGCGGTGGCCGAGTTTGACCTGAAACCTTACGACATGGCTGCACTCATGCCGATTGTGACCGAAGCCGGTGGGCGGTTTAGCGCGGTAACTGGTGAGCTTGACTGCTGGCATGGGAGCGCTCTGGCGACGAACGGTCTCGTTCACGATGCCATGCTGGATGCGCTTCAGCGCTAAACGTCATCCCGTGTCAGCAGACGCAGTGCCAGTGCAGTGCGCGTTGATGCAAATAAGACCAGACTAAGAGGATGTATGAATACACGGGTCTTACCGCTCTCATCACCGGAGCAAGCTCAGGCATTGGCGCTGAGTTTGCGAAACACCTTGCTGATCGTGGTGCAAACCTCATTCTGGTTGCCCGACGCCTCGACGCACTAAACGCTGTGGCGGCAGAGCTTCGCGAACGCTGCGGCGTGAAGGTGACCACGATTGAGTCTGATCTCAGCCGACCCGACGCTGGTCGCGATCTGGTGGCCGAACTAGACCATCAAAGCCTCGTCGTTGACGTTGTGGTCAACTGCGCAGGTTTTGGAAACGCGGGAACCGTTGCGGAAGCCGATCCTCAAGTGCTGTCGACAGAAATGGCCGTCAACATGGTTGCGGTCGCTGACATCACTCGAGGCCTTGTTACGGGAATGCTCACGCGCAACAATGGCGTCATCATCAATGTGGCATCCCTCGCCGCTTTTGCTCCTCGCCCGAATCACGCCATGTACTCAGCAACGAAAGCATTCGTTCTCTCCTTCACCGAAGCACTCTGGGCTGAGGTTCGTCGCACGGGCGTGCGAGTGACGACTGTGTGTCCCGGCCCCACAGACACCGGCTTTTTCGCAGTCAGCGGCACACCGGTGCCGGGAGGTAAAGCACAACCGGCGTCTCGGGTGGTTGACTCGGCACTTCGCGCAATCGATCGCCGCAAGAAACGTTCGGTACCCGCGCCCTTCGCCATGCGCCTCGGGATGAAGCTAATGGCGATGACAGCCGTGCTGGCGTAACGCACGCGAAAACGTAAAAGAGCCCCGGAGAATTCCGGGGCTCTTCTTGTCTCGTTAGAGACTTACGCTTCAGGGTCTTTCACGCCCTCGTCCACGATTCCTTGAGCTGCGAGTGCGGCATTGCGCGCCTCGACGCGCTTCAAGAAGTGCGCTTCAGCCGCCTCAGCAACTTCTTTGCTCACCGGGTAGTTCTCGATACGCGGCTTACCGTGGTACTTCGCGATATAAGCGTCAAGCTCGGGGCCAGACTCGTACGACGTGATCAGGCAGTAGCGAGGTTCAGTTCCCTGGTGCCACACAGCGTGCCAGAAGCGCTGCGTGTCGAGAATCATCTGAGCACCAGCAGGCAACGGGATCCGAATCTCGGTGGACGGGTCAAACCGGTCTTCACGAAGGATCATGACCGAGTCGGGGTTGTCGGTCAGCTGGGAGAACGCGCGCACAATCCAACCTGTACCGTCGGGGTTGAGTCGGTTGTTGTCGTCCTGGTGCATGTTGTACAGGGCATCCCCGTACTCATTTGGCTGCAGTTCGATGATGCGGCAACGGCCGATGTTTGCACCCGGCTCCTTCGCGCGCTCGACAAGTTTCGGGGCCTTGGCCACGTTTGCCTCTACCCAGACACCATCTTTGTCAGTGCGGGGCGGAGTGTGGTTCCAAAAGCCGTTGCACTCCATCTCACCGAAGGCGCTGGTGAGCGGTGCGAAACGGGTAACTCCGGAAGATTTCCAGTTGACGTACTCTACGTCAAGCCACTCTTTCGGATCTGCCGATTGGTCGTACGAGTCGAGGACGACGTAACCAGTCTCCTCGAACGCCTTGAGGCGAACGTATCCCATGTTGATATTTACCTTTCGTAGCGGACAAGCACGTTTTTACATGTCCTACTACTGAGCAAATTTACCAGCGGGATGCGGCAGAACCCGGCACCTTTTTCCGATGATTAGCAAATCCCCCATGGTTTCGCACCTCAGGATGATTATTCAGATGGCCACGACCACAAGTGGTCGACTGAGTAAGCGCCGAAGCCTACTCAGCCTTCTGAGTCATCTTGCGCTTGCGCAGGACAATAATTACAGAAATCACTATCGCTGCAACAATGAGTGCCCCACCGACTGAAATCACGACCAACCATGGGAATGGCGGCGCGAGTGGCGATTCAACTCGCGCAGAGATGGGATTCTTTTTCCCATATTCGGGAATCCACGTGATCTTCTGACCCTCTACTGTGCCGGTTGTCTCAATTATTTTGCCGGGGACAGTGATACTTACAGACATGTCGACCGTCGACATGAGCTGTTGTCCAAAGGGATTTGATGACAAGTCGGTTGAGCCATCGCCGCTGAAATCTAAAGCTCCTGAAACGATGAGAAAATCACCATCGCGCTCAATGTGAAGCGAGCTGGTATCCGATTTCCCATCATTAAAAACCGCCAGTGGCACATTTTCGAAGTCGTACTCGGTTCCGAAGAATTTTCCGTCGTCAAATTTTTTCGTTGTGACGCCACTGCCTGCCGGGAAGAGGTTTTCTGTCTTTCCCGTGGCCGTGGCCGTATCCCCGAGCTTCTCAAGCTCTTTTGCCAAGCCGACGATGACAGACCCACTAACGGTATCGCCAGGGTTCACCGCTAAATCAACAGTAAATTTCATACAACCCGAAAGCGCCAACGTTGCCAAAGCAAGTGTGAGTGCTGTAGCGACCACTTTTACAAAGCGCAAAATTTCCCCCAATGTGTGCGACGCCCCCTGCGAGCACTAGTGCCAAATTAGCACGCTTTATGAAGGTCGAGTGGCGTTCTTCTCCGCAACCGTGTGGTTCCCCGAACCGTAGTGCGTGGCCGGGACTTCGGTCACGATAACTTTTACGGTGTCCGCAGGTGCGCTGAGCGCATCCACTGCTGAATTGGTGAGCTGAAGAATGAACTCGCGTACCGCCTCGGGCGAGCGACCTTCGACGATGGTGGCCTGAATGATGGGCATGGATGCACCTCTCCTGTGTCGCGAAAAGACTAGCGTCCTCGACCGAATAGCGTCGCCACCTCGGAGGCGATGTAGCCGTTCGGTGTTCGATAATTGGTCGGCACGTGGTTTGGCGTTCCGTACGTGTCGAATTCGGGCGGAAGCGGCGAGCCAATCCAGATGATCGCCGAGTCAAGCGTGTCGAGCGACCACGTCACCGGCTCCCAGGACGGATCTTCAATCGTGTAGTTGGCTTCACCGACGAGTTCGATGCGGTTACCGCCGGGCTCAAACACGTACAAGAACTGCGCCTGACTGATGCCGTGGCGGGCCGGCCCGGCCTCGAGCTCCAGACCGAAGTCTTTGAGCACGTCGGCGGCGTCTTCGAGGTGTCGCGAATTTCCGTAGAAGAATGCGACATGGTGCAGACGACCACCCTCCCCCGTCGCATCCTTGGTGAACGCGACATCATGCGTGCGGTGGTGCAGGCGCATCCACGCACCCGCCTCCATGTCGCCGATCATGATGTGTTCGCTGAGCTTGAAACCGAGAGCGTCGGCAGCGAACTTCTTATTGGTCGTGACGTCTTTAGCGAGCAGGTTAATGTGGTCAAGCTTGCGTAGCGGGACACCATTGAGTGGGCGGCGCTGTGGTCTATTGATAAGGCGCGTCGCGTCCACCGGCGGAGCGGTGTAGTACTCGACTTCCCAGTTGATGCGCTGGGTTGCGCCATCGGGCGTCGCGAACTCGAAAGCCGGTCCCATGCCTACTTCACCTTCGACCCAGGTCCCGGTGATACCGGCATCCTCAATTGCACGAACGCGACGGTCAAGTGCGGCTTTCGAGGTGGTGCGCCATCCGGCATAGCCCATGCCGGCACTGTCGCGCTCGGTGATTTTGAGCGAGTGCCCATACGGGTCTTCCCAGCCTCGGAGGTAGACCGAGTTTCCCTCGCGGTGCGTCTCGACCATGCCGAGGAGTTCCTTAAAGAACCACAGCGTCTCGTCAACGACTGGCGAGAACAGCTCGAACGACGCGAAGTGTGAGAGGTCGTAAACGGGTTCGGGAAGGGCGTTCAAATCACGCTTGTGTGACGACATGAGATTCCTCCGGATATGGGTTACGTCGTTGCGGTGAGGCTGAGTGAGCCGAGGCTCGAAAAAACTGCGCTGATGGTGTCGCCGGGACCGATGGGCACGGCATCTGTCATTCCGCCAGTGAGAACGAGCTCACCGGCATTGATGTACTGGCCGCGCTGCGCGAGCTCGTTGACTGCGAGAGCCAGTGCGTGTGCCGGGTTTCCCTGCACCGCAGCGCCCGTGGCTTCGTAGACGAACTCTCCGTTTTTACTGATCGTCACATGCTCCGCGACGAGATCGATGTTCGCCGCAGGCACCCCCAACTCGCCCACGACGAACAACGCTGACGACGCGTTATCCGCGACAACGTCGGGTAGCGCAAAACTGTAATCGTGATATCGAGAATCAATGACCTCAAAACCGGCGTGGACCGAACCAATCGCGTCGAGAACCTCGGCTGCAGTGACGTCTGGTCCCTGGAGCTTCTTCCTCATGACGAAAACGAGCTCGGGTTCCACCCGAGGTTGGATGAGCCGGTCCAGCGGAAGAAGTGCCCCTGGCTCAAGCACGTAGCTCTTGAGAAGCACGGCAGTCAGTGGTGACGAAATGCCCATCCGACGCTGCTTGGCTTCACTGGTGAGTCCGAGCTTCGTGCCAATGACAGAATCGCCTTGCCGAAGCACCTTTGCGCCGACGAGTTCGGATTGGACCGTGTATGCCGTGGGCAAATCGAGACCCGACCATTCCTCGGTGATGCGTCCGCGAGACCGGCGCTCGCTTTCGCACTCGAGCAGGCTCTCGACTGCCGAGGGGACGTCGCTTACGGTCATTTTTGCTCTTTCACTCACGAGCACCACAGCGGGTGCTCGACACAACTCTTGTTTGACATCGTTTCAGCGTGTGTCGGATACTCATAGATACCGTTCCACTCAGCGAGACAGAGGAGTTACCGCGTGACACAGCGCACGGCCAAAAAGGAAACTTCCGCCCACACAGCCCGCGAGCCCGAGCGGTCCATGATTCAACGTGTTGCGGCGATAATGTCCGCGTTCAAAGGCAATGATCGGACCCTCAGCGTTTCTGAAATTGGTCGCCGAAGCGACATTCCGAAAGCGAGTGCGTCACGCATTATTGCCGACCTGGTTGAGGTGGGGTTTCTCGAGAGGGTGGGCGATAAGGTGAGCCTCGGCATGCGACTGTTTGAACTCGGGGAACGCGCGATGAGGCCCAGCGACCTCAAGAAATTCACGCTGCCGAGCATGGCTGAGTTGCGCAACGCGACTCGTCAAACCGTTCACCTCGCCGTGCTCGAGGGCCACGAAGTCGTCTACGTGCAAATTCTGCGAAGCAGCCTGACTCCCCCGCTACCGTCTCGTGTGGGCGGTCGCCTTCCGGCATACGCGACCGGAGTAGGCAAAGCTCTTCTTGCCTTTTCTCCACCGGAAATTGTCGATGAACTGCTTTCACAGCCGCTCAAAGCACTCACTCCCCGCACGATCACAAACCCTGACGTGCTCCGAGCACAGTTCGTTGAAATCCGTGAAAACCACGTGGCTTTCGAGCGAGAAGAATCAACCGCGAGTGTGGGATGCGCGGCCGCGCCAATTCTCGACTACGTGGGTAAACCAATTGCGGCGATCTCGGTGAGTGGTCACCTCGACCACATCGACCTTGGTCGACTCGGCCCAGCCATCGCGACGAGCGCCATGGCGCTCACCCGCGAGGCCGCCCGCATAAATTTCAGCGCGGTGAGTTAGCCGACCCCAACGAAGGGAATCATCGCGGTCATCGCGGCAGCAATCGTGAAGATGACCATGGCCATGGCGCACAAGATGAACCTCGTCTTCGTCACCTTCACGACAGCGGCAACACCCAATAGGAAGAGCGACAGCGCCATCAGCACGGTGTAGAGGGTGAGTTTGTCTCCTCGGGCGTTGTACTCGTCGCCAAGTGCCAGCTGAGTTCGGGACTCAGCATCCTTCGCGTCGTATGCGCCGAAGAGATCGTCGAGATACGCCTGGTCGTCCTGCGGGTTCACATAAGTCCCGGTCGAATCAGTTTCGGCATTCGCTCGATCGATTGCCTCGGCAAAAACGGACGAGACCGACGTGCTCCACACCGAGTCATACTTGGCCTGCGCGAGAGCGGCCTGAGCCCCCGAGGTGTTCTCGATTTCGACGTTGAGCTCATCAAGAGCTGTCAAGGTTTGCGCATCCTGAACGTACTGTTGGTTGGCCTCGAGATAAAGTGACTCAGCTTCGGTCTTGAACGTACCACCCGTGGCGTAGGCACCCGCCATTTGCGAGTCGTAGAGGGACGACTGAAACGAGGTGTACGCGGTTGAGACCGACACCAATCCGAGAAGAATGACGACGACAAGCTCTGCGTGCTTGTTAAACCAGGCGAACATGTCCGCTCCTTGCGTAGTGGTGGATGTTAATCAGGTCGGACCTAGAAACCTTCATAGGTGTCGAGATATATCTGAACCGGATGAAGGTACGAACCTTGGGTGGCTTCACCGGATTGCACCGCTAGCACCGCCCCGAGGATGAGCACCACGATAGCAAACCCCGCACTGCTCTGAACCCATTTGATGAATCGACTCGAACCGCTGGGGAAAATGCCGCTCGCGACGATCATGATGGCCCCCATGAGGAAGAGCACCCACATGATGGCATCGGGAACAAGGGATGCCGAATGGCTGAGGCGCGAGTTTCTCGCCTGCTTGAAGGTATCGAAGTCCTTGTAAAGACTGCTGACTTCATCCGACGACAGGTATTCGGTCTGACTGAGTTCGTAAGCCGAGTCTGAGATGTCGTAGACGAGGTTCTCTGCCGTGTCACTCCAGGAGATTGCCGGCGCCGTAGCCAGCTCCACTGCTCCCACTTCGTTGGCGTACGAAGCGAGGTTGTCTCGAACCGCTTGGGCCTCAGGCGCGTCGATGGCGCGCGTGTCCTGAGCGATTGAGGTCACTGCGGAGAACTCCTTTTGAATATCACCAAGGGTTGCGTTCGACGACTGCCACGAGGTCACAATGGCAAAGGCGCCAAGAAAAACGAACGCCGCGCCGGCGAATCGAATCATTGCGGTAGCAACGGCGTCATTGGATCGCGACTCTAGGTCGCGCGTCAACGAAAAGCGGGTGAGAAAAAATGTGGCAACTCCGGCGGGAACAGTAATGATGACGAGTTGAACCCAGAGCGGGAGCGCGATAAATGCCTGCATGCACGGGAATATAGCGGATGAAAATACCGTGAAAGTTAACTCAACAGCGTGCGATGGACACAAGTGGTGGAGATGGGGGG
>CANFSP010000005.1 GCA_947449765.1 Actinomycetota bacterium | reverse complement strand
CTGCTTCGGCTTGTGTGAGCCTCTCGGACAGGAGCGCTGTGATGATCAGCCGGGCTTTGTTCATTGCTCAAGTTGAACAGTGAAATATTCCTATGTCTCGCGACAGAGTATTCCTATGTCCTGCAACCACACACCACCGGGACCGCCAATTAGTAAAGCCCCCCTTGTGGGGGCTTTACTAATTGGCGCGTGTTTGCTGGCGGGATTTGGGAGGCTGCAGAATCCAGTGAATGCTGCAGGAGGGAAGGACTGCCGACGGCTCCCACCGGGACCGCCATAAAAATAAGACCCCCGAAAGGGGGTCTTATTTTTATTGTGCTCTGGTGGTTGTCGGTGACCCCGCCCGGGTGGGCCCACGGCTGAGCCGTGAGACGCATCGCGTCGAGCGGGGTTTCGAGGCCGGGGACAAATCCCACTTGTTTCGCCGGGACCACCAACCCCGCACCCTGTCGATAACTTCGAGCCACGTCACGATTATCCTTGCTAAACTAGCTCGACTTATATAACTCTTTATACAAGGAGACCTCCGTGGCAATTACCAGCGTCGACGTGAACCAAGATGCAATCCGCGAAGTCAAACAGCTCCTCAACATGAAAACGGATCGCGAGGTTATCAACGAAGGAGTCGCACTGTTGCTGGCCAAAGCGCGTCAGAAAGACGCCCTTCGCCGCATTGGTCAGCGTTCTTTCACCGATGAAGAAATCTCTGGCGACACTATTTCTTATCCGCTATGACGCATCTCGTTGACACGAGCGTCTGGCACAAGTACGGCCGATTTTCTGGTGTTGCCTCTGTCATTGACGCACTCGATCAGGCCGGTGCCATTTTTTCGACGTGCCCGCCCGTCATCGCTGAGTACTGCTTCTCGGCTCGGAACACCTCCGAGCTCACCGAAATGCAGAACGAAATGGCGCAGTTCTATCAACTGGATGCGCGAGAGCTGACTCAGACGATTCACCGCATCCAAATGGCTTTGGTGCGCAGAAATCTTCACCGGGCGGTTGGTGCTAGCGACGTTGTGATTGCAGCCTACGCAGTTTCTGCTGAGCAGGTTTTGGTCACATGTGACCGAGACTTCTTACACATCGCAACGGCATTTCGGCACACGCGCAACCTCGGTCGACTTCATGTCACGCATATTGACGAGGCTGGTCACGTCATCCAGGCGTGATGAGCGCTGTCACGCTGCGCCCGATTGGTAGACAAGTTCGTGCTTTATTGACCGGCGCTAGTTGGGCGTTCACGCGGATTGCGACTATGCCCGCGGGCGCACCCCGAAGAACCATGAAATTCCGACGACGACGTGCATCGCACCGAGCGCGATTGCTGTGCCAAGTTGCTCTGTCGCAAAGAAGGCCGCTGGTACGGTCACTACGGCGAAAATGAGTCCGATCCACGCCATGATTTTGGCGGAGCTCTTCCACGCAAGCCCGAGCAATGCGGTAACTCCGGCAGCAGCAAACATCGGAATGATGGATGCGCCGATAATCATGAACCAGGCAATCGTGAGCCCGCTGGCTACCCACGTGGCTCCGGCAACGCTGCCGATGCCAAAAATAACGAGGTTTGAAATAACCGCAATGATGGCAAATCGCGTGACTCGACTCCACGAAACGGTGGACGTTGTGGTTGACATAGTTTTCTCCATTCCTTGACTAACTCAAGCATTGCTGACACTATCAATAATGTTTGACTAACTCAAATGTTGACAACTCAAATAGACTGTTTTCGTGGCACAGGACGACAGCCGGGCAAACTCGCATAATCTTGCCGCCCTTGTCGTGCGCACGGGTGAGCGCGTCAAGGCTGACTTTGCCCAAGCCGTGTTGGCACACGATGTTTCGCCACCGCTTGCTCGCGCCATCCTTCTTCTCAACGAACCGGCGCAGATGGGCTGCCTGGCTAGCCAGCTCTCGTGTGACCAGTCCTATGTCACTCGTCTGGCCGATGACTTGGTGAAGCGCGGACTCGTGACGCGCGCGCCGGGTGATGATAGGCGAGTTCAGGTTCTCACCCTGACTCCCGCGGGCGCTCTACTCAAGGACCAACTTGCCGAGGCAGTTTCTGTCGAGAGCGCAGTGTCGAGCGCGTTATCACCGCACGAGCAAGAACAACTGCGTTCTCTGCTGACGCGCATCCTCGAAATCTCCTAGGCCGCCCGGACCCTCGGCAAACTCGGTTCAGTCGACTCGATCTTCTCGCTGCGATTGACCCGGTTCACGACGTGAGTTTCGCTTTCACCTCGTTACGCGGGTGAAAAACGCCCATCTGAACGAAAAAGGGCGTGTCTGTTATCGCTTAACAGGATTAAGAATCACTATTCTCGTAGTTGTCGTTAAATCATTTAATCAAACGAGAAAGCGAACACACACGATGTTGACAAAGAAAATTGCGGCTGGCGCAGTGGCGGCAGCCCTCGCGACCGTTGCATTGACGGTGGCGGCCGTTGCACCGGCCTACGCCACAGATGTTTATCAGCTCGACACCACGACTGTTGCTGAGAACGGCACACTCACGGTCACCGTGGCAGACCCCACCTACTGGTGTGGTTCCTACAACACGGGTGGACTCGGAGGTCCGACTCTGGCGGTGGATGGACCGGGATATTCGATGGCAATCTACGTGACGCCTTCGTCAGGCGTCCCCTTTTACCTTCCCGCGGGATTGTCGGTCGTAGGATTCAGCGAGTTGAGTGGTCCCGGAGTGGGCAATTTCACGCGCGGAACTGACACCAACGTGTCGGCAACGTTTGATTTCACTGATTCGGGACTTACATCTGGTACGACATTTGACATCGCGATTTATTGCGTGGATTCCACTAACCACTACTACACGCCAGACGTCGGAAGTCTCTCCGGAATTCCCTACGTGACCATGCCCACCGGCTTGTCCATCACTGACGCGATTACGCCTCCAGCTCCAGATCCCGGTGGCTCTGGTGAAGAGTCGGATTCGGGAGCTGCTCCCTCGCTGTCGAACACGGGTGTGAACCAGAGCGCCGTTATCTTCGCATCGCTGCTCGGTGTTGCCGCTGTAGCTGCAGGATCAGCTGGGCTCGTCATGGTTCGTCGCCGCGCGGCGAAGCAGTCGTCCACAAAGTAGGTTCAGCACTAACCCAAACGGGTCTCGTCGGTCGTCAACGACTGGCGGGACCCGCTGGCGTTTGAGTCAAGATAGTTCCATGCGTAACGAGAATGCCGAGATGTCAACAGTTGCTCCCGTAACGTCACGCGCTCGTCGCCTCGCGATTGTCTCCGCACTCGTCACCATCGGCGTGGCCGTCGCGGCCGGCTTTCTTACGGCGTGGTTCAGCACATCGGTTGTCAACTCGGGGTTTGGCTGGATAATCGGGCTGCTCGTGACCGGTGTGATACCCGTGTTCGCCGCGATTTCCGTTTGCTCGATGCTCGTGGCTCGCCGCCTTACCACCGCAGGGCACTCCTGGTTCGTGGGTTGCTTCGCCGTCGTGGGCACGATCAGTGGCGCACTTGCCGTGACCGCGTGGGGTGTGGGATTTTCCGAAGCGGATGCCGGCACCCCGCAGAGTGCTTTTGCGCGCGCCTTGCCCGTATTCGCGCTCATGGCACTCGTCGCGTGGGCGGTGGCCTGCATCGCCGTCGCGCGCGTCTTGCTTCTGCGTACCCGGTTGTCTTTCGCTCTTCGATGGCTGGTCTCGCTTCTTGGTGGATTCCTTGCGGGAATGATTGTCGGCACCACTCTGCTCGTTCCTTACACGGGCGTGGCGGTGGCGATTGTTGCGCTCGTAACGTCAAGCGGGACGGTCGCCGCCCGGAACGCCTCACCCCAGGCCACCGCAACTGCACAGCTCGCTACCTCTACTCCTCGCCACTTTCCTCGCGCTCTGTTTAGCGCGCTCACCCTGCTTTCCACCGCCATCGGTGTCTTTGGTCTTGTGGTGGCGTTCACCGGCAACATGTGGCTCGGCGTCGACGGCACGCGCGCGATCGGCCTCGGTCTTCAGGTGCTGTTCGTGTCAGCCGTGCCACTCGTGTTGGCCATCGGGGTGATTCGTGAGGCTCGCGGTCGAACATCCCGATGGCAGGTGTGGGCACCGATACTGCTGGTCGTCATCGCTGTGGGCCTGCTGGCGACCGCTTACGCGTTTGGCCCTGACTGGGCCGAGATGGAACCGTGGATGCGCGGCTCATCAGTCGTGGGCGGTGTGGCGCTCGCCTGGTGGTTGGTGTCCACAATTCGCTTGGTTCGCGGCATCACCTGGATCATCGCGATCGCCGCCGGTGCTCTCTTCGCGGCGGTACTCGGGATGATGCTTCTCATCGTTTTCGCATTCCTCGTTCCGGTGGCTGCCCCCATCCTGTTCATCGTCGTCGTACGGCGCGCACGAGCTCTCTGACGAGATACATCCGCACAATGCCTCCCTCATGGGGTAAGAAAGAGGTGTGAGCGTGCGCACCCCTGACCCGAATTCCGGCTGGCTGAGCGATGACGAGCTGGCGAGCATCCGTCGTCGGCTTCCCCTGCTGTATGTCGAGGCCGTTCCGGTGCGCATCGACGGGCTGGGTGTGGTCACCGAGGTGGGTCTGCTGCTGCGGGCGAATGCGGATGGCGCCATGACGCGCACGCTCGTGTCGGGCCGCGTACTCTACGGCGAGACGATTCGGGATGCGCTGTTTCGGCACCTCGAGAAGGACCTCGGTCCGATGGCTTTCCCCCAGCTTCCGGTGAGCCCCACGCCGGTTCACGTAGCGGAGTATTTCCCTATTCCCGGCATTACGCCCTTCTTCGATGACCGCCAGCACGCTGTGTCGCTCGCGTTTGTCGTACCGGTCACGGGCACGTGCGAACCGCGCCAGGATGCCCTCGAGATCACGTGGGTGTCGCCCGCGGATGCGGTGAGTCCGGCAATTCTCGACGACATGGAGGGCGGTCGCGGTTCGCTGGTTCGGGCGGCTCTTGCCTCACTAGGGCATTTGTACTGACCTGCGTGAGTGCAGAGGTTTTTGTTCACCAGTTTTAGTTTTAGAAGTGAATTCTGTCGGATAGACTGTGGTCTCGGAGGAATCCATCCTCTTTCCATTTCGCCTGAATCTGGCGACAATTTTGTGACGTGCCAACAAACAATCGAGTGAGAATGACTGACGCACCTAAATTCACGCAGTCCCGTCGCGGCTATCAGACCGCTGACGTCGATCGTGCCATCGAGCAGATGGCCTCTCGCATCGATTCCGCAGTTGCTGAGCGCGAGGCCGCAGATAAAGCGGTCAAGCGACTGAACCGTGAGCTCCGAGAGGCCCGCGCGGCCCTCAAGCGTCTCGTTTCTAAGCCGTCGTTTTCTGACCTTGGTGCAGCCTTCGAGCAGACTCTTCGAGTCGCTGAAGAGCAGGCAGGCAAACTCCTCATCGACGCTACCGCCGAGGTTGCGTCGATGCGCGAGGCAGCTAAAGAGTATGCAGACCGTCTGATTACGTCTGCCAAGAAGCATGGTGCCAAGTTGGAGAGCGATGCGAAGAGTCGCTCCAACGAGATTAGCAACCAGGCCAAGAAGCGGGCGAAAGAGATTGTTGCTGATGCCGAGGCACGCTTGGTCGCTTCTCGCGAAGCGTTGGAACAGTCACGCCAAGAGGCGAGCCAGATCGAAGCAAACGGTGAGCAGGCCGCAATCGAGATTTTGGCAGCGGTTAACAAAGAGACCGAAGTCGCTCGTGCCGAGCTCGACAAGCTTCGTGAAATCAACGATCGCGAGCAGAAGCGTGTTCTGCGCGAAATCGAAGCCGTGAAGGAGAAGTCCGACCGTGAAGCTCAGCGTCTGAGCGAGCAAACGTCGGCGTACATTATTCAAATTTCTGCCGAGTCAGAGATTCAGGTTGCTGAGACGGATGCGCGTGGGCACGAATTGCTCTCCGAAGCTGAGGCGTTCCTCGCACGCTCTCGCGAAGAAGGCAACGCCCAGGTTGCCAGCGCGCGCGCTACCGCTGTCGGCGTGATTGCCCGGGCAAATGAACGTGCCCAGAGCCTCGCAAACCAGCTCCGCGCTCACGCAGAGACCGTTCGCCAAGAGACACTCGAACGTCTGGCTGAACTGGATGGCGATCGAGCAGCATTGAGGGACTTCGTCGATGAGCTGAGCGGGACCATCTCCAGGCCGGATGACGCACCGGACCCCAGATTGTTCAGCGACATCCCGGAAAGTTATTCAGCGTAGCGCGGCCGTCGCGACTCTGAGGAGACCTAATCATGAGTGAGAAAAGAAAATTTCGCGCAGTCCGTCAAGGCTACGACCAGCTTGAAGTGGATGAGGCGCTCAGAGATTTCGATTCGCGTTTGCGCCAAATCGAGTCGGCGAGAGTCTCCGCTGAAGAGGCCGCTCAGCGCCTCACGCGCGAGGTAGCAGAAGCGCGCGAAGCGCTCGCCCGCGCCAACGCAAAGCCGTCTTTCGCAGATCTCGGCTCCGCGTTCGAGCAGACCCTTCGCGTTGCTGAAGTGCAAGCCGCGAAGATGGTCAAAGACGGCAGTGCCGAAGTACAGATTCTTCGTGAGAGCGCTCGTGCTGAGGCAGAACAAATCACCCGCGCCTCGCGGATGCGCGCCGAAGCACTTGTTTTTGATGCGGAGAGTCGCGCCGAAGAACTCCGCGTCGAGAGCGAGCGGACTGTTTCTGAGCTGAACATGGAAAGCGAAGCTCAAAACAACGAGGTACGCACCGGCATTGAGATTTCGCAGCGCAAGGCCGCTACGGTCGTCGCCGAAGCGGAACGTGAGGCCTCCGAAATTCGCGCGCTCGTCCACCAGGAAACTGAGGACGTCAAAACGGAACTTCAGACTCTGCGTCAGATTTCTGAGCGAGAGAAGTACCGCATTGAGCGAGAAATCAAAGTGGCTCTCGACCTTGCCGAGCGCGAACGACTGGCCCTTCACGAACAGGCCGTGGCTCGAGTTCAGCAGAGTGCCGCCGAGGCTAACGAGCGTCTCACCAGGAGCACGAACCGTGCCGCTGAGTTGAGTGCCGAAGCCGAGGAGTATCTGATTCGTTCGCGCGACCTTGCCGAAGACTTACTCGTCCGCGCCCGCAACGAAGCCGCAAACCTCATCTCGCGCGCACGTACCCGTGCCGAAGACTTGACGGTGCGCTTCAGCGAAAAGGCGGATGTCGCAATCACTGATCTTGAAGGTCGCCTAGCTCACTGGCGCAAGCTCGAAGAAAGCATGGACACGTTCGCCGATCAGCTTCGTGCGATCTCGTCGCCCGATGCCCTCGTAGCACTGGACGAGTCCGAAGTTCAGAATCTCTAGAGCGTTTTAGGTTCGCGACGCATAGCCTCGCGAACGACGGTTAGTGCCAGGTACGCGCAACTGAGCGAAGTCGAGTTGCGCGATACTGCCAGAGCAACCACATGCTCACCCAGACGGGGAGTGTGAGCCAACCGGCATCCACCACAAGACGATCGCGAAATTCGCACCGCTCGGGAACATCAGCTGACGCACGAACGCTCATCCGATGATTCCAGTTGCGCATCATGCGTAACGGCCCAGAGACGGGCGATCCGGAATCGGTGACGCTGCGCGAACCGTCGGGTTCGATTGTTTCGGTGATGCGCACCGTTTGCGAACCCATCGGGATCAAACCCAGCAGCTTCAGGCGAATGAGCACCGGAGTGTCCTGCGGCCAGACGTCGGGTTGGGTGTCAACGCACCGCACGCGAAGCAGTGGGGCGGAGATGGCGATGAGGCCGGCAGGTTGACGAAGTGCGCGCCAGGCCGCATCCTCAGTGCACCTCAGCGTGAGGTTGAGCCGAACGGTTCGGGTCATGATCAGAGCACCTCGCGTTTCTGCCACGAAATCAGGTTGGCCTTCGAAAACCCTCGACCGCACACACCACAGGAGAGCTCACGGTTGGGGCGGCGAAAGCGAAAGTGTTCGTGACCGCCGGGGCAGGTGCCCACCCACGGCGCGAGTTCGTGTGCGGCACTGCCGTCGTGCGTGCGCTTGCCGTCGTAACCGATCTCGAGCGCGATGCGCTTCCACACCGGTCCGTGACCGGCGCGCGAGCCCGCCAATGCGTGGGCCACCTCGTGAAGCAACACTTGGTGAATCTCGTCGTCGTCATACTTTGCGGCGAGGTGGCGCGACACCGATATGCGCCGATTCGTAAAGTCGCACAGTCCGGCACGAGTGCGCGCGTGATCGAACGCAAACGACCACTGGGCCGGGTCGAGATGCAACTGGATGAGGGCCTGCGCCCACACCCTAACCCGCTCCAAGTCCGCCATCGCCTAGCGCTTCACCGTCTGAAAGATGGTCTTGTTCGGCGTGGGGGAGTCGATGGCGGTGTTGTCGGTGACAATGGGGGCACCGGCAACGAGTTGAGCCAGTTTGACACCCGAGAGCGCCTGAGCGGGGTGTGGTCCGCGGGCCATGAGTCGGGGCATCCAGTCATCTAAATCGTCACGTCGTGAGGCGACGAGCACCACGTTCCCGAAGCGCCGCCCCTTGAGAACCTGGGCTTCGGCGATGGCGAGCACATGGGGGAGCACCGCAGAAAGGGTGGCAATCTGGCTCTTCACAAACGCGAGGCCGGGGCCATCAGCAGCATTGACCACGATGACGCCCTCAGGTGCCAACAGCGTGGCAACTTCGGTGAAGAACTCGAGCGTGGTGACGTGTGCCGGGGTTCGCGCGCCGGCGAAGATGTCAACCACCACGACATCGACCGTGCCGCGCAGGCCCGCAGGGAGTTTGGCGACGACGGTACGAGCATCCCCGTATCGGTAGCGGATGTTCGCCCCGCGCTGCACCGGCAGGTGCTCGCGAACGAAATCGATGAGGTCCGGTTCGAGCTCCATCACTTGCTGCCGGGAACCGGGACGCGTCGCCTCGATGAAGCGCGGCAGAGTCAACCCGCCTCCACCGAGATGAACGGCGGTGATGGGTTCGCCCTCGTCGGCAACGGAGTCGATGACGTGACCGATGCGGCGTACGTACTCAAAAAAGAGTTCTTCGGGGTGGTCAACGAACACGTGAGACTGCGGGGTGCCGTCGACTTCGAGGATGAATGCCCCGTCTTGGTAAGGGTCCGGTTCGATGGTGGCACGCAATCCGGAAGACGCCAATCGAATCGACGGATGAGCAACCACGGTCTTAGGCTAGCCGTCGGCAGGGGCATCCGGTAAATCTTCATCAGATTGTGACTGGACAGAACCGTGAAAACCGTTCTATAGTTGTACTTTGCGCGTCAGTTTGTCATGCCCTCATATTGCGGTCGGTGTGGTAACCAGTCTTCATCCCCAGGTAACGGCACCTCGGATGACCGATATTTGGCGTTCTCTGACGCGCACATCACACCGACAAACAGCATATGGATCGCTCACGATCCGCGGAGGTTATTGCTTTGGCTGCATCGCGCAACGCATCAAAGTCCCCCAAGAACGGTCGCGTCGCATCGCGTCTTTCGTTCGCCAAAATCACTGACACACTCGCTGTCCCCGACCTGCTGGAACTGCAGACGGAGAGCTTCGACTGGTTGGTCGGAAACGAGCGCTGGGTAAAGCGCCTCGCCGATGCACAGAAGGCCGGCCGTCAAGACCTGCCCTCGCGCACCGGTCTTGACGAAATCTTTGAGGAGATCTCACCAATCGAGAACCTCGACGAGACCATGCAGTTGAGTTTCACCAATCCCGTGCTCGACGACTACAAGTACTCCATTCAGGAGTGCAAGGAGCGTGGCAAGACCTACGCAGCTCCGCTGTATGTCGAAGCCGAGTTCATGAACCACAACACCGGTGAAATCAAGACGCAGACGGTCTTCATGGGTGACTTCCCGATGATGACAGACAAAGGCACGTTCATCATCAACGGAACCGAGCGTGTGGTCGTTTCGCAGCTCGTGCGTAGCCCCGGTGTCTACTTTGAGCGCACCCCGGAGAAGAACTCCGACAAGGACATCTTCTCGGCCCGCATCATCCCCAGCCGCGGCGCCTGGCTCGAGTTCGAGATTGACAAGCGCGACCAGGTGGGCGTGCGTATCGACCGCAAGCGCAAGCAGTCGGTGACCGTCTTCCTCAAGGCCCTCGGTCTGACCAGCGAAGAGATTCTCGCCGAATTTGCCGGCTACGAGTCGATTCAGCTCACGCTCGAGAAAGACACCATCCTCACCAAAGAAGACGCGCTGCGCGACATCTACCGCAAGATGCGTCCGGGCGAGCAGGTTGCCGCGGAGGCCGCCCGCACGCTTCTCGAGAACTACTACTTCACCTCGAAGCGCTATGACCTCGCCAAGGTGGGTCGTTACAAGATCAACCAAAAGCTCGGCATTGACGCGCCAATCAGCGACTCGGTGCTCTCGGTGCAAGACATCGTCGCCACCATCAAGTACTTGGTTGCGCTGCACGCCGACGTCAAGACGCTCCCCGGAATCCTCGACGGCAAGAAGGCGGATGTTCGCCTCGACGTTGACGACATCGACCACTTCGGCAACCGCCGTATTCGTGCCGTTGGTGAGCTCATCCAGAACCAGGTTCGCACCGGTTTGTCGCGTATGGAGCGTGTCGTTCGTGAGCGCATGACCACGCAAGACATTGAAGCCATCACCCCGCAGACGCTCATCAACGTGCGTCCGGTCGTTGCGGCCATCAAAGAGTTCTTCGGCACCAGCCAGCTCTCGCAGTTCATGGACCAGAACAACCCGCTCGCCGGACTCACCCACAAGCGTCGTCTCTCGGCGCTCGGCCCGGGTGGTCTCTCGCGTGAGCGCGCCGGTGTTGAGGTTCGTGACGTGCACTCCTCGCACTACGGCCGCATGTGTCCGATCGAAACCCCGGAAGGACCGAACATTGGTCTGATCGGTTCGCTCGCGACCTTCGCGCGCATCAACGCGTTCGGTTTCATCGAGACCCCGTACCGCAAGGTCGTCAAGGGCAAGGTCACTGAAGCGGTTGAGTACCTCACCGCCAGCCAGGAAGACCGCTACGTGGTGGCTCAGGCAAACGCCAAGCTCACCGCCGACAAGCACTTCGCCGAGGATCGTGTTCTCGTTCGCCGTAAGGGTGGCGAAGTTGAGCTCGTTCCCGCCGATGAGGTCGACTTCATGGATGTCAGCCCGCGCCAGATGGTGTCGGTCGCGACCTCGCTCATTCCGTTCCTCGAGCACGACGATGCAAACCGCGCCCTCATGGGTGCCAACATGCAGCGTCAGGCCGTGCCACTGCTTCGCTCCGAGGCGCCGCTGGTCGGTACCGGTATGGAGAGCTACGCGGCGATTGACGCCGGTGACGTGGTCATCGCCGAAAATGCCGGTGTTATCGCTGAGGTTTCGGCCGACTTCGTGGTCGTGCAAGAAGACCAGGGTGGTACTCGCGAGTACACGCTGCGCAAGTTCGATCGCTCCAACCAGGGCACCAGCTACAACAACCGCGTTGTGGTCAGCGCTGGTGAGCGCGTCGAGGCCGGCCAGGTCATCGCCGACGGCCCCGCCACCGAGAACGGTGAACTCGCACTCGGCAAGAGCCTGCTCGTGGCATTCATGCCGTGGGAAGGTCACAACTTCGAGGATGCGATCATCCTCTCGCAGCGTCTCGTGCAAGACGACGTGCTCAGCTCGATTCACATCGAAGAGTACGACGTGGATGCGCGCGACACGAAGCTCGGAAAAGAAGAGATCACCCGCGACCTCCCCAACGTGTCGCCCGACCTCATCGCTAACCTCGACGAGCGCGGCATCATCCGCATCGGTGCTGAGGTTCGCCCCGGCGACATCCTCGTCGGTAAGGTCACCCCGAAGGGTGAGACCGAGCTCTCGGCCGAAGAGCGCCTGCTGCGCGCCATCTTCAACGAGAAGAGCCGTGAGGTGCGTGACACGTCGCTGAAGGTTCCTCACGGTGAAGCGGGAACCGTTATCGGTGTCAAGATGTTTGACGCTGAGAACGACGATGACGAACTCGGTTCGGGCGTCAACCAGCGCGTGGTCGTGTTCATCGCTCAGAAGCGCAAGATCACCGAAGGTGACAAGCTCGCTGGTCGCCACGGAAACAAGGGTGTTATCGCCAAGATTCTCCCGGTCGAAGACATGCCGTTCCTCGAAGACGGAACGCCGGTTGATGTCGTGCTGAACCCGCTCGGTATCCCCGGGCGCATGAACTTCGGTCAGGTGCTCGAAACGCACCTCGGCTGGATTGCGAAGAACGGCTGGAAGGTCGACGGCTCGCCCAAGTGGGCCGCTGAGCTTCCCGAAGCAGCGTTCGAAGCTGCTCCCGGCACCAAGGTGGCAACGCCGGTGTTCGACGGTGCACTCGAAAGCGAGATCGCCGGTCTGCTCGACTCGACCCTCCCCACGCGCGATGGTCAGCGTCTCATCGGTTCCTCCGGAAAGGCGCGTCTGTTCGACGGCCGTTCGGGCGAGCCGTTCCCAGAGCCCGTTTCGGTGGGTTACATGTACATCCTCAAGCTGCACCACCTTGTCGACGACAAGATTCACGCACGCTCGACCGGTCCGTACTCGATGATCACCCAGCAGCCGCTCGGTGGTAAGGCGCAGTTCGGTGGACAGCGCTTCGGTGAGATGGAGGTGTGGGCACTCGAGGCCTACGGTGCCGCCTACGCACTGCAAGAGTTGCTCACCATCAAGTCCGACGACATCGTCGGTCGTGTCAAGGTGTACGAGGCTATCGTCAAGGGCGAGAACATCCAGGAGCCGGGAATCCCCGAGTCCTTCAAGGTTCTCGTCAAAGAAATGCAGTCGCTCTGCCTGAACGTCGAGGTGCTCAACAGCGCCGGTGACGTGGTGAGCCTGCGTGACAACGACGACGAAGCCGACCGCGCTGCCAGCGAACTCGGTATCAACATTTCCAGCCGCTTCGAGACCGCGTCAATCGACGAGATCTAAGCGACCAGACGACACGAATACAAAGGATAAATACATTGCTCGACGCAACTACTTTTGACCAGCTTCGTATCGGTCTGGCCACGGCGGACGACATTCGTCGTTGGTCCTTCGGTGAGGTCAAGAAGCCTGAAACCATCAACTACCGCACGCTCAAGCCCGAAAAGGACGGCCTCTTCGGTGAGCAAATCTTCGGTCCATCGCGTGACTGGGAGTGCTCCTGCGGCAAGTACAAGCGCGTCCGCTTCAAGGGCATCGTGTGTGAGCGCTGTGGCGTTGAGGTCACCAAGTCCTCGGTTCGCCGTGAGCGCATGGGTCACATTGAGCTCGCCGCTCCGGTAACGCACATCTGGTACTTCAAGGGCGTGCCCAGCCGCCTCGGCTACCTGCTCGACATGGCTCCAAAGGACCTCGAGAAGGTCATCTACTTCGCCGCCTACATGGTGATTGATGTGGATGAAGAGGGTCGTCACGCTGACCGTCCCGGTCTCGAGAACGAACTCCGCCGCGAAATCAAGGTGCTTGAGGGACAGCGCGACGAGCGTGTCGCCGTTGCTCTGCAGCGCCTCGAGCAGGACCTCGAAGCTCTCGAAGCTGAGGGTGCCAAGGCTGACCAGAAGCGCCGCGTCAAGGATTCCGCCGAGAAGACCATGGGTCAGATCCGCAAGTCCATCGACGACGAAATTGCGCGTCTCGAGCGAGTGTGGGATGACTTCTGCAACCTCAAGGTGGGCGACCTCAAGCCGGAAGACGCCGTCTTCGCTGAGTTGACCGACCGCTACGGCATTTACTTCGACGCCTACATGGGTGCCGAGGCTATCCAGAAGCGTCTGCAGGACTTCGACCTCGCTGCCGAAGCCGACAAGCTCCGTCTCGAAATCTCCGAGGGTAAGGGTGCGAAGAAGATTCGTGCCATCAAGCGCCTCAAGGTGGTTTCCTCGTTCCTCACCACGAACACCTCGCCAGCCGCCATGGTTCTCGACGTCGTGCCGGTGATCCCGCCGGAGCTTCGTCCCATGGTTCAGCTCGACGGTGGTCGCTTTGCGACATCCGACCTCAACGACCTTTACCGTCGTGTGATCAACCGCAACAACCGTTTGCGTCGTTTGCTCGACCTCGGTGCTCCCGAGATCATCGTCAACAACGAGAAGCGCATGCTCCAAGAGGCAGTTGACGCGCTCTTCGACAACGGTCGTCGTGGTCGCCCCGTGACCGGAACCGGTAACCGTGCGCTCAAGTCACTCTCCGACATGCTCAAGGGTAAGCAGGGACGTTTCCGTCAGAACCTGCTCGGAAAGCGCGTGGACTACTCGGGCCGTTCGGTCATCATCGTTGGTCCGCAGCTCAAACTGCACCAGTGTGGTCTGCCCAAGCAGATGGCCCTCGAACTCTTCAAGCCGTTCGTGATCAAGCGCCTCATGGAGCTCAACCACACCGCCAACGTCAAGAGCGCGAAGCGCATGGTTGAGCGTAGCCGTCCCCAGGTGTGGGATGTGCTCGAAGAGATCATCAGCGAGCGTCCCGTTCTGCTGAACCGCGCACCAACGCTTCACCGCCTGGGAATCCAGGCCTTCGAGCCGCAGCTCGTTGAGGGTAAGGCCATCCAGCTTCACCCGCTCGTGTGTGCCGCGTTCAACGCCGACTTCGACGGTGACCAGATGGCTGTGCACCTTCCGCTGTCGGTTGAGGCTCAGGCCGAAGCGCGCATCCTCATGCTCGCCTCGAACAACATTCTCAAGCCGTCGGATGGTCGTCCGGTTACCCTGCCCACGCAGGACATGATCATCGGTTTGCACCACCTGACCACGGTCAAGGCTGGCGCAACCGGTGAGGGCCGCGCGTTCTCATCTGTCAGCGAGGCGATTCTTGCGAAGGATCAGGGCACTCTTGACCTCAACGCGATGGCGCGCATCCGCATTGACGGTGGTCACGACCACACGCAGTGTGCCAACCAGTCGCTGCTGCACGACACCAGCCTCGGACAGGCGCTCTTCAACGAGACCCTGCCGGAGACCTACCGCTACGTGCTCGAGGTTGCCGACAAGGGTCAGATTTCGGACATCGTCAACGACCTCGCCGAGCGCTACTCCAAGACTGAGGTTGCGGCGTCGCTCGACAAGATCAAGGACGCTGGATTCCACTGGGCTACTCGCTCGGGTGTCACCGTCGCACTGTCGGACATCATGACCCCGCCGAACAAGGCCAAGATCCTCGAGGGCTACGAGAAGCGTGCCGCCAAGGTTCAGTCGGAGTTTGAGAAGGGTCTCATCACCGACACCGAGCGTCGTCAGGAGCTCGTGCAGATCTGGACCGAAGCAACCGCTGAGGTTGCTCAGGCCATGCGCGACAACTTCCCCGAAGACAACACCATCAACCGCATGGTCACCTCGGGTGCTCGTGGTAACTGGCTGCAGGTTCGTAATATCGCCGGTATGCGTGGTCTGGTGAACAACCCGAAGGGTGAAATCATCCCGCGTCCGATCATCTCGTCGTACCGCGAGGGACTGTCTGTGGTGGAGTACTTCATCGCAACCCACGGTGCCCGTAAGGGTCTCGCCGACACCGCTCTGCGTACGGCTGACTCGGGATACCTCACCCGTCGTCTCGTGGATGTGGCGCAGGACGTCATCATTCGCGAAGAGGACTGCGGATCTACCCGTGGTCTCGACTTCGAAATTGCCGTGCCCGACGCCAGTGGCGCACTTACCCGCAGCAAGACCGTGGAAAGCCAGGTCTTCGCGCGTAGCCTCGCCACCGATGCGGTCGACGCCAAGGGCAAGGTTATTCTCGGCGCCAACAGCGACCTCGGTGACCCGCAGATTGCTGAACTCATTGCCGCCGGGGTGACGCACGTCAAGGTTCGCTCGGTGCTGACCTGTGAAGCTGTCGCCGGTGTGTGTGCCGAGTGCTACGGTCGCTCGCTCGCAACCGGTAAGCGCGTTGACATTGGTGAAGCCGTGGGAATTATCGCGGCCCAGTCGATTGGTGAGCCGGGAACCCAGCTGACCATGCGTACCTTCCACACCGGTGGATCGGCCGACGCAACCGACGTGACTCAGGGTCTGCCGCGTGTGCAGGAGCTGTTCGAGGCGCGTACGCCCAAGAACGCGGCTCCGCTTGCCGAGGCAACCGGTCGAATCACGATCGAAGAAACCGAGAAGGGTCGCAAAATCATCCTCGTTCCCGACAACGGTGACGAAGAGAAGATCTACCCGATCCTCAAGCGTGCCACGCTCGAGGTTGAAGACGGCCAGCACGTCGAGGTGGGAACCCAGCTCGTCAAGGGTGACATCGACCCGAAGGAAGTTCTTCGTGTGCAAGACATCGGGAAGGTGCAGACGCACCTCGTCGATGGTGTGCAGCGCGTCTACAGCCAGCAGGGTGTAACCGTGCACGCCAAGCACATCGAGGTCATCGTGCGTCAGATGCTCCGCAAGGTTACGGTCATCGACCACGGTGAGACTGACCTGCTTCCCGGTGAGGTGGTCGACCGCGCACGCTACGTCGCGATCAACCGTGCCGCTGTCGCCGAGGGCAAGAAGCCCGCTCAAGCGCGTCAAGAAGTCATGGGTATCACCAAGGCTTCGCTCGCAACCGAGTCGTGGTTGTCCGCCGCATCGTTCCAAGAGACGACTCGCGTGCTCACGCAGGCTGCCATGGATGGCAAGTCTGACCCGCTGGTCGGTCTCAAAGAGAACGTCATCATCGGAAAGCTCATCCCGGCTGGTACCGGTCTTCCGGTCTACCGCAACGTCACCGTTGAGGCGACCGAAGAGGCCAAGGCCGAGCGCTACCCGAACCGACTGTTCGCTCCGGTTGAAGAACTCGCCGAGGCGGAGTTCGAAAGCGTGGAGTACGACAACTTCAGCTCGGATGGCTTCTCCAGCTACAACTAATCAACGAGTCGTTCGCGACTCTCACAAAACCGTGCGGATTCAGTGAGTCCGCACGGTTTTTGTGTTGTGGTTGATTCACGAATGAGGGGAATGTTCGGAATCCGTTCAGAGGATTGCCACTGCGCATTCAGCACCGAGAATCCCCCGGTTACGGCTTTCTCCGTCGCAGGTTAGTGTTGAAGTGGATGTGTCCGCGATAAGACCTGGGGGAGGTGTTTCGGCTCGTGAACTCACGCAGGTTAATCGTTGCTGCCTTGACGGTCGGCGCACTCCTGCTCGCCGATGTGACGGCGTCAGGTGCGGCAAGCGCGCTTGAGGCGACCCCCGGATCGGCAGCAACCTCCGCGTCGAGTGCCCCCACCCCCGAGGCAAGCGCCGATCCGTCGGCTGGCTCGACCGCGGATCCGTCGACCACGACGCCGGGTGATACAGGCTCCACGCCGCTTCCCTCGGTTGGCCCGACACCGTTACCTTCCCCGAGCAGCGCGCCGACGCCGACGCCGTCTGCCGCGGCAACCCCGACGCCCACGCCGTCTGCAATGCCGACCTCCGCACCGACCCCAGCGCCGAGCCCTGCGAGTAGCCCGACACCCGCATCCGGCGGCTGGCTCGCCGACATCGCCCAGGGGTTGCGAAACCTCACAGCGAGCCCGACCAACGTTCCCCGGCGATTCATTCTGCGCGTCACACGCACCAAGCTCGGCTCGCTCGTCAGCTCAGCCTCGAGCGTGGGGTTGACCACACGCCGGGTCTATCAGTACGCCATGTCGGGCCTTGCCGTCACCGCGACGGATGCCCAGATTGCGGCACTTCAGCGACTCATCCCCGATGTCGTCGTCGAGCCCGATGAGGTGGTCGCTGTCGACTCAACCCAATCGCCAGCGATCTGGAATTTGTCGACGCTGGATCAGCCGGGCACCAACATCGACACGAGCTACAGCTATCCTGACTCGGCCGGTGCTGGTGTGAAGGTGTACGTCATCGACACGGGTGTGTCCGCCAACGCTCAACTCGGTTCGCGCCTGTTGCCCGGTGTGGACTTCACAGGAAGTGGAACCTACAGTGACTGCAACGGTCACGGCACGCACGTCTCGGGTACCGTGGCGTCGACTACTTACGGCGTGGCGAAACAGGCCTACATCGTGCCCGTGCACGTGCTGGGGCCCACCTCGGATTGCGCCCACGGATCGGGTTACACCTCGGACGTTGTTGCCGGAATCAACTGGGCCATCGCCGACAATCCCGCGGGTGCTCACGCGGTCATCAACATGAGTCTGGGAGGCAGCAGCAACTCATCGGTCAAGTCAGCGGTTGCTGCGGCCGTTGCCGATGGCATTGTCGTCGTGGTTGCTGCAGGCAACGACTCGTTCCCGGCTTGCTACTACTCGCCGGCAAATGCTCCGGACGCCATCACCGTGGGAGCACTCGACTCGACGAATACCGAGGCCAGTTTTTCGAACTACGGCACGTGCGTTGACATCTGGGCGCCGGGTGTGGACATCCGTTCTCTCGACATCAATAATCCCGGGGGGACCGTGTCGTGGAATGGCACGTCAATGGCTACCCCGCACGTTGCGGGTGCCGCAGCGCTGTACATCGCCGATCATCCCAGCGCCACGGTTTCCGACGTCACGACTGCACTTATCGGAGCGGCTGAAACCGGCGTGACGTTTCAATCGCGCGTCTTTCCACAGACCAGCCCCGACCGCATTTTGGACATCCTGGGGATTACGGGCTCTTCGCTCGCTAACCAGACACCACCGACCGTCACGGTGAACAATGGCACGCCGTCTGGCGCGCCAAAGTTTGGTGGCTCCGTCTCGGCCACCTCGGGAACGTGGTCGACCACTCCCACCTCACGAAGCTTTCAGTGGTATTCCTGCCTGAGTGCCTCAACGTCCAGTCAGACCATTGTGCCCAGTGGATGCTCGCCCGCCGGGTCACCCAAATCAGCTCCCGCGTCACTCACCCTCGATCAGAGCACCGTCGGTAAGCACATGTTGGTAGCCGAGACGGCCGTGGTGGGGTCACAGTCGCGCACGGTGTACTCCGCATCGCAGGGCGTGGTTGATCAGGCTCCGGTGAATGATGTTGCTCCAGCGCTCTCGGGCACGGCGAAAGTCGGGTCGCGCGTGAGCACAAGTGACGGAACGTGGCGAGCATCTCCGGCCGAGCAGGTGTCGTACCAGTGGTACTCGTGTTCGGTGGCAACTGTTGCTGGGGGCATCAAGCCGCCAGCTTGCACGGCGATTGGCTCGGCGACGGGCAGCAGCATCCTCCTGGGTAGTTCGCTGGCGGGTAAGTTCATCGTTGCCGAGGTCAAGGCCCTCAATCGAGCCACCGCCACCCCCATCTCCTCATTCAGCGACTCGAGTTCTGCCGTCGCCCTCGCCCCGACCAACACCGCGGCACCGGTCGTCAGCGTGTCCGCGCGTGCCGGTGCGAATGGAGCTCCCCGATACGTGCCGGCATCGGGAGGAACCAGCAGCACGTCCTTGACCGCGACGGTCGGAACGTGGACGGGTTCACCCACGCCGACAACAGGCATTCAGTGGTACCGATGTGACACGGCGACCTCCGCGGCGTCGGCCAATTCGAATGTGCCCACCGACTGCACCGAGATCAGCGGGGCGAATACCGCTTCGTACCTCATCACGGAGAGCGATGTCGACACATTTGTCACGGCGGTTGTCGCGGCGACGAATAGCGAGGGAACCACGTACGCCAACGCGGTGAGCACCGCTCGGGTGACCTCGCAACCCGTGTCGACGAGCGATCCGAGCATCTCGGGAACCCTCCAGGTCGGTGAACAACTCTCCGCGAGTCCCGGCGGTTGGACCGCGGTGCCGGCAGCGCAGTTCTCCTACCAGTGGTATGCCTGCTCTACCGCGGTGAGCGCGGCAGACACCGTCTCGTCTGACTGTGCTGTCATCGCCTCGAGCGCGACCTCGTCGATTTTCGTGGTGACTCAAGCCCAGGTCAACAAGCGTCTCGCCGTCGCCGTGAAGGCGTCGAACGCGGGGGTCAGCACCCCGATACAGCGCGTGAGTGCGTCAACGGCTCAGGTCACCATGGCGCCGACCAACACGGTCGCCCCGTTGCTGAGCATTGCGTCCGGCTCAACTGCGGGCGCAAACGGAGCTCCGAGTTGGCGCCCGGCGTCAGCGTCGACGTCGACCACCCTGTCGCTCAGCGACGGAACCTGGGCGGGAAGTACCGGCATCACCCTCGGCTACGCGTGGTACCGCTGTGATCGGGCTACCTCGGCCGGCTCAGCGGCGAGCGACGCGTGCGTCGCGATTTCGTCGGCAAGCGCATCCACCTATCGAGTTTCGGCGGACGACGTTGGATCGACGATTGTCGGTGCCGTCACGGCAACCAATGACATCGGCACGAGCACGCGCGTGACCGCGTCGACACTGACCGTGACCCAACCCGTGGCCAACACCGCCTTGCCGAATCTCAGTGGTCTGGCGACGCAGGGAAACGTGCTCAGCGTCATTGATGACACCTGGACCGGGTCTCCGTCGGCGACCAAGAGCTACCAGTGGATGCAGTGCACTCAAGCCGTGGCCAGCGCGAGTTCGACAGCTCCCGTGACGGGTGCTGGGTGCACGGATATTTCTGGAGCGACGAGTGCATCGTTTACCTCCGGTTCCGCTCAGGTCGGACGCTTCGTGTTAGTGCGGGTCAGCGGTAAAAACGCCGCGCAGAGCACCTCGACGGACACCTACTCAGCGACGACCGGCGCCATCGCGTCAGCCCCGTCGATCACTTACACGAACCCGGGAGCCAACGGCGCACCGAGAATTATGGGTGCGGGCGGCGCCGCGCTGACCACGAGCAGCCTGCTGCGTGCCAACCTGCAGACCGGGTTGAACCCGGCCCCCACGTCATCTGTGTACTCGTGGTACCGCTGTTCATCGAGCACGGGCACGAGTGAGCTGCTGCCGGATGGCTGCACGCTCGTCAGCGGAGCGTCCAGCGCAACCTACCGAGTCGTCGCCGACGATGCGGGCTACTTTATGGTTGCCGCCGTTGACTCGGCCTTTGCGACGGGACCGAATCGTAAGCTCTGGACGGCATCCACTAATCAGGTCACGCGTGCCCCATACAATGCGGTGGCCGCCACGGTCGGAACGGAGCCGGCCATCGTCGGTCGCACACTGACCGCAACTCCGGGCACGTGGACGGCAACACCCACCGCTGCATTCACCTATGACTGGATGAGCTGTACCGCACCCGTTGCCTCCCCGAGCGCCACGATTCCCGCTGGCTGCACACTGATTTCGGGGGCAAAGAGCGCGTCGTTCACGATCACACCCGCACAGACCAACCTGTATCTCAGCGTCAAAGTGACGGCGCTCAACATTGCGGTGACAACGGCGACGGCTCCGACACAATTCAGTGCGACGAGTGCCAAGGTGCTTGTCGCACCCGCCAACACCAAGGCGCCATCGACGTCATCCAGCCCAGCAGCCACCAACAAAGCCCCCATCGTTGGCTCAACGGTTTCCGCGACTTCGGGCACCTGGACCGGAACCCCAACCCCCACGCTGGACTACCGCTGGTATAGCTGCCCCAACGCGGTCGCCGCTGCTCAAACGGACGTGCCGGGCGACTGCGTCGCGGTGACCGACTGGGCACCGGGCAAGACGTTCATCGCCGCCTCCGGTCAGGTGGGCGCTTATCTCGTGGTGGTGGAACGGGCGACCAACAGCGCTGCTGTGGTCACCAAATCGTCGGTGGCGCTCAACCCGGTGACCGCGAAACCGTCACGCTCGAGTGAACCCGCGATTTCGGGAACGGCCCTGGTCGGCGAACTCCTCACTGCGGACCCCGGCACAGTGGACGGATCGCCCACGCCCTCCTCGGCCTACGCGTGGCAACGCTGTACCGCCAATGTGCCCAACCCATTGGCGAACGCGCCAACCACCTGTTCGGCAATCCCCACGGCGACGGGATCGACCTACCTTCTCGCCACGGCAGATGCCGGCGCATTCATCAGCGTCAAGGTCACCACGACGAACATTGCTGGTTCGATTGCGCGGGTGAGTGCATCCACCAGCGCGGTGAATGCTGCGGTCGCGTTGACGTCGTTGAACGCGCCGACGCTGGCGGGGGCGGCGAGCGACGGCTCGCCACTGGTCGGCGGCACCGAGTCGATGACCGGCGGAACTTTCAGCGGCTGGCCGGCACCGACCAAGACCTATCAGTGGTTCAGTTGTGACGCACCGATTGCCTCGGCCACCGAAACCCTGCCGGATGGCTGTGTCGCGATCGACAACGCAAACGCGCAGACGTACACGCTCGCGAACTCGGATGCGACCCGTTACCTCACCGTTGAGGTGACCGCGGCTAATGCGACCAACACCAAGGTTGTTTACTCCCCGACAGCCACCAAGGATGTCGCCAGAGCTCTCGCCAACGTGGAAGCGCCGGCACTCGACCAGATGCGCACGAAGGGCGAGACCGTCACGACGACCGACGGCGTGTGGTCGGGCTATCCGTCCCCGACCTTCACATACGCCTGGTATCGATGCACCACTGAGGTCGTGAGTGCTCGGACGAGCATCCCGGCCGGCTGTGTCTCGACCGGCGCATTCGACACCACGAATGCCCACTACCTCAACACGAATGACCCCGGTTCGTTCGTGGCCGTCTACGTTACGGCGACCAACCGCGTCGGGTCGAGTTCGATGCTCACCGCCAGCACCCCCAAGGTTTTTTCGGTCCCTACGTCGAACGCCACGGTTCAGATTTCTGGCAACCCCTGGGTCGGTCGCCAGCTGAGCGTCACCGGTGCGACATTCGATGCGGTTCCGGCGGCGACTAACTCGTTCCAGTGGTATTCCTGTGCGTCGATTCATCCGCCCGGGCTTGACGCCGTTCCCGACGACTGTTTTGGAATCAGTGGCGCGTCGGGCGCAACGGGAGTCGGAGACCGATTTACCGTGACATCGAACGAGGATGGCACCTACCTCATGGTCGCCGTCTTCGCGTCGAACGAGGCCGGCTCGGGCATGGCCCTGTCGAGTGCGGCCACCCTGGTCAAAACCATCCCCTCGCACACAGAGTCGCCGCACATTGAAGGATCGGCCACCTTCGGCTCGACACTGAGCGCAATCGACGGAATCTGGACGGGAACCGCCCCGCTCAGCTACGCGCGCCAGTGGATGCGCTGCACCGCTGCAGTCGCCAACCCCGGTGATTCTGCTCCCGTGACCGGTTCCGGTGCTGCCGTGTGTTCGCCGATTTCCACCGCGACGGGAAGTACTTACGTTGTCGGCACGGCAGACCTCGGCAAATATGTCGTGCTCAAGGTGACCGCGAGCAACGGCACCGAAGACGTCTCGACGTATTCGGCATCCACCACTGTTTTGTCGTCGCTGCCGTCGTACACGACGGGCATGAGTGTTCGCATCGACTCGCCGTCAACCGACGGAGCGCCCCGGGCGGGACAAACGGTGACCGCACTGCCGGGCAGTTGGTCGGGCATCCCTGCCCCCACCTACACCTATGCCTGGTACACCTGTCCGACGAGCCGAGCTGCTGCGTCCCAGTCGATAGCTGGCACGTGTGCGTTGGTCGGCGGAGCCACTGGCGCGAGTCTGCCGCTCACGCGCGAGATGGTCGGCAAGTACCCGGTGGCCAAGGTCACCGGCACCAATCCCGCGGGCAACGACTGGCGATACAGTCCCTCGACAACTACTCCGGTACAGACCGCACCGCTTGCGACAAGTAACCCCACGGTTTCGGGCAAGGGGTTCGTGGGCACCACAGCCACCGCAACAGCTGGCGTGTGGAATGCGTCACCGACCGCCACCACTGCGTTCAGTTGGTGGCAATGCACGGGCCTCATCGCGGATGCCACGCTCAGCCAACCCTCCGGCTGCACCCCAATTGACGGCGCAAATACCCGCACCCTGAGCCTCACCGCGGCATTCCGCGACAAGTACATCGCGGTCATGATCACCGCAACCAATACGGCGGGAACCACGAAACTGTGGTCACAAACGCTGGGCCCGGTGGTCGATGGTCCCGTGGTTCAGACCGCCCCCGTAATTTCCTCCACGCCCAAGGCTGATCCCACATCGGGTGGAACAGTCTCGGTCGGACACGGCACCTGGCTGGGAACCCCGACCCCGCTCGCGGCAGACGACAGCTATCAGTGGTACAGCTGTGATGCTCCAGTTGCAGCCTCGTCGACGGGCGACGTGCCCGCAGGCTGTTCCGCTCTGCTCGGCGAAATCTACTCGACCTATTCGGTCAGCAGCAGCGATGTGAACTACGCGCTGCTCGTCAAGGTCACCGCGTCTAATTCGCACGGCACAAATTATGTGTTCACCAAGTCGACCGCTCTCGTGTCCATCGCACCGTTCCTCGACCTGGCCAGTGGTGATGCGTATCCGACCATCACCGACGCACACTTCGTCGGTGATCCGATTACGGCCACCGCAGGAATCTGGAGCGGAACCCCAGCCCCCGACCTCACCTATCAGTGGATGTCGTGTGCGAGCGAAAAGACGGAACCCACCCAACTCGCGCCCGGTTCGTGTACCACGATCGCGAACCAGACGGCTTCGACCTACACGCCACGGAATGGTGACATCGGCCGTTTCATCATCGTGAAAGAAATTGCCACCAACAAGGCGGGCAGTGCCGGTGCCTACTCGGCCAGTGGAGCAGTCATCCAATCGGGTCCGGTTAACACCGCTGCCCCTGCGATTACGGTCACCAGCCAACCGGCTTCAAATGGCGCACCGTTGGTCGGTGGCACGGTCACCGCCGATTCGGGAACCTGGCAGGGTTCTCCCGCGCCGACCTTCGAATATCAGTGGATGCGCTGTGCCAGCGCCGTGGCGACCGGCTCGTCGAGCGCACCGCCGGCTGCCGCATCCTGTGTCGATATCACCGACGCAACCGACTCGAGTTACGACCCGGTTGCCGAAGACCGCGGGAAGTTCCTGGCGGTTGCCGTTGTCGCAACGAACACGTTTGCCACCGTCACACACTATTCGGCAACTAGCGCCCAGGTGCGGATGGCCCCGGTGCTCTCGACATCGGCGAGTGTTCTCGGGTCCGTTTTTGCGCAGGGAACGGCACGAGCAAAGAACGACGTGTGGCTGGCCTTCCCGGCGGTGACGCGGTCGTACGCGTGGTTTGTCTGTGGCTCGGTGGTTGCGAACGCCTCCACCGCAGCACCCACGGGTTGCGAGCCCGGACTGGGCCCAGACGCGTCCACCTACGCGATTGCCCGATCTCAGCTAGGCAAGTACCTCGTGGTCGGGGTCACGGCAACCAATAGCGAGGGCGCGTCGAGTACGCAGTACTCGGCATCCTCGGCACAAATTGTGGAAGGTCCGGTGAACGTCGCCGAGCCTCTGGTGTCAAACGCCAGACCTCAGCTGGGGCAGTCTCCACTCACGGTGAACCCGGGCGACTGGGTGCCGGTCGCCGTTGCCAAGAGACCGCGCTTGACCTATCAGTGGTACCGGTGTGACAAGGTCGTCGCAACCTCGAGTGAAGAACTTGCCCAGACCGCGGGTTGCGCGCCGATCGACGGCGCCCAGTCGACCGGATATGCCATGACGCAGGACGACCCGGGTCACGCGCTGCTCGTGGGCGTCACCGGCACCAACTCTCTGGGTGAGTCGACCATGTTCAGCAAGTCCACGGCGTTGGTCACCGAAAAGATCAGCGTCACGGTCAACCCCTCCATCGCGGGTGACCCCGAGTTGGGCAGTGCGGTGCCTCTGAGCGCCGAAAAAGGCACCTGGCGCGGATTCCCGGTACCCACGACCTCATACCAGTGGTACCAGTGCACGGCTTCGACAATCGTTCCCGCCGGTGCGACCACGGAGCCTGCAGGATGCTCGAGCATCACCGGTGCAAATAAGTCGACCTATCCCATCAACAGTAGTGATAACGGCGCCTTGCTTACCGTGGCTGTCACTCAGGTGCACAGCCTCCCGGGTGACACCCACCCCGTGACGCGTTTTGCCGCAACCGTCGGCCCGGTCACCGATCCGCCACAATTCGTGAACCGTCCTACCGTCGTCATCAAAAACGGTTCGACAGCACTGACCAGTGATGCCTATCCGCAAGTTGGTAACGTCGCAACCGCGACGCCCAACACGGCCGCCGGGGCGGACGCTGCCTACCAGTGGTACCGGTGTGCATCCTCGGTCGCCGTCCCGTCAACCGCCAGCAAGACGCTGGACCTTCCCACAAACGGCAACTGCGAGGCAATCTCGGGGGCTCGTTCGGCGAACTACACCGTCTCGCAGCCAGACTTGCGTGACTTTCTCACCGTGAGCGTGGAGGCCAGCAACAGTGCCGGTTCGCGTTTCTGGTGGAGCACGATGTCTAAGCAGGTGCAGGCGCGACCGATTGCGACGACCCTCCCCTCTGTCGATGTTGCGGGTGTTCGTAAATCCGGCGAGACCCTGACCGCAGACGACGGCGTCTGGGATGCCGAACCGTCTGCCACTGTGACGCGTGTCTGGCTTTCGTGTCTTGCTCCGGTGGCGACCACCCGTGAAGTGACCGCTGCCAACCCGGTGCCCGGCACGTGTATTCAGCGCAGCGATTACACCGGCCTCACCTACGTTCAAAAGGACGAGGACAAGGGCCGTTACGTCACGGTGAAGGTCAGTGGAACCAACACCGCGGGAATTCGGGAGTACCTGGTCGCGGTGACAACGAGCCAGGCGACGGCACAAATTCCGGTCGTGAAGTCCTCACCGCAGGTCAGTATCTCGTCGACCGGCACGGGTTCGTACATCACCGGGGAAACATTCCTCGTCAGTGCGGATGCCTGGAACGGTCTACCCAAGCCGACCGTTGCCTACCAGTGGTACGCCTGCGATTCTCGGGTGACTGCCGTGTCATCAGCACCGTCGGCAACCGTCACGGCGGCCGGTTGTGTGAGCATCGACGGCCAATCCGGCTCGCAGCTCATCACGACCGGAGCGCAGTTAGGAAAGTACCTCCTCGCGTCATCGACGGCGACAAACGCAGCCGGATCGGCGACTCAGTATTCGGCGTCCACCGGAACCGCGTTGGGTCTGGGTAAAGCAGAAACACAGTCGCTGCGAGTCAGTGCGGACCAGACCACGGTGCCGGCAACCATCACGGTGACGCACAGCCAGTGGAACGTGGCCGGGGCAACACCCGACGGTTCTGGTTGGGCCGTCTGCACAAGCCCGGTGGCTGCCGGTAGTGATGCTCCGGTTCAGTGCAACGATGCCTCCACACTCAGTGCCAGCCAAGATTCCGTCACGCTTAGTGCAGGCACACCGTATGCGGGTGCGTACATCACTTACTACGAGTCGTTGAGTTGGCCCGACGGCGCGAGCCGCACCCGGGTGGCGGCGAGCACGGGCATGATCACCGAAAAACCCGCACTGTGGACGAGTCACCCAAGGTATGTCGCACCTTCCGTGCCGACGACCGCGAAGGTTGGGACAGTTGCCGTCGGTGCACCCGGCGCTTGGGGTGTGACCTATCCACAACCATCGACACCCCTCAGCTGGCGAGGCGCGCCAGTCGGCTCGCTCTCAACCCAGTGGATGCGCTGCTCCGCGTCCCACCCAACTCTCATCGTCGGGGTCGGCGACAATCCGGCAGATCCTGCCGACTGTTCGGCAATCAGCGGGGCAATCAACTCGAGGTACACGCCGATTCACGCTGACGCTGGTTCACGATTGCTGCTGAAGATCGTGGCAACCAACTCGGTAGGATCATCCACGATCTGGACCGCGGGCACGGCGCAGGTCACCGAAGACCCGAAGAACACGGTCGCTCCCGACGTATCGGGCGCTGCCGCCACGAACCCGATTTTGGGGGAGACCCTCTCACTCGGTAGCGGAACCTGGGACGGGTACCCCGCGCCGTCGTACACCTATGCGTGGCTCTCCTGCACGAGCGCTGTAGCTAATCCCGCCGACGCGCAGCCTGCGGGCTGCACGGTCATCCCGAGCCAGTCGGGTTCAACCCTGCAACTTACTCCCGCGCTAGCTGTGGCGGGCAAGTACGTGGTGGGCCGCGTGACCGCAACGAACTCCCTGAAGTCCGTCGAGAAGTACACTAAGTCGACCGCGCAGGTTTATGAAGTTCCGGTCAACCTGACCGCGCCTTCGCTCGGTGGCAACGCAAACGTGGGCTCCGAAATCAAACTGACCAGTCTCGCTACTGACTGGCGAGCCACCCCGACCATCACCGCCGCGTCGCTGTCCTACCGCTGGTTCTCGTGTCTGACTGCGCAAACCCCATCCAAGCTCGAGACTGTCGCCTCAGGGTGCACGCTCATGGGCGGTCAGACCACGAGCGCCATCACGCTGCAGTCGGCACAAACGCAGTCCTACGTGGTCGGTCAGGTGATTGCCACGAACGCAGCTGGCGTGACCTACCAGTCGAGTGCATCCACCGCCCAGGTCAAGGAAAAGCCACAGAACGCGGAAGCTCCGACGCTCAGTGGAACCGCAACAACGAACATCGTCGGCGACACCCTGTCAGTGACCGATGGATCGTGGACGGGATTCCCCACACCCAGCCTGAGCTACAAGTGGTACAGCTGTACCGGCAGCGCTCAGTCGGCTTCGGCAATTCCTGCGGGATGTAGTGCCATCGCGAACGCAACGACCGCGACGTTCACGCTCACCACGGCCGAGGTTGGCACGACAGCGACTCCGAAGTACGTGCTCGCCGCCGTGACGGCGACCAACGCCCTCAACGGGTCTGTCACCGGAACCGCGGTTCAGACCACCCTCACGCGTGGACCAATCCGTCAGGCTCCGGCGATTTCGGCAGCGCCAAACTCTGAACCCGCGGCGTCGGGCATGGCTCATCTGGGTCAGACGTTGACGGCAAATACTGGAGTGTGGACAGGTTTTCCTGCGCCGACTCTTACGTATTCGTGGTTCACCTGCCCGGCTGTGATTTCTAGCGCTGGCGCCGCGTTGCCAGATTCATGCATGCTCATTGACGGCTCCGCCAACAAGCCGTTGGTGGTTGATGAGTCGTTGGTCGGTTCTCGGGTGGCGTTGTTGGTGACGGCGACGAACTCGGTGAATTCGGTGACCAGGTCGTCGGCGACCACTGCCGCGGTGACGCGTTCGCCGGTGTTGTCGGTTGCGCCGGTGTTGTCGGGTGCGTCGACGGTGGCGAATGGTTCGAATGCGGTGAGTGTGTCGACGGGTGAGTGGACATCGTCGCCGGCGGTGGCGTCGTATGCGTATGCGTGGTTTGTGTGTGGGTCGTCGCGTTCGGCGTCGGATACTGCTCCGTCGGGTGCGGAGTGTTCGTCGATTTCGGGTTCGTCGTCGTCGCTGACGTTACCGGCGGCTCAGGCGGGTAAGTATGTGGTGGCGAAGGTGACGGCCACGGCGGCGACGAATAAGTCGGGGACGGATTCGACGCCGACGTTTACGGCTAGTTTTGGTCCGATCCGCACTGCTCCGGCGATTTCGGCAGTGGCTGGTTCTGCGCCGACGGTTTCGGGTGTGGCTCATTTGGGTGAGACGTTGACGGCTTCGGCTGGCACGTGGACGGGTTTCCCGGCTCCCTCGACGTCGTATGACTGGTATTCGTGTCCGGCGGGCACGGCGTTGGCGTCTGCGGCGTCGTTGCCGGTGTCGTGTGTTGAAATTTCTGGGGCCTCGGATGCGCCGTTGGTGGTTGATGAGTCGTTGGTGGGTGCTCGGGTGGCGTTGTTGGTGACGGCGACGAACTCGGTGAGTTCGGTGACTAGGTCGTCGGCGACCACTGCCGCGGTGACGCGTTCGCCACTTCTCACACAGACTCCGCAAATCATTGGGGCATCGAATGAGGCCGACGGTGTCAACACCGTGTCCGTCTCACGAGATACCTGGCAGAGCTACCCAACCGCCACAAAGACCTACCAGTGGTATGTGTGTTCTGTGGCTCTCACCGCATCCGACACGGCTCCCTCGAGCGCGAACTGCCCGACGGTACTCGCGCCGACGACTCGCACAATCACACTCACTCCGGACCTTGCCGGCTCCTTCCTCGTCGCTCGGGTGACGGCCACATCTTCACCGGTAAACAAGCCCGGAACCGGGGTCACGAGCACCTACACCGCAGGTTTTGAGGTTGTTGAGGCTCCCGTGGTTCCCACGCGAATCACAAGCGCAACCACGAGCTCACGAACAACCACAACCACAACCACAACCACAAGCACTCTCACGACTCGTGCGTTGTTGCCGCAACTTGCTTGGAGCATCCTATGGTGACGCCCGAGGTAAGTGTTCGCGTAGCCACAGCTGACGGCTCGGAGCTCACGTTTGCCCCGGGTGTCGAACTCACCATCGGTCGCGATTCGGGGTGTGCGATCGTGGTGGCGGATGGACGCGTGTCGAGAACTCATGCCACGCTCGCCTGGGACGATAACCACGAGACGTGGGTTATTCGTGATGCGGGGAGTGCGAACGGCCTCTTCGTTGATGGCGTGCGAGGAAACGAGTTTCGGGTGACCGAGCGCCTCACCGTGCGACTCGGTGAAAAAGTGGATGACCCCCAGCTCGTTATCTCCGCCGTGCGCGTGCCGGCTTTCGCGGCGCCGGTTGCGACCGTGCCGAACGCGACCTCGGCCAACCTCACCGCGCCGAACGTCACCGCGCCGAACCCGACGTCGCCGACTCTCGCCGTGGTGCCTCCCGTCGTTCGGGCACAGCGCACTGTGGTCGGAAAATCAGCCGAAGCTGACTTCATCGTCAGCGATGTCTTGGTATCGCGCAGACACGCGCGTGTCACGCCGACCGAGAGCGGTCTGTTGCTTGAGGATCTCGGCAGCACGAACGGCACCTATCTCAATGGCGCGCTGATCACCGCGGGCTACGTACACGAAGGTGACGTCATCACCGTCGGAAACACCGACCTGACGATTCGTGACGGCGCGATCGCCTTCTTGCGCCAAGTGTCGGAGAAGTCCGGTGGTCTTTACGTCGACAACCTCGAGTACGCACTCAGCTCGGGCAAAAAGTTACTCAACGGCGTGAACCTCCGCAGCGTGCCGGGCACCCTGACGGCGGTCATCGGACCGTCCGGAGCGGGAAAGTCAACCCTGGCAAAAGTTCTTGCGGGTGTGAACAAGCCCTCCCGCGGAACAGTCGAATTCGACGGCTTTGACGTGCACTCCAGCTTCGAGCTCGTGCGTTCGCGCATCGGCATGGTCCCGCAGGATGACGTGCTCCACACCACGTTGACGGTCAACCGTGCTCTCACCTATGCCGCCAAGCTTCGCCTGCGCGTTGACGAGGATGGGCACACTCGCGCAGCCCAGGTCGATCGAGTGATTGGTCAACTCGACCTCGACGAGCACCGTCGAAAGCGTATTGACAAGCTCTCCGGCGGCCAGCGCAAGCGCGCATCCGTCGCCCTCGAGCTTCTCACCGAGCCCGCCCTACTGATCCTTGACGAGCCAACCTCGGGACTTGACCCGGCCCTCGATCGACAGGTGATGCAGCTCCTGCGTTCGCTCGCGACAGACGAGCGAGCCGTTTTTGTGATCACTCACTCGGTGGCCTATTTGGACATGTGCGACGATGTGCTCGTGCTGGCGCCCGGCGGCATGCCTGCCTACTACGGTCCGCCTTCGGGGATCACGGCGTTTTTCGGGACAGAGGATTGGGCAGACATTTTTTCCGGTCTGGCCGACGACCCCGTCGGCTCCTGGGACAACTACCGCGCCAGCGCACCACCGGTAGCCCCGCCTGCGGAGCGTGATCGACCCGCGGTTCGCAAACCGCGTCGTCTCTCCGCGCCGTGGCTCTCGCAGTTCATCACCCTGTGTCAACGCCAAGTGAATCTCATTTTTAGTGACCGGGTCTACCTGATGTTTCTGCTCCTACTGCCGATCATTGTGGGACTCCTCGTCATCGTGGTTCCCGGCAAGAATGGGCTGGGCTTTGCGAACAACGAAAAGCCGGGCGAGCCTAGTCAACTGTTGGCAATGCTGGTGATCGGTGCCTGCTTCATGGGCGCATCCATTTCTATTCGCGATCTCATCGGTGAACGACCCATTTTCTTGCGGGAACGAGCTGTCGGATTACCCGTATCGGTTTACCTCGCTGCCAAGCTCCTCGTGTTTAGTGTGCTCGCGATTTTCATGGCAGCAGTGCTCACTTTCGTGACCTTCCTGTTCAAACCGCCTCCGGTCGAGTCGATATTTTTCACGCCACCCGAGGTTGGTCTCTTTGTCGCACTTGCCATGACCACCGTGGCATCAATGACGCTCGGGCTCCTGCTCTCGGCACTCGTTCGGTCAAATGAACAGGTCATGCCACTTCTCATCGTGGTGCTCATGGCACAGCTTGTGCTCAACGGCGGATTGCTCAATCTCGTCGACACTCCCGTTATTTATGAGCTTTCCGACCTCATCCTCGCGAAGTGGAGTTTTGCGATGGCCGCCTCGGGGGTGAATCTCATGGGAATTTCACCCGCGCTCAAAGAGGATCCGTTGTGGGCGCACACGTTTGCGAACTGGTTCCTCGCGGTGGCGTGCATCATCTCGATGATGCTGATCTTCGTCACGATTACCCGAATTCGCCTCGCCGGAAAGTACGACCGATGAGCGTCTCGCGGGGAATGTCTGAAGCGCAGGCGCGCATGCTCGCGTCTGACCCGCGCACCACACCAGGAGTGTTGGCCCGCCTTGCCAACGACTACCCGGATGTCTGGAGCGTTTTACTCCTCAACCCGTCCGTTTCGGCGGAGCTCCGCTCCTGGATTGAAACGTCGATTGCCACGGCTGACGCTGCCCGAGAACTCGAATTGAGTACGACACAGGGCAGATCTGATCAACCAGAGAGTGGCCGTTCGGCAGAGAAGTCGGATAAGCCAGATAAGTCGGATAAGCCGCAGAAGTCGGCTAAGTCGGCTAAGTCGGCCAAGCTGGCGAATGCACCACAGCTGCCGAAGCCACCACAACCCGCGCGCGTGGCCAGGCCACGTCGTGCTCGCCGCCGCGTGCCGGCGGGAGTCGTCGCGATCGGCATCCTCGTTCCTCCGCTTCTCATCATTGCCGCGTTGTTTGGCGGGGTTACCTGGGCCTTCGAGCATCGCGCGGTCATCGGAACGGTGACCACGGATGACCTGAGCATGCCCGATCTCGAAAATCCGACGTGGCGGTTCGACCTTTCCGACCCGGGATTGGCCGAGTGCATGCAGTACAGCTTTCAAACTTTCGCCCACAACCAAGGACTAGTTCTCGTTCAGAATGACATCAGCAAGGAGGACTGCCGTAACCAGGACAAGCCGTCACCCACACTGATGTCCCTGATTGACACCCAGTCGGGTCAGGTGTTCTGGTCGGTCAATCTCGCGGATGAATTGCCCTGGACAAAGAAGTGGCACGCATCGCTGGTGAACGCCGTAGGCCTTGACCAGATTTTGGTGAAATACACGGATACCAATGGTTCGGATGCCGGCTCAGAGAAAAAGAGCGTTGACGATACCGACGATCGCAAGATGAAATCAGTTGTGCCCTACAACCCGCTCAACGGTCGAGTGAGTGATTCGAGTATGGCCACGATGAAGGACGCCCCGATCATTCAGGCACCTGTCATTCAGGTCATGCAGCTTCCCGGAGATGCGCGCAACATTCTCATCATGTCCAACGGGTCGGATAAGGCATTCCGTTATGCGCGCTATCGCGCTAAAAACCTCACCAAGGCTGACTGGTCGTACGAGTCAGATCTCAAGCCCGCCGGTGGTGACCCCATCGTCGGTCGAAGTCTCGTGCTCGGTCGCGATGACGAGGATGACCCGCTAGCCGTCAACATCGACAGCGGAAACGTCACGGCCTGGGCGGGTGACGCGGGCGGGAAGATTTTTGATGTCGCCGGAACCTACATCCACGTGGCAGGCGACGGAACCGGTATGACCCTCTCGAACATTCAATCGCAGGGCGGCAAAGACGGTCACGACATCACCGTGACCGCGTTTTCCACGACAGGAACGGCGCTCTGGTCGGCTACCTCCCGTGGATATGCTTTGACGACCTATGCCCCAGAGTCAACCCTTGAGAACCGTCGCCAGTACAGCGGTCTCTATCTGCTTGACGGTGACGAAAACCGTCATGTCACGCGACTCAACCCGGAAAGCGGGGAGTCAGTGTGGGCGATGGACGTTCCGGCTGACAGCTTTGAAATTTCTCGCCTTGAAAACGCGGATATTGGAATGGTGTACCTCACTCACGAAGGTGACGAGGACACCACATCCATGTCGTTCATGAATCTCCACGATGGCAGCCTCGCGACGGAGCTTCCCATTGCGAGCAGCGATGTGCGGGTTGACGGGCAGACGACCGGCTTCGCCTATTGGGTGGACGAGCCCGATCGCACGCAGTTGATTTCCGATGCCGAAAACGGTCGAAGCACCTCCCACGACGGCGATGACAAATCGGATGAATCCCGCGCGTGCGTTGGCCAATTCGTCAATGCGACGGCTCAGCCACAATGGAGTGTGACGTGTAACGGCAACGAACACGTCTTTTCGTTGGGTGGCCAGTGGATGCTGCTTGACCGCACGCCTCAACACCAAGAACTCATTCCGCTAAGCTCAACGGCGGGGGACAAATAGTGACCACGCGCGTACCAGCTTCACCGCCACAGATAGCGGGATTCGGGCATATCCGCTTGCTTGGCAGCGGTGGGTTCGCCGATGTCTACCTCTTTCAGCAAGACATGCCGTATCGCCAGGTCGCGGTGAAGGTGTTGCACAAAACCGTGAACGCCGCCGACAGCGCCGATCTCGCGGCGATGTTTCGATTCGAAATGGATGCGATGGGTCGCCTCGGCCCGCATCCCGCGATACTCACCGTGCACCACGCGGGCATCTCGGCCGATGGCCGTCCCTACCTCGTGATGGAGCACTGCCCCGACGGGCTTGGTCGCTCGTGGCGAAACTCTCCTCTCCCGGCAAGCGATGTGGTGCACATCGGAGTCAAGCTCGCGTCAGCTCTCGAAACGGCGCACCGCGCTCAGGTACTTCACCGCGACATTAAGCCATCGAATGTGCTCTTCACCGAGTACGGGCATCCCGTGCTGGCGGACTTCGGTATCTCGGGTCGGCTCACGGGTTCGGGGGACTCGGACGTGATTGCCATGTCGATTCCGTGGTCGGCTCCGGAAGTCATCCGCCAAGAAACGTCGGGCACGGTGGCGAGCGAAATCTGGTCCCTGGGTGCAACGCTCTACTCCTTGCTCGCGGGTCGAACGCCGTTTCAAGAAGTTGGTGAGAAGAAAAGCCCCTCCACGGACAAGCACAAGGAACGCATTTTGCGTGCCAACTACACGCCGATTGGTCGGGCCGATGTCCCTGAGGAGCTGGAACGCGTGCTGCTCAAAACGATGTGGAAAGACCCGACGCAGCGGTACGAGAGCATGCTCGAACTCGCGATGGAACTCAACCGCGTCCAAGGCGGCATGGGTGACTCTCTGACACCGATCGAACTTCCCACGAACCCGTGGACGCAGTTTGATCCCGTCTCCAGCTCTGCACGTTCCAGTGCTCCGCCACTTGCCGGTGGTTCCGTCGTTCCGGTTGAGTCGAAGCGTCGGAGGGCGCAGAGCTAATCGTGTCTACTCCTCGAGCTCCCCGCAGAGCATTCATCTCTCGTGGCAACCTCTTCAAGGTTGTGGCGGTGGTTGTTGTGCTCGCCGCCTTCATCGTGGCAGCCATCGTGTCAGCGGGTTTCGACGTCAAACAGGTTCCCGTCAACTCGTCATCCGTCTGGGTCCTTCAAGCCGGTGCGCAGGGAAACAGATACGGGCAGGTCAACACTCAACTTTCTGAGTTGAGCTCGGCGAACTCGATCTATCAGCCCGAGCAATTGGTGCAAAGTCGCGCCGGGGTGTTGATTTACACCTCCGGTTTGACCCGCTTTGCCAATGTCAATGCCGCCAGCCCAGCCGAGTTCACCGACGACGAGACGCTCTACCAAAAAGCGCCCCCTGAAACCAAGAACGTGGAAATGGCGGGTTCGACGCTCGCCTACATCGCAGGCACCGGCGAGTTGCTCATGGCCACCGTTGAGGGTGGCGTGGTCAGTGACCCGAGCGCCGTGCCACTGAGTGAGTCGCAGGTGCGAGACAACCTGACTTTTGACGCCGTGGCGGTCGTGGATGGCGGATCGCCCGAGACGAGTGGTCCGCCCTCGGCTGACGTGATTTACGGTTTTTCTCACACGACGGGTCGGGTCTACCGCTACACGCCCGGTGACTCCAGCCCGACCGAGGTCGGCGCTGTCACCGGAGCCGGCGCGGCTGATGACTTCGAGCTCAGCGTGTTTGGTGACACCTGGGTGCTGGTGGATGCGAGCACCTCCACCGTCTGGGTCGCCGGACGTGACGCGGCGGGTACGTCGTTCTCCGCCTCCGCCGGGGAGGGTGCTCACCTGCAAAAATCCTCCCGTCTTCGCAGCGACTTTGCCTACATCGCGGGAAGTACCGGTCTGGCATCCGTGGCCCTGGGCTCCGGGGCAGTGGCGGGAATCACGCAAGCATCCGGTGTGGCCGCCCGTCCGGTGAGTTTCCAGGGCGCGGTTTATGCGGCGTGGCTCGGTGAGAGCGCCACGGGTGGAACGCTCTACTCGTCGCTGACGGGTCAAACGACGCCACTCACTTATGGCGGAAAAGCACTCACCTCGACGCCGACGCCGGTCATTAACCTGTCGGATTCTGCCGCTGCCGTGAACGACACGACCAGTGGATGGGCCTGGAACCTCCCCACGGGCGCACTGATACCGAGCACGCAGAACTGGTCGCTGGTGGATCGCACCCCGGACCAAACGAGCGCACAGGCCGAGGAACAAAAAGTTACCACGCCGAAACCGCCTGTTGCCGAAAGCGACTCGTTCGGTGTTCGCGCCGGCGATCTGGTCACTTTGCCGGTCATGCTCAATGACCACGACCCTAACCCCGGGGATGTTCTCACCATCGATCCCGCATCCGTGAGCGGTCTTGACGGCGGCTTTGGTGTGGCGACAGTCGCAAGTAATGAGCAAGTCATCGTGGTCAGTGTGTCGGGTGCGGCTCGGGGGAGCGCATCGTTCAGTTATCGCGTGTCGGACGGCACCGCGGTTGACGGCCTCATGTCTAACTCCGCGACCGTCCGACTAAACATTGTCGATCCCGGACAAAATTCTGGGCCCGCGCGATGCGCCGACGTCGTGGACGGGTGCGTGTACGTCGAGCCCCTGCACCAGGTCATTCCAGGGGGAACGGTGAGCATTCCCGGGCTCGATGGCTGGGTAGATCCCGACGGAGACCGATTCTTTGTCAATTCGGTTTCGGTGCCGGGCGGAAAAGGTTCGGCCGGGTTCACCTCATCCGGTGACATCGTCTACCAAAATGACGCCACAGGTGCCCCGGCAGGGACGTCGGTCGTGGTCACCGCCACGCTTTCCGACACTCGAGGCGCAACATCCCAGCGGATTTTCAATGTGACGGTCGCCGAAGACCCGGTACTCGAGTTCACCGGCTTCTCGGTCACTGCAGCGGTCGACCAGCCGATGACGGTGGACATCGCCCGCGCGGTTTCAGGCGCCTCGGGCGAGGTTGTGTTGCGATCGGCAAATAAATCCGCCACCTCTGATGCCACGATTGACATCGTTTCTGACACCGCTTTTCGAATCGAGAGCGGAACGGTGGAACAGGTTCTCGTGCAGGTCGTCGTTGCTGACTCCACAGGAGAAACCACCGGCGAGGTGCGAGTAAACGTGGTCAACCCCGACAGCACTCAGTTGTCGACGACACCCGTTACCGTGCTGGTGAGCTCCGGACTCGATACCACCGTCGACCTTTTTGCGGCGGCGCATAATCCCAGTGGACGGGCACTTGTCGTGAGCGACATCGCCACCTCACCGCTGGGAACTGCGGCACTTTTTGCGGACCCCATCAACGCCGGCTTTGTCCGCGTTCGCGGAGCCAGCGCGGAAGGTTTGCCTGGTCTGCTCGGTACATTTAGCTACACCCTCTCAGATGGCACCGACGATGCGCGCTTCCGCACGACAGGCGTGGTGAGTGTGTACCAAATGGAGTACGCCGAGAGCCAAGCACCCATCGGAGTGCCCGATGCGGTAACCGTCCGTGCAGGAAGCACGACCAATGTGGATGTTCTCGCCAACGATGTGGGATTGCCCGGAGTTCCCCTTGTGGTGAGTGCCTCGTCGCTCACATCCGACTGCATGCCGGGCGGACTTCTCTTCGCCGGTGGTGGAAAGGTCCGTGTGGTCGCCCCCTCGACGGCAGGTGACTATCGCTGCAGCTATGCACTCTTCTCAGCGGGTAACCCGACACAGCAGGCCAGTACCCAACTCACGATTCACGTCGTCGCACCGGGAAGCAACCGTAAGCCGGCACCACGAGACCTCTACGGACGGGTCAATGCCGGCTCCTCGGTGAAAATCCCGGTTGATCTGCAGAACATCGATCCCGACGGCGATTCGGTGCAACTCATCTCGGTGTCTCAAACCAGTGCGGGCAAAGGTTTCGCATCCATCAATGATGAGCGCAACGCGATTGTCTACATCAGTACGCCTGATGAGAGTGGTCAGGATTCGCTCACCTACACGGTCAAAGATGCGCAGGGCGACACGGCTACGGCCAGTGTGCGAGTGGGAATCACCAACGCGGATTTCAATCCTGCGCCGGTGACCATGACGGACTACGTCGAGATCGTGGCGGGGCCGGAGACTAAAGCCTTGGTGAACCCACTCAACAACGACATCGATCCGCGTGGCGAGGCCATGACGCTCGTTGAGGATTCGGTTGTTCCCGATCTGTCACCGGGCTCATCGCTCTACACGTCGGGTGTCGACCGGGTCACGAAGATTGACGGCAATGTCATCACCTTTGCCGCCGGGGATACCCCGAGCACCATGGTCTACCGGTACACGGTCAAGAACGCGAGCGGAAGCCGTTCCACGGGCTCGATTGTGGTTCGTGTGGCAAGTCAGGCTGCCACCTATTCACCCGAAGTGCTCGACACTTATGTATCCATGGATCAGCGTGACCAGTTGCCCAGTGGTATCGACGTGGTCACTCAAAAAGTCGCCTGGTCGTCGGGGGACATCGGAAGTCTGACCCTCAGTATCTGGGGCGACGGCCACGGTTTCACTGCGTCGGGTCACACGATTCGAGGAACCGCGCCGCCCGAGGGAGCTGTGGTCGTGTTCACCCTCGAGGGTAAAGATTTTGCCGGAACGCCGGTTTCTGGCTACGGACTCCTTCATGTCCCCGGAATTCGTGACATCGTCCTCACGATCGATCCCGATAAGGCTCGACAGCAGGTCAATGAAAATTCCTCGGTCCAGTTTGACATTGCCGATCTAGTCACCCTGCCGGCCACCTTCTCCGTGGATGTTGACTCGGGAAACACGCGCGCCCTTGGGCAGCGAGACAACGGCAAATGCAGTGTCTCGGGGACGCGCATCACCTACGACGCTGGCTCTGGTGCGCCGTGGCGCGACGGCTGCATCGTCCCCATCCGCGTTGCCGGTTCATCAACCGACTTTGTCAGTGTGCTCATTCCCGTGACGGTAATCCCAGCCAACCCTGAGCCAGAACTCACCCGTACTCAGTTGACCGTCGTCCCGGATAAGTCTCAGACCACGACCTTTGTGATGACCGACATGACGACTTGGTACGGGCACACCGACCTGACGGATCTCACCTATTCGTTTAGCTACACGGGTAATTACTTCACCGTCACGCAAGACGGCCAGTCACTGATCATCAGCTCGACCGGATCGGCTCCCACCGGCGCTCGCGAAATGGTGACCATCAGCGTCTCCAACCACCCCGCCACCACGCCTGCCCCGCTCGTCCTCGTGGTTGGCGCGGCCGTCAACGATGGGCCTCAGGGTGGTCACATCGAGGCAACCTGTCAAGCAGACAAGGGACCTGAGAGTTGCACCATTTCGGTGAGTGCAATCACCGATGCGTACAACCCGACCCCGGATGTCCCACTGGTCTTCGCACCGTTCAACTTTGCCGGCGGAAATCCCGATTATCAGTCGGGTGCAAATGAGGTGAATTGTGGAACGGCCAAACTCGCGGCAACAGAGCAAAACATCACCGTCTCGTTCTCCAGCACCCCGGTGAGCGTGCACTGCTCCAACATCGTGTATCGCGTGATTGACAAGACCGGGAAATCGGGCCGCGGAGTCTTGGACTTCCGCATTCTCGGCATCCCCTCCGGTCCCCGCTCAGTCATCCAAAGTGATTACAGCGAAAGCACCATCACGCTTGAGATTCAAGCCGGCCTGGCGGCCGAGGCCGATCCCGTGGTCACCACCTACATCGTGGTTGAAGACGGTCACGAAAGTGAGTGTGCCCGGTCCGGAACGGAACTCACCACAACATGTGAGCTGGCTGGTTTGGGTGCCTACGACGGCAGGTCATCGGATAGCGGCGACCTGCACACGTATCAGGTTTACGCCAAGAATGATGTGGGTCGCTCGGAAGGCTTCGCCGAAGTGACCAACGCGTATGCCTATCGGGCCCCCAGCGCCATCACCGCGGACATATTTTCGAACGTCAGTCCCACCTTTGATCGGCGCGTGACGAGCGCATCACTCGGACTTGCCGCCGTGACCATCACCCCCAAACAGGATGACGTGGTCAGCGCGTATCTCATCCAAGGGGATGGGGGAACCCAAGTCAGACACGAGCTCAACTCGTTCGGGCAATTCACCGAAAACATCAGTGCACGCCCGGGAATGAACTCGACAATTACCGTCAGCGCGGTGGGTCGAACGAAACCGCCGGTGTCTGGACCGAACACCGCCACGCCGACCGCGTCCTGGTCTGGTCGCATCATTGGCGCGCCGACGATTGCCTCGTCCAGTGCATCCGCGTCCCTCAGCGCATCAACGTGGCGATCGGTGGTTCAAGGCAAAGAGCTCAACCGCAACTTCAGTAACAAACCCCTCACTGTGGCCTTTGCGACGTGGCAAGCGACCAGCTCCGATGCGCGATGCTCGTGGGATTTTGCGACCAACGTCCTGACCGTCAGCGGCGATGCGACCACAATCAGCAAGCAGATGACGCTCAGCGCCTCGGACAACCAGATTGATTCGATTGTGGAGAGCGAACTCGCCGGTCTCGTCACGAACAAGGGCTACACCGCGAAAGTGTGTGTCTCGAACGGGTTCGGAATCGCCGAAGCAAAATCGCCCAAGTACGCGACCGTGGCCGCACCCAAGGATGGCGAACTGACCTACGCGGTCAGCGCCACGCCGACCCCCAGCGGTAACGGCGGATCGTGGCAGGCGAAACTCGTGAGCACGCTACCTGCGGGTACAACCGCTGAATTCTCGACAGACCTCAGTGTGTGGGATGCGGACCTTGCTCGAGTGGTCAACGTCTACGGCAAAGAGTTTACGGTTCACGCGCGCTACTGCATCCTCGTCACCGGTTCGAAGTTCTGTAGCAGTGATAACGGAACGCTCAGCCCGGCGGATGAAACGCGCGCCTGGCAACTCAGCGTGACCGGCGGATTTGAGACCGACTCGTCGGGAGTCAAAAAGACCAGCGGATTGTGTGAGCCGGGAGCTCGCCTGTACTTCGATCTCACGGGATCAGGGCTGACCGGAAGTCTTCCGCGTTGGATCGGCGCAAAGCCGCGCTCTGGAGTTACCACGGCCAAGTACCGAGATGGCTCGGGATTGCACGACATGCAATCCTCGCTCGGAAACTTCAAGATTCCGCTGGGAACGACCGGTGTTCGAGAAGTGCATTTGTTCATTCTCGGCAACCCCGAAGTCGGTCCGGTCAGCGGCCTCACCGGATCACTGGAGGTGGTCATCCCATGCGCCTAAGCAGACGCACCGTTTTTCCCACCACACGTTTTGTTCGCACCGCACAGTTTCACGAAAGGTAAGTCATGGATCTCACCAAAAAGGACGTCGAGAAGTTCGCCACAAACTTCCGCAGTCTGATCGACAATGTGGAAAAGGCTCTTTTTGGCAAGCGTCAGGTCATCGAACTGGTCGTGTCGTCAATGATCAGCGAAGGGCACGTGCTCCTCGAGGATTATCCGGGAACCGGTAAGACGGCTCTCGCGCGGGCGCTGTCGCAGTCGATCAAAGGCACCAGTTCCCGCATCCAATTCACCCCGGATCTGCTGCCCGGCGATGTGACAGGAATCACCGTCTACGACCAAAAAACGGGAAAGTTTGAATTCCACGCGGGCCCCATCTTCGCCAATGTCGTACTGGCAGACGAAATCAACCGCGCGTCGCCGAAGACGCAATCCGCGTTGCTCGAGGCGATGGAAGAAGCCAAGGTGACCGTGGACGGTAACACCCGAACACTCACAAAGCCGTTTATCGTGTTGGCTACCCAGAACCCGATTGAGCAAGCAGGAACGTACCCGCTTCCTGAAGCGCAGCTTGACCGCTTTCTCATCAAGACATCCGTGGGATATCCGGATGCGGCATCAACAGTTCGAATCCTTGAGGGAACCGTAAACGAAGCCTCAGAGCTCGACCCGGTGATGAAGCTGGAAACCATGAACGAGCTCACCGAGATGGCGCGTGCGGTCTTCGTGAATCCGCGGATTCTCGATTACATCGTTCGGTTGGTTGAGGAGACACGCTCGTCACCCCAGGTGCTCATGGGATCGAGTGTGCGTGGTGCGCGTAACCTGACCAAACTCGCTAAGGCGTGGGCGGCAAGCCAGGGACGACCCTTCGTCACCCCGGATGATGTGAAGGCGCTCGCCGAGCCCGTCCTCGCGCACCGTTTGGTTCTTGATCCCGAAGCACAGTTTGATGGTGTGACGGCGAATGCCATCATCCAGCAGATTCTGCTCGACACCACACCGCCCACCGGAGGCGACAACTAGTGACTCAAGCCGACTCACGACGCCGGGATACGGGTAGCTCGCGCTCATCACGCGAGGGCGCCAGCATGCCCGAATCGACCACGTTCACGCTCGTCTCTCAGACGGGCACGGGACGTGTCGCCGGTGTTGCGAGTCGAGGCATCGAGTGGGCACAGCGTGGTTGGACGGTCACGAAGCACATCTGGAAATGGCTGCGTGAAACGGTCACTCCGGTCGGTTGGCTCTGTGTCGCTGCCTTGGTCGCCTGGATTCCGGTTGGCATCTTCTTGCGCTGGCCAGAGTTTGCCGTCGCCGGAATCATTGCCGCAGTGTTGTTGCTCGGCGCAGTGCCCTTCTTGTTTGGTGGGCGTTCGTACGCCGTCGATTTCTCGCTCCCCGATGACCGCGTCGTGGCGGGCACCGAGGTGACGGCCACGGTGAGCATCACCAACACGAGTCCCCACGTGGAGCTGCCGGGACGACTTGAGATTCCCATCGGAACTGGCCTGACCGAAATTGGTATCCCCTTGCTGCGCCCGGGGCAGTCGTTTGTGACCGATGTCGCCATCCCCGCACATCGCCGAGGTGTTATTCCGGTCGGCCCCTTGACCACGGTGCGCACCGATTTCGTGGGTGTGTTGCGGCGCGAGCTCCTGTGGTCTGATGTTCGTGAACTGTTCGTGCACCCCCAAACGGTATCCGTCCCGTCGACAGCTACGGGTCTTATTCGTGACCTCGAAGGTAACCCGACCCTCAATCTGACCGATTCGGACATTTCTTTCCACGCCATCCGTCAGTACCACCCGGGTGACGGTCAGCGGCACATTCACTGGAAATCCACGGCTAAAACCGGCACCCTCATGGTGCGACAGTTCGAGGAAAGCCGTCGTTCGCGTATGGTGCTCATTCTGGGGACGCGTGAAACCGAATTCGCCGAGGACGAGGAATTTGAGATGGCGGTGAGCATCCTGGGCTCGTTGGGGGCCCGGGCGATTCGAGACGGGCGAAATCTTGCAGTAGTGGCGAGTGTTGAATTGTCAGCACTGAGCTCTCGCTCGGTTCGCGGAATACGCGACCTGAGCGTGCGTTCCGGACGCAAACTGCTCGATGCGTTGAGCCTCGTGGAGAGACACGAGTACTCGATGCCACTTGAGGAAATTTGTCAGCTGACCGCCAAGGCCAAACATGACATGTCACTCGCCGTGATTATTTGTGGCTCGACGGTCACCGCGCGCGATCTTCAGCGGATGCGCTTGCAGCTCCCGACAGACATGAGTGTGCTCGCCGTCATGTGTGACCCCAACGCGGCACCAAGCTTCCGTTCTCTCGTCGGGTTGCGTGTTCTCACCGTGGCCATTCTCGACGACATCCGTGGGCTGATGGCGAGGTACAAGTGATGCGTGTGCGTCTTGGCTTTGCTGCCTACGTGGCCGCTTTCTTGCTTCTCGCGGCAATTCTGACCTACCCGATCTATGGTGTTCCGTTTTTTTGGGTGAGCATTCTGGTCGCGGTTGCCGCCGGAGTGCTTGTCGCGTTCCTGCGAACCAGGTTTCGTTGGTCACTGCTCACCACGGCGCTGTTTACTGCCGGGGTTTATCTTCTCGTTGCACTCCCGGCCACGAACCCACAAGCCATGACGTCACTTCCGGCGGCGCTGCGCGGGTGGCTTGAATCACTGGGTGGCGTGATCTTCGCGTGGAAGCAGTTGGTGACCATAGACCCACCCGTTGGGACCTATCACGCCTTGCTCGTGCCCGCATTTCTCGTTTTTTACCTTGCCACGTTGATCAGTGCGTCGCTCCTGGTGCGCTCAATCTCGCGGTTCGGCGTCGCCATCGTGCCGTTGATTCTCCCGTCTATCTTTGGTCTTGCTTTTGGTCAGGTCACACTGGCCAGCGATGTCTCGCTTTTCGGTCTGCGACTGCCGATAGCCGGCTCAGTGCTGGCCGGAATCCTGTTGCTGGCACTCTCCATCGCTTACTTGGCGTGGGGTTCACGCGCGGTGCGACGTGCGGCGACAACAGGGAGTTCAGGCGCGCTCGGACGCCGAGCCCGACGCTCGGCGATTGCCATCGGAGTCGTTGCCGTGGCCACCATCATCGGGGTGGTCATTGTCGGCTCCGTCGGAGTCCCCGCAACCCGTTCGGTGGTTCGCTCAGGCATCGACCCCATGAAGGACATCGCGCGTGCCGTGAGCCCCCTGAGCTCATACCGCGCAGCATTTGCCGACACGACCGCGCTCACCGCACCTCGAGTGACGTTCAGTACAGATGATCCACAGCTCTCGCGAATCCGGCTTGCCGTCATGCCGTATTTCGACGGTCAGGTCTACCGAATCACTCCCGCGTCAGGAAACTATGACAGCTCCGCTCTCTACAAGCGGATGCCGGCAGACCTGCCGTCGCACACCGGATCAGACCAGGTACACACCACAGCCGTGACCGTGGGTGACGACTCGACGATGTGGTTGCCGGTTGTCGATGATCTGAAACAAGTCCAGTTCACCGGTGCCAGCGCTGAGAAATTGACCGATGCATTTTTCATCAACCCCTCCACGAACTCTGGGGTGATTGTTCCCGGCATGGTTTCGGGAGCCACCTACACGCTGACCAACTACGCGCGCACCCAGGCGAGTGATCCGGCGAGCCTGGAATCCAGCGGCGCAAGCACGGTCGACGATGCCCTCGTTCCCACCTCACTACGTGACTGGCTTGAGCTCCAGCGCCAGAGCAACATCGATGCCTCAACCGGAACGGGCCTCGCGCAACTCATGTCGGCGCTTCGGGCACGAACCTATCTCAGTCACTCGCTCGATGCACCTGTCGCCGAGTCGGGGCAAGCCGTGTGGACCGGCGCCCTCGGTGGGTACTCCTTTGAGTCGTCACTTTCCGGACACTCAACCGGTCGCCTAGACAAACTTTTCTCAGCCTTGGTGGAGCGTCAAAACGCGCGACCAACCGCGTCGGATTCCGAACTTGTCGCCGCCACCGCAGATGACGAGCAGATCGCTGCCGCCGGGGCGCTCATCGCGGCTGTTTCGGGATACCAATCTCGCGTTGTTCTCGGTTATCGCACGAGTGCCTCGGCAGACACGGCGTACGTCATCCCGCCCTGTGCAGCTGGTGTGTGCACCGGTGCGAACCTCACCGCGTGGGTAGAGGTCGCCGCTCCCGATGGCAACTGGGTTTCCTTTGATACGACACCGCAATTCCAGAACCGCATCACTCCCCAGAGCAACGAGCGTCAAGACCCGAAGAATCCCACGCAGGTCACCACAGACACCGCGGCCGTGCTTCCTCCGGCTCCCGCAAACCCTGCGGCGGGCGCATCCACCACACCGGATCCTGGTTTTGTCTTCGATCTGGGCTGGCTCTTTGACATTCTGGGCCGGGTGTTTAAGGTTCTTCTCATCATTGCGGTGATCCTCAGCCCGTTCGTTGTGGTGATCGGAACCAAGGTGCGGCGGCGTCGTGAGCGGCGTCGGGAAAGCGACCCATCCCTTGCGGTGATGGGTGCGTGGGATGAGTACTTCGACACCGCGCTCGATCACGGCTGGTCTGCACCACGGCGTCTAACGCGACGTGAACTCGCCGAAGTGTACGCAACGGTAGTGGAGCAACCGGACGCCACTGTTTTGGCGCAACTTGCCGATGAGGCCGCGTTTGCACCATACGATCCGTCCCCCTCCGAGGTGATTGCCGCGTGGGAATTCGCTGATGCGCAACGGCAGAGGTACGCGCGCGAGGATTCGCTGTTCCGGCGCGCTCTAGCCTGGATGTCCCTGCGGTCGTTCGTGCGGCAGGTCGATCCGGCCGCACAACTGCAACGCGTTCAGGGCATGTTTGCCTTTGAACATCGGGATGAGTCGGAGCGGGCGACGGGCTTTGTGGCATTCCTCAGGTACGTTTCAGCTCGGGCCGCCCGCGCCGGTCGCACCTGGTGGCACGCTCTTCGTTCACGCCGCGGAGGCCAGCGACGAGCTTCGCGTGACATTCGGGGTGCCGGGGGTCAATCCGAACCGGTAAATTCGTCCTCACAGAGTGAGTTTTCGGGAGGTGGTGACGTTCGTGAGTAATCCATGGGCGCCCGAGGGCTGGGACGATGAGCCCGGTGACGAGAATGCTCGACCTGCCTCGGCGGCGACTTTGCCGACTGTCCCCGTTGAGCCCCTGCCAAATCGGGATGCCGGTGCCGTGCCGGCGACACCGAGCACGGTTGACTCGCATCCCGAATTCTTTCAGCCCCGAGCCGAGAGACCGGCGCTCGACGTGGATCCTGAATTCACCCAGGTGGTTCAGGTCTCCGTGCCTGATTCGTCCCCCGCGTCTGCTGCGGATGGCTCCGAAGCCACGGTGATTAGCGTGTTGGTGCTGCACCCGTCGCAGTCACCGGAACCGGTCGAGCTCGCCGGTCGCGAGTTCGAGTTGCGCCCAGCCCCGTCGATGCCGTCCTTTGACGAACTGGTCGCTGAAGGTTTCAGACGGGCATCAGTAAAACCGACAATCGCGCCGGTGATTCCGGCTACGCGTGAACCCGATTCGCGTTTCGTACCCGATGTTGACTCGGCTCCGTCAGGTGGGCACTCCGATTCGGCCAACAACTCGCTCAGCGGCAACATCTCCGGCAGCGGCAACCAATCCAACGCCATCATTGTGGAGCGGATGAGTCTTGCGCCTGAAACGGGTTGGACGCTCAGTGGTGCCGAGATTGAACCGCGAAGCCTGCGCGATGTGACGTATGTGATTGGCCGGGCGCCCTCGAGTCCGACAAACGACGAGAAAGATATTCTCATTACGCTCGATCATCCGAGTGGAACGGTTTCCAGAACCCATGCCCGACTTGATTTCATCAACGGCGTCTGGCACATTACCGACCTCAACTCGACCAATGGCGTCTCGCTCGTGGCGGCAACCGGCATCGAAAAACCCATTGCGGTTGGCGTTGCCACACCTGTGACAAGCCATGTGTTTGTGGGCGACGCCGAGCTCGAATTTTTAGAGGTTCCTCGTGTCTGAATCTGACGAGACCGTTTTTTCACCGCGCCGTCCGTCGTCGGATACTACGGATGGTGCGGACGACGCGACCGTCGTCGCGCCCCGAAATAAGCAGCCCGCTCCTTCGGCGCAGACCACACCGTCGCCAGAAATCGAGTCGGATGCGACGGTTATTGCGCCGCGCGCCGCGCGCGAGGCACGAGAAGCACCCGGTCTCAACGCCGACCCGGATGCGACGACGATTTCACGCAAGTCACTGACTCCTCAGTCTGTGGCGGGTTCCGATAACGCGGGTTCCGATAACGCGGATCGCGGTGACGCCACGATCGTCGCGCCCCGAAATGCTCGCGTGGAGTCCGATCTGGCGAGTGACGCTACCGTGGTCGCCTCGCCGCGGCCGAGTGTGGTGGCACCGCAGGCTGACCAGACTCACGCCGCACCGGTACCTGACGGCCCTCAACCTGCGGACGAGAACCGCGTTTACGGGCCACGGGGGATACCCGAGTCGGTCGCGAGTCCGAGTTCGTTCACCACTCCCGCGGTGACCAAACGAACCAAGTCAGCGGATGAGTTGTGGGAACTCAACGCGAAACGAAATCGCCGACGGGCGGCCCGGGTGGTCGTGGGCCTCACCGTGAGCGTGATTGCGGTCATCGTTCTCGTCATCGTTGTTGTCGTCACTCTTGTTCGATAACGAGCAATGACGCAGCCGCCTCCTCGTGACCCAGAGAGCGAGCAGCCACTCGATCCGCGCCTGAGGCCGGCACTGTTGACACGAGCCTTCACCGTCGGGATTGCTTTTATCTTTGCCGGCGGTTTCGGCGCTCTCGTTATCCTCGGTAGCGGAATCGCCAGCGTGGTTCGCAATACCGATGACCCACTCGGTTTTGGTGTGTACGTTGCCGGCTACGGCGTGGTTGTCATCGTCGCGTGCGCCATCGTGTTTGCGTTGGCTGCGATGCGGGCAGCGCGGGGATTCTTGCGTCCGCGCATCCCTCGCTCTCGCACTCGATCACGGCTCCCGTGTGATTCCGAGTCGGCGGATGCTCGACCAGCGCCCTCCCCAGATCCACGGGTTCGATTCACCGCGGTTGTCGGGATCACCGCCACAACCTTCGCGTGCGCCCTCGTTATCAACGCGCTCGCCGCGGTTCTCATTGACCCTCGAGGCGTTTCGTGGCTTGGCTACGCGTTCTTCGTGTTTCTCCTCAACGGACCCGCGCTGATTATTCTCGTGTCCGCTGCGATTACCGGTTGGGCCTACCTCGGATCGTTGCGCTGGCAGTACCTCAACGCGGGTTCCAAGCAGTTCGCTGACCCGTCAGACGACTGAAGCCAGGCTCACACAGCAGCTGGTTTGCAGACCACCAATTTTTCGGGCTAAACTTGGCTCTTGGTGCGCTTTTCAGCGCCCTCGTTTGTGTGCAAGCACAACCGAGGTGTTGAGGGGTGTGCCAAGCAGAAGGGTCAAGACATCCTCGTGATGTGACCCCCACGGCATACCCGCAAATCACGAAAGCTCGCACTCGCGGCTTGTGGCGGGTCATTCGCTCGAAGGTCGAGCGGCTGTCACCGTGCAGCACATAACAAGGAGAACCAGTGCCAACTATTAACCAGTTGGTTCGTAAGGGTCGTTCGCCGAAGGTCACCAAGACCAAGGCGCCTGCCCTCAAGTCGAACCCTCAGCAGCGTGGCGTGTGCACCCGTGTGTACACCACTACCCCCAAGAAGCCGAACTCGGCTCTTCGCAAGGTTGCTCGTGTCAAGCTCAGCAACGGCACCGAAGTTACCGCCTACATCCCCGGTGAAGGCCACAACCTCCAGGAGCACTCGATGGTTCTCGTTCGCGGTGGTCGTGTGAAAGACCTCCCCGGTGTTCGCTACAAGATCATCCGTGGCGCACTCGACACTCAGGCCGTCAAAAACCGTAAGCAGGCTCGTAGCCGCTACGGAGCGAAGATGGAGAAGAAGTAATGCCACGTAAAGGCCCAGCTCCCAAGCGCCCCGTTGTTGCCGACCCGGTATACGGCGCCCCGATTGTCACCCAGCTGGTGAACAAGATCCTCCTCGACGGCAAAAAAGGCCTCGCAGAGCGCATTGTTTACGGCGCGCTCGAAGGTGTCACGGCTAAGACCGGTTCCGACGCTGTTGTCACGCTCAAGAAGGCGCTCGACAACGTGCGCCCCACCCTTGAGGTGCGTTCACGTCGTGTCGGTGGTTCGACCTACCAGGTTCCCGTTGAGGTCAAGCCGGGTCGTGCGAACACGCTCGCTCTGCGTTGGCTGACCAGCTACGCAAAGGCTCGTCGCGAAAAGACGATGACCGAGCGTCTCATGAACGAAATCCTCGACGCCTCGAACGGTCTCGGCGCTGCAGTTAAGCGTCGTGAAGACACCCACAAGATGGCCGAGTCTAACAAGGCCTTCGCTCACTACCGCTGGTAGTCACGAGCATCCCAACTCAATACTCAATTTCGCATTCGAAACCTAAGGACTACTCGTGGCACAAGACGTGTTGACTGACCTCAAGAAGGTCCGCAACATCGGCATCATGGCGCACATCGATGCCGGTAAGACCACCACCACCGAGCGCATCCTGTTCTACACAGGTATCACGCACAAGATCGGTGAGGTTCACGATGGCGCTGCCACGATGGACTGGATGGCGCAGGAGCAGGAGCGCGGTATCACCATTACCTCCGCTGCTACCACCTGCTTCTGGAACAAGAACCAGATCAACATCATCGACACCCCCGGTCACGTTGACTTCACCGTTGAGGTGGAGCGCTCGCTCCGCGTTCTTGATGGTGCTGTCGCTGTGTTCGACGGTAAAGAGGGTGTTGAGCCACAGTCGGAGACTGTATGGCGTCAGGCCGACAAGTACGACGTTCCTCGCATCTGCTTCGTCAACAAGATGGACAAGCTCGGCGCGGACTTCTACTTCACGGTAGACACGATCATCAATCGTCTGGGTGCTCGTCCGCTGGTCATCCAGCTTCCCATCGGATTCGAGAACACCTTTGAGGGTGTTGTTGACCTCGTGGAGATGCGTGCATTGACCTGGCGTGGAGACTCCAAGGGTGACGTGCAGATGGGTGCCAAGTACGAGATCGAAGAGATCCCGGCTGACCTCGTCGACAAGGCCAACGAGTACCGTGCCAAGCTGATCGAAACCGTTGCCGAAGGTGACGACGAGCTGCTCGAGCGCTACCTCGAGGGTGACGACCAGTTCTCGGTCGACGAGATCAAGAAGGCCATTCGCAAGATGACCATCGCCTCGGAGATTTACCCCGTCCTGTGTGGTTCAGCCTTCAAGAACCGCGGCGTTCAGCCGATGCTTGACGCCGTTGTGGACTACCTCCCCAGCCCGCTCGATGTTCCTGCCACGCAGGGTCACGACATCCGCGACGAAGAAAAGGTCATCGAGCGTCACCCCGTGGCAACCGACCCCTTCTCCGGTCTCGCGTTCAAGATTGCGGTTCACCCGTTCTTCGGTCGTCTGACCTACGTGCGCGTGTACTCCGGTCAGGTTGACTCGGGTGCGCAGGTCGCCAACGCAACCAAGGGCAAGAAGGAGCGCATCGGAAAGATTTTCCAGATGCACGCCAACAAAGAGAACCCGGTTGAGAACATGACCGCGGGTCACATCTACGCGGTGATCGGTCTCAAAGACACCACCACGGGTGACACGCTCTGCGACCTCGACAACCAGGTTGTGCTCGAGTCGATGACGTTCCCCGAGCCGGTTATCTCGGTCGCCATTGAGCCCAAGACCAAGGCCGACCAAGAGAAGCTCGGTACCGCGATTCAGAAGCTCGCTGAAGAAGACCCGACATTCCGGGTTGAGCAAGATCAGGAGACCGGTCAAACCGTCATTTCGGGAATGGGTGAGCTTCACCTCGACATCCTCGTTGACCGCATGCGTCGTGAATTCAACGTTGAGGCCAACGTGGGTAAGCCGCAGGTTGCCTACCGTGAGACCATCCGTCGCATCGTCGACAAGCACGACTACACCCACAAGAAGCAGACCGGTGGATCCGGTCAGTTCGCCAAGGTGCAGATCTCGCTTGAGCCGCTCCAGGTGACGGCAGACAAGACCTACGAATTCGAGAACAAAGTCACCGGTGGTCGCGTTCCCCGCGAATACATTCCTTCGGTTGACGCTGGTATGCAGGCTGCTATGGCAGTCGGTATTCTCGCCGGTTACCCGATGGTGGGCGTCAAGGGCATCCTGCTCGATGGCGCGTACCACGATGTTGACTCGTCAGAAATGGCGTTCAAGCTTGCAGGCTCTATGGCCTTCAAGGAGGCGGCCCGAAAGGCTGACCCCGTTCTTCTCGAGCCACTCATGGCCGTTGAAGTTCGTACTCCCGAGGAGTACATGGGTGACGTTATCGGTGACCTCAACTCTCGCCGTGGACAAATTCAGTCCATGGAAGATGCAACGGGCGTGAAAGTTGTTCGCGCCCTGGTGCCGCTGTCGGAAATGTTCGGATACGTCGGTGATCTGCGGTCGAAGACCTCAGGTCGCGCGGTGTACTCGATGACCTTCGACAGCTACGCCGAGGTCCCGAAGGCTGTCGCCGACGAGATCGTCCAGAAAAACAAGGGCGAGTAATTCGCTCCTTGTGAGTCACATAAAATAAATCCACCCCTGTAGTTGCCAGCCGGCAATTACTCGAATGTCCTAGGAGGACCAAGTGGCTAAGGCCAAATTCGAGCGGTCAAAACCGCACGTAAACATCGGAACCATCGGTCACGTTGACCACGGTAAGACCACTCTTACCGCCGCCATCTCGAAGGTTCTCGCTGACAAGTACCCTTCGGCAACCAACGTTCAGCGCGACTTCGCGTCGATCGACTCGGCTCCCGAAGAGCGTCAGCGCGGTATTACCATCAACATCTCGCACGTTGAGTACGAGACCCCCAAGCGTCACTACGCACACGTTGACGCTCCCGGCCACGCCGACTACATCAAGAACATGATCACCGGTGCTGCTCAGATGGACGGCGCAATCCTCGTGGTTGCCGCAACTGACGGCCCGATGGCTCAGACCCGCGAGCACGTTCTTCTCGCCAAGCAGGTTGGTGTTCCTTACCTCCTTGTCGCGTTGAACAAGTCCGACATGGTTGACGACGAAGAAATCCTCGAGCTCGTTGAGCTCGAAGTTCGTGAGCTCCTCTCGAGCCAGGGCTTCGACGGCGACAACGCTCCGGTCGTTCGCGTTTCGGGCCTCAAGGCTCTTGAGGGTGACGAGAAGTGGACGCAGTCCATCCTCGACCTCATGGACGCTGTCGACAACTCCGTTCCCGACCCCGTGCGTGACAAGGACAAGCCGTTCCTCATGCCGATCGAGGACGTGTTCACCATCACCGGTCGTGGAACGGTTGTTACCGGTCGCGCCGAGCGTGGCACCCTGGCCATCAACTCCGAAGTTGAGATCGTCGGAATTCGCCCGACCCAGAAGACCACCGTTACCGGTATCGAGATGTTCCACAAGCAGCTCGACGAGGCATGGGCCGGCGAGAACTGTGGTCTGCTGCTCCGCGGTACCAAGCGTGAAGACGTTGAGCGTGGACAGGTTGTCGTGAAGCCTGGTTCGGTTACCCCGCACACCAACTTCGAAGGCACCGCCTACATCCTTTCCAAAGAAGAAGGTGGACGTCACAACCCGTTCTACGGCAACTACCGTCCGCAGTTCTACTTCCGCACCACCGACGTCACCGGCGTCATCACCCTGCCTGCTGGCAAGGAGATGGTTATGCCCGGCGACACCACTGACATGACCGTTGAGCTGATCCAGCCCATCGCCATGGAAGAGGGCCTCGGCTTCGCCATCCGTGAGGGTGGACGCACCGTGGGTGCCGGAACGGTTACCAAGATCATCAAGTAATTTCGGTTACTTGTCGCAAGGGGTCGGGCGAAAGCCCGGCCCCTTCGTCGTTAACCCACACGAGACACTCGATGCAACGCACGCCTAGGGGTGATGTTTGGGTAGTCTCGTCAGGGTGATAACTCGTCGACGCATGCTGATTCTCATCGGCTCACTCGTCGGCCTTGGAGCGTTAATTCTCATCGCCCGGTGGGTGATCACCCTTCCGGCCGTCGTCGACTTTGTCGCGACCTATCCCGGCGTGGTCCGCGTCGCCAACGCACCAACCGGCTTTCCGGCGTGGCTCAATTGGCAACATTTTCTCAACATCATGTTTCTCGCGCTCATCGTGCGAACCGCCCTCTCGATTCGTTCCAAGAAGCGACCGCCGTTTTTCTTCACGCGGCGCAACACGGGCCTGATTCGCACGAGCAACCTACCGCGCCGCATGAGCATCCACGTGTGGACTCACTTGAGCGTCGATGTGCTGTGGGTGCTCAACGGCATCCTCTATATCGTGCTGTTGTTTACCACGGGGCAGTGGTTGCGCATCGTGCCGACATCGTGGGATGTTCTGCCGAACGCTGCGAGCGCCGCTCTCCAGTACCTCGCACTCGACTGGCCCACGGAGAACGCGTGGGTTACGTATAACAGCATCCAGCTGCTCGCCTATTTCGTCACCGTGTTCGTTGCCGCGCCAATTGCGATACTGACGGGAGTGCGTCTCTCGAACGCCTGGCCGGCACGAGAGAGCTGGATTCGCGCCGTACCCGAGCGCCCGGTGCGCTGGGTGCACAACGCGACTCTGGTGTACTTTCTCGTGTTTGTCGTCTTCCACGTCTTCCTCGTGGTGAGCACGGGAATCCTGCGCAATCTCAACATGATGTTTGCCGGAAACGACGGCGAGGGATGGGTCGGCCTCATCCTCGCGTTCCTCGCACTCGATCTCGTCATGGCCGTCTGGATGCTCCTCACCCCACAGGTGGTCTCGCGAATCGCGCGCCTCTTCGGCAAAGTTCAGTAGCCTCCGACCGTGTCCACTCAGCCTCCGACCAGTCACTTTCGACTGGATCTACAGGGTATTCGGGCGATAGCCGTCGTGTGTGTCGTCTTGTTTCACGCGGGCATTCCCTTTGTGCCCGGCGGGTTTATTGGTGTTGACGTCTTTTTTGTCCTTTCGGGATTTTTCATTACGGGACTTATCGTGCGTGGGGCCGAAAAATCGAGACGCGTGAATTTTGCCCTCTTCTACAGTCGCCGGTTTATGCGTCTCATTCCGGCGTCGTCACTCGTCCTTGCCGTGACTCTTCTCGCCACGCTTCTGTGGGTAAACCCGCTTGATCGGGCCGCTACCGGCTGGGATGGTCTCTTTTCGGCCTGTGACATCTCGAATTTTCGATTCGCATTTAACGCGACGCAGTATTTTGTTGGCGACGAGCGCGCGAATCCGTTCCTGCACATGTGGTCACTTGCGGTTGAGACACAGTTTTATCTGTTGTGGCCGGCGCTCATTGCCCTCGTGTTGCTCCTGTCACGTCGAACGCTTGGACTGTTTCGTAGCCGCCTTGTCATTGCTCTCGTGACACTCACCGTCGCCTCGCTCGCGCTGAGTATCTGGCTCACGCCGCTCAACCAACCTGCCGCATTCTTTTTGCTACCTACCCGCGCGTGGGAACTTGGCGTCGGCGGTCTCCTCTTTCTGCTCCCTCAGTTGACTCCTCGGTTCGAGTGGTTAAGAACAGTGCTGTTCGTGGCTGGAATTGCTGGAATCCTCGCGTCGGCCGCACTCCTGAACGAAAGCGTCCCGTTCCCGGGAATTGCGGCGGTGGCACCCGTCCTCGCAACCGCCCTTGTCATCGTGGCGAATTCGGCGTCGCCCCTAACCCGGGCGATCAGCAATCCCGTCGGTCTCGCACTAGGTCGATGGTCTTATTCGCTCTATTTGTGGCACTGGCCGATTCTTGTGTTTGCCACACTTCTTCTCGGGCGAGCTCTTTCCTGGCGAATGGGTCTCGCCCTCATGGTCGGTGCGACGTTTCTTGCCTGGTTGACCTATCGGTTCATCGAGAATCCCCTGCGACAGCGGGAGTGGAAACCCGCCCGAAAGTTTGCTCTGGCCGGAACCCTTACCGCAGTTGTGGCGGGTCTTGCCGTGGTGGCGATTGTATTGCCGGTCGGTGGGGGCATCACCGAGGGGAAAATCCCGCGGCTCGACCCAGCAAACCTCACAAACGAACTTCAACGGGGAGCCCTCATCCAGCGCGTACCCGATGATCTTGTGCCGGCTCTGCGAACCATCAATGATGAATCGACGTGGCCCGAGATCTATCGAAACGGGTGTCGCCAAACCGCCGAGGATGCTCCGATGCCGCCGTGTGAGTACGGAGACTTATCGAGCACACACACCGTGTGGCTGCTGGGTGACTCACACGCGGCACAGTGGTTTCCGGCCCTCAACGAGCTCGCCCTGGCACACCACTGGAAACTCGTGGTCCGAACGAAGGCGGGTTGCTCGATAGGTGCCACGACCCAAAACCCGGGTTCTCGGTTTGGGTGGTACCCCGCATGTCCGCCCTGGCAAGAGCGGATGCGTGAGCTCGCTCGGGCAGCCCATCCTGATGCGGTCATCATCGGTAGCTTCGCAGACGAGATACCCACCGAAGCCGGTCTCGTATCCGGACTCTCGCAGTGGGCTGGCATCGCACCCACCGTCATCTTCATCGGTGACAATCCTGGGATGAGCGTGAGACCCGCTCAGTGCCTCGAAGCGCATCATAACGATGTCACGTCCTGCCTGACCAGTCGCGCAGATGCCGTTGCGGGGCTCGCCAGAATTAACTTGTCCCGAGCGGCTCATCGTGCCGGGGTGAAATTTATCGATTCCGCCCCGTGGTTCTGCGCGCCAGATGCCTGTCCGGTCATTGTCAATAATGTTCTGCTGTGGCGAGACGCGCACCATATTTCCTGGGCGGGTTCGCTGTGGCTCGCACCGGTTATTGACCAATCACTGTCCACAAAAATTCCAGGTTGGTAGCGCGGGTCTGGTCCTTCGCACGCGAACCACGTCATGCGCGACACGCCCGGGTTGCATCAAGTCAATACCGTGTGGCAGACTAGGGAAGTTGTAAATTTCGCGCTGCGCAGGCACGCGAATCACTGCCCTTCCGTGCATAACCACCGCCACTGTTGCGAATGTTAGGCCGCGGGTAGACAGCATCAACCAATTGCTCATCGCAGAGCCTTGGTGAGCTTGTTGTCACGCACGCGCTTCGCGCGTTTCGTGCTGGTGCGCTCATCGAGGGGTGCGGCGAGGCTGAAGAGCCTCGTGCGATTGGTCCCCGCAGGTCACGCTTGCCGAGATCGCACGCACGCTTATGCGCGCTGTGTGGTTTGGGCAGGCGAGAGCCTGAAGGGATTTGACAGATAAACAGCGGTGCGCATCCATGTCGTCACAACGACAGAAAATGCCTGTGCAAACAGAAAAGCACTTTGCGTCCAATGCGGTCGGAAGCCGTAAGACGCACTAACGAAGAGAGAGAGTCAGAATATGGCGGGACAAAAAATCCGCATTCGGCTTAAGTCGTATGACCACGAAGTCATCGACACTTCGGCACGCAAGATTGTCGACACGGTTACCCGCGCGGGTGCCAGTGTGGTCGGTCCGGTGCCGCTTCCGACGGAAAAGAACGTGGTGTGTGTCATCCGTTCGCCACACAAATACAAAGACAGCCGTGAGCACTTCGAGATGCGCACGCACAAGCGTCTGATTGACATCATCGACCCGACACCTAAGGCTGTCGACTCGCTGATGCGCCTCGACCTTCCGGCTGACGTCAACATTGAGATCAAGCTCTAGGAGACGTCGTGGCTATTGAAAAAAACGTGAAAGGTCTCCTGGGCACCAAGCTCGGTATGACCCAGGTCTGGGACGAGAACAACAAGCTTGTTCCCGTTACCGTGATTGAAATTGCTCCGAATGTTGTGACGCAGTTGCGCACCGCCGAGAAAGACGGCTACACGGCCGTGCAAATCGCTGCTGGTGGCATCGACCCCCGCAAGGTGAACAAGCCTGCTTCGGGTCACTTTGCCGCCGCTGGAGTTACTCCTCGTCGTCACCTCACCGAGGTACGCACCGCAGACGCCGCTAACTACCAAATCGGCCAAGAGCTCACTGTGGATGGCGTTTTCGCTGCCGGTGAGAAGGTCGACGTTGTCGGAACCAGCAAGGGTAAGGGTTTCGCCGGTGTCATGAAGCGCCACAACTTCGCCGGTGTTTCGGCATCGCACGGTTCACACCGTAACCACCGCAAGCCCGGCTCCATCGGTGGGTCGTCGACGCCCGGTCGCGTATTCCGTGGAATGCGTATGGCCGGTCGCATGGGTGGCGACCGTGTCACCGTGCTGAACCTCAAGGTTCACGCGGTTGACGCCGAGAAGGGTCTGCTCCTCGTCAAGGGTGCTGTTCCCGGAGCTCGCGGCCGCCTCGTATTCGTTCGCAACGCAGTGAAGGGGGCGTAGTCCATGGCTAACGCAACCACGGTCGACGTACTCGACCTCAACGGCAAGAAGACCGGTTCGGCCGAACTTCCCGCCAACCTGTTCGACGTAGACGTCAACGTTCCGCTCATCCACCAGGTCGTCGTGGCTCAGCTTGCCGCTGCTCGTCAGGGCACGCACAAGACCAAGACGCGTGGTGAGGTGTCCGGTGCCGGACGCAAGCCGTTCAAGCAGAAGGGTACCGGTCGCGCCCGTCAGGGTTCGATCCGTGCTCCTCAAATGACCGGTGGTGGAATCGTGCACGGTCCCGTGCCCCGTTCCTACGCGCAGCGCACCCCCAAGAAGATGATCGCCGCAGCACTCCTCGGCGCACTCTCCGACCGCGCTCGCGCCGGTCGCGTGCACGTGGTCACTGCTTTTGCGGGTGAGACGCCGTCAACCAAGGTCGCCAGCAACCTGCTCGCCGCTATCGGCGACAACAAGCACATGCTTGTCGTCGCAGGTCGCAACGAGTCCGCCTCGGTTCAGTCGGTTCGTAACATCGCCTCGGTTCACGTGCTCCACGCCGATCAGCTGAACGCGTACGACGTGCTCGTCAGCGACAACGTGGTCTTCACCAGTGAGGCACTCGCTGCATTCGTGGACAGCAAGTCTGCCCAGAAAGTTGAGGCATAACCATGACCGAGATCAACAAAGACCCGCGCGACATCATCCTCGCGCCTGTCGTCTCTGAAAAGAGCTACGGCCTCATCGACGAAGGCAAATACACCTTCCTCGTTGACCCGCGCTCCAACAAGACCGAGATCAAGCTCGCCATCGAGAAGATTTTTGGTGTCGAGGTGGCATCCATCAACACGGCAAACCGTAAGGGCAAGGTGCAGCGCACCCGCTTCGGTTTGGGGCGTCGCAAGGACACCAAGCGCGCCATCGTCACTCTCAAGTCCGGCACCATCGACATCTTTACGTCGGTCGGCTAGGCGAGACGGGTAAACAGGAGAACATCATGGCTATTCGTAAATACAAGCCCACAACGCCAGGTCGTCGTGGCTCGTCGGTTTCTGACTTTGCAGAAATCACGCGTTCGACCCCCGAGAAGTCGTTGCTTCGCCCGCTGTCGAAAACCGGCGGTCGTAACAACCAGGGTCGCATCACGACGCGTCACATCGGTGGTGGACACAAGCGCCAGTACCGCGTGATTGACTTCCGTCGCAACGACAAAGACGGTATCGACGCCAAGGTCGCTCACATCGAGTACGACCCGAACCGTACCGCGCGCATCGCACTGCTGCACTTCGCTGACGGAACCAAGCGCTACATCTTGGCCCCGAACAAGCTCAGCCAGGGCGACATCGTCGAGTCGGGTCCCGGTGCTGACATCAAGCCCGGAAACAACCTGCCCTTGCGCAACATCCCAACCGGTACCGTGATCCACGCTATTGAACTCAAGCCCGGTGGGGGAGCCAAGATGGCTCGCTCGGCAGGAGCTTCGGTTCGACTCGTGGCTAAAGACGGCCCCTACGCGCAGCTTCGTCTGCCCTCGGGTGAAATCCGCAACGTGGATGCTCGCTGCCGCGCCACTATTGGCGAGGTCGGCAACGCCGAGCAGTCGAACATCAACTGGGGTAAAGCAGGCCGTCTGCGTTGGAAGGGCGTTCGCCCAACCGTGCGTGGTGTTGCGATGAACCCAGTCGACCACCCACACGGTGGTGGTGAGGGTAAGACCTCGGGTGGTCGTCACCCGGTCAGCCCGTGGGGTCAGAAAGAGGGCCGCACACGTCACCCAAACAAGGAAAGCGACAAGCTCATCGTTCGTCGCCGCACCGCCGGCAAGAAGCGCAAGTAGGAGTAAGAGAAGATGCCACGCAGTCTTAAGAAAGGCCCCTTCGTCGACGAGCACCTGCTTCGCAAGGTGGTTACGCAGAACGAGGCCAACACCAAAAACGTCATCAAGACCTGGTCACGCCGGTCGATGATCATCCCCGCCATGCTGGGACACACCATCGCCGTGCACGACGGACGCAAGCACATCCCCGTGTTTGTGACCGAAACCATGGTCGGACACAAGCTCGGTGAATTTGCACCGACCCGCACCTTCCGTGGACACGTGAAGGACGACAAGAAGGGTCGTCGCCGCTAATCGCGGTCGACGTGAAGGAGGAAAGAAATGGTTGAGTCAGTAGCTCGCCTGCGCGGAATCCGCGTGACCCCCCAGAAGGCCCGTCGTGTCGTGGACATGATCCGCGGAAAGCAGGCTCAGGAGGCTCTCGCCATCCTGAAGTTCGCTCCGCAGGGTGCCAGCGAGCCGATCTACAAGCTCGTTGCTTCGGCAATGGCAAACGCACGCGTCAAGGCAGACAAAGAGAACCAGTTCCTCGACGAACAGGACCTCTACATTGCTCAGGCGTTCGTCGATGAGGGAACCACCCTCAAGCGTTTCCAGCCGCGTGCTCAGGGTCGTGCATTCAAGATCCTCAAGCGCACCAGCCACATCACAGTTGTTCTGGCCACCCCTGACGTCGTTCAGGCTGCCAAGGCTTCGAAGAAGGAGGCCAAGTAATGGGCCAGAAAGTAAACCCGTACGGTTTCCGCCTGGGTATCACCACCGACCACGTGTCGCGTTGGTTCTCAGACAGCACGAAGAAGGGTCAGCGCTACGCTGACTTCGTCGCCGAAGACGTACGTATCCGCAAGATGCTCGCTGAGCGTCTCGACCGTGCGGGCGTTGCGCGCATCGAAATCGAGCGCACCCGCGACCGCGTCCGCGTCGACATTCACACCGCCCGCCCGGGCATCGTGATCGGTCGCCGTGGTGCTGAGGCAGAACTCATCCGTGCTGACCTTGAAAAGCTCACCGGCAAGCAGATTCAGCTCAACATTCTCGAGGTCAAGAACCCCGAAAACGAGGCGCAGCTGGTTGCACAGGGTATCGCTGAGCAGCTTTCCGCTCGTGTGGCGTTCCGCCGCGCGATGCGTAAAGGTCTGCAAGGAGCCCAGCGCGCCGGCGCCAAGGGTGTTCGTATTCAGGTTTCGGGTCGTCTCGGCGGCGCTGAAATGAGCCGCTCGGAGTTCTACCGCGAGGGACGCGTGCCACTGCACACGCTTCGCGCGAACATCGACTACGGCTTCTACGAAGCCAAGACCACCTTCGGTCGCATTGGTGTGAAGGTGTGGATTTACAAAGGCGAGATCACCAATAAAGAACTCGCACGCGAACAGGCCAACATGAAGCCCGTTCGTAATGACCGTAACGACCGTCGTGGTCCTCGTGCCCCTAGGGCTACCGAGGCAGCTCCGGTCACCGCAGGAGCTGAGGGCTAACCATGTTGATTCCACGTCGTGTAAAGCACCGCAAGCAGCACCACCCCGGTCGTGCTGGTGCGGCAACCGGTGGCACCAAGGTGTCGTTCGGTGAATTCGGTATCCAGGCTCTGACGCCTGCGTACGTCACCAACCGTCAGATCGAGTCCGCTCGTATCGCCATGACCCGTCACATCAAGCGTGGTGGAAAGGTGTGGATCAACATCTACCCCGACCGTCCGCTAACCAAGAAGCCTGCCGAAACCCGCATGGGTTCCGGTAAGGGTTCCGTCGAGTGGTGGGTAGCCAACGTCAAGCCGGGTCGCGTGCTCTTCGAGCTCAGCGGTGTCAACGAGACCATTGCTCGTGAAGCACTTACCCGTGCCATCCACAAGCTGCCCCTCAAGGCACGCATCATCAAGCGCGAAGAAGGTGACGCATAATGGCGATCGGATCCAAGGAGCTCACTCCTTCCAACCTCGACACCATCGATTCGGACCGTCTCGTTGACGAACTCCGTAAGGCCAAGGAAGAGCTGTTCAACCTGCGCTTCCAGTCCGCTACGGGTCAGCTCGACAGCCATGGTCGAATTCGTGCCGTCAAGCGCGACATTGCGCGCATCTACACCGTGATTCGCGAACGCGAGCTCGGTATCCGCGCTACGCCCGTTGCAGCTGCCCCCAAGGCCGCTGAAAAGAAGACCAAGGCCGCGGCCGCCCCTGAGGCGACGGCGTCCGAGACTACCGCTGAGGAGACCAACTAATGGCTACCGCACAAGCAAAGAAAGCCGATGCGGCTGAGGCAGTCGTTCGCGGTTACCGCAAGGTACGTCGTGGATACGTCGTCAGCGACAAGATGGACAAGACCATCGTCGTCGAGGTTGAAGACCGCGTGAAGCACCCGCTTTACGGCAAGGTCATCCGTCGCAGCTCCAAGGTGAAGGCTCACGACGAGCTCAACACCGCGGGCATTGGCGACCTCGTTCTCATTTCGGAGACCCGTCCGTTGAGCGCTACGAAGCGCTGGCGCCTGGTCGAAATCGTCGAGAAGGCAAAGTAAGCGTTTTCGCTTGCTTTCGTAAAGGAGTACTCAAGTGCTACAGCAAGAATCCCGCCTCAAGGTCGCCGACAACACCGGCGCCAAGGAGCTGCTGACGATTCGTGTTCTCGGTGGTTCCGGTCGTCGCTACGCCGGTCTCGGTGACGTGATCGTCGCCACGGTCAAGGACGCCATCCCGGGCGGAAACGTCAAGAAGGGTGATGTCGTCAAGGCCGTCGTCGTGCGCGTCAAGAAGAACACCCGTCGTCCTGACGGCTCGTACATCAAGTTTGATGAAAATGCGGCCGTCATCCTCAAAAACGATGGCGACCCCCGTGGTACGCGCATCTTCGGACCGGTTGGCCGTGAACTTCGCGACAAGAAGTTCATGAAGATCGTGTCCCTCGCACCGGAGGTTATCTAATCATGGCGAACATCAAAAAGGGTGACCTCGTTCAGGTCATCAGCGGTCGCTCGCAGGCTCGTGGTGGAGACCGCGGCAAGCAGGGCAAGGTCATCGAGGTTCTCGTTGACCAGAACCGTGTCATCGTCGAGGGCATCAACTACGTGACCAAGCACGTTCGCGTCGGTCAGTCCGACCGCGGAACCAAGACAGGCGGCATCGAGACCGTAGAGTCGCCGATCCACGTGTCGAACGTTGCCATCGTTGACCCCACCACCAAGAAGCCGACACGCGTTGGTTTCCGCACCGAACAGGTAACGAAAAACGGCGTCACCAAGACGACCCGTGTCCGTTACGCCAAGAAGTCAGGTAAGGACCTGTAATGACAAACGCTGCAGTGGCTGGCAAAATCCAGCCCCGCCTCAAGCTGAAGTACCGTGCCGAACTCCAGGCAGCCCTGGGTAAAGAGCTCGGACTTTCAAACGTGCACCAAATCCCGGGTCTGACCAAGATTGTGGTCAACATGGGTGTTGGTGAAGCGGCCCGCGATAGCAAAGTTATCGAGGGTGCCATCGCCGATCTCACGCTCATCACCGGCCAGAAGCCGATGGTGACCAAGGCTCGTAAATCAATCGCGCAGTTCAAGTTGCGTGAGGGACAGCCCATTGGTGCTCACGTCACTCTTCGTGGCGACCGCATGTGGGAATTCCTCGACCGATTGCTGGCGCTTGCTCTGCCACGTATCCGTGACTTCCGCGGCCTCTCCGATCGTCAGTTCGATGGAAACGGCAACTACACGTTCGGTCTGACCGAGCAGACGATGTTCCACGAAATCAACCAAGACAAGATCGACCGCCCGCGCGGTATGGACATCACGGTTGTCACCACCGCCCGCAACGACGAAGAAGGACGCGCGCTCTTGCGTGCGCTCGGCTTCCCGTTCAAGTCGAACGAAGCTGCTAGCTAGTTCTCCACACAGAATTCTGTTGGCTCGCTGCCATCAGGAACCACCACAGGTCGACACTCGTGTAACGGCTGTCGAAACCTGGTGAACAAAGGAAAAAAATATGACGATGACAGATCCGGTCGCAGATATGCTGACCAGACTGCGCAACGCGAACTCGGCGCACCACGAAAGCGTGTCGATGCCGCACAGCAAGCTCAAATCAGGACTTGCTGAAATCCTCAAGGCAGAGGGATACATCGCCGGTTTCGAGGTCGCAGACGCTCGGGTCGGAAAAACCCTCACGCTGACGCTCAAGTTCGGCCCAAACCGCGAACCGTCCATTGCCGGTATCAAGCGTGTTTCCAAGCCGGGACTTCGTGTCTACGCAAAGTCGAACGAAATCCCCAAGGTGCTTGGTGGTCTCGGCGTTGCCATTCTGTCCACCTCCAGCGGTCTTCTCACCGACCGTCAGGCCGAGAAGAAGGGCGTGGGCGGAGAAGTACTCGCCTACGTGTGGTAGCAGAACATGTCACGTATTGGTCGACTCCCCATTGATATTCCTGGCGGCGTAACTGTCGTCATCGACGGTCAGAAAGTAACCGTCACTGGCCCCAAGGGTGAACTGTCACTCGTTGTCGCCGCACCGATCACGGTCGCCATTGAAGAGAACCAGGTTCTCGTCACGCGACCCGATGACGAACGCAACTCGCGCTCGTTGCACGGTCTCACTCGCACTCTCATCAGCAACCAGATCACCGGTGTAACCCAGGGTTACTCCAAAGGTCTTGAAGTTGTCGGGACGGGTTACCGTGTTGCCGCAGAGGGTTCGTCCGTGGTGTTCGCACTCGGTTACTCACACCCGATTACCGTTGCTCCTCCGGCCGGAATCACCTTCACCGTTGAAGGCAACAACAAGCTCACCGTGAGCGGCATTGACAAGCAAGCCGTTGGTGAAGTTGCTGCAAACATTCGTAAACTGCGCAAGCCAGAGCCCTACAAGGGTAAAGGTGTGCGCTACGCCGGCGAAGTTGTTCGCCGCAAGGCCGGAAAGGCTGGTAAGTAGCCATGGCACTCGGAACCCGAGGAAAGAGCAAGTCCGCAGCCCGCGATCGTAGGCACGCACGACTTCGCAAGAAGATTGAAGGCACGAGCGCTCGTCCGCGTCTCGTCGTCACCCGTTCAGCGCGTCACGTCTTCGTGCAGCTCGTCGACGATTCACAGGGTCACACCCTTGTCTCGGCGTCGACTCTCGAGGCAGAGCTGCGCGCCGACAAGGGCGCAAAGGCCGACAAGGCACACAAGGTCGGCGCTCTCATCGCCGAGCGTGCCAAGAAGGCGGGAATCACCGAGGTCGTGTTCGACCGTGGCGGAAACAAGTACGCCGGTCGTGTCGCAGCGATCGCCGATGGAGCACGAGAGGGTGGATTGAGCCTGTGAGCGAAGAAATTAAGGAGACCGAAGTGTCTGCAGAAGTCGCCGAACAGGCCACCGAGACCGTTGAGGTTTCGACAGCCACCGATGCTGCGAACGAGCCCCGTGAGGCACGCCGCGGCAGCCGTGAGCGTAACCCCAATCGCGACCGTGGTTCGCGCGACCGGGATGCTGACAAGAGTCAGTTCCTCGAGCGCGTCGTAACCATCAACCGCGTTTCAAAGGTCGTCAAGGGTGGTCGCCGCTTCAGCTTCACCGCACTCGTTGTGGTCGGTGACGGCAACGGTAACGTCGGTGTCGGCTACGGCAAGGCTAAAGAAGTTCCGCTCGCCATCTCAAAGGGTGTCGAAGACGCTAAGAAGAACTTCTTCCGCGTACCCCGCGTTGGTGCGACCATTCCTCACCCTGTCCAGGGAGAAGCAGCCGCTGGTGTGGTTTTGCTTCGTCCGGCAGCTGCCGGTACCGGAGTTATCGCAGGTGGTCCGGTTCGCGCCGTCCTCGAGTGTGCCGGTATCCACGACGTATTGAGCAAGTCGCTCGGTTCGTCCAACACCATCAACATCGTTCACGCCACGGTCGCCGCACTCAAGCAGCTCGAAGAGCCGCGTGCAGTAGCTGCTCGTCGTGGTCTGGACTTTGATCAGGTTGCTCCAGCACGCCTCGTGCGGGCTGAAGCCGATGCAAAGGCAGGTGCGTAATGGCTGCTCGCCTCAAAGTCACCCAGATAAAGTCCGTAATTAGCGAGAAGCAGAACCAGCGCGACACACTTCGTAGCCTGGGCCTCAAGCGCATTGGCGACATCGTCGTCAAAGAGGACAGCCCCGTTACCCGTGGGTATGTTCGCGCCGTGGCGCACCTCGTAAAAGTTGAGGAGATCGACTAATGGCTGAGAACAACGACGCCGACAAGAAGCCGGCAGCAAAGGCTGCTGCCCCTAAAGCTGCTGCGCCTAAGGCTGCTGCGGCAAAGCCGGCAACAGCGAAGCCCGCAACGGCAAAGCCCGCTGCTGAGAAGGCTGCTGCGCCCAAGGCTGCTGCTCCCAAAGCTACGGCTGAGAAGGCCGCTGCGCCCAAGGCTGCCGCTCCCAAAGCCGCTGCTGCTGAGAAACCAGCTGCAGAAAAGGCAACCGCTGCGGCAGACGCACCCAAGGCCACGGTAAAAGCTGCACCCAAGGCTAAGGCTGCCGAAGCCGGCGACAAGGTCCAGCTCCTCAAGGTGCACCACCTGCGCCCGGCAGCCGGATCCAAGAAGGCACGCACGCGTGTCGGTCGTGGTGAAGGTTCAAAGGGTAAGACCGCAGGTCGTGGAACCAAGGGAACCAAGGCTCGTTACCAGGTCAAGGCCGGTTTCGAGGGTGGTCAAATGCCTCTGCACATGCGTTCACCGAAGCTTCGTGGATTCAAGAACCCGTTCCGGGTCGAGTACCAGGTTGTCAACCTCGAGAAGCTTGCGGAGCTCTACCCGAGCGGTGGCGACGTCACCATCAGTGACTTGGTTGCCAAGGGAGCTGTTCGCAAGAACGAGAAGGTCAAGGTTCTCGGAAACGGTGACATTGCCGTTAAGCTGAACGTGTCCGTTGACAAGGTCTCCAGCTCGGCTGAGCAGAAGATCGTGGCAGCTGGCGGTTCGATTAAGTAGCCGATTAGCGGTTACTACCGACATTCCCAACGATGTGAGAGTCGCTGGCTCTCTGAATAAGCGAGCCAGCGACTTTACATCACGGTAAACAGGAGACTCAGACTTTGTTCAGCGCAATCGGACGCATCGTCCGCACCCCCGATCTTCGCCGCAAGATTGGCTTCACGCTATTCATCATCGCCCTGTACCGTTTGGGATCATTCATCCCGGGTCCGTTCGTTGACTTCCAGAACGTGCAAACCTGTCTGGCTGCCAACCAAAACGCCTCCGGCCTTTACGAACTCGTCAACCTCTTCAGCGGTGGAGCTCTACTTCAGCTCTCCATTTTCGCGCTGGGAATCATGCCGTACATTACGGCGTCGATCATCATCCAGTTGCTCCGCGTGGTTATTCCCCACTTTGAGGCGCTGCACAAAGAGGGTCAGGCTGGTCAAACCAAGCTGACCCAGTACACGCGTTACCTCACCATTGCTCTCGGTATCCTTCAGTCGACCACGCTCATCACGGTTGCTCGATCCGGCGCACTCTTCAGCGGCTCGAACGCCCCCGAGTGTTCGCAGCTGCTCACCAATGACGCGTGGTACGCCATCATGCTCATGGTCATCACCATGACCGCAGGTACGGGTCTCATCATGTGGATGGCGGAGCTCATCACCGAGCGCGGTATCGGAAACGGCATGTCCCTGCTGATCTTTACCTCGATTGCCGCCGCCTTCCCGAACTCCATGGGTTCGATCTGGTCAGCCAAGGGACCAAACACCTTCTTCATCGTTCTCGCGGTGGGTCTGATCATCATGGCTCTCATCGTGTTCGTTGAGCAGTCTCAGCGGCGCATCCCCGTGCAATACGCGAAACGAATAGTGGGGCGCCGAACATACGGTGGCAACAACACCTACATCCCCATCAAGGTCAACATGGCTGGTGTGGTCCCGGTTATCTTCGCGTCGTCCTTGCTCTACTTGCCTGCGCTGATCGCGCAGTTCAACCAGCCACCCGCCGGTCAAGCTCCGGCAGCCTGGGTGACCTGGATTCAGAATTACCTGACTCGCGGTGACCACCCAATCTACATGGCGTTTTTCTTCCTGCTCATCGTGGGCTTCACCTACTTCTATGTGGCCATCACCTTCAACCCTGAAGAGGTTGCCGAGAACATGAAGAACTACGGTGGCTTCATCCCGGGTATCCGTGCCGGTCGACCCACCGCGGAGTATCTCGACTACGTGCTCACCCGGATCACCCTGCCGGGTTCGCTCTACCTCGGACTCGTCGCCCTCATCCCGCTGATTGCGCTGGGGCTCGTCGGTGCGAACAGTCAGTTCCCCTTCGGTGGAACGTCGATTCTGATTGTCATCGGTGTTGGACTCGAGACCGTCAAGCAGATCGATGCTCAGCTTCAGCAGCGTCACTACGAAGGTCTATTGCGATGACCCGGCTGTTGCTCATCGGTCCTCCCGGGGCGGGCAAGGGCACGCAGGCAACGATCCTGGCAGAGACCTTCGGAATCCCGGCGATTTCGACCGGAGATATTTTTCGAGCCAACGTCGCTAACCAGACCGAGCTCGGTCTCAAGGTAAAAGCCATTATGGATGCCGGTGAGTTCGTTCCCGATGATCTGACGAACGCCATTGTGGCCGACCGGTTGCGCGAGGCCGATGCCGCTGGTGGGTTCCTGCTCGACGGGTATCCCCGCACACTCGACCAGGTCAACGAGCTCGATCGCGTGCTTGCCGAGGATGGCACGGCGCTCGACGCCGTGGTTCAGATCGTGGCTGACACCGAAGAAGTTGTTTCCCGTCTACTCAAGCGTGCCCGCGAACAGGGTCGCACCGACGACACGGAAGACGTGATTCGTCATCGTATGCACTTGTACGCCGAACAAACGGCGCCGCTCATCGACGTGTACCAGAAGCGCGACCTCGTCTTGAGCGTCGATGGTCTTGGTGAGGTTTCGGTCGTAACCGAGCGCATCCGTGAGTCGCTCGCGTCACGCGGCATCACCGCCTAACTGAGCGCAACATGGGTTTGTTTCGTTCTGGCATCTACAAAACGCCACAGCAGTTGCGTCGGATGGTGGCTCCCGGGCTCGCGACTTTCGCCGGACTCGAAGCCGCCCGTACGCTCATTGTTGCGGGAAATACGACCGAGCAGATTGACCTCGCGGCTGAGCGGGCCATCATCGCTGCCGGTGGAGCCTCGAACTTCAAGCTGGTCCCGGGTTACCGACACACCATTTGTGCGTCGGTCAATGACGAAGTGGTGCACGGCATCCCTGGCTCGCGGGTTCTCGCGCCGGGCGACATTGTGTCGATTGACTGTGGCGCCATCCTCAATGAGTACAACGGAGATTCGGCAATCACCGTGGTGCTTCCCGACCCGTCTCGCCCCGAATTGGTCGCCGAGCGCGAACAGTTGAGCCGCATCACCGAGGGGTCGTTGTGGGCCGGGATTGCCTCCCTCATGACCGCCAAGCATCTGAACCAAGTCGGTGCCGCCATTGAGGGCTTCATCGAAAACGAAGGCGACAAGATTCGGCACCGCTTCGGTATCCTCACGGAGTACGTGGGTCACGGTATAGGAACGTCGATGCACGAAGACCCCGCAGTTTTCAACTACCGGGTGGCACAAAAAGGTGTCGAGATCAAACCGGGCCTGTGCCTCGCAATCGAGCCGATGGTTGTCGTTGGTTCGCCCGAAACACACGTTCTCGGCGACGACTGGACAGTGGCAACGAATGACGGATCAAGTGCGAGCCACTGGGAACACACCGTTGTGGTTCATGCCGATGGCATTTGGGTAACCACGGCGCCGGATGGCGGTGCTGCGGGGCTTGCCGCGTTTGGCGTCACTCCCGTTCCCGTGCCCTAACGGGATCGCAGCCCGCCGCGGCTCGTCCGCCTCGCTACGAGCCCACCCCAACGCTCACCCGAATTGGTGAAAAGCGCCAATACCACATAGACTTGACTTTTGGTGTGTGTTGCCACGTCTTTGTCGTGTTAACGCAACCGAAATCCCAAATCCGCACGACCAGTGCACGGGTTGACGAACCGACGTTTTGTCGTGTCGACAACTCACCACGAGCGACAGTACGAGTAAGCGACAGTGAGGCTATGGCAAAAAAAGACGGCGTAATCGAAATCGAGGGATCGGTTGTCGAAGCGCTTCCTAATGCCATGTTTCGTGTCGAACTCACCAACGGTCACAAGGTGCTTGCCCACATCTCGGGCAAGATGCGCCAGCACTACATCCGCATTCTTCCTGAAGACCGCGTGATCGTAGAGCTGAGCCCCTACGACCTGACCCGCGGTCGCATCGTGTACCGATACAAATAGGAACGGCTTCATCGCCAGCACTATTTCTCGGGCACTGAGAAGTAACGACCACAAGGGTCAGCCAGCACCGGCTACACCGGTGCGATGGCTCACGTGGACCGAAGACAGCGAAAGAGAAACACCATGAAGGTAAACCCCAGCGTTAAAAAGATTTGCGACAAGTGCAAGGTCATCCGTCGTCACGGCAACGTGATGGTGATCTGCGAAAACCCGCGCCACAAGCAGCGTCAGGGCTAGTCCGCACCGAAGCAGCTGAGCTTCACCAACGCAGAGTAGTCGAAATGCTGACTCTGCCCCACAATCTCATAACTGAATAACACGAGCGAATCCACGATTTCGTTGAGGGTGAAGACCACGGTCTGAACCACCACACGACTGACACCTTGGGCGAGAGGCCCAGGCACCGGATGCGCACCATACCTCTCACAAAACAACAGGAGAAGCCACCATGGCACGTCTTGCTGGAGTAGACATTCCGCGCGAAAAGCGCGTGGAAATCGCTCTTACATACATCTACGGTGTGGGTCGCACCCGCTCTGTCAAAGTCCTCACCGACACCGGCATCGACAAGAACATTCGCGTCAAAGACCTCACCGACGACCAGCTCGTCGCACTGCGCGACTACATCGAAGCGAACTTCCGCGTCGAGGGTGACCTACGTCGTGAAGTTGCCGCTGACATTCGCCGCAAGGTCGAAATTGGAAGCTACGAAGGTCTGCGTCACCGCAAGGGTCTGCCCGTTCGTGGTCAGCGCACGAAGACCAACGCACGTACCCGCAAGGGACCAAAGCGTACCGTCGCCGGAAAGAAGAAGGCTAAGTAGCCCGCGGCTACGCCTTCACACGAACAGGTTTGAGGAGAAGTTAAATGGCAGCACCTAAGTCGGCGGCTCGTAAGCCCCGCAAAAAAGACAAAAAGAACGTGGTTGTGGGTCAGGCTCACATCAAGAGCACATTCAACAACACCATCGTGTCCATCACCGACACGACCGGTGCCGTAATCAGCTGGGCATCGTCCGGTGGCGTTGGATTCAAGGGTTCGCGTAAGTCGACCCCGTATGCCGCACAGATGGCCGCGGAGTCCGCAGCGCGTCAGGCTCAAGAGCACGGCATGAAGAAGGTTGACGTTTTCGTGAAGGGACCCGGATCGGGTCGCGAAACCGCCATCCGTTCGCTGCAAGCCGCAGGTCTCGAAGTCGGATCAATCTCTGACGTGACGCCTCAGGCTCACAACGGATGCCGTCCGCCCAAGCGCCGCCGCGTCTAGTTTCATTCGTGTGCGAGGGTTGCCGGGTAACCGGCATCCTCGTTCGATTCACCACAACTCAATACACCACACACGCAAGGGTCATATAGCGGACTCTTAGCCGAAAGGACACCCATAGTGCTCATTGCACAACGCCCCACGCTCTCCGAAAAGGTCATTGAAGAAGGAATTCGTTCGAGCTTCAGCATCGAGCCTCTCGAGCCTGGCTTCGGATACACCCTCGGAAACTCGCTTCGCCGTACCCTGCTGTCGTCCATTCCGGGCGCAGCGGTTACCAGCATCCGCCTCGACGGCGTTTTGCACGAGTTCAGCACCATTCCCGGTGTCACCGAAGACGTCACCGAAATCATCTTGAACCTCAAGACGCTGGTCGTCTCGAGCGAGCACGACGAGCCGATCACGGCCTACCTGCGCAAGTCAGGTGCTGGCGTAGTGACCGCTGCGGACATTTCTGCACCAGCTGGTGTCGAAATTCACAACCCGGAGCTCGTCATCGCAACACTCAATGACAAGGCAAAGTTCGAGCTTGAGCTCACCATTGAGCGTGGTCGTGGATACGTCTCTTCGGTTCTGAACCGCAACGAGTTCAGCGAAGCCGGTCAGATTCCGATCGACTCGATTTACTCGCCAGTGCTCAAGGTTACCTACCGCGTCGAGGCAACTCGTGCCGGTGAGCGCACCGACTTCGACCGTCTGGTTGTCGATGTCGAGACCAAGCCGGCAATCACCCCGCGTGACGCGATGGCTTCAGCGGGTCGCACGCTGACCGAGCTCTTCGGTCTGGCTCGCGAGCTCAACACGGCCGCCGAAGGTGTGGAAATCGGACCCGCTCCGGTTGATGTGGTGCTCAACAGCGAGTTGTCGATTCCGATCGAGGACATGGACCTTTCGGTTCGCTCCTACAACTGCCTCAAGCGTGAAGGCATCAACACGGTCAGCGAACTCGTTGCGCTTTCGGAGCACCAGCTCATGAACATCCGCAACTTTGGTCAGAAGTCGGTGGATGAGGTGCGCGACAAGCTCATCGAGATGGGTCTGTCACTCAAGGATTCCATCCCTGGCTTCGATGGAGCTCACTTCTACGGCTACGAGGACGACGAAACGGCTTAGTCCGTCGACGTCTTGAGATTTTTATTACTGGAGATAACGAAAAATGCCTAAGCCCACTAAAGGTCCTCGTCTCGGCGGCGGTCCCGCACACGAGCGTCTGTTGCTCGCGAACCTGGTGTCCGCGCTGTTCACGCACAAGTCCATCAAAACCACTGAGACCAAAGCGAAGCGCATGCGTCCGCTTGCCGAGCGTATGGTGACCTTCGCCAAGCGCGGAGATTTGCACGCGCGTCGTCGGGTGCTCTCGGCCCTTGGCAACAAGGAAGCAGTGCACATTCTCTTCACGGAGATTGCACCATTGCTTGCCGAGCGTGAGGGCGGATATACCCGCATCACGAAGCTTGGTTTCCGCAAGGGTGACAACGCACCCATGGCGCAGATCGAGCTCGTGCTTGAGCCGGTAACGAAGACCCCTTCGGCTAAGAAGGCTACCGCTGCCGCAGCTCCGAAGGCTACGCAGACTGCTCCACCTGCAGCGGCTCCGGTTGCGACCGAGGTTGTCGCAGACGAGACTTCTGTCGAAGAAGTAGCCGTTGACGAAGTTGTCGTGGATGCAGCACCCGCTGAGGTTGTTGCAGAAGCTGCCGTTGAAGAAGTTGCTGCTGACGATGCTGCAACCGAAGAAGCTGCTGCTGACGAAGCCGCAACCGAAGAGGCAACTGACGCCGAAAAGGCCGCCGAGTAGTCCACTCATCTCGTCACGAAGCGCTCACCTGTGTGGTGGGCGCTTCGTGCGTTTAAGATAGTCAGCATGCGTCTGCGCCTCGATATCAGCTACGACGGCACGAATTTCTCTGGCTGGGGAACTCAGCCAGGCTTGCGGACGGTTCAGGGAACCATCGAAGATGCGTTGATGACGATTACCCAGTCGCCAGATATCCTGCGCCTCACCGTGGCCGGACGAACTGACGCGGGGGTACACGCTACCGGTCAGGTCGCGCACGTCGACGTCGATGACCCGGGGGATGCCGCCTCGTTTCACCGGCGGCTGTCGAGCATCCTTGTCCGAAATCCCGATGTGCGCATTCGCCGCCTGAGCGAAGCGTTGCCTGGTTTTGACGCGCGTTTCTCGCCAGTGGCGCGTCGCTACGAGTATCGACTCGTTGATGATCCGAGCGCGCTCAATCCGCTCGAGCGCAATTTTGTCGTCCTACATCCGCGTGCACTGGACGAGGATGCAATGAACGAGGCGGCAACACTGCTCCTCGGTCTTCGTGACTTTGCGACGTTCTGTCGTCCTCGTGAGGGCGCGACCACCATTCGCGAGCTGCAGGAGTTTGTCTGGGTTCGCGACGACGCGGGTCACCTCACCGCCAATCTGCAAGCCGACGCCTTTTGCCACTCCATGGTGCGCGCGCTGGTCGGGGCGTGTGTCGCCATCGGCTCGCACAAGTTCGACCTCGACAAACTGGCTGACCTTCGGGATGCGCGCGAACGCACCGCGCACATCGCGGTCATGCCACCGCACGGATTGAACCTCGTTGAGGTCATCTACCCGCCCGAGCACGAGCTTGCAGCCCGTGCCGAGCAGACCAGGGCCCGAAGGGATTTGGCTGCCATCCAAGCCATGGAGTAGTCTTGAACCTTGGTGCCACTGCTTCATCCGAAGCGAAGCCGCCGAACTGAGCCCTCCACTGTGGGGTTCGACGAGTGAGTGAACGCTTCGTGCGTATCCCCGCGATTCGAACGTCACGACCGAGCGGGATTCACGAACCACTCATTTCGACAAAGAAGGCAGTTTTACTGTGACGCGTACATTCACGCCCAAGCCCGCTGATCAAAAGCGCGAATGGGTCATCATCGACGCCACCGACGTAGTACTCGGTCGCCTCGCCACCCACACCGCTTCGATCCTGCGTGGAAAGAACAAGGCGACATTCACCCCCCACATGGACATGGGTGACTTCGTCATCATCATCAACGCTGACAAGGTTGCCCTCACCGGTAACAAACTGCGTGACAAGAAGGCATACCGTCACTCGGGTCAGCCGGGTGGTTTGACGACGACCTCGTACACCGACCTCATCGCCAAGAACCCCGAGCGTGCCGTTGAAAAGGCCGTTCGTGGAATGCTCCCCAAGACCTCGCTGGGCCGCGCTCAAATGCGCAAGCTCAAGGTCTACCGTGGTGCGGAACACCCGCACGCTGCACAGCAGCCCAAGCCGTTCGTACTCGACCAGGTCGCTCAGTAGCAGCCACACCAAGACAAAAGGATTATTTTCGTGACTAACATCGACGAGACCGCAGACGAGACCGCAGAGGTCACCGAGTACTCGACCGAATCGCCCGCCGCTGTGGCACCCAAGGCACCTCGTGCCGTTCTGAACGTTCCCGGTGCAGCCGTAGGTCGTCGCAAGCAGGCCATTGCTCGTGTTCGCCTGGTTCCCGGTTCCGGCCAAATCACAGTCAACAAGCGTGACATTGCCGATTACTTCCCCAACAAGTTGCACCAGCAGCTCATCAACGACCCGTTCACGGTTCTTGACCTGCGTGGCGCCTACGACGTCGTCGCGACCATCACCGGTGGCGGTCCTTCGGGTCAGGCTGGTGCACTTCGCCTCGGGATTGCCCGTGCACTGAACCTGATTGACCAAGAAAACAACCGCCCGACGCTCAAGAAGGCTGGCTTCCTCAGCCGCGACGCGCGCGTCAAGGAGCGCAAGAAGGCTGGTCTCAAGAAGGCCCGCAAGGCTCCTCAGTTCTCGAAGCGCTAATCCTCACCCGGGGTTAGAGCGATGGCTCGCCTTTTCGGCACGGACGGGGTCCGGGGCTTGGCAAACCGTGATCTCACGGCCGACCTTGCCCTGGGTCTCGCGCAGTCTGCTGCGGTGGTGCTCACCAGCGGTCGGTATGCGGATGCGCGTCGCGCCGAGGGGCGTCGACCCATCGGTGTGGTTGCTCGTGACCCGCGTATCTCCGGCGAGTTTCTCACCGCCGCCGTTTCGGCGGGACTGGCGAGCTCTGGCATAGATGTGCTCGACGCGGGAGTGCTACCCACGCCGGCTGCGGCGTTTTTGGTGGCGGACATCCACGCCGACTTTGGTGTGATGATTTCCGCCTCACACAACGCCGCGCCCGACAACGGCATCAAGTTTTTCGCGGTTGGCGGTGTCAAGCTGCCCGATGAGGTCGAAGATCGCATCGAGGAGCACTTGGGCATCGAAAAATTGTTGCCGGTCGGCGGCGATGTTGGTCGCATCACACGATTCGCCGATGCCGAGGACCGCTATGTGTTGCACCTGTTGAGCACCTTGCCCGCACGCCTCGACGGCCTTCACATCGTTCTCGACTGTGCGCACGGTGCCGCTGCAGGAGTCTCGCCCGATGCCTTTACCGATGCGGGTGCCAAAGTCACCGTCATCGGCAACGACCCCGACGGACTCAACATCAATGACGGCGTTGGTTCCACCCACCTCGATGTCCTTCAGCAGACGGTGGTCGCCGTCGGTGCGGATCTGGGTATCGCCCACGATGGTGACGCTGACCGGTGCCTTGCCGTCGATTCCGAAGGAAACATCGTCGATGGCGACCAGATCATGGCCATCCTGGCGATTTCGATGAAGCAACGCGGCAAGTTGGCCAACGACACACTGGTGGCAACCGTGATGAGTAACCTCGGTTTGCACAAAGCGATGGCCGAGCACGGCATTCGCGTTGAACAAACCGCGGTGGGCGATCGCTATGTGCTTGAGGGACTCGCCGCCGGAAAACACTCGCTCGGGGGAGAGCAGTCGGGTCACGTCATCATGACGGAGTACGCCACGACGGGTGACGGCATCCTCACCGGCTTGCACCTCGCGGCCGAAATTGCTCGTTCCGGAAAAACCTTGGCAGAACTCGCCGCGCAGATGACGATTTTTCCGCAGATTCTCGTCAACGTGCGCGGGGTGAATCACCAGGCCCTCGCGACAAATGCGGTCATCGCCGATGCGGTGGTCTCCGCCGAGACCGAACTGGGTGACACTGGTCGCGTGCTGCTTCGCCCCTCGGGCACGGAGCCGATGGTGCGCGTTATGGTCGAGGCCGCAGACCAAAACACGGCGGACCGGCTGGCACACCAGCTTGCCGACGTGGTGCGGGCAGAGCTGGCACTCTAAGGCGCGTCGCGTGAAAACATGCGGTTAACCGAATGCCCCGCGGGCTCAGGTCTAGCTTTTGCGCCAGTCTTAACGCATGTCGAGTGAGTCAGCACAGCAGGTGTTTACCAAGCGCGTCATTGTCGTCGAAAATGATGTGCTTCTGTGTGACCTCATCGCTCGAATGCTTGAACAGCATCGATTCTCAGTACTGACCGCTCACAACGCCGTTGATGCTCAACGCCTCATCGCCACCACCGACCCTGATGCGCTCGTGCTTGACATCGATTTGGGTCTCGGTCCCAACGGTTTTGACCTTGCCAACATGGTGCGAGCGGAAAACCCAGAACGCGGAATAGTGTTCCTCACTAATCTGCCAGATCCCCGATTTGTCGCGGGAGGTGCAGACGCGATGAACCCGCGATCGGCCTACCTGCGCAAGAGTCAACTCATCGCGTCGACCGATTTGGTGGACGCGCTCGACGCGGTGCTACGCGATCAAATCGGATCTGATTTTCGTCATGATCTTCTGGGTTCACGACCTCTCGCGAAGCTCTCGTCCACGCAAATTCACGTGCTCACACTTGTCGCCCGGGGTAAGTCAAACTCTCAAATTGCCGAGGCGCGTGGCACATCTGTTCGCGCTGTCGAGGCGGTCATCAGTCGAATCTTTTCGCTTCTGGGCATCGACCCGTCCACTGAGGGTAACCCGCGTGTTGAAGCCGCCCGAGCATATTTTGAAGCAACCGGCCAGGCTTCCTCATGACCGGATGGTGGACTCGTGCGCGCGCCAGTATTCCTGTGGGTGGCGCCGAAGCCGTCACCTGGCCAACACTCCTGCTCTACGCACTGCCGTCTTTCTGGGTCAACTTCTTTTTTGACCGAACACACCTGGGAGGCGATCCCTGGCTCTGGCTCGGGTTTTCGTGTGCCCTGTACTGCGCGACGATTGCGCCACTCATCGTTGCTCGATACACGGTTCTTCCACCGGTAAAAAATCCACACCTCAAGCCGGGTTCTCCGCCACATAAAACGCAGAGCAAGTCTGGCGCCCGAGTGGCCGTCACGGTGGCTGTCTATCTGGTGGCCGCCGCATGCCGCGCGACGGTGCTTGCGACTCTCGGGACCAGCGTTCAGTTGGTTCCTGCGGACGAGGTGTGGTTACGCGTGCTCGTCACCCCGGTGAACGTCATTGTTTGGCTGACCATCATTGCTGCCTTGGTGGATGGTGCGACGGCACACAGGCGTGCTATTCGTCGACTTCTCGCTCAGCGAGCCGAGCTACAGGTGAGATACGAAACGCTTCACGATGAGATCGCGCAACACGCTGGCTCGTTACGCGACCACATCAATCAGGCGCTCGCACCCACTCTTGAGTGGCTTGGCGCCGTTGATCGTGGGTCCTCTTCCCGGTCTCCCTCGTCGCGCTACATTTCGACTGAGGTCGTTGGCGGATTGCGCTCCACGATTGATCAGGTTGTGCGCCCACTCTCAGACAATCTTGTTGGCACGCCCCCAACTCCCTCGTGGAGCGAGCGAGTTGATATACCACCGCGCCAGCGTTTCACTCTTCCTCGACAAGTCTCTCTCAGGTCAGTCAACGCCCCAGGAGGGATTGCTCTTCTCACGCTGTATTGTGCGTTCATTCCCGGCCTCATGGCGTACGGTCTACAGACCGTAACACTGCTCATCTTTCCTGTGACGGCCTTGATTTGGGGTTGCGGTGCGCTGCTCAACCGTTTCGACACCGGGCGTCCCCACCCGCTTCGATCGGCCGTGGGCGTAGTGATTGCTGTGTACGCCGGTCTCGGTCTGCTGGGTGCTACTTACGGGCTCATGCTGAGACCGGATATTCCACTTTCAGTAGAGATCCAGTTCTGTGCCGTCCTCGTTTTCATGACGCTCGTCACCATGGCATTTCGTGTGACACGAATCGGCCTGATCGACGCGGAGGCCGCACTTGTCACAGCGAATAACGAGCTTGAGCGTCTTAATGCTGAATTCCGGCAACGGCTGTGGGTGATGCGAACTGACCTCGCGACCGTGCTCCACGGACCTGTGCAAGCTTCACTCCAAGTTCTCGCGATGCGGCTGGCAGAACATCCCGATATGCCTGACGAGGAATTTGAACGCGCAGTCGTGCGGATCAGCGAAGCGATGGAGCTGCTTAACCGACCACAGGTCATCAGCGAAAAGCAATTCATGAGCGCTCTCGAAAATGTCGCGAGCATGTGGAGCCAACTCGCACAGGTTACTCAAGCCATCGATCCACGGTATCGAGACACCATCGATTCTTCACCGGGAACGGCACGCTGTGTGCTCGAAATCGTCCGGGAGAGTGTGACGAATGCGATCAAGCACGGCGGAGCATCCCTCGTTCACGTCGACATAAAACTTCAGGGCCAGGCTGTGTTGGTTCATGTGACAAATGATGGCGGGGATTACGTTGCGGGGTCTACGGGTTTTGGCCTTCGAATGTTTGATGACGTCTGCCTCGAGTGGCAGTTAGAAAATCTGCCCGAGGGAACGCTATTGCGCGCTGTGGTGCCAGTCAGCCGTGACGTGTTCGGGTAGCCGAACTTTTGGTGCACCGTAGTAGGGGCGTATTTCTAGAGTGAGAACGTTGGTCTGCACACAAGGGAATTCATCATGACGCCACGCTCCACAGTCCGCCTCGGCACCACACTGGCCCTGATTGCACTTGGCATCGCAGGCGCGTGCACCGTGAGTTCAAGCGCCGTTGCGAGCACAACCACGACGCTCGTTGGTATTAGCCCGAATGACTCGGGCAGCATTGGATTCATCGATGCCGTGTCGGGTCTCGACGTGGCGCCAGAAATTCCCGACGTAGCATTCTTCCCGTCGACTCCCTCCGATGGTTTATCAAACACCTCGGGACTCGCTTTCAACCCCGTAGACGGCAAGCTCTATGCCATGGATTACGCCTGCGAACTTATCCAGATCGACTTAGTCACTGGAGTATCAACCCCGTACGCCACCGCACCCTCGACGCCGACCCCCGGCTCGGAGTGCGAAGGACTCGCAATCAACAAGGCCGGCAAATTCTTCGCCGGAAATGGGGCAGGGAGCCCTAACCCGGAGGCACTCGTCTACTTTGACACTGATGAGTGGTACACGATTAGCCCGAACACGTTTCTTCAGATTAATTGGATGGCGTACAACCCCACGAATGACACTCTCGTTTTCAACGACACTGACGGCTCAACCTCAACGGTGAAGTCGGTGAGTGCCGAAGACGGCTCTTCGAATTTGACGACGTTGGGTGCGGACACACATTTCCTCAGCTCGGCTTCAATCGATCCCGCGGGTCAGGTTTATGCGGGCTATTGGGGCGACTACCTGTATTCCGGTCCAGCTTCCACGTTCCCAGCCGGAATGACCGAGGCTCCTGGGGTCTCACTGCAGTCGTACTGGGTTGCGGCTGTGCCTCAGTCGGATAACGGCGGCGGTGGCGGAGATTTGCCGAACACCGGTGCGTCGGCGAGCCAGGTAGGCATTATTGGCGGCGGCGCAGCCCTCCTGCTTCTTGGTGGATTAGTGCTTGCCACGATTCGACGGTTCTCGGCGCGACGCTAGGCTCTTTCGCCGTCGTTCGCTAAATCTTGCGCAACAACACCGACGACACCGAGTGGTCAGTGTCCTTGCGAAGGATGAGCGTCGCCCGTGACCGAGTGGGGCGAATGTTCTCTTCGAGGTTCACGCCGTTGATGCGGGCCCAGATGTCGCGAGCCGTTGACCGGGCCTCCTGCTCGTCGAGCCCCGCATAGCGGTGAAAGTACGAGTCCGGGTCGGCGAAGGCGCCCTGTTGGAGCTTGAGGAAGCGTTCCTCGTACCAGTGCGCAATGTCGCGGGTACGGGCATCCACATAGATGGAAAAGTCGAAGAGGTCACTGACCGCGAGACCGCCGGTGGAAGGCTGCAACACGTTGAGCCCTTCGACGATGAGCACGTCCGGCTGGCGCACCGAAACGGACTCATCCGGCACGATGTTGTAGCTGAGGTGTGAGTAGACCGGTGCGTGCACCTCAGGCTTGCCGCTCTTGACCTCGCTGACGAAACGAAGCAGTGCCTTGCGATCGTACGATTCCGGAAAACCCTTGCGATCGAGCAGGCCCCGACGGATGAGTTCTTCGTTGGGGTAGAGAAAACCGTCAGTCGTGACCAGTGCCACATGAGGCGTCGATGACCATCCGCTGAGGAGCTCTTGGAGCACACGAGAGACCGTCGACTTACCCACAGCGACGGAGCCGGCCACGCCAATCACAAATGGTGTGCGGGCTGCCGTCGTGTGCAAGAACGTGCTTGTGGTGGCATGCAGTGTTCGTGTGCCTTCGGCGTAGAGCGAGAGCAGTCGCGACAGTGGCTGAAACACGTCGAGCACTTCGCTCATGTCGAGACGATCACCGAGTCCGCGAACCCGGTCGAGGATGCTCGTCGGCAACTGCTCGGTCGTCTCGGGTGCGAGCGCCGCCCAGTCGGCGCGTGACAGCTCCACAAACGGTGTCGACGCGCTCTGCCCGTTGCTGTGCACAGAACCCACGACTCCATTGTGTCAGCCAACTGACCTGCCTCTGACGATGTGCCGCCTCGCCTAGAATTGAGGCATGTGTGGAATCGTCGGATACGTGGGTCAGAAGACCACGATGGATGTGCTCCTCGGCGGTCTCAAGCGCCAAGAGTATCGTGGCTACGACTCGGCCGGTGTTGCGCTAATTACCGAAGACGGCCTCATCGCCTCCGCCAAGAAGTCTGGCAAGTTGCAGGCGCTCGTCGACGAAGTCACGGCCCACCCGCTCGCACCCGGTCACACGGGAATCGGGCACACCCGTTGGGCAACGCACGGTGCACCGAGTGATGTGAACGCGCATCCTCACGTGGTTGACGGTGGCAAGCTTGCCATGATCCACAACGGCATCATCGAAAACTTTGCCGAGATTCGCGAAGAGATGCTCGAAGCCGGGCATACCTTCCTCAGCGAAACCGACACCGAGGTGGGAGCGGTTTTGCTCGGTCACCTCGTGGAGCAGACCGGCGATTTTCGCACCGGATTTGCGCAGGCGGTCAACCGATTCCAGGGCGCCTTCACCGTGCTCGCGATTCATCAGGATGCGCCGAACGTCATCCTCGCCGCTCGTCACAACTCGCCGCTGGTCATCGGTTTCGGTGACGGCGAAAACTTCCTCGGCTCCGATGTCGCCGCGTTCGTTGAGCACACCCATCGCGCTGCCGCGGTTGGTCAAGACCAGATGGTTGAAATTACTCCCGAGCACGTGCGTGTCACCGACTTCGCCGGTACGCCGGTGCCGATCGACGAGTTCGAGATTGCCTGGGATGCGTCGGCGAGCGACAAGGGCGGCTGGCCGTCGTTCATGGCGAAAGAAATCACCGAGAACCCCGACGCTGTGGCGAACACCGTTCGTGGTCGCGTCGTCGATGGTCGTGTCGAAATCCCCGAGCTTTCCGGTTTGGGTGAAGACGCGATCCGCAAGTTCTCCCGCATCATTCTGGTGGCCTGCGGCACCGCATCCTATGCCGGCCAGGTTGGCGCCTACGCGATTGAGCAGTGGGCGCGCATTCCGGTCGAGGTGCAGCTGAGTCACGAGTTCCGTTACCGCGACCCGGTCATCACACCCGAGACGCTCGTCGTGTCGATCAGTCAGTCGGGCGAGACGATGGACACCTTGATGGCCGTGCGTTACGCGATGGAGCGTGGTGCCAAGACGGTGTCGATTTGTAACACGCAGGGCGCCACCATCCCGCGCGAGTCAGACGCCATCGTCTACACGCACGCGGGTCCTGAGGTTGCTGTCGCATCCACCAAAGCGTTCGTCGCCCAGATCACCGCCCTCTACCTGTTGGGGCTTCAGTTCGCACAGGTGCGCGGCACGCTCGATGACACCGCCATTGCGCGCAACATCGCCGAGCTTCAGGCGCTACCGGGCAAGCTCGAAGAGGTTCTCACCACCGGGCCAGAGATCCGTCAGCTAGCCAAGTGGATGTCGGACACCCCAGCCGTGCTGTTCCTCGGCCGGCACGTGGGTTTCCCGATCGCACTCGAGGGTGCACTCAAGCTCAAGGAGCTCGCCTACATTCACGCGGAAGGTTTTGCCGCCGGAGAGCTGAAGCACGGTCCGATTGCCCTCATCGATCACGGTCAACCCGTGTTCGTGGTGGTGCCCAGCCCGCGCGAGTCGGCCGAAATCCACTCCAAGGTTGTCTCCAACATTCAGGAGATTCGCGCTCGCGGAGCTCGCGTCATTGCGATCGCCGAAGCGGGCGACGCGGCGGTTCTGCCCTATGCCGACGAAGTCATTCGCATCCCACTCGCGGGTCCGTTCTTTGAGCCGATTCTTGCGGTCGTTCCACTGCAGATTTTTGCGATGGAGCTCGCTGATGCGAAGGGTCTCGATGTGGACCAGCCTCGCAACCTTGCCAAGTCGGTGACGGTCGAGTAGCCGTGATCCTCGGGCTAGGTGTCGACATTGTGGATGTCGCCCGGTTTGAAGCAAAACTCGCCAATGCATCGGGTTTGCGCGATCGCCTTTTTACCGAAGGTGAGCGTGAGCTTCCCGTCGATTCGTTAGCCGCCCGGTTTGCCGCGAAAGAGGCGTTCATCAAGGCGATGGGTGGCTCACATGATTTTGGCTGGCACGATATGACCGTGCCGGCATCGGAGGGTCAGACTCCGCGGCTCGAGCTTTCTGGCGCGGCCGCGCGGCTGGTCGCCGAGCGCGGCATCAGCTCGGTGCACCTCTCCCTGTCTCACGACGGCGGGCACGCCATTGCCTTTGTCATCGCTGAGGGAGGTGTGGCGTGAGCAGACCGACAAACCTGACCGAGCTTCCCGCATGTGGCCCGTTTCGCGAAGTGGTGATTGACCTTCCCGCGGTGACGCACAACGTGCGTACCATCCGCGAGCGGGTCGGCGACATCGCCGTCATGGTGGTGGTCAAAGCGAATGGATACGGTCACGGCATGATTGACTGTGCCCGGGCCGCGCTCGCCGGGGGAGCGCAGTGGCTGGGCGTCGCCGACCTCGCCGAGGCGGTTGAGCTTCGCGCAGCCGGGATGACCGCGCCGATTCTCGCCTGGTTACATGCGCCGAATGAATCCTTTGACTCCGCCATCACGCACGACATCACGATCGGTGTGTCGAGTATCGAGCAGCTGGAGCGGGCTGCGCGGGCGGGGCGTGCGCGCATCCATCTCAAACTGGACACCGGACTGAGTCGAAACGGTCTCGCGCCCGCCGAGTGGGTGGCAGCTTTTGCGCGCGCCGCCGAGCTTGAGGTCAGCAACCAGATTGTGCTCGAGGGAATTTTCTCGCACGTGTCAAACACGCACGAAGAAGAGGATGCCGCTGCCGCCGCCGAGTTTGACCGCGCGCTCGAGCTGGCCACCGCTGCCGGGCTCAACCCCACGCTCGTTCATCTCTCCGCTTCGCTGACCACCCTGACCATGCCTCAGCTCAACTATTCGATGGTGCGCGTGGGTATTGCCGCTTACGGCTTGTCTCCGCTCGATGATCGCGAGCCCAGTGAGTTCGGGCTGCGGCCGGCGATGACGGTTCGCGCTCGGGTTGCCGCCGTTCGCGAGGTGCCTGCCGGCGTTGGAGTGAGCTACGACTACACCTACCGCACGCCCACCGCGACGCGACTGGCTCTCGTGCCGCTTGGGTATGCCGAGGGTGTGCCGCGCGCAGCATCCAATTGCGGACCGATTCTTGTGGCAGGGGAGCGAAAGACGGTTGCCGGGCGCGTGGCGATGGACCAGTTCGTTGTCGACGCCGGCGACACCCCTGTCGAAGTGGGTGATGAGGTGGTGCTTTTTGGCGACCAAGCCCGGGGCGTGCCGAGTGTTGCCGAGTGGGCACGTGCCTGCGACACCAACGTGTATGAAATCGTCACCCGCATGGGTGGGCGTCTCGACCACGTTGTCGTGGAGTAGCCGTGGAGTTCGGTGAGTTTCGCGTCGCCGACCCGCAGGCGATGCACGAATTGGGGATGCGCGTCGCGCACGACCTGCGCGCGGGAGACCTGCTCATACTCACCGGCGTGCTCGGCGCCGGCAAAACGACGTTCACTCGAGGTCTCGGTGAAGCGCTCGGGGTACGTGGCCCGGTGACGAGCCCCACCTTCGTTTTGGCGCGAACTCACCCCTCGCTGGCTGGGGGTCCGTCACTCGTGCACGTCGATGCATACCGGCTGAGCAGTCCGGTTGAACTCGATGATCTCGACATTGACTACGCGAATTCGGTCGTCGTGGTGGAGTGGGGTCGTGGCATGGTCGACGACGTAAGTGAGTCCTGGCTCGACATCGAAATCGACCGACCCGAGGGAGCCGTTGTCGACGAGGCGGATGACGACCTCATCGAGGAGCGTCGGGTGCGCATCCACGGTGTCGGTCCGCGCTGGGAGAATTGACTCATGCTTCTGGCCATCGACACCTCAGCGGGAACGAGTGTGGCGACGCTGTGGTCTGCCAGTAGTTCTGCCGGTGATTCGGAGGGCGGTGCTGCAGCGGGCGGCGGTAGCGCCGAAGCGTCGTCGACCAATCCCATGGCGCACGCCGAGGTCATTGGCGAGCTGATCGCCGAGGTTCTCGGCGCGAGCGGTCTCGACGCGTCTGCGGTGACCGGTGTCGTCGCGGGTGTCGGCCCCGGCCCCTTCACCGGCTTGCGCGTGGGTTTAGCCGCGGCGAGTGCGTTCGCGCTCGGCCGGCAGGTGGCCCTTCTGCCGGTGGTCAGTCACGACGCCATTGCGCTGGCGGCACTCGATGAGGCCTCTGGGCCGCTCCTGGTGGTCACGGATGCGCGCCGCAAGGAGCTTTACTGGTCAATCTATTCCGGGCTGAATGCTCACGGGTTGCCCGAACGCGTGGCCGGACCCTCGTTGTCCAAACCCGACGATCTGCCTCCCGAATGGAACGGCACGCCGGTCACGCGGTGGGATGCCGCCGAGGTGTCGGCGGGCCTGCTTGCCCGCATCGCACAGCGCATGCTCGACGCCGGGCTGGAGTTTGAGCCGTTTGAGCCGCTGTATCTGAGGTCTCCCGATGTGACGATGCCGGGCGCCGTGAAACGAGTGAACTCGTGAGTGAGCAACCGGGAACTGCGGTGGGTGCTGGGTCGGCTGCCGGGGTGCGGATTCGTCGGGCATCCGTTTCGGATCTTGACGGCATCATGTCTCTGGAGCGTTCGGTTTTTGGCCATGAGGCGTGGCCCGAGCAGGCGATGCGTGCCGACATGTTGAGCGAGCACTGCTACTACCTGGTCGCCGAACTTGTCGGCACGGACGTGCTGGTGGGCTGTGCCGGCTTGATGTGTCCGGTTGGTTCGGGCGAGGGTGACATCCAAACGATTGCGGTGTCGCCGATGGTTCGTGGTCGCGGCGTTGGGCGTGTGCTGATGGCGGACTTGATAGGCGAGGCGGCATCCCGTGGTGCGAGCCGACTCTTTCTCGAGGTGAGGGCAGACAACCCCATCGCGATTGGTCTGTATCGCGCTCTAGGCTTTCACGAGATTGGCACGCGTGCCGGGTATTACCAACCCGACAACGTGGATGCGGTCACCATGCGGCTGGAGCCAGTGCCGGGTGGTCCCGAGGTTCGGCGGGTGGGCCCGGTTGGTGCTGAGGCCGTGCAGCCACAAACCTGGGAAGAGATTCGCAAACAGGACGGGGCGTGCTGATGGCTGTTAACGAGGATGGCCTCAACCGCCGCGAGCCACTCGTGCTCGGCATCGAGTCGAGCTGCGATGAGACCGGTGTGGGTATCGTGCGTGGCCGAAAGCTGCTCGCCAATGTCATTGCCAGTTCGATGGATGAGCACGCGCGCTACGGCGGTGTCGTTCCCGAGGTGGCTGCTCGCGCTCACCTCGAAGCGATGGCACCCACGATTCGCGAGGCCGTTACTACGGCAGGTATCGAGCTTGACGACATCGACGCGGTTGCGGTGGCCAATGGTCCCGGGCTTGCTGGAGCTCTCATGGTCGGAGTGGGCGCCGCTAAAGCGCTTGCGCTCGCTCTCGACAAGCCCATCTTTGCGGTGAATCACCTTGTCGGACACGTCGGTGCGGATGTGTTGAGCCCGGAGGGGCAGCTCGCCTACCCACAGGTGGCGTTGCTGGTGTCGGGCGGTCACACATCCCTGTTACTGGTTCGTGACCTCACGAGCGATGTCGAGTTGCTCGGTGAGACGGTGGACGATGCCGCGGGTGAAGCGTTTGACAAGGTCGCGCGCATTCTCGGGTTGCCGTATCCCGGTGGTCCCCAGATCGATCGGGCTGCAGCTGACGGTGATCCGAAAGCGATCCGGTTTCCACGTGGTCTTTCGCAGCCGAAAGATATGGATGCGCACCGCTACGACTTCTCCTTCTCAGGTCTGAAGACTGCGGTGGCGCGCTGGGTTGAGGTGCGGCGCGATGCGGGCGAGCCGGTGCCACTCGCGGACGTTGCCGCGAGTTTTCGCGAAGCCGTGGTGGACGTGCTCGTGTCCAAGGCGATTGCTGCGTGCACCGATCTCGGAGTGCCGCGCTTGCTCCTTGGCGGCGGGGTCACCGCCAACGCCCGTCTGCGTGAGGTCGCCGCCGAGCGCTGCGGTGCGGCGGGTATCGAGTTGCGTGTTCCGGAGTTTTCCCTGTGCACCGACAACGGCGCGATGATCGCGGCGCTTGGCGCGGAACTCATCATGGCCGGCGCCGCGCCCTCGCCGTTGTCGTTCGGGGCCGACTCGACGTTGCCCGCGACCGAGATTTGCGTGAGCTAGCGGACGATCCTGAAGAGCACGAGCGGGTAGCGATAGAGCTGGCTCCGCGCTCCCGCGACCGATGCCAGAATCATGACGACGATTTGGAATACTCCGGCAACCACGAGGAATGCGCCGAGAATGAACGCGGTGATTCCAAACGTGAAAACGACGGTTAGTGCCGCCAATAGGCTTAAACCGACCTGGACAATCACCCAGAAGAGATAGAAGTTGATGGCTTCTTTGGCGTGTGTGACCACGAGCTGTGACTGCGGGAACTTTTTCCAGATGAGAAATGCCGGGAGCCAGAGCAGAGCGAGCACGGCAAAGCCGATAAAGACCGAGGTGAGTACGAGGGCGAGCAGATTGCCTAGTAGCAGTGACAGCTGACACCACATGGCCGCCGTGCTCTCATTCGACCGCGCATAGCTCGGGCTTCCATAGGTCACAGGTGGTGGTGGTGGTGGTGGTACAGCCCCCGGCTTCGAGCAATTCAGACACACACCGGTGCTGGTCACGATGTTCCCACAATTAACGCAATGAGCCATTCGGCTTCCCCCATCCTTTGCACAGTCATAATAGCTGTATCACGGAATGCGGTGGGGCTTTTATGTCACATCACCGCAAACCACGAAATGTCGCACCCATGCGACCCATCAAGGAGAGGCCGTCATGCCAGCGACTACTGAGTCCAGCCAACACAACCCAATCGACACCACAACCACCAACACCTACGCCCTCATCGGGTTTGTGCTGTCGCTCTCGAGCTTCATTGTTTTCATCACTGCGATCCCGGGCGTCATTCTGGGTCACATGGGTCTTTCGCAGATCAAGAAGACCAACGAGGGTGGGCGCGGTCTCGGAATCGCCGCCTTGGTCATCGGTTACATCCAGATCGGGCTAGTGGCCCTTGTGGCCCTTATTGGCATGGTTTTCCTCATCCTGTTTGTTCTGGCCGCAATCGCCGCCGCGATCAATCGCAATGGCGGGTTTGTCGTGAGTTAAGGCACTAGGGGTGTTGCCGGGCGTCGGAACGCGCTATCTTTTGGGCTGAGAGGGTCATGCAGGACCCGCCTCAACAACCCTTGGTGTATTGAAAGGACTTCACATGTCAACCCCCGTAACTCCCGCTGCGTCGTCAGCTCCAGCTCCGTCAGAGCGCACTAACGTTCTGGCCATCGTTTCCCTCGTTGCCGCGTTCTTCATCTCGCTTCTCGCCGTGATCCTCGGTCACATCGCGCTCAGCCAGATTAATAAAACCGGCGAGCAGGGTCGCGGCCTCGCCATTGCCGGCCTCGTTCTCGGTTACATCGGCTTGGTGGGTTGGGTCATCGGAATCATTGTCTGGATTGTGCTCCTCGCCGCAGCCGCCAGCTACTCATCGATGGTTCCCGTCGGCTAATTCATCTCACGCACGCTGGGCGAGGATTGCTTTGCGGTCCTCGCCCACGCGCGTCAACAGCAGCACCGCCTGGCCCGATCCGCTCAGCTTGAGTTTGGTGCGAAAGCTCGCGGGGTCGATGTCGACTCCGCGCTTTTTTATTTCCAGCGTGCCGATGTCGCGCCGCTTCAGCTCGGCGGCGAGTGTCTTGACATCGAGCGGCAGCACATCCTCAATCTCGAAGCACTGCGCAAAGTCCGTGAGTGTCAGCGTCGGGCTCGACAGGTACGCAATGTCAGCAGCGATGGGATGCGCATCCAACGTTCTGGCGAGATCGCCGATGAGCCGCGCACGAATCACCGCACCGTTCGGTTCGTAGAGAAAACGCTCGAGCGGCGCAACCGGCTCATCGGGTGCGTCTGACGAGGCCGTCATCTCGCGCATCCCCTCACTCGAAATCACCAGCGCCGAACGTGAGACACCCTCTCGGGCGAGCGGCCCAAACCACAACCCCATCTCAACCAGTTCGCCGCCGACCGAAATCCACTGCGCCTCACAGCCGTCGGGGATGAGGTCGCGATCGAGCGCCGGCCCGAGCTTGATGCCGGTGGGCACGCGACGAGCCAGGTCAAAGGCAAAGTCGAGGCTGGGGGAGTAGTCGTCACTCGACACCCGGGTCGTGTTGCCGTGGCCAGCGGTTCGCCTAGCCGGGTCGAGAAAAACGCCGTCGATGGATGCTCTCGCCAACAGGTCGTCGACAACGTCCACCGCATCGGCGTGCACGACCTCGGCGTTGTCAAACGGGGCCAGGTTGAAGGCGGCGATGGCGGCGGTTACCTCGTCACGTTCCACCGCGGTGACCTGGATGCCGAGGGCAGCGAGGGCGAGAGCATCCGCACCGATTCCACAGCCCAGGTCGACAACCCGGTCAATTCCGGCAACGCGAAAACGTCCCGCGTGCAGGGCGGCCACCTGCAATCGCGTCGCCTGCTCCAGACCGGCCTCGGTAAAAAACATCTGCCCAGCAAAGTCGCCAAACTTGCTCGCCGCGCGGCTGCGCAGTCGCGACTGGGTAAGAACGGCCGCCACCAAGTCGGGTGCGTGGCCGGCAGCCCGCAGGGAAGAGACCATCTTCACGACGTCGGCCTTGCTCTCATACGGCGGAATCTCGTCGAGAAGAGCGAGCGCCTCCGGGGTGAGCAGCGTGCGCAGTTCAGACATCTCCACGTGGTCAACGCTACTGCGTCAGATATCGTAAGCTAGTAATTAGCACTCGCACCCGTCGGGTGCTAATTTTCCGCAAGTTGTGATTCATGAAAGAGGTCAAACGTGTCGGTTTCGATTAAGCCGCTCGAAGATCGCATCGTCGTCAAGCCAGTTGATGGTGAGCAGACCACCGCGTCGGGACTCGTGATTCCCGACACCGCGAAGGAGAAGCCCCAGGAGGGCGAAGTACTCGCCATCGGTCCGGGTCGCGTCGATGACAACGGCAACCGCATCCCACTCGACGTTGCAGTAGGCGACAAGGTCATCTACTCCAAGTACGGTGGAACCGAAGTCAAGTACGCAGGTGAGGAGTACCTCATCCTGTCGGCACGCGACATTCTCGCGGTCGTCGCGTAACGAGCGTTCGTTGCAGAAAGGGAGTCGAGCAATCGGCTCCCTTTCTCGTTAAGTGATACCGATGAGGATGCGGGCAACCCGGATGCAGGTTCCCGCCCGCGTCTCCCTTCGGTCGACGACGCCCGGCCACACCCGGAACCTGCATCCCTGTTGCCCTCACCCGGTTTCTCCGACGAGCAGGCGTCACTCTGCTCGCACGCTTACGACGAATATGTCGCGGGCTCGTGAGGGATGAGGCGTGCCATGGGCAACTCGGCTGGGATAACTCAGTGCTGTCTCGGGTGTGGCCGGGCTGGGCCCCCGCTGGGGTGCCGCAATGGCGTCTCGTGTGTGGACGGGCGTCGTCGACCGAAGGGAGACGCGGGCGGAGACGCCATTGCGTGACCCCAGCTGGCATTCTCTGAACACCCCAGCAGGTAGTCTCAAAACGTGAAGCAACCCCATCGCATCCGATCAGGTCTGCTGTTCGCCTTAGGCGCCTACGTGATGTGGGGCCTCTTCCCCCTCTACTTCATGGCTCTCATGCCGGCGAACCCGTTCGAGGTGGTCTCGTTCCGGGTGATCGTGTCCCTCGCCTTCGGGTGCCTGCTCATCACCGTTCTCAAACAGTGGGGCCAGATTCGGGATGCCCTGCGCAACACTCGCGTGATGCTCACCCTCGCTCTGGCTGCGGTGCTGATCTTCATCAACTGGGAGGTATTCATCCTCGCGGTGTATGCCAACCAGGTCATTGAGACGGCTCTCGGATATTTCATCAACCCGCTCATCACGGTGATGCTGGGCATTTTCTTCTTCGGTGAACGACTTCGTGCGCTTCAGTGGGTGGCGGTTGGTTTTGGTCTTGTGTCGGTGATTGTGATGACCGTTGCGGTGGGGCAGCCGCCGTGGATTGCGCTCACCCTTGCGGCGACATTCGGGCTGTACGGTCTCGTCAAGAAGAAAGCAGGCGCACACGTGGGAGCCATCCCGGGTCTCGCGATCGAAACCGCGTGGGTCTTTCCGGTTGCCATCGTGCAACTCATTGTGGTGAGTGTGATGGGTCAGCTTGACCTGTTCAGTCTCGGTGCGACACACGCCATCCTCATCATTTTCTCGGGCGTGCTCACTGCGCTACCGCTCATGCTTTTTGCGTCGGGTACCAAGCGCATCCCGCTGAGCTGGATTGGTCTCATTCAGTACCTAAGCCCGTTCGCCAGTTTTCTCTTAGGCATTTTCGTCTTTCACGAAGAAATGCCCCTGAGTCGCTGGATTGGGTTCGGGCTGATCTGGCTCGCTATCGTGCTGCTCACCATCGATGTCTTTCGCGCACGCGGGCGTTCCCGCTCACGCTTGCTCGAGGCCGAAGAAACCGCAATCGGCGGATGAGGCAGCCGGTACACTAAAAGCACCCAGCGAAAAGGCTCGCTCGGGAATATCGGCGCCGATATGGCGCTTTTTTCATATGTACCTCGCCTCGTCGAGGTCATACGCTGAATCTCACGCACGACACGTTTGGAAAGGTCCGCACATGGCGCAGCCGAACCCCTTCGAATTCACGGGTCTGACCTACGACGACGTGCTGCTGCTGCCCGGATACACCGATGTCATCCCCAGTGAAGCCGACACCACTTCACGTCTCACCCGTCGCGTGTCACTCTCGAAGCCGCTGGTCTCGAGCGCGATGGACACCGTCACCGAAGCACGCATGGCGATTGCGATGGCGCGAAACGGAGGTTTGGGCATCCTGCACCGCAATCTTTCCATCGAGGATCAGGCCGCTCAGGTCGACAAGGTCAAGCGCAGCGAGTCGGGCATGATCACTAACCCCATCACCACCACACCGGGTGCAACCGTCGCCGAAGTGGATGCGCTCTGCGGGCAGTTCCGGGTCAGTGGAGTTCCCGTGGTCGATGCGGGCGGAAAACTGGTCGGCATCATCACCAACCGCGACATGAAGTTTCTCTCCGGCGAAGAAATGGCCCGGCTCACCGTCGCCGAAGTCATGACACGCGAGGGTCTCGTCACCGCGCCCACCGGTGTCACCCGCGATGAGGCCATTGCTCTGCTCGCGAAACACAAAATCGAAAAACTTCCGATCGTGGATGCCTCCGGCGTGCTGACCGGCCTCATCACCACCAAGGACTTCGACAAACAAGAGAAGTACCCCGACGCCACCAAAGACGACGCTGGTCGCTTGCGCGTCGGAGCAGCGATGGGTTTCTTCGGCGACGCCTGGCAGCGCGCCGGTGCGTTGCGTGATGCTGGCGTGGATGTGCTCGTCGTTGACACGGCAAACGGTCAGAGCAAAGGCGTGCTCGAAATCATCGCCCGACTCAAAGCCGACCCGGCCTTCGCTGCAATCGACATCATCGGCGGCAACGTCGCCACATTCGACGGGGCCAAAGCACTCGTGGATGCTGGCGCCGACGCAATCAAAGTAGGAGTTGGCCCCGGATCGATTTGCACCACCCGCGTTGTCGCCGGTGTCGGAGTGCCGCAGATCACCGCTATTTACGAGGCGGCGAAGGCTGCGCATCCAGCCGGTGTTCCCGTCATCGCCGACGGCGGACTTCAATACTCGGGAGACATCGCCAAAGCACTCGTCGCCGGAGCCGAATCCGTCATGCTCGGATCGCTTTTCGCCGGTTGTGACGAAAGCCCGGGAGACCTCGTGTTCGAGGGCGGCAAGCAGTTCAAGATGTACCGCGGAATGGGCTCGCTTGGCGCGCTGCAAACACGCGGTGAGCGCACCTCATACTCCAAGGACCGCTACTTTCAATCGGATGTGCCCAGCGACGACAAGCTCATCGCCGAAGGAATCGAAGGCCGCGTCGCCTATCGGGGCCCCCTCGCAGCCGTCGCCTACCAGCTCGTCGGCGGACTGCGTCAGTCCATGTTCTATGTGGGTGCGCGCACCATTGCGGAGCTCAAAGAAAAAGGCAAGTTCGTGCGCATCACTCCGGCGGGGCTGAAGGAGTCGCATCCGCATGATGTGCAGATGATCGTTGAGGCGCCGAACTACCGCAGATAAGGTCAGGTGGCGAACGGCCTAGACAAGGTCAGCCTGTGACTTGAGTGAGCAAAACGAGCCTCCGCCCGCGGGGAGCGCAGTGAGACTCCGCCCGCCTCTGCCCACGCGGGTAGGCTTGAGCCGTGACTGAGATTGAGATTGGCGTTGCCAAGCGAGCCCGACGCGCCTACAACTTTGACGATGTCGCGGTCGTACCGAGCCGACGCACCCGCGACCCCAAAGACGTGTCTGTGAGCTGGAGCATCGACGCGTTTTCGTTCGACATTCCGGTGCTTGCCGCACCGATGGACTCGGTCATGTCACCCGCCTCGGCGATTGCTATGGGCAAGCTCGGCGGTCTGGGAGTTCTCGGGCTTGAGGGCGTGTGGACACGCTACGAAGAACCCGAAAAGGTTCTCGCGGAGATTCGCGAGTTGCCCGCCGAAGAAGCGACGCGACGCATGCAGCAGATTTATGCCGAGCCCATCAAGGCCGAGCTCATCACGGCTCGTCTGGCGGAGATTCGCGCAGCGGGTGTGACGGTCGCAGCCGCACTCTCACCGCAGCGAACCCAGGAGTTTTACGAGACCGTGATCGGCGCCGGCGTCGACCTCTTCGTCATTCGCGGAACCACTGTTTCGGCGGAGCACGTCGGCAATGAGGGTCAGGCGCTCAACCTCAAGAAGTTTATTTACGAGCTGGATGTTCCCGTGATTGTCGGTGGTGCGGCAACCTATCGGGCGGCAATCCACCTCATGCGTACCGGTGCCGCCGGGGTGCTCGTCGGGTTCGGCGGGGGAGCCGCTTCGACGACGGGCGCGGCGTTGGGCATCCACGTTCCGATGGCTACGGCAATCGCCGATGTCGCGGGTGCGCGTCGCGACTACCTCGACGAGTCGGGCGGGCGTTACGTGCACGTTATCGCTGACGGCGGTTTGGGCCGAGCTGGCGATGTCGTGAAGGCCGTGGCCTGTGGGGCGGATGCGGTGATGCTCGGAGCGGCTCTTGCCCGGGCGACCGATGCCCCCGGCGGTGGATGGCACTGGGGGAGCGAAGCTCACCACGAGGAGATGCCGCGCGGAAGCCGCGTGAACGTCGGCCAGGTGGCACCCCTCGAACAGATTCTCTTTGGTCCCGCCACCGTTCCCGACGGTACGGCAAACATCATTGGCGCACTTCGTCGTTCGATGGCGACCACGGGTTATTCCGATCTCAAAGAGTTCCAGCGGGTCGAGTTGGCGGTTTCCTAGTGGCCCGTCGCGAGACACCTGTGGCAGTGGATGCGCTCAGCGCCACCTCGCGTGCGCAGGCACTCGCCGACATGGCAGCCCAGGAGCTCGACATCCTCGTCATCGGCGGTGGCATCGTGGGTGCGGGTGCGGCGCTTGATGCCGTGACTCGTGGCTTGCGGGTCGGCCTCGTTGAGTCTCAGGATTACGCGAGCGGCACATCCAGCAAATCGTCCAAGCTGGTACACGGCGGCATTCGCTACCTCGAACAGTTGAACTTTCACCTCGTGCACGAGGCACTCGTTGAGCGGGGGCTGCTGCTTCAGAAGCTTGCGCCGCACCTGGTCAAACCGATTCGCTTCATGTATCCCACGACACATCGCGTGTGGGAACGCGCCTACATCGGCGCGGGAATGGTGCTCTACGACGTGCTCGCTCGACTCGGCGTGGGCAACCCCGGAGTGCCGCACCACCGCCACATGTCGAAACGGCAAATTGAGCTAGCTGCGCCAAGCATCCGCAAAGACGCTGTCGTGGGGGGCATGTTCTACTTCGACGGGAGCGTCGACGATGCGCGTTACGTCGTCAACCTGGTGCGCACGGCGGCCTCGTATGGCGCGAAAGTGGCGAACCGGGTCTCGGTGGTCGATTTCATTCGAGAGGGAGCCCGGGTCGTCGGTGTCATTGCGCGCGATCACGAGACCGGCGTCGATCACGAAATTCGCGCACGCCAGATCGTCAATGCCACCGGGGTGTGGACTGGAGAAACACAAAAGATGGTCGGTGAGGATGCCGGTCGCCTGCGCGTGCGTGCCTCGAAGGGCGTGCACATCCTCGTCGAGCGCTCGCGGTTCAAGTCGACCATGGGCCTGTTGCTTCGCACCGAGAAGAGCGTGCTGTTCGTCATCCCCTGGGGTCGCTTCTGGATCATCGGCACCACGGACACCGACTGGCACCTCGACCTCAACCACCCCGTCGCCACCGCGGCTGACGTGGACTACATCCTCGGGCACATCAATGCGGTGATTGATGAGCCCCTCACGCGCGACGACATCGTTGGCGTGTACTCCGGACTTCGGCCCCTACTTGCGGGCGATTCGGATGAGACGTCGAAGCTCTCGCGCGAGCACGTTGTCGCCCAGGCGGAGCCGGGACTCGTGCTCATCGCCGGTGGCAAGTGGACGACTTATCGCGTGATGGCTCAGGATGTCATCGACGCCGCGGTTGCCAATCTGCCCGAGAGTGTGCCGGCTTCGGTGACCGAATCCGTCCCGTTGTTGGGAGCGGATGGTTATCGTGCTCGCTGGAATCAGCGTGCGCAGCTGGCTGCCGCGTGGAACCTGCCGGTGAAATCAGTCGAGCACCTGCTCAACCGTTACGGTGCCGCGGCTGATCAGGTCGCGGCCATCCTCGCGGAGAACCCCGCGTTTGCTGAGCTGCTTCCCGGCTCGAAGGATTATCTGCAGGCCGAGGTAGTTTTTGCCGCACGTGTGGAGGGTGCGCTGCACCTCGAGGATGTGCTCGAGCGCCGCACGCGCATGAGCTTCGAGGCGCGCGATGCCGGTGTCGAGGCGGCCCCTGTCGTCGCCGCTCTGATGGCGGCAGAACTCGGGTGGGATCGCGTACGCGTGACCGAGGAATTGCGCGCCTACCTCGCCCGGGTTGAAGCCGATCGGGCTGCCCTCGCCCAAACCACCGACGAAGCCGCAGTCGCGATCTGGCACGCCGTCACTGAGGGAACTCAGCTGTGACCGAATTGGATGCGCCCCGCACCACGCTCACCTGGGGTCAGGTAGCCCGCCGCCCGGTCTGGATTATTGCTCTGATCGCCGTTCTCGCCGTGGCCAGCGGTTTTGCCTGGCTCGGCAAGTGGCAGCTCGAACGTGCGGTCATCAACGCGCAGGTCATTGATCACAAAACCGAGCAGGTCGTTCCGCTGGAGTCGCTCGCCCTTCCGGCCAACACCCTCACCGACGCGGCAGCCGGACACATGGTCAGCGTTACCGGATTCTTGCGACGCGACACGCTGCTTGTTCTCGACGGTCGCTACAACGACCAGAACGCCGGTTTTTGGGTGATTGGTGCGGCCAACACTGAAGCGGGTGTGTTGCCCGTTGCGTTGGGCTGGACGGCCACGCACGATGAAGCCACCGCGGTGGTTGAGCGCATGCAATCTGAGATCGTCATCCAATCGTTGACCCCGATGGTGGGTCGATTCATGCCCTCTGAGGCGCCGGTCGAGCCGAGTTCCCGGCAAGACCCGCAAACCATGACGCGCATGGCGGTCGCGCAGCTGATCAACGTGTGGCCCGCACTCGACCAGCCCACGTACTTCGGCTACCTTGTCTCGTCGGATGCTCCCGCGGGAACGACACCCATCGTCTCGACCCCGCCGATCAGTGACACGTCACTCAACTGGTTGAACGTGTTCTACGGAGCCGAGTGGCTGGTGTTTGCGGCTATGGCCTTCTATCTGTGGTACCGGCTGGTCAAGGACGCTAAACAGCGTGAAGAGGATGCCGCCGCCCTCTCCGCCGATTGAGCCTGTCCCCTCCGCCGATTGAGCCTGTCGAAATCGCTGATTGAGCTTCACTTCGCTGGCTGAGCCCGTCGAAATCGCTGATTGAGCCTGTCGAAATCGCTGATTGAGCCTGTCGAAATCGCTGATTGAGCCTGTCGAAATCATCCGTGGCTTCGACAAGCTCAGCCGGCGATGACGGTGGCTTCGACAAGCTCAGCCGGCGGCGACGGCATGATTTCGACAAGCTCAGCCGGCGATGGCGTGGCTTCGACAAGCTCAAGCGGCGATGGCTTCGACAGGCTCAGCCATCGACGCGAAGCTCAGCCGGCGGAAGCGGCGGCGGGGCTAGACCCGCACGCTCTCCCCGGGGCCGACCAGCGCGAGAATATTCGCGTTGCCCGCAGCCGCGAACGCCGCATTGAGAAGCGCGCGATCTTCGCTGAAGTGTGCCCATCCTTCAGAGTGCACCGGGAACACCACACTCGGCGTGAGAATCTGCGCCGCCTCAGCCGCCATCTCCGCGGTGAGAGTGAGGGGCGCATTGTCGAAGAGTCCGACTCGGGCAGCACCCGTGAACAACACGGCGATGTCGATGTGCTCGAACCGCGCGGCAATCTCGCTAACCAACTCGAGAGCTGCGTTGTCGCCGCTGATGTAGAGGTTCGTCCCGGATGGTGCCGTGATCACAAACCCCGAAACAATCCCGGTGATCTCTTCGCACCCCTCAGGCCCGTGTCGCGCCGGAACAGCGGTCACCACGAACTCTTCGCCGTTCACCTGCACGGTGGTGGTCTCCCACGTGTCAAGCGCGGTCAAGTGGCCCACCTGATCCAGAGCGAACGGCGCACCAACCACGAGCGATGCTGACTCGACGACGCGCATCCCGGCAGCATCCAAGTTGTCGGGATGGTGTGCGTGCGACAGAGTGATCAGGTCAACGCGCGGGAGGGCATCCATGCTCATCGCCGGCCCAGATTGCTTGACGAGGACACCACCGGGGATGGGGTACTCCCCGGGAGCGTCGAAGGTCGGGTCGGTGAGAACGACAAGGCCCTCAAAGTCGATGAGGGCGGTCGGTCCGCCAATCAGGGTGAGTGTGGTGGTCATCTCTAGAAGATACCTTCCGCAGCGCTCATCTGGTCATAACCCTCGGCAGAGAGAACACGCTGTAGCTGCAGGCGACGAACGCCCACGTTTCCGCCGTCGAAGAGCGGGTAGGCCATGGCATCCTGCAACAGTTCCATCAGTCCGGTCTGCGCCTTGTAGGCCTCGACCCCGACAACACGCATTGCGTCGGTGATGACACCAATCATGAGCTCAGACGTGAACACCTTGTTGATGAGGCTGAGCTCCTGGCTGCGACCCATTGAGCGGTCGAAGTTCCAGCAGGCCTTCCAGGTGAGGTAGCGAGCGGCCTCAATCTTGGCCTTCATGTCCGAGAGAATCGTGGCGACATTCTGGTGCTGGATGATCGGCACCGACCCACCGCGCGTCTGCGTGCGAGCCCACTCGAGTGCGATGCCAAATGCCTTGCGGGCGACACCGATGGCCATCGCACCGACGAGACCGGCCGTTGCGGTAAAGGCGGTTTCTGCAATGAGGATGCCGTCACCCACATTTCCGAGGATGTTTTCACGCGGAACCCGCACGTTCTCGTAGCGAACGATGCACACTTCGGCACCGGGTTGTCCAATGGTCTCGATGTTCTCTTCGATAGTGATGCCGGGAGTGTTTCCGGGAACCAAGAACATCGAGAGTGACTCTTGTGGCGGCTTGTCCATGCCCACGCGGGCTGCGACCGCGAGCAGGTCAGCGTGACGCCCGCCCCATCCGGCAGCGTGCGGCGTCCAGATCTTGCGACCGTTGATGACCCACTCGTCACCGTCGAGCACCGCGGAGGTGGTGAAACCCTTGCTCGGGTCGGTGTTGTGGTAGTTCGCGGTTCCTTCTGGTTCCGAGAACGAGAGGCCGGCCAGCGGCGCACCTTCGCCACTGACGAACGGTGGGAGGAACTTTGCGTACTGCTCAGGTGTGCCGAAGAACAGCAGTCCCATGATGCCGAGACCGGTCGAGAGCACCGAGAGGGGCAGGCTCGACTCCACCGCGATGAGCTCTTCGGCGACGAGTGCTACATCCACCAGTGAGTTCATCGTGCCACCGAGTGGCGGCGGCACCTGCAACTTGAGGTATCCAGCTTTCACGGCAGCCTCATAAGCCTCTTTGGTTGCCTCGAAGCGACCCGCAGCATCCTTGCCGGCCATTTTCTGACGCAGATTCGTAAGGTGTGTGGCAGCGAAGGCGCGCGCGTCGAGCTGCAGTTTGCGCTGCTCGGGGCTGAGTTCGAAATCAATCATGGTTAACTTTCTTTCTTCTTATCGTGCGGTCGGGGTCAGGTTGTGAAGCGTTGGTGCGTACGGGAGAAAACCGGTCAGAGGATGACAGTTCACGTACTCAAAGTGCTGCATGTCGGCAGTCGTCACGATGACCTCGTGCCACAAGCGCAGGCGGATGTTCCCCTGCAGTTCTTGGGCCAGCTCGATGAAGCGACCAAAGATGCGCAGGTGCGTAGGGTGTGATTCCGACCAGTCCTCAAGCCGGGTGAGCGAATCGAAGTGAGCCACGGCAAACGCTCGAGGAATACGCTCACCGGTCGGCGTGGACTCGTCCATGTGGCGGCACACGAGGCATCCACTCGCCACGGGGTTGTCGCGCAGGTAGCGCATCCCCTCGCGAACCGACGGCTCGAGCTCCGCTTCGTAGACTTCCTTTTCGCGCCCCTCGAGACCGTCGTAGAGTTCGCCGGACCGAATCGTCGCAAGGTTGTCGATGCCCGAAGCGATCACTCGCTCACCGAAACCTGCCGTTCGCGCTTCCGGTGCCTGCGAAAGCACAAACGTCGCGGCGAACTCATCAGTCGATGACGACGGGATGCGGTCCCGCATCGAGCCCCAGTAATTGTGCGACTGGATGGGGCCCTCGTGAACGCCCAGTCCCGCACCCGAACCGACGCTCATGCTCTCGTCGGAGTAGAGCGTCTCGAGGCGATCGTTGGGCACGTGGAAGACTTCGCGAAAATAGCCTGCGCCTCCCGTTTCTCGCGCGGGCGCCAACCAAAATGCCTCGTGGTCGTCCCGGCTAGCCCAGCGTGGGAAGGAGTCAGCGGCATCCCGCCAGTAGAACATTGCCACCCAGGTGGCGTTCCCGTGCTCGTCGACGTAGTCGGCATACTCGGTGACATCGGGCGCGTCGAATCCGGTGCTCATGGTGGCCACCCACTGTTGAAACTCGTGGAGTGCGTGAGCATCGTCGTCACGGTTTTGAATCCCGTAGTAAGCCATGGTCACGGGACCATCAATTTTCGCGGAGAAGGCCGGAACCGGCGGAACCCAGTCGTGTGGTTTACGCGAGGGAGGGTTGTGTCTCATCGGTTAGTCAGCTGCCGACATCTCGGGAAACGCGACCTCAGTGCCGAACTGCCCGTCGCCGACCACCACGCGCTGGGACGCATTGTTGAAGATCAGTTGGGTGACGTCGGGACGGCTGTAGTGTCCGCCGGGGTCGGCGGCGTTCTTGGCGTACGCGATTGCAGACAGGTCGATGTCGGCGGTAACGAACCCCTCTACGTCAGGTGCCAACGGTGTCGAGATGACGGCCGAATCGGGGCCGAAGATTGTCGCGTAGCCGCCACCGCCGTTGTAGATCGGCGAGATTGAGCCATCAGCCAGGGCGAATACCTTGGCGCCCTCGTCGCTCATCATCTGGGTCGACGCAAGCACAAAGCAGCTTCCTTCGAGGGCATACACCTTGGATGCGCCAAATACGTTCGCCTCATGACTCAGCGCGGGAACCATGTCCAAGCAGCCAAAGTTGGGCCAACCCGAAACGTGTATCTGCTCGTTCTGCGCGTACATCGCGTACTTGGTCAAGGGCTGCAGGTGCTCCCAGCAGTTGAGCGCGCCGAGTCGGCCAAATTCGGTGTCAACGACCTTAATGTCGGATCCGTCCCCCTCGCCGAACAGCGTGCGCTCGACGTGGGTCGGCTTGAGCTTGCGGCGGTGCAGCAAAATTTCACCCGAGGTGCCAATCGCGGTTTGCGCCATATACAGCGTGCCGAACGCGCGCTCGCTGAAGCCCATCACGATGGCAATCTTGTTGTCGCGAGCCGCCTCGCGAATGCGCATCATCTGTGGACTATCCACCGAGAGTGAGTTCTCGTGATAACGGCCGACATAGGGCATCTGTTCGGGCACGGGAACTGTCCACAAGAACTGGGGATAGCCGGGAATCCATGTTTCGGGAAAGGCAATCAGTTCCACGCCGTCGGCAGCGGCTTTTTTCAGGATGTCGATTGTTTTATCGACCGTGCCATCGAGATCGAGCCACACTGGCTCGGCCTGAACTGCGGCAACGCGAATTTGCTTACCCATGGATACTCCTCAGTGAGTCCTGCGATCAGTGACGTTTACACGATAGGTTTCACGAGCCGCGCCACTCTCGGCATTGCTTGCATGCAAATCGGCGATTTGTGCATCCTCACTTTCGGGCGCACTGAATTACCGGGATACTGGGGTTACGGGCGATATGAGAAGCCGGATTGGACCACAGTGTCGACCATTACCGCACATAACACCGACGAATGGCGCGACATTGCCAGCGCCAGTTTCGTTCCGCTCTCCATCGAGCAGTCGGCGCGTGACTTCACTGCATCGTTAGACATGCGCCAGTTGAGCCCCGATGTGAGCATCGCGGGTGTAACCGACCAGGCCATCGTTATCAATCGCACCGAACGCCTCGCATCTGCTTCGCTCTCTGATGACATTCACATCTCTCTTCAGGCCGCCGGACGAGGGTTCGTCAGTCAGTACGGTCGCGTAACCGACGTTTCTCCGGGGGTGTTGACCGTCACCGAGACGCACCGACCATTCACGCTCAACTATGTGGAGCCCAACCAGCGTCACATCGTGCTGCAGGCGTCGAGGTCGGCGCTCGGCGTTTCCGATGACATGATTCGGCATGTCGCCGGACGACAGGTGTCGGGCCCGAACCCCGCCCGCGACGCCTACGTGTCACTCGTCACGTCGCTGATGGCGCAGCCCGAGGCTCTGTCAGAGCCCGCGTCTCTCGAGATGTCCGGCATCGTCACATCGCTAGCGTCGGCGATGTTGCGCTCGGCGTTCGAGTCGACACCAATCATGCCGACCACCAACGAGGCATTGTTCCTGGCCATGCGCAACTTCATCCGCTCGCATCTGAGTTCACCGATGCTGAGCCCCGAGACTGTGGCCCGGGCGCACTTCGTATCTCGTCGCAAGCTCTACGAGATTTTCGAGCTGCACGGGGAGGCGCCGGCTGACGTCATCCGCACGGAGCGCATCACCCGTGCCGCCGAGTTGCTCGGCAATTCCGCGGCGCATGCATCCATTTCGGATGTGGCATTCATGACCGGCTTCAGCGATGTGACCACGTTCACCCGAGCGTTTCGGCGTCATTTTGGCGTCACTCCACGCGACTGGCGACAGCGCATAGGCTAGTCACATGACACTGCAACCCCGCGAAGCTGACATCCCAAAGATTCCCGGGGCCCTGCGTTTCTATGTGGTGATGTCATTCATCACGGGAACGTTCCTGCTCCTCCTGGTCGCCGAAATGATCATGCGCTACGGCTTTGGCTATGACCTCGAAATCGCTGGCCCGTTCGGTTTTCTGCACCTGACGCCCCACGAGCAAGTCACGGCAATCAACGGATCGACCGGGGTGCTCATCATCCACGGTTGGCTGTATGTGGTCTACCTCATTGCCTCGTTCCGACTCTGGGCCTTCATGCGCTGGTCGTTCCTCACTCTGCTCATCTTGGCGTCGGGTGGCATCATCCCCGCGCTCTCGTTCGTGCTCGAGGGCATTTATGCCAAGCGCGTCAGGGCTTTTCTCGCTGGATAGAATTGACGCATTATGAGTGCGCCCCAGCCAGTTCTTGTTGTTGACTTCGGCGCGCAGTACGCGCAACTCATCGCACGCCGCGTGCGCGAGGCGGGTGTGTACTCCGAGATTGTGCCGCACTCGATTTCGGCAGCCGACGTTCGAGCCAAGAACCCGGCCGCCATCGTGCTCAGCGGCGGTCCGTCGAGTGTCTACGAGCCCGGCTCGCCCACGCTCGATGCCGACATCCTGAGTCTCGGCATTCCGGTTTTCGGCATCTGCTATGGGTTCCAGGTGATGGCTCAAACCCTCGGTGGCACAGTCGCCCACACGGGCGGGCGCGAATACGGTGCCACGGCGATGCACGTAGCGGCCGAGCATCCTCTTGTCGCCGGTCAACCGCTCGATCAAACCGTGTGGATGAGTCACGGCGACCAGGTCTCCCTCGCCCCCGCAGGTTTTGAGGTTGTGGCGAGCACCGACGCCACCCCGGTCGCGGCTTTCGCCAACGACGCCACCCGCATGTACGGCGTGCAGTGGCATCCCGAGGTCAAGCACTCGGAGTTCGGTCAGCGCGTTCTCGAAAACTTCCTGCACTCCTGTGCGGGTCTGCCCGCCGACTGGAACAGCGGCAACGTGATCGACGATCAGGTCGCCAAGATTCGCGAGCAGGTCGGCTCATCGCGCGTGATTTGCGGACTCTCGGGTGGAGTCGACTCGGCAGTGGCCGCCGCGCTCGTGCACAAGGCCGTCGGCGATCAGCTCGTGTGCGTGTTCGTCGACCACGGTCTGCTGCGCAAAGACGAGCGCCGTCAGGTCGAAGAGGACTACGTCACAGCCACGGGCATCCGTCTCGTCACGGTGGATGCGCGCGAGCAGTTCATGAACGCGCTCGCCGGCGTGACCGACCCCGAGACGAAGCGCAAGATTATCGGACGCGAATTCATTCGCACCTTCGAACAGGCCGAGCGCGACCTCATGGACGAGGCTGCCGCCGACGGAGAGCCGATCAAGTTCCTGGTGCAGGGCACGCTCTACCCCGACGTGGTGGAGTCGGGCGGCGGAAGCGGCACCGCGAACATCAAGTCGCACCACAATGTGGGCGGCCTCCCCGACGACCTGCAGTTCGAGCTGGTCGAACCCTTGCGCACCCTCTTCAAGGATGAGGTACGCGCCATCGGTCGTGAGCTCGGTTTGCCTCACGAGATTGTCGGTCGCCAGCCGTTCCCCGGGCCGGGTCTCGGCATCCGTATCGTGGGTGAAGTCACCGCTGAACGCCTCGACCTGCTGCGCGACGCCGACGCGATTGTGCGCGAGGAGCTCACCGCTGCTGGTCTCGACGATGAGATTTGGCAGTGCCCGGTTGTTTTGCTTGCCGATGTTCGCTCGGTCGGTGTGATGGGGGATGGTCGTACCTACGGCCACCCGATCGTGCTGCGCCCCGTCTCCAGTGAAGACGCCATGACTGCCGACTGGACCCGCCTGCCCTACGACCTGCTCGCTAAGATCTCGAACCGCATCACCAACGAGGTCGCGGGCGTGAACCGCGTCGTGCTCGACGTCACCTCGAAGCCGCCGGGCACTATCGAGTGGGAGTAGTCAGCTAACGACGTCTCAGAGTTGCCGCAAGGTAAGCGAGTAATTTGTCACGCTTGCCCACTGAAAGAACAATGACGACAACCTCATGGTCAATGATTTCGTAAATCAGCCGGTAGCCACTGACTTCATCTTTGATCTTGTAACACCCAGCCAACTCACCACGTAGCTCTGACGAGGGAACCCTCGGGTCTGAAAGGCGCCTCTTCAATTTTTTACGTAAGCGTTGCCTGACGTTGTTGTCGAGGGATTCCCATTCCTTGAGCGCAGACTCGTGAAATTCCAGCTCGTAAGTCATGCAAGGTCGTCGATTTTCACGCGAATGCGTGGAGTCCCATCATTTCTTCGTTCGTTGACAATTCGTGCGAGTTCAATTTCATCAATCATGTCGATGAGTGTCTCAAAGAGCGCGGGGGGTACGACGTAGAACGACGGCTTGTTGTTAGTAAGTACGGCAAATGCCTCATTGTGAGCAAGGGCCACTGCTTCGTTGGGGTTCTTTTTGAACTCGCTAATTGTGGTGGCAAGTTGTGTGGCGACGCGATCAAGCATGAGAATTCCTTTCGCTCTAAATATAGAGCGAAATTTGGACTTGGACAAACCCATTTTTAGTCACGATGTAAAGGTGACAAACCTTGCCGCGCCTTAATCAGCTCCGCGGTGGTCAACTTGTGCGGCCGCGTACGAGCGCTCTGCGGCGACGGCCGAAGCCCAGACCGCTGAAATCTCAAACTGCCCACTCTGTGCGATCGGTGCCGACACGAACAAAACCAAAATCTGGAAACTTGACGAGATGGATGCCGACCACATCGCTGCCTGGAGCACCGGCGGAGCCACGGTCGTGGCCAACTGCCAAATGCTCTGCAAAACCCACAACCGGGCTAAGGGCAATCGCTAGTTTCGGTGTCAGAGGCATCACTCGCATGCGACCGCACTCAGATCAGTGACTCGGTCAACAGTTCGGTAGCGCTCTGCGAGTCACACGACGACCGGGTGTAGCGTTCGAGCATGCTCATCTTTTCTGTGTGGCCCATGCTGCTGTCGGTTGCCTTCATGGTGGTCGTGCCGCTGTGTGCCACCGGCAGGATAAAGTCCAACCCGATCGTCGGCATTCGGTGGGCAAGCTTGCGCACCTCAGAAGTGGCTTGGCAAACCGGCCACCGAGCAGCCATGCCCGCGACCTACGTCGGAGGCGTGTTGGCAATTCTCGCTGGAATCGGATTTGAGTTCGTTCCGAACTCGGGCATCGCCGGCCCGCTGGTCTCTTTCGCCTTCTTGCTCATCGGCTTCGGTGTGGCCTCAGCCGCGGCGCTGCGAGCCGTGCGCTAGACGCTAATCGGGTTTGTGGGATTGAACAAGCCGTCAGCGGCCAGCATCGCCAGTCCTGTGACACCACCGAGATCCCCGAGTTCCGAGTTGATGATGCGTAAGTCAGTCGTTGCCAGCGGAACCGTGTGCTGGTAGACACGCTCGCGAATGCCCGACATGAGAACCTCACCGCAGTCGGCCATTTGACCGGTGAGCACAATCGTGCCGGGGTTGAGAATGCTCACCAGGTCGGCAATCGCATCGCCGATTACGCGGCCGGCACCGCGAACGATCTGCACGGTGTGCATGTCGCCTCGGCGAACGAGGGCGACAACATCCTGCAGTGATTTCACGGTGATTCCGGCGAGTTCGAGATCGCGTTGCACCGCCCAGCCGCCCGCATACGACTCGACACAGTCCACATTGCCACAACGGCAGACATGACCATCAAGTTGGGATATCAGTGCTCGGGTGTGTCCGATATCGCCGGCGGCACCCTTATCGCCACGGATAATGCTTCCGTTGAAGACAAGTCCGGCACCAATACCGGTGCCGAGTTTCAGGCTGACCAGGTTGTCGACGCCTCGGGTTCGGGCTTCTGCCATGGCACGCGCATTGGCGTCGTTTTCGACGAGAACCGGAGCATCGAACCTCTCGCCAAACCACGCGACGATGTCGAATCCATCCCAGCCGGTCATGATCGGCGGCTTAACCACCCGGCGGGCGGCAAACTCAACCGGCCCGGGTACGCCGACGGAAATCGCCCATATTTCGCCGTCAAGGTTGAGTGTGGAGATTGCCTTCTCCACGGCAGCGAGCACTTCATCCGGCCCCGACCACACTTCAATGAGTGTTCGCGTTGACTGACGAGGAGTGCCGTCGAGATCGCACACCGCAATGATGAACGCCGTCGCTCCAATATCAACCGAGAGGATGCTCGCGCGCTCCGCATTGAACCTGAAGCGGCTCGACGGCCGTCCTCCGGTCGATTCGCCGCCGACGGTGGGAACAATCAACCCGCTCTCAGCGAGCTCGGTCAGTCGCTGATTAATGGTCGACCGTGAGAGCCCAGACTTTTCGATGACGTCGGTGCGACTGAGTTCGCCGTGCGCGCGAAACAGCGACAGGATCGAACTGTCGGAACTATTGGCAACATGTGAGGCATCCATCGGCTTATCATCCTATTCTGAAGTAAAGCCAACGCGCTAAACAATTTGTCACAATCAAAAGAAAATAAAGTTTTGTGTTGACAGTAATCAAAAGTAGGCTAACTTTAATGCTGATGGCACATTGTGGTGCCCCTATCACCAAGGAATAACATGCTCCGTAATAAAAAGTCCATGGGACGCACAATCGCCATTGTCGCTCCCGTCGCTGCCGCGGCGCTCCTGCTTGCAGGCTGTGCTGGCGGTGGAAGCGCCACCTCATCGAAGGTTGCGGCCATCATCAAGGGTCTCGACAACTCGTTCTTCCAGACCATGCAGCTCGGTATCGAGACGCAGGCGAAAGATGACAACGTCACCGTGACCGTTCAAGCCGCTACCGGCAACGATGACACCGCCGGTCAGGCCGATAAGCTCACGGCACTCGCTGGTCAGGATTATGGCTGCTTCATCGTCAACCCCATCACGGGTACCAACCTCCTCCAGGCTCTGGCTCCCATCTCCAAGGCAAACAAGACGATCATCAACATTGACAGCCCGCTCGACGCAGCAGCTGCAAGTGCAGCAGGCATCAAGGTCAACACCTACATTGGAACCGACAACAAGGATGCCGGCTCGAAGGCTGGCGTTTTCGTAGCGTCCAAGATTGCTGCTGGCAGCAAGGTTGCACTCGTGGGGGGAATCTCGGGAAATGAGACCAGCGCCGCACGCATCGACGGCTTCAAAGCTGGACTTGGATCGGCCGGAACGGTCGTAACCGAGGTTGCTGCTGACTGGAACCGTGAAAAGGCACTCACCGCCGCAACCGACATCATCGCGGCAAACCCTGATGTTGCTGCCTTCTTCGCCGCAAACGATGACATGGGCTTGGGAATCGTCAAGGCCGTTGAGAACGCTGGCAAGACCGGCCAGATCGTGGTCGTTTCGGTTGACGGTAACAAGGATGCCCTCGAATCCGTCAAGGCTGGTGGACTGACCGCGACTGTCGCACAGTACCCGTTCGCTGTTGGTTCGCTTGGTGTTCAGGCTTGCCAGGTTGCTGCAGCAGGAAAGACTCTGCCTGCCAACGTGGTGTCGCCGACTGCGCTCGTGAGCGCCGACAAGGCTGATGCTGCCATCGCAGCATTCCCTCAGCCTTTTGAGCCGTTCGCCAACCCGTTGGCCGACCTGCTCAAGTAATGCTGACGCCTGCACCCTCTGTACACATGTGCCGAGGGTGCAGGCTCATTATCCTCACTCGTACATTCACTGAAAGAGGCAACGGTGCCTAAGACACTTCCGGTCGTTACGTCCAACGTGACCACCCGTCAAAAATCTGGAATTGGCTCCGCGCTCGGGCAAGTTCGTCAGTTGAGCTTTTGGGCCGAAAACGCGGCGCCCATCGGGCTCATTGCACTCGTTATCGTCTTTGGCATCCTCAGCCCGGTGTTCTTGACCCTGGGCAACATCCAATCGATGCTCATCGCGGCATCAATTTTGGTCATTCTTTCCGTGGCACAGTCGTTTGTCATTACCACCGGCGGAATCGATCTGTCCATCTCCGCCACCATGACGCTCGGCGCGGTCGGGTTTGGACTGGCCTATCAAGCGAACATCAACTTCTGGCTTTCCGTCATCATCGGGCTAGCCTCAGCCTGCCTCGTCGGCCTGGTCAATGGTGTGCTCATTGCCAAGGGCAAGGTGACCGACTTTATCGTTACCCTGGGCACGCTGTCCGCCGCTACAGGTCTTGCCCTCATCCTGACCACCGGCAAGCCCATCGTGGTGTCGAGCCCTGAGCTCCTCATTCTCACCACGGGGACCATCGGTTTTATTGGTTACCCCGTGATTATCGCTGCCGCCGTGGGTGCGATTGCCGCCTTCGTGATGTTCCGCACGCGCTTTGGCCTTCATGTGCAAGCGGTCGGTGGAAGCGAAGAAGCTTCGGTGGCAAACGGTGTCCGCGCCGGACGAGTGCGCATTGCCGTTTACCTGATCTGCGCCTTCTTGGCTGGTGTGGGAGCCATCCTCCTGGTGGCCCGAATTGGAGCAGCTGAGCCAGCGATCAACACGGGCTATCTCCTCAACTCGATTGCCGCCGTAGTTCTCGGTGGAGTGAGTCTGACCGGCGGTCGAGGAAAAATTTTCGGGCCCATCTTGGGAGCCCTTCTCCTGACCGCTCTGGCGAATGGTCTCACGCTCATGAGTGTTTCGCCGTTCTACCAACCACTCGCCGTTGGATTCGTTGTAGTCCTCGCGGCCCTGCTCACGAGGTTCCGTAAAAAATGACAACTCCGTCCAACGACTACATCCTCACGGCCACCGACATCGTCAAGACGTTTGGCGGCGTAAATGCGCTACGCGGAGCAAACCTCACGATGCGCAGAGGTGAGATTACCGCTCTCATCGGTGACAACGGAGCCGGCAAATCAACCCTGGTTCGTTGCCTGTCGGGCATTCATCAACCGGACTCCGGCACCATCACGCTCGACGGTCAGGTGGTGACGTTCTCAACCCCGTTGGCGGCCCGCGAGGCGGGAATCGAAACCGTGCACCAGAACCTCGCTCTGGTCGAAGATCTCACCGTCTGGCAAAACTTCTTTTTGGGACGCGAGAAGACACGTGGATTTGGTCCCATCCGCTGGTTAGATTCACGTCGGATGAAACGAGAATCGGCCGTTCTTCTCGCCGACCTCGCAGTAAATGCACCTCCGGTAACTAATCGTGTGCGTCGACTTTCGGGTGGGCAGCGTCAAGCCGTCTCGATCGCCCGAGCCGCGGGCTGGGGAAGCAAGATCGTCATCATGGATGAACCCACCGCCGCGCTCGGAGTGCAAGAGACAGCCCGTGTCGAGGCTGTCATCACGCGTCTCAAAGAACAAGGCGTGGCCATCCTGCTCATCAGTCACAACTTCGATCAGGTCCTTCGCCTTGCCGACCACGTGTGGGTCATGCGCGGAGGTCTCGCTGTAGCGGAACGTCGCACTGCGCATACCAGTGGCGATGAACTTGTCTCGCTTATTACCGGTGCGTTGGCGAGCTAATTCATGACATCAAACCCACTCGGCATCCACGCCGGAATTTGGGGATTCGACTGGTCTGAGACGGCAGCCGAGCGCGCAATTTCTGGCGCGGCTGCGGCCGGCTACAGCCTGATTGAGATACCTGCCGTCGTGGTTGACCCAGAGACTCTGCGTTACACGCGTGAGCTTCTGGTGAAACACGACATGACGGCTAGTGTCTCACTGGCTCTTGACCTGGCATCCGACATCAACTCGGTGGATGCCACCCGCGTGGCCGCGGGCGAAAAACGGCTCGTCGATGCCGTCGATTTCGCGCGTGGCATAGGTGCTTCGTTCGTCGGGGGCGTCGTCTTTTCGGCGATGACCCGTTACTGGAGCAAGCCCACAGCAGACGCGCGCGCACATTCCCTGGCGGTGCTTCGCCGGGTCGGCGCGTACGCGGCCACGCACAACATCACCCTCGGCATCGAGTATGTGAATCGCTATGAGTCCAACCTGCTGAACACGGCAGAACAGACCCGCCAGTTCATCATCGAGCTAGGCCTGGAGAACGCAGTCCTGCATCTTGACACGTTCCACGCGCATGTTGAGGAAGCAAGTCTTGCCCGCGCTGTTCTCGAATCAGCTCGGGTGCTCGGCTACGTGCATGCCAGCGAGAGCCACCGAGGTCGTTTGGGCACCGGCTCAGTGAACTGGGATGAATTCTTTTTTGCGCTTTCCCGGGTGGCCTATGCCGGCCCCATCGTGGTGGAGACGTTCTCGCCTGACGTGATTTCGGAGGCTCAGGCAATCGAAATTGGACTCTGGGAAACCCAGTGGAGCGATCCACAAGAGATTGCTGAAGCATCCTTTGTCTTTCTCACCCAACAACTCTCCACAAGAGCCGCGCTCTCCGGTGCCGTGTCTCACTAACTCAAGGAATCAGCATGACAATCAACAAGCTAGGTGTTCACGCACTCGTATTTGCAGGCGGAACATCCCCTGAGCAGATGACACACATCATCACTGAAACGAAGCGAGCCGGATACGACGTGCTCGAGCTCTCATTGCATGACTCGCCGAGTCTTGACGTGGCTCACGCTCGAGCCGAGCTCGACAAGGCCGGTTTGGGAATCGTCTGCTCGCGTGGACTCGCCTTCAGTGCGGATGTCTCAAGCGAAGATCCCGAAGTTGTCGCCCGCGGTGCCAAGCTTTTGCACGACTCACTCGAGATCACGCACGGTCTCGGCGGTTCACACTTCACCGGTGCGCTTTACAGTGCGCTCGGCAAGTACGGCCACGCGCTCTCTGCAACCGGTCGGGCTAATGTGGTGTCGGTTCTCAAAGACTTGGCCGTCGAAGCACAGGCTAAGCAGATGACCCTTGGTCTCGAGATCTGCAACCGCTACGAAACGAACGTGATTAACACCGCCGCCGACGCGCTGCGTCTAGCCGATGACATCGGTCACGACAACGTGGTGATTCACCTCGACACGTACCACATGAACATTGAAGAGGATGACTTTGTGCGCCCCGTGCACCTCGTGGGAGATCGCCTCGGCTACGTGCACATTGGCGAAAACCATCGCGGATACCTCGGTAGTGGCCACCTCGACTTCACTTCGTTCTTCCATGCGCTCGCCGACATCAACTACTCCGGCCCGATTACATTTGAGTCGTTCTCGTCGGCAGTGGTTTCACCGACGCTCTCGAACGATTTGGCCATCTGGCGGAACCTGTGGAACGACGGACCTGCCCTGGCGATTCACGCACGACAGTTCATGGCAAACCGACTTGAGATCGCGCATGCCATTTGATGATCTGATTTCGCGAATCGAAGCGCTCCACTCGGCTTCACGCGACCGCCGAATCATCATCGGCATTGCGGGGAGTCCGGGCGGAGGAAAAACGACGCTGGCAAGTGGGCTAGTTGAAGAGCTCAACCGCACGAGCGCCGGTCAAGCCATTGCGTTGCCGATGGACGGCTACCACCTGGCCAACTCAACACTTTCCCGACTGGGCCTGAGAGATCGAAAAGGTGCACTCGAGACTTTTGATGGATGGGGGTTTGTCGCCCTGTTGAAGCGCGTGCGAACCGAACGCGGCCACACCATCTTTGCGCCAAGTTTTGAGCGAACCGTCGACGAGCCCGTCGCCGGTGAAATAGCAATCGAGGACCACCATCGCATTGTGATCGTCGAGGGTAATTATCTGTTGGTCGATGCCGCACCGTGGGATCAGGTTCGCGAAATCGTCGATGAGGCGTGGTTCTGTGCCACACCAGAAGACGCGCGAATCGAGCGTCTGGTCGCGCGTCACATGTACTTCGGGCGAACCCGAGAGGACGCGACAGCCTGGGCGACAGATGTCGACGGTGTCAACGCGAAACTGATTGAGGCGACGAGGCACAACGCCACGCTTGTGGTGTCTGGTGAGACCGGCGAGATTCTGCCCTCGTAGGGCGCGAACTAATTACGCGCGATGGCAAGGATGCGCAGAATCTGCAGGTAGAGCCACACCACGGTAATGGTGATGCTCAGCGCACCGGTCCACGCGAAGGCTGCGGGAGCCTTATTGATGGCGCCCTGCTTGATCATGTCGAAGTCCATGACAAGCGAGTAAGCACCCAGCAGGATGACGATTGGCGCAATGATGACGCCCAGTGGAATGCCGAAGATGCGCACGCCGTCAAGTCCCCACGGGTTGTTCTGGATGGCGCCGAACAGCAACAAAAACATGTTGATGATGGAGTACAAAAAGTAGGCCCCGAACGCGATCAGCCAGATCTTGTTGGCCCGCGCGCTGGCACGAATCTTGCCACTGGCAAACAGTGCCAGAGTCACGCCGACAACAGCAAGCGTGCCGATGACCGCCTGCAGAACGATGCCGTTCCAGAGGCTCTCGTAAAACAGCGAGATAGCGCCGAGGAAAACGCCCTCGGTCACGGCGTAGAGCAGAACGAAAACCGGGTTGGGCTTGGCGAAAATCGCGATGAGCGCAAAGACGAGGGCCGCGATGGCCGAGATCATTGTCACGACGGACCCGAGTGCGGGGTTTGTGCCGACGAGCATCCAGCCAATGACTGCTCCGACCAGAAGAACCGCGAACGTGATGAACGACTTCACCACGGTGTCCTCGACGGTCATCACGCGTTCGGGGGCGCGGTTAGCCGACGGAAGGTCGTACAGCTTCTGAAGGTCTTCTGCCGTGGGGTTCTGTTTGAACGCGGGCTTGCCTGCAAATGCCGGGTTACTGGATGCCATGATTCTTCCCTGATGCCATGAAACGTGAGCGAAAAGCGCTGTCCTCAGAATACCGAGATGTCGCTGTCGGTTTGCTGAATCTTGGCTGAGGAGGGCACTCGCTAATCTGGGTCTATGTCCGCACCGGTTTTCGTTATCGCCCATCGCGGGGCGTGCGGCTACCGCCCGGAGCATTCGCGAAGCGCCTACGAACTTGCCTGCGCGCTGGGGGCTGATGCGGTCGAACCCGATGTCGTGATGAGTCGGGACGGTGTGCTTGTGGTGAGGCACGAAAATGAGCTCTCGGGCACGACCGACGTCGCCTCGCGCGCGGAGTTCGCGTCGCGCCGACGACGTGCGGTCGTCGACGGCGTGCCACTAACCGGCTGGTTCACCGAAGACTTCACGTGGGATGAGCTGAGCACGCTGCACTGCGCAGAACCCATGCCGACCATTCGCCCCGAGAACACTCGCGTCGAACCGGAGAAACTGCTGCGGCTTGCCGACGTGCTGGGTATTGTCGCTGCTGCTGCCAACTTGGTGAAGACAGTGGTCGAACTCAAGCACGGCACCTACTTCGACCAGCTCGGGCTGCCGCTCGACGACGCACTCGCACGCGAGCTTGAGCTCGCCGGGTGGGCGCGCGACGATGAGCGACTCATCCTCGAAAGCTTCGAATTGGATGTTCTCCAGCGGTGTCGGTCCGCCGGCGTCGGTGCATCCCACGTCTACCTCATGGATACCGATGGCATCGCGCCGGATCAACTCGCTCGGCTGGGCAAGGGCGCGCCGGGATATGCGGCGCAGCGCGAACCCGCGCAGCTGGCTGCATTGGCGCTCGCCGTCGACGGCATCAGCATCCCGGTCGACCTGCTGATGAGCGAGGAAGGGCGCGACACGCTCGACCGAGCACACGCGCTTGGCATGACGGTGTACACGTTCACACTCCGACCAGAGAACCGATTTTTACCCGAGGAGTGCCAGGTCGGCGCCGATCCCAGCGCGTGGGGGAACTGGCAGGGACACTTCGACGCTGTCGTGGCGACCGGTGTTGACGGCGTGTTCGCTGACCATCCCGATCTTGTCCTTGCGCGCCAATAGACTCATCCAGACATGACTGAGCTAGACCTATCATTTGGTGCCCCGAACGACCCGCTGACCGCCCTCACTGAGGGCCTCAACCCGCAGCAGGCCGAAGCGGTTCTCTATCGCGGACCGGCCCTTCTCATCGTCGCAGGGGCCGGCTCCGGAAAAACCCGCGTGCTCACCCACCGCATCGCTGGTCTCATTCGCACTCGCGAAGCGTGGCCGTCCCAAGTTCTGGCAATCACCTTCACCAATAAGGCCGCTGCCGAGATGCGCGAGCGCGCCGAGGGCCTGCTCGGGCAGGCGACTGAAGGCATGTGGATTTCTACGTTCCACTCGTCGTGTGTGCGTATCTTGCGCCGTGAAGCAGAGAACTTTGGCTTCACCAAGAACTTCACCATTTACGACTCGCACGACTCGCGCACTCTGCTCAAACGTATTTACAAAGAAACTGAGGCCGAGCATGTCGGCCTGTCGGTCGCCGGCATTGCAAACAAGATGTCTCGACTCAAGAACGAGCTGGCTGATGTCGATAGCTACGCGCACAACGCGAACCTCAACGATCCCGCCGAGCGCAAGTTCATCGAGGTGTTCCGGGAATACACGCGAAGCTTGCAGGCAGCCAATGCGTTCGACTTCGACGACCTGTTGGCGCAGACGGTCTTTTTGTTTCGCGCGTTTCCGGGGGTCGCCGACCACTACCGCAAGAAGTTTCGGCACATCCTTGTCGATGAGTATCAAGACACCAATCACGCCCAGTACGCCCTGATCCACGAGCTCACTCGCGAAACCGAAGACGGCACTCCCGGTGCCTCGCTCACCGTCGTGGGTGACTCGGATCAGTCCATCTATGCGTTTCGCGGGGCCGACATCCGCAACATCGCGGAATTCGAGCGCGACTTCTCCGGCGCCAAGGTCGTGTTGCTCGAGCAGAACTATCGGTCGACGCAGAACATCCTCTCGGCAGCCAACGCCGTGATTGGCAACAACTTCGACCGCAAAGCGAAGAACCTGTGGAGTGCGTCGGGTGACGGCGACAAAATCATGGCGTTCGCCGGACCGGGAGCGCACGACGAGGCTCAGTTCGTTGTTGACCAAATCGATGCCCTCCACGCGCAGGGGATGGCTTACAAAGACATGGCCGTCTTCTATCGCACCAACGCCCAGACGCGTGCGCTTGAAGAGGTGTTCATTCGTTCTGCAGTTCCGTATCGTCTCGTCGGCGGAACCAAGTTCTATGAGCGCGCCGAAATCAAAGACGTCATGGCGTACCTCATCTCGGTGGCCAACCCAGCCGATTCGCTGGCTACCCGCCGCATTCTCAACGTGCCCAAGCGCGGTATCGGGCCGGCAACTGAGGCGACTCTGCAAAGCTTTGCCACCCAAAACGGCATCAGCGTGCGCGAGGGCATGCGCTCAGCCGCGCAGCTCGGATTTGGTCCCAAGGTCACGGGAGCGATGGCAGGTCTGAGCGACCTGCTCGACGAGGCAACAACGCTGATGGCAGCTGGTCCGGTCGCCGACATCTTGGCGCTCATTCTCGAAAAAACGGGCTATGTCGATGCCCTGCGCGCCACTCGCGATCCCCAAGACGAAGCCCGTGCCGAGAACGTCGAGGAGCTCCTCGCGGTCACGCGCGAATTCGATAAGAACAACCCGGACGGCACTCTCATTGACTTTTTGACTGAGGCGGCCCTCGTGGCGGCAGCCGATGAACTTGATGACGAGTCGGGCACGGTCAGCCTGATGACCCTGCACACGGCCAAGGGGCTCGAGTACGACGCCGTTTTCATCACCGGAGTCGAAGAAGAGCTTCTCCCACACCGCATGTCGGCCATGGAACCCGGCGGCCCGGCTGAGGAGCGGCGACTGTTTTATGTGGGCATTACTCGGGCGCGAAAGAGACTCTTCATGTCTCTTGCAATGAGTCGCGCGCTGTTCGGTCAAACCAACATCTCAGCGCCGAGTCGCTTCCTGCGTGAGATCCCTGATGAACTCATCGAGTGGCTCCAGGACCCCAGCAGCTACTCCGGAGGATTCGGGAACTCGCTATCGTCGAGTGGCTCTCCGAGGGCTGTGTCGGGTTCGTGGAACCAGCGAAGTGACGGCTGGAATTCCCTTCCACCGGCCGCGCGCGAAAAGCGGGACTGGGACAATCGCGTCACCAACCAAATTCGCGACAATGGCGACCTCGTTTTGGCGCCGGGGGACCGCATCCGTCACGTTGATTTCGGCGAGGGCCTCGTAACCGAAATAACCGGGGTCGATTCCAAGCGCGTGGCTCACGTGAAGTTTGATCAGGTTGGCGCAAAAAAGCTTCTCATCAAGATTGCGCCGATCGAAAAGATTTAGCGTTCGCGCCTAGGCGATGGTGTGCCCGAACAGGGTTCCAATCCCGTACGTAATCGCAAGGGCGATAGCGCCGCCGATCACCACGCGAAACACCGACCGCGGAACTGGGCTACCGCCAACGTACGCACCGATTCCTCCGGTAAGACCAAGGGCAACAATCGTGGCCGCGAACGTGATGACGATGGCCCATAGTGTTGCCATGCCGGTACCGACGGTGATCAAAATTGCGGCGAGCGGGATGATGGCGCCAGCGAGGAACGACACAATCGACGAGATAGCGGCGTGCACGGGGTTCGTGAGGTCTTCGTGATCGATGTTCAGCTCAATCTTGAGGTGAGCTTTCAGCGCGTCCTTCGCGGTCAGTTCCTCGGCAACTTTTCGGGCGGTCTCCTTGGATAACCCTTCCTTTTCATAAAGCTCGGCGAGTTCATCGAGTTCCTCGTCGGGGAACATGTCGAGTTCACGTTTTTCTTTATTGATCCAGGCTAGCTCGCTGTCGCGCTGACTACTCACCGAGACATACTCGCCGAGACCCATCGAGACAGCTCCTGCGATGAGGGCAGCAATTCCGGTCAGAAAAATAACCGCGACATCGGACGTCGCAGCCGCGATGCCGACAACGAGGGCAGCAATCGAGACGATGCCGTCGTTTGCCCCGAGCACGCCTGCGCGAAGCCAGTTGAGGCGCGAGTTGGAGGCAGCATCGTGAGGTTCAAATCCGTGAAGTAAGGCCATGTCCTCAGCCAACCAGAGAATCGACGCCAGCGCACCCTAGGTGAGCCTCACCTAACCGCTCTGGTCGCTGGGCTCCGTTCGAATTTGAGCTCGAATCAGGGTAGAGTCTTAGAAGCCATTTATCTTGATATCAAGATAGTTTTTTCCGGGCTGGTGTGGGCCCGACTTTCGCTCAATGGATTGGGTTATAACCGTGGATTTGTACGAATACCAAGCGCGCGACATGTTTGAAAGCTACGGGGTTCCCGTGCTTGCTGGCATCATCGCCGATACTCCCGCTGAGGCACGCGCAGCCGCCGAAAAGCTCGGTGGTGTCGTCGTGGTCAAGGCTCAGGTCAAAATCGGTGGCCGAGGCAAAGCTGGTGGCGTAAAGGTTGCCAAGAACCCAGACGAAGCCGAGGCGGCCGCGAAGGCGATTCTCGGTCTCGACATCAAGGGACACGTTGTTAAGCGCGTCATGGTGGCGGCAGGTGCCCGCATCGCGCAGGAGTTCTACTTCTCCGTTCTCCTCGATCGCGCCAATCGCTCATACCTCTCCCTCACCTCGTACGAGGGCGGTATGGAGATCGAGCAGCTCGCCGTCGAGCGTCCCGACGCCCTCGCACGCATCGAGGTCAACCCGATCAAGGGCATCGACGTGGCAAAGGCCAAAGAGATTGCCGTCGCTGCCAAGTTCCCCGCGGAGCTCGTCGATAAAGTGGCCGCCGTCATCGTCAAGCTTTACGACGTGTACACCGGCGAAGATGCCACTCTGGTCGAGGTCAACCCGCTCGTTCTGACCGAAGAAGGCGACATTGTTGCACTCGACGGTAAGGTCTCCCTCGACGAGAACGCCGCGTTCCGTCACCCCAACCACGACGCGCTCGAAGACAAGGCTGCCGCTGACCCCCTCGAGGCTAAGGCCAAAGCGTCTGACCTCAACTACGTCAAACTCGACGGACAGGTTGGCATTATCGGTAACGGAGCCGGGCTCGTGATGAGCACCCTCGATGTGGTCGCTTACGCTGGCGAAAAGCACGGTGGCGTCAAGCCCGCCAACTTCCTTGACATCGGTGGCGGTGCCTCAGCAGAAGTGATGGCTGCTGGACTCGACGTCATCCTTGGTGACCCCCAGGTCAAGAGCGTGTTTGTCAACGTCTTCGGTGGCATCACCGCGTGTGACGCGGTCGCTAACGGCATCGTGAAAGCACTTGAGATGTTGGGCTCTGCCGCATCCAAGCCCCTCGTGGTTCGCCTCGACGGAAACAACGTGGATGAGGGTCGCCGCATCCTCAACGACGCAAACCACCCCCTGGTCACCCTCGCTTCCGGCATGGATGAGGGCGCTGACAAGGCTGCCGAACTGGCCAACGCCTAAGCGCGCGAGACGAGAGAAGAGAAAACTATGTCAATTTTTCTGAACAAAGATTCCAAAGTCATCGTGCAGGGCATCACCGGCGGTGAGGGTTCCAAGCACACGGCCCGCATGCTGGCCGCTGGCACCAAGGTTGTCGGTGGCGTGAACGCCCGTAAGGCAGGCACGACCGTGACGCACGGCGATGTCGAGCTTCCCGTTTTCGCAACCGTGGCCGAGGCAATGGAGGCAACCGGTGCCGATGTGTCAATTGCCTTCGTTCCACCGGCATTCTCAAAGGATGCCGTTATCGAAGCAATCGACGCAGAGATTCCGCTTCTCGTGGTGATCACTGAGGGAATTCCGGTTCAAGACTCAGCTGAGTTCTGGGCTTATGCCAAAGAAAAGGGCGGCAAGACCCGCATCATCGGACCGAACTGCCCGGGCATCATCACGCCTGGTGAAGCGCTTGTGGGTATCACCCCGGCAAACATCACCGGCAAGGGCCCGATTGGTCTCGTCTCGAAGTCGGGCACGCTGACCTACCAGATGATGTTCGAGCTCCGTGACCTTGGTTTTTCGACGGCCATCGGTATCGGTGGAGACCCCATCATTGGCACCACCCACATCGACGCCCTCGCTGCGTTTGAGGCCGACCCCGAAACCAAGGCAATTGTGATGATTGGTGAGATTGGTGGGGATGCTGAAGAGCGTGCCGCCGACTTCATCAAAGCCAACGTCACCAAGCCGGTGGTGGGTTACGTGGCTGGGTTCACTGCCCCAGAGGGCAAGACCATGGGTCACGCGGGCGCCATCGTTTCGGGATCTGCCGGCACTGCTCAGGCCAAGAAAGAGGCCCTGGAAGCTGCCGGTGTGAAGGTTGGCAAGACGCCGAGCGAAACGGCTCGCCTGATGCGTGAGGTCCTCGCTTCCCTCTAAGGTTGTAGGCATGCCTTCGTCAACGCCTACATCACCGAAAAAGGGTGCGACGCGCACCGCCAGCTCGACCACAAACGCAAAAACGCGCGCAAAGTCGGCAAGCGCTCAGGGAACGAAAACCTCAACCCGGGCACGCAAGCAGGCTTCGGTCGAGGCGCGCAAACCGTCGCGGGCGCGTTCCTGGTTTGCCGGTGTCACGGTCGTGATTGCAGCGCTGTTGTTGCCGACGGCGATGGTGGGCAACTGGGCAACCGCACAGATTGTCAACACCCAGCGCTTCGTTGACACGCTTGCGCCGCTTGCGTCTAATCCTCAGGTGCAGAAAGCCATCACGGACACCCTGACGACGGAGATCGACAAAGCCATCAATCTCGACGCAGCGACCCAGCAGGTGATGGATGGCATTGCCACAGCGCTCAACCTTCCACCAGAGGTCAAGAAACTCGTCGATGGTTTGTCAGGTCCCGCGGCAAGTGGCGTGCGCGGACTGGTGCGCGAAACCATCAGCAAGATTGTGGCTTCGCCCGAGTTTCAGAAAGTCTTCACCGAGAGCTTGAGGTTCACACACCAGCAGGTCATTGCTCTGCTCTCGAATGATCCGAAGGCCGTCGTCGTGCTCGACAAGGACGGAACACTCGCGCTTCCCCTCGGGCCTTTGGTCGCACAGGTCAAGCAGCAGCTCGTCGATGACAAGGTGCCCTTCGCAGATCTCATCCCTGCTGTTGATGTCTCGGTTCCCATCGCCAAAGTCCCCGAATTGGTTACCGCACGTATCGCGTACCAAATTGGCACGGGAGTTGGCACGTGGCTTCCGTGGATCGTTCTGGCTCTCTTTGCCCTCTCGGTGCTCGTGGCCATTCGACACTGGCGTCAGGTGATGGTCGCGGGAATTGTGACCTTGGTGCTTGCCGGTCTGGTAGCCGTCGGCTTGAGCTTTGGACGGGTGATTCTCATCTCGTCGATCAGTCCGACACTCGCCGGTGCATCTGATGTTGTTTACAACTCGATGGTGTCGTACGTCTCGGAGATGACCGGAGGCCTGATAGCTGCGTCGGTTGTCGCGATCATCGTGGGCGCACTCTTCGGTCTTGAGTCGACCGCGCGTCTTCGCACGTGGTTTGCCTCAGGGTTCGCGTGGGCGCGCACGTCGCTCGATGGTGTGGGCGTTCGCACCGGATCGTTTGGCTCCGCCCTCAGCAAGTATCGGGTCGCCATTCGCACACTCATCATCGCGATTTTTGGTGCGATTCTTGTCTTCAGCACACCGGTGAGTGCAGCCCTCACGCTGTGGTCGACACTCCTGGTTGCCGGGCTGTTGGTCGCTCTTGAAGTGCTTTCGCGGCCCGACCCTGCAAAGTAGTTGCCTATTGTGATACCCAAAATCGCGCTCATCGCGGTGAGTGTGCGCGAGGCACTCCTCGTCTTCATTTCGGTATTCGCGATTGCATTTGTTCCCGCCACATTGGCTTGGTTGTCCAGTGTGACGGCCGGAGTGGGTTTCGACATTTTTGCGCGGGCCGCGGTGGATGTCTGGTTGCTCGGTCACGGCGTGCACTTTGAGATGACCTTTCCGCCGAGTGTGGCGGCGGCCTTTCCTCTTCCGGGGATCGACAAGCCGTTCGGGCTGAGCCTTGCTCCACTGGCCTTCGGATTGCTCACCGCACTGTTGTCGATCCGGTTCGGTCGACGAACCATCGAATTGGGCTCGCAATTCATCGGTCCGATAACTGGCACGGTCACGTTCGCCGTACTCAACACCGTCATCGTGCTATTCGCCATCACCCCAGGTGCAATGCCTGTTCTGTGGCGCGCGTTCCTGCTCCCACCCCTCATTTTTCTCCTCGGCGTCATTGTGGGAGCCCGCGGTGAAATCGGTCGCTCAGGGGGTGCAGCCGAACGAGTGGCGACTCGCGTGAGCACCTGGGTTCGAGCGCTCGATGAGCACTGGCGGGCAGTCCTCGAGCTGGGTCTCCGCGGTGCGGCGGGACTCTTGGCTAGCCTTGCTGCTTTCGCTGCGCTGCTTCTCGCTGTGCTCGTCATCGCGAGTTTTCCGCAAATGGTTGCGCTCTATGAAGGTCTTCACGCCGGTGCGGCGGGGAGCTTCATCCTCACGCTCATTCAACTCATGTTGACGCCCAATTTCGTGCTCTGGGTGATGTCGTGGCTGACCGGAGCCGGCTTTGCGATCGGTGTCGGCTCGAGTGTCTCACCCCTTGGCACACAACTCGGTCTGGTCCCCTCGCTCCCCATCTTCGGTGTGATTCCCGCGGGTCAGGTGTGGTTCGGTTACGCGTGGCTCGCGGTGCCGGTTCTCGCGGCACTCTTGTGGTCGATCGCGATGCGTCGTCGACTCGTCATGCGGCTCGGTGGCCCGCACCTCGGTGGTTGGGCATGGATCGGTGCACTCGTCACCGCAGTCGCCGCTGCCGTCATCGTGCTGCTTCTCGCCTGGATGGCATCGGGTTCAGCCGGTCCCGGGCGGCTAAGCCTTGTCGGCATCGTGCCATGGCAGATGGCCGTATGGACGTTCGTTGATGTCGGAATCGGCGCCGTGATTGGATGGCTCATTCCCGGGCGCAGGTCTCGGCTCGGCTGACGCCGGCGCTTGGCGCCCGGCGCTCGCTGCTCGGCGCTTGGCGCCTGCTGCCGGTGCCTGCTGTCTGCTGCCCGGTGCTCGTTGCCCTGCCGGCAAAAGTAAACTGGACACGTGCTTTCCCTCGTCGTGCTGATCTCCGGCTCAGGTTCCAACGCCCGCGCCCTGCTCGACGCAGCTGCCGAGCCTCGGGCCCAGTTTCGCGTCATCGCGGTGGGTGCCGATAACTCGGCTCCGGGTCTGGCGCACGCCGCCGAATTCGGCATCCCCACGTTCGTGGTTTCGCCCGGCGACTTTGCGAACCGGGGCGACTGGGGGAGCGCCTTGCTCGAGCGAATCAACGAAGCCACTGCGGGTGAGTCAGAAGAAGTACTCGTGGTGTGTGCCGGGTTCATGCGCATTCTGCCCGCTCACGTTGTCCACGCACTTACCCCTCACCTGATCAACATGCACCCCGCTCTGCTGCCCCTCTACCCGGGGGCTCACGCAGTGGCCGATGCGCTCGCCGATGGCGCAACGGTTACCGGAGCCACCGTCCACATTGTCGACGAGGGAGTCGACACAGGTCCCGTCATTCGCCAGATCGAGGTACCCATTGAACCGGCGGACACGAAGGACAGCCTGCATGAACGCATCAAACAGGTCGAGCGCGAGCTCATCGTGGCCGTAGTGAACGACATCGCACGACATGACATCACACTCAAGGAGATAGCCCGCACATGAGCGGACCACAACACGCACCGAACCAGTATCGAGACCGCGATCGAATCGCCATTTCGAGAGCGCTCATCTCAGTGAGCGACAAAACCGGATTGCTCGAACTCGCATCCGCACTCGTCGCCAGGGGAGTCGAAATTGTCTCCACCGGTTCGACAGCAGCGACCATTCGTGACGCCGGTCATCCGGTCACCGATGTCAGCTCGGTAACCGGCTTTCCGGAATCGCTTGACGGGCGGGTGAAGACCTTGCACCCAGCCGTTCACGCGGGAATTCTCGCCGACCTGCGTCTCGAATCTCACGAAGCCCAGCTGAGTGAGCTCAACATTGCTGCGTTCGAGCTCGTCGTGGTCAACTTGTACCCGTTCCGCGAAACGGTCGCCTCCGGTGCGCCGGACGCCGACATCATTGAGCAGATCGACATTGGCGGACCAGCTCTAGTGCGTGCATCCGCAAAGAATCATGCCAACGTCGCCATTGTCGTATCGCCGTCGCGCTACGAGCGCATCGTTGCCGAACTTGCCGAAGGTGGCACGACCCTCGTCACCCGTCGTGAGCTCGCCGCGGAAGCTTTCACGCACACCGCCGCCTATGACGCCGCGGTGTCGGCGTGGTTTTTGCGCGACGAGCCTTTCCCCGACGCGTTTTCCGTTGCGGCGACGCGCAGGCAGGTACTTCGCTACGGCGAGAACGCGCACCAGAACGCCGCACTCTATGTCGAACAGGGCGGACGAGGGATTGCCCAAGCCCAATTGCTCGGCGGCAAAGAGATGTCGTACAACAACTACGTGGATGCCGATGCCGCCGTTCGAGCCGCATACGACTTCATCAACCCTGCCGTGGCCATTATCAAACACGCTAACCCCTGTGGCATTGCAGTGGGTCGCGACAAGGCAGTGGATCAGATTGCGTCAGCTCACCGGCTCGCACACGAGTGTGACCCGGTTTCAGCATTCGGCGGCGTGATTGCGGCGAATCGTACCGTCACCCTCAAAATGGCGGAACAGGTGAGCGAAGTCTTCACCGAAGTCTTGGTAGCCCCTGACTTTGATGAGGATGCGCTCACTCTCCTCAAAGAAAAGAAGAACCTGCGCCTGCTCAAGTTGCCTGCCGATTTCGCGCGCGATGCGCGCGAGGTCCGTCAAATTTCCGGCGGATTCCTCGTGCAGGACTCTGATCTTTTTGACGCGTCTGCTGATCTTGGCCAGCTCATTACCGGTTGGAAGCTTGTTTCGGGTGAGCCGGCTGATCCCGACACTCTGGTCGACCTCGAATTCGCGTGGAAGGCATGTCGTTCCGTTAAGTCAAACGCCATCCTTCTCGCCAAGGGCGGCGCCTCGGTGGGTGTCGGCATGGGACAGGTCAATCGGGTTGATTCCTGCCACCTTGCGGTGAATCGAGCCGGTGAGCGCGCGAGTGGCTCGGTCGCGGCGTCTGACGCGTTCTTCCCGTTTGCCGATGGTCTCGAAGTGCTGCTTGCTGCCGGGGTAAAGGCGGTTGTTCAGCCGGGTGGTTCGGTCCGCGATGACGAAGTCATTGCCACGGCGGCAAAGGCTGGCGTCACGATGTATTTCACAGGGGAACGGCACTTTTTTCATTAGAAGATGCACTAGCCTCAAACAGGTTGCTTGCGTCACTCAGGCGTCATGTCTCGCGTGGTGAACGTGCGAGCATCCACTCTTTCCCTCCAACCCCTTTCAAGGACTTGATTCATGTTGTTCACTCCTCGCGCTGCCGTAGCAGCGCTGGTCTCTGCGCTGGCCATCGTATTCATCACGATTGACGCCAACGGACTGGCATTCTTCCTCGCCAACCAAATGAAGTTCGCCATCCTCTCGCAGGTGTTCAACTTCTTCCTCCCCTCGTACTTGCTACTGCTGCTCCTCACGTTCGTTGCGGGAATGCTCGGCTGGTTCCGTAACCGCTGGGTAGCGCTCGCCGTCGGTGTCGTTGCCTCAGTGGTGGCAGGGAGCCTGAGCATCTTGTTGCAGCTGATCGGAAAAGACCTGGCACAGGTGCCGTGGGACCAGGTTCTCGACAGTCTGTTGAGTCTCAACACGCTCTTTGTGACGGCTGCGACCGTTGCCACGGTGACCGCGGCTCCCGCCATTTACCGCCGCATTACGGGCGCCTCTGGCAAGGCCCGACAGGTTGCGCTCGTTCGCGCACCGGCTGCGAACCTGGCCGAGGGCATCGTCACACACGTGAGCCGCAAGCCGGTTGATGTTGAGCTGGCTAATGACCAGTGGGATGCCTATGTCGAAACCCTGAACTCCTGCGGGTGGCAGACCGTTGAGGTCGAGCCGAGCAACGACCTCGCCGACTCGGTATTTGTCGAAGACACCGTCGTCGTGTTGGGTAAGACTGCAGTCATTGCCAGCCCTGGTGCCGAATCACGCGAGGCAGAGATCATTGCCTCGGAGCAGGCTGCCCGCAAGCTCGGTCTTTCGGTGGAGCGCATCTCCAAGCCCGGAACCCTTGACGGCGGCGACGTGCTCAAGGTTGGGTCGACCGTTTACGTCGGCAGTGGCGGACGCACAAACGGTGAGGGCATCCGCCAACTCCGGGCCATCGCCTCGCGATTGGGCTACACGGTCGTTGCCGTGCCGGTGACCAAGGCTCTTCACCTCAAGAGCGCGGTCACGGCACTTCCCGATGGCACCATCATTGGATACGCACCGCTCGTTGACCAAACGGACATCTTCCCCCGCTTCCTTGCCGTTCCTGAGGCGCACGGCGCCGCAGTCGTCGTGTTGGGGGATGACTTGTTGCTCCTCTCCAAGGCAGCACCCAAGACAGCTGAACTGCTCGGTAGCCTCGGCTACAACGTGGTCACGGTCGACATCTCCGAGTTTGAGAAGCTCGAGGGTTGCGTGACCTGCCTTTCGGTGCGCGTTCGCTCGTAACTCGGTTCGCAGGTCTGCTCTCTAGCGCCAGGATTGTGTGGCGCTAGAGGGCAAGCTCGCCGATCGTTTCGCCGTAGCGAGTGGTGCCAATGTCGACAAAACCCAGCTTGTGAAAGAACTCGCCAGGGCTTTTATCTCCCTCGTCCCAGAGCACGGTTAGTCTGGAAAAGCCGCGCGATTTCGCCTCTTCGGCGAGGGCGAGGACGGCAAATCGTCCCACTCCCTTGCCCTGTGCGTCGGCGGATACCGTGATGCGCCAGATGCACGAACGAAACTCAGGTTGCTCAGTCTCAGGGTCGAAGTGACCGCGGATAAAACCGACCACCGTGTTGCCCTCGAGCACGACGCGGGGCCATTCCGTAGCCGGGTTGAAATAGGACTCAGCGAGTGCATACGAGGTCGGCGCCACGAACGCTTCTTGTCCCGGTTTCAGGTTGAGTGAATTCGCAGCCACAATCGTGCTGGCGGACAGTTCTTCGAGTCTGAGTTCGCTCATACGCCAAGGTTAACCGCTCGATGTGAACAATGGGTAACTATTGGGTCTCAGTCTCACTCACGCACGCGAAAGACGAAGTGGTGCCATCACGCTGAGCTTGCGTACCAGTCCTCGTGCACCGCGATTCGCGCCTTCGGTGCGTGAGTAGACTGAATTCAGTGACATTTCGAGATGGGACATCTGTGAATCGCTTGCGCAGTGCGGCACGCCACTATCCCTTCTTGTTGTCAGCGGTGATTGTTGGTGGAGCGGGGCTTGGCCTCTGGCTTGGCTTACACCTTGAGCTCGGAGCTCGAGTTCTCGTGAGCGAATTCACCGTCCTGGTCGCCGTGGTCGAGTCCATCGGGATGGTCAAGAACATCCTGAAGAAAAAGTTCGGTGTTGATATTCTCGCCATCACGGCGATAGTGGCAACTGTTCTCATCGGTGAGTACTGGGCCAGCCTCATCATCGTGATCATGTACACAGGTGGGGAAGCGCTCGAGGACTTTGCACAGCGTCGCGCCAAGCGCGAGCTGAGCTCGCTCCTCAACAAATCCCCGGTCATCGCACATGTCATTCGCCGAAAAGAAACCCTCGATGTCGCCATTGACTCGGTAAAAATTGGCGATGTGATTTTGGTCAAGCCGGGCGAGCTGGTGCCCGTAGACGGCGAACTGCTGAGCGACGAAGCGACGCTGGACGAATCGTCAATCACCGGTGAGAGCATGCCGGTTGAGCGCGTCGTGGGTGCTCAGATTCTCAGCGGATCACTCAACGGGGCGAACTCGTTCACCATGCGCGTGACGCACCTGGCGAAAGATAGCCAGTATCAGCGCATCGTTGCGCTCGTCGCTGAAGCCGCAGAGAGTAAGGCACCTTTTGTGCGGCTCGCTGATCGCTACGCGGTTCCCTTCACGATTCTGGCCTACGTGCTTGCGGCGGTTGGGTGGCTGATCAGCGGCGAGGCGTCGCGATTTGCCGAAGTTCTCGTCGTTGCGACACCGTGTCCGCTCATCATTGCGGTGCCGGTGGCGTTCATCGCGGGAATGTCCCGAGCAGCACGACACGGCATCATCATCAAGTACGCCGGTGTGCTTGAGCAGGTCTCGCGAGTCAAAACGGTCGCCTTCGACAAAACCGGCACGCTGACTCACGGGCAACCCGAACTGTCTGAGATTCGTGCCGTTGGCATTTCAGACAATGACTTGCTCAAACTCACGGCCGCTGCGGAGCAGCACTCTGCTCACACCCTTGCTCACTCGATCGTGGTTGCCGCCAAATTCCGCGGCATCAACATCCCTCTCTGTGGCAGTGTCAATGAAACAACTGCGCATGGACTCACCGCAATCGTGAGCGGCAAGCTTGTCGTTGTCGGAAAGTACGGATTCGTGTTAGACGTCGCACCCGAAACCGAAGAAGCCGACCTGCAACCCGGTGAGATGGCGGTGTATGTTGCCGTGGACGGTGCTTTTGCCGGGACGCTCATTTTGCGTGATGAGCTTCGTCCGGATGCCGTTGAGACGATGACCTGGTTGCAACGACTCGGTGTCAAGCACACACTTATGCTGACCGGTGACGCTGAGGCAACCGCTGTACACGTTGCCAATCAGCTCGGGGTCGAAACCGTCAAATCCGAGTGCCTTCCGCTGGATAAGGTGCACGCTGTGCAGATGATTGTCGACCGGCCGGTCATGATGGTGGGTGACGGTGTCAATGACGCACCCGTGCTTGCGGTGGCGGATATCGGTGTCGCGATGGGTGCTCGTGGCTCAACTGCGGCCAGTGAATCCGCGGACGTGGTCATTATGAAAGACGATCTGCAACGCGTGGGGCGCACGGTTCAAGTGGGTGTCGAAACTATCCGTATCGCCAAGCAAAGCATTTGGATCGGCATGATCCTCAGTATTGGGCTCATGCTCGTTGCGGTATCCGGTGTCATTCCCGCGATTCTGGGTGCGGGCTTCCAAGAGGCTATCGACCTCATCGCCATCGCGAACGCCTTGCGTGCTTTGGGAGGTCGCGCCAACGTGGTGCGCTATGTCGCAAAGAACTCACGTGATCGACCGAGTGCCCTTGAGCCTAAAAAGGAACTCACGAACGCTGGTTAGACCCGGATCAGTGTCCTGAATTTGTCGTTCGCGAGCAGTGAGCCGTCGTTTTTGACCACGAGCACGCCGATATCAAAGACCGAAGTTGAGTGATCGAGACTGACCTGCCCGCCAGCGATGATGGTGGTGGCCAGGACATCCGCGGTCATGATGTCTGCGGCAAGCACGCTCACTTGGCGAAAGCTTGTGTCGGTATCGGGGCGTCGCCAAATATGCTCCCCGCGCTCGGCTGTTCCTGACGTGGCCATCGCGGCGTAGTCTCGGGTGAGTTCGACAACGGCAATGAGGTTTTCCGGCTCATCCGGATCACCAACGCCGACGCGCCAACCATCAGCCGGGCGTCCGGCACTGAGCATGTCGCCACCAGCATTGATGAGAAAGGTGTCAAATCCACCCTCAGTGAGTGAAGCGGCCGCGCGCAGAATCCCCTCCGCTTTGATTGTCCCCGACAGGTCGATGACGTCGTCTGGTCGGTGTGGCGTGAAGGTGTAATTCGTGGCGGTTCGCCACTCTAGCGCCTTCGCGTACGCATCGCGCATGTCAGAACTGCTCTGTGCCAGAGTGATTTCACCGCGTGCAATACGCGACGCCTCGGAGGCCTCTCGATACAGACTAAATTTCTCATCGAGGTCATCAAAAGCCATGCGTGCCCGTTCGATGCACTGCGCGAGCGATGCCCGGGCAGCCTCGTCGGGTGCATCTGCATCAGGAACCCGGATGCTCACCACGGTGCCCATCGTCTCGAACGTGTGCACACTCACTGGATCATCCTGGGCTTGTTCATGGTCCTACTGGCACGCGAGTGTTGACGACTAGCCCGTGTAGCCGGCGGCATCCAATGCCGACTGAAGTGACTGAATGTAGACCCGCGAAGTATAGGTCGCGCGTCCAATCGTCGAGATTTTGGCTGACTGAGCGGAAATTGCCTCGCTGCGTAACATCGGGCAGGCCTGGTCGGCGCCGTGCGAGGCATTACACGAAATTGTCGCCACGTCGGTAATCACGCCACCGGCAAAAGTCACACTCACTTGAACGTCCCCGCCGAACTGAGGTTCAAAAACGTCTTTACCGGTGTAGGTCCCGTCGGCGACACCGCTGGTCGTGGTACCCGAGCCGGAAGAACTAGATGAACCCGAGTTCGTACCTGAGCCTGCCGCGTTAGAGCTCGATCCTGAAGCGCTGGCTGAGGCGCTCGCCGAGGCAGAGGGTGTCGCTCCCGAGCTCGAAGCCGAGGACTGAGTGTTTGCTCCAGCTGAACTCGTGCTGGTGGCTGCCGTGGTGGCGGCGATGGCCTGGGCGCCGAACATCCATCCGACGGCAACAATCGCCGCCGAACCGGCTCCGGCCATAAAAGCTGCTGGTGTACGCATTAGAACTCAAACCTTTCAACGTGAATGCGGTCGGCGGGAACGCCGGCGCGATGGGCATCTTTGACGACGAGATCCATCCAGGCAGTGGGCCCGCAAATGAAGACGTCGGAATCCTTGATGTGAGGAGCTAGTGTGGCAAGTCGGTCGCCCCGGTTGAAAGCCTCGGCCGAAAGCCAGGTTTCCACGCCACGCGGGCGGTGTCCCACGAGCACGCGAAGGGCGACATTCTTGGCAACGCAGAGGTCGTAGACCTCACTCCAGAGGTAGACATTCTCCTCGGTGCTGCCGCGCAGAATAACCGTGATGTTGGCGGCGCCAAAGCGCGGGTCTTCAAGAAGGGCGCGAATTGGTGTGATGCCGATACCTGAGCCGATGAGCACGGCGGAGTGTGTGGTTCGCGAAGCTTCGGTGAGCATCCCATACGGGCCCTCAAAGGTAACCGGCGTGCCCGGTCTCATCGTCATGAGTCGATGGGTTTGACCACCGAGGTCGCGAACCGTGATGCGCATGCTTCGTCCGTTGGGAGCGGCCGAGAAAGAGAACGGGTTTGACTTCAGTGCGAGCCCCGGTGCCCAGAAGCGCCAGTTCATGAACTGACCGCCCCTGGCGCGAAGTTTGTGCAGATCCCGTCCGGTCACGGTGATGGTGACGACGTCCGGAGTCTCCAGCCGGACCTCACTCACCACGAGACGGTGTCGAACCGATCGAGCAATGGGCACAAGGAATCGGAAGACGACGATGCTGCCGAGGCTCAAGATGATCAGTGCGAGCCAGTAGGGTCGCGCCCAGGTTCCCTCGGCAAAGAGCATCCCGGTGGAGAACTGGTGAGGAAGGGCCGCCAGCACGGCAACGTAGGAGAGCAGGTGAACGACGTACCAAAATTCATAGGAAAGTTTGCGGCGCACGATGACCAACGAGGTTACGACGACAATCGTCATAGCGGCCATCGCGACAAAGGCCAGAATCATGTCGTTGCCTGAGCCCAACAAGGTCAAAGCCTCCGCGATGGGATTGCTAGCGGACTGCAACCCATAACCGATGAGAAGCAAACCCATGTGGGCGATGATCAGGTAGAACACCGGCTTGCCGAGCTTGCGGTGCGTGGCGATTGCCTTGTCGTGCCCAAAGGTGCGATCGACGATCGGCAAGCGCGCGGCCAGGAGCAGCATCACGAGCAGTAAGTCGGTGCCGACGAGGCCCGCGATGATGCCGAGTCCTGTGATTGCCTTCGCCGGACTCGCGAAATAGGTCATCCCTTTATCGGCGAGAAACAGCGCAAGCACGACGGCTACCGAGAAGTACACGATGACCGTGAGGAAGTCGGCCCGACCCATGCGGTTCTTGTGCCGGCGGGTAATCTCATCGGGCGTCGATTGCCGGGCTGCAGGAAGGTACGTGGTCACTGTCTGCGGTACTCCGGGGGTCGTGTATCGGTCATCCAACAATGTCATGCTCTGAGACTGTCGCGCCTCACTTGGCAGATTATTGGCAATTCCTATGAAGTTCTTATGAACTCAGGTCACCGGTGGGGGAGTCCCACTACCGGAAGATGATGGTTCGGGCGCCATCCCGCAACACGCGATGCTGGGCAAACCAGGTGACCGCCTGTGTGAGCGTTCGACTTTCTTCGTCTTGACCGATGGCGACCAGCTCAGCCGGCGTGTGGGCATGATCAACACGAACGACGTTCTGCTCGATGATCGGCCCTTCATCCAAATCGGTCGTGACAAAGTGTGCGGTTGCACCGATCAGTTTGACCCCACGGGCGTGCGCTTGCTTGTAGGGATTCGCCCCCTTGAAACCCGGCAAGAAGGAGTGGTGAATGTTGATGACCTTACCCTGGAGCGCGTGACACAGCTCAGGAGAAAGAATTTGCATGTACCTGGCGAGCACCACCAGTTCGATTTCGTGTTTGTCGACAACCTCGAGGACGAACTCCTCGAACGCCTTCTTCTCTTCAGGGGTGGTCACCGGGCGAGATTCAAAGGGGATGCCGTAGAAGCCCGCGAGGTCACCCAAGACATCGTGGTTACTCAGCACGAGAGGAATGTCGACGGCAAGTTGACCGGCTCGTTGCCGAAAAAGGAGGTCATTGAGGCAGTGCGCGGCTGTCGTGCCCAAAACGAGTGTGCGCACGCGTCGACCGACCACATCCAACTTGGCGTTCATATCGAACTGCGCAATCACCGGTGCGAGCGCATCCTCGAATTGAGCTTGCGTCCCTGATGTCTCAACCTGCAGTCGCATGAAAAAGGTGCCGGTGTCGTCACTGGAAAACTGTTGACTCTCGGTGATATTGCCCCCAGCCGTGACGATGGCGCCACTGATGGCGTGAACGATTCCCGGCTGGTCAGGACAAGTAACAGTCAAGACCCAATGAGTTGTCGACGAGGTCATACTTCAAGGGTATTGGTTCGCTCATTGGTAGACTTACACGGTCGCAACTGGCGTTTGGATGGGTTTCCATCGGGGAGCGACTCTACTCGCGGATCTGGCCGTACGCCTGGGCCAGTAGGCATCCGATTCTTAACATCAGGAGCCCCCAATGTCAGACACGTTTAACGAGCCGTTGCAACAGGTTGATCCCGAGATTGCTGCTGTGCTTCAGGCTGAACTCGATCGCCAGCGCGGTTTTCTCGAGATGATTGCCAGCGAAAACTTCGTTCCCCGGGCCGTTCTCGAGTCCCAGGGTTCGGTGCTCACCAACAAGTACGCCGAGGGGTATCCCGGAAAGCGTTACTACGGTGGTTGCGAAGCGGTCGACGTTGCGGAGAGCCTCGCCATCGAGCGTGCCAAAAAGCTTTTCGGTGCGGCCTACGCAAATGTTCAGCCGCACTCAGGTGCGACCGCCAATGCTGCTGTGCTGCACGCCATCGCAAAGCCGGGTGACACCATCCTTGGTCTCGAACTCGCACACGGCGGTCACCTCACTCACGGCATGAAGCTCAACTTTTCGGGCAAGGTCTACAACCCTGTCGCCTATGGGGTTGATCCAGAGACGTTCCGAGTGAACATGGATGAGGTTCGCCGACTCGCCCACGAGCACAAACCAGCCGTTCTCATCGCCGGCTGGTCAGCGTACCCACGCCACCTCGATTTCGCCGAGTTCCGCGCCATTGCTGACGAGGTTGGTGCGAAGTTGTGGGTAGACATGGCGCACTTCGCCGGTCTCGTCGCGGCCGGTCTCCACCCGAACCCGGTGCCCTTCGCGGACGTCGTCTCGACCACGGTGCACAAGACGCTCGCTGGTCCTCGTTCGGGCCTCATCCTGAGTCGTGACGAAGAGCTCGGCAAAAAGTTGAACTCTGCGGTCTTCCCCGGGCAGCAGGGTGGTCCGCTCATGCACGTCATCGCTGCCAAAGCGACGGCCTTCTTGATTGCCGCCACCCCCGAATTCAAGGAGCGCCAGGAGCGCACGCTTCGCGGTGCCGCCATCCTCGCGCAGCGTCTCACCGCCCCCGACATGACGGCTGCCGGTGTCGATGTGCTCACCGGTGGCACCGAGGTGCACCTGGTTCTCGTTGACCTGCGTAACTCGCCACTCGACGGCAAGCAGGCCGAGGATGCTCTCCACGATGTCAACATCACGGTCAACCGTAATGCCGTTCCCAACGACCCCCGCCCACCGATGGTCACCTCGGGTCTGCGTATCGGAACACCCGCACTGGCCTCCCGCGGCTTTGGCGACGCTGAGTTCACCGAGGTTGCCGACGTGATCGCCGAGGCGCTCAAACCTGGCGCGGATCTCGCAGCTCTCAAGTTGCGTGTGAAAGCGCTCACCGACGCCTACCCGCTCTACCCCGGTCTCGAACAGTGGTAGCAACCACTCTCGACGGGATCGCCACCGCGGCGGCAGTCAAGGGTGAGTTGGCAACGCGAATCGACGCGCTTCGCGCGCGAGGTGTCGTGCCGGGTCTGGGCACTCTGCTGGTCGGGGACGATCCGGGCTCGAAATCGTACGTTGGCGGCAAGCACCGCGATTGTGCTGAAGTTGGCATCCACTCGATTCGGATTGATTTGCCCGCTTCGGCGAGCGATGCTGACGTTCGTGCCGCGATTCGAGACCTCAATGATGCAGCCGAGGTCACTGGTTACATTGTGCAATTGCCACTGCCGCGAGGGCTCGATGAGCGCGCCATGCTCGAACTCATTGACCCCGAAAAAGATGCTGACGGCTTGCACCCGATGAATCTCGGCCGACTGGTGATGAACATCGATGGTCCGATGTCGTCACCACTGCCCTGCACTCCCGCGGGAATCGTGGAACTTCTCGAGCGTTACGACGTACCCATCGCAGGCAAGCATGTCACCATCATCGGTCGCGGCTTGACCGTCGGTCGTCCCTTGGGTCTCCTTCTCACCCGCAAGGGGGTGGATGCGACGGTGACTCTGACGCACTCACGCACGCCGGATGTTGCGGCCGAAGTTCGTCGTGCCGACATCGTCGTGGCGGCGGTGGGTGTCCCGCACTTCGTTAAACCGGATTGGATCACGCCGGGTGCTGCCGTGCTCGACGTGGGAATCACGCGTGTGGATGACTCGACCACGGGCAAGGCGCGACTCACCGGGGATGTCGACCCGCTGGTCGCGGAGGTAGCTGGCTTCTTCTCACCAAACCCGGGTGGAGTCGGGCCGATGACACGGGCAATGCTCCTGGCTAATGTGGTGCGCTCCGCCGAGCTAGCTCGTTAGAAGCGATAAATTCCGATTCGTTCGCGATAGTGGGCAGCGTTGTTGATGACGCCCTGAATCTCCTCCGGGGTAAGCGCGCGACGAACTTTGGCGGGGACGCCCGCCACGAGTGATCCCGGCGGCACGATGGTTCCCTCGGTGACGAGCGCGCCGGCTGCAACCAGCGAGCCACGTCCGATGACCGCGCCATTCATCACGGTGGCCGACATGCCAATCAGGCAGTCATCCTCGATGGTGCATCCATGGATCACGGCGTTGTGCCCCACCGAGACGCCCGCGCCAACAGTGAGTGGGTGATCGGTGTCGACGTGACAGCTGACGTTGTCTTGAATGTTTGAACCCGCCCCAATCGAAATGCTCGCCATGTCCGCGCGCAATACTGCGTTGAACCAGATACCCACCTCTGCAGCGAGAGTGACTTGCCCGACGAGCCGTGCTCCGTCAGCAATATAGCCAGAAGGGTCCACGGAAGGCGTGCCCCAGCCGGGGACTGTGATGAGTGAATAGGTCATGACACCAGCGTATTGCTCACTTAGGCTGAGAACCATGGCGCCAGAGAGCTCACCGCCAGTGCGGTTAGGACTTATCGGAACCAGCGAGTGGTCCGAGTTCATTTATCTTGGGATGCTGCGCGATTGTGCGGACGGTGCGATTGTTGCTCTTGCCGGGAGGAATACCGAGCGGTTGGCGAGCTTGTCCGAGAAATTTGGCGTACCCCACGTCTTTCCTGACTGGCGCGAGATGATTGCCTCACGCCAAATCGATGCCGTCATTATCGCCGCGCCCGACGAACTTCACTTGGAAATGACTCGCGCCGCGGTGAGCGCCGGACTCGCGGTGATGTGTGAAAAGCCGCTCGCGATGAATGCCGCGGATTCTCGCACGATGTTGGATGCCGTCACCGACGGAGGCGTGATCAATGAGGTGATGTTTACCTGGCGCCATCAGCCTGCTGCACGCTTCGTGCATGAGCTGGTGGCCGGTGGTGTCATCGGTACGCCCATCCAGTCTGAGTTTCACTTTCTCATGGGTTATGCGCGAAGCGAGGAGTACCACTGGCGTCTGGACGCCGAGCATGGTACCGGTTCGCTCGGAGACCTCGGTGTGCACCTCATCGACTTTGCCCAGTGGATGCTGTCTCCCATCACCACAGTCCAGGCTTCGCTCACGAATAACTACGCGCGGATTGCCCGCGACGGAAAACCCGTTAAGCCCACCAATGACTCATCTTTGCTCCTTGTGGGTTTTGACGATGGTTCGCATGGGGTCATCTCATCAAGCCTCGTCACGGAACTTGGCGACCGATTCCTCGTCTTTTCTGCATCGCTGACGGGTACCGCTGGAACCATCGAATATGAATTGGTTGCTGAGGGTCCGACTCAGGGAACGCGCGTTTATCGGTCACAATTCGGGCAACCACGAGAGGAGCTTGAGGTTCCTGAACGCCTAACGACGGGTGCGGCACCGGGAGACTTGTGGGGACACCTTGCCGAGCAGCCTCTTGGGGTGAGGCAGTTCGCGCGGAACGTTCGCCGTGGCGAACACGGCTCACCAGACTTCACGGATGGTCACCGCGCGCAACTCGTCATCGACGCGGCGTTCGAATCTCATCGCTCAGGGCGTCGTGTCGACGTCCCCGCACACTGACGCCGGAGTCAACATATGCGCTGTGCAAGTCTTGCCGAAACGCGCAGACCGGTTAGGCAGGCGTCAACCAGCGGCACTCGTACGGAGCGACGGGGAGACCCTCGCCGAGGTCGAACTCGTGCCCGCTCACGTGATCTCGAACCCAGCCGGTGAGGCCACCGAGCTCATCGGTGGAGACCCAGCGACTCTGATCTGCCACGTTGTAGATCTGCACCATATGGCCCGCCGGATGCGGACGGTCAAAAACGACGACACCCTGCCCGTGCCCAGCCCAGACGCGTGTGGCAACTCCGGCGTGAAGCGCGGGAAGGCTGACTCGAGTCTCAATCAGCCGCGTGATGCCCGCACGGATTCGGTGTGCGGTCGATACGGCGAGCGAAGCTCCAGCTTCAAGAGGCTCCATTGCGCGTTTGGCGGCCGCCCACTTCATCGGAGGTCGGTTGGCCCAACGCGAGTCATCTGCCTTCGTCGGGTCTTTGAGATACGTGCTGTCGTTCAGCAAACCAATTTCGTCACCCATGTACAGCAAGGGGATTCCACCAAAGCCGAAGACCATGGCGTAGGCACAGAGGTATCTCGCGATAGCCGTATTGACGTGCGCCGCATTCTTGCTGGCGAGCGCAGCCTGAATACCGGAGAGGGCGGCACTTGTTCCGCTGGTTCTCCGCTCGCCGCTGGCTGGATCGAGCTGAAAATCAACACCGCGAGCGTCAGATCCCGGAAATAGCCCGGTGAAGTAGTCGGCGAGGAACATGCGGTGCATGTGTCCGTTGAGGCCTACGGCGTGAGCATCCGCGTCATCGATCGCCCAACCAATGTCGTCATGACAACGCAAATACACTCCCCACGCGGTGGTGTTGGGAAGTGCCGTGAAGCGCGAGAGGCTGTGTTGCAGGAGCTGCGCATCCTTTGCCGCTATCGCCGCCCAGATCTGCACCATGAGGCTGTTGTGGTACGCGACGTCGCTGACTTTTCCGGCACGCTTACCCTCACCGAAGTACGCACCCACTTGAGCTGGGCCGACGATGGCTTCCGCCTTGAAGATGACAGAAGGAGCGAGGATGCGCGTGAACTGCCGCAGGGCTTGCGTGATGGCGTGCACCTCGGCCTCGCCTTGGCACGTGGTTCCCAGGCGCTTCCAGATGAAAGCAATCGCGTCCAAGCGCAGACAGTCAACTCCGTGGTTGGCCAAGTTGGCAATAATGTCGGCGTATTCGCAAAAGACGTTCGGATTCGCCCAGTTGACGTCCCATTGGTAGTCATTAAAGGTCGTCCACACCCACCCCGAGAGCTCGTCGTCCCAGGTGAAATTTCCCGGCGCAAAGTCAGGAAACACCTCGGGGAGGGTTTGCTCAAACTGGTCCGGGACCTGTCGATCCGGATAGACAAAAAAGTAGTCTCGGTATTTTTTTTCCCCGGAGCGTGCCCGCTCTGCCCACTCGTGCTCGCGAGCGACATGGTTCAGCACCAGGTCCAAGGTCAGTGAAATGCCCGAGGTGTGCAGTTTTGTGGCGAGTGCGGCGAGGTCATCCATCGAGCCAAGGTCATCCCGCAGAGCGCGATAGTCCATGACGGCATAGCCACCATCGTTTGCGCCGGGGCGCGGTTTCAGCACGGGCATGAGGTGCAGGTAGGTCACTCCGAGCTGCTCGAGATAGGCCACCTGTTTGCCGATGCCCGACATGTTCTTGGCGAAGAGGTCGGCGTAGCACACGTAGCCGATGGTGCTCGGTTTCTGAAACCAATCGGGCTCAAGAATTCGCTGGCGATCGCGCTGATGTAATTCAGCCGGGCGTGCTCGATGCGCCTCGATCAGAATAGTCATCAGCTGCGAGCCAATAGCACTCAGGTCGTAGACCTCAAAAAGCGCCTCGAACAGGTCATGACCGTACCGATCGAAGCGGTCGATCAACTCGAGGTCCTCGCGCACGGAGGTGTCGAGACCCGCCACCAACATTGCGCGCGCCTTGCTTTGCGCCGTCTCAACGCTCATCGATTGCCCCTTTGCACCGTTTGCGTATCTATACTTTAGGGCTTACGCGGCGTCGACAAAAACCCTTCTGCGGAGAACAAAAAGCGGAAATATTCCGACCAGCGCTGAGCCAAGAATGACCGTGAAAATCCCCGCGCCATCAGGGTTAACGGCATGGATGAGGCCGACCAGAAGTGGGCCAACTGCCCCAATCAGGTAACCAATGCCCTGCACCATGCCACTCAACGCAACAGCACCTGAGGGGCTGCTCGTGCGCAGGTTGATCAGGACGAGACCGACGGTGAAGAAGATGACACCAAAGCCACTGAAGACGACCCACAGCCAGGTAAGTGTTGCGGGAGCGAGCCACAGGCCGAGGGTGCCGATTATCAAAACCGCCATGCCATAGAGAATGACCCAGGTCATGGATTTGACCCGCGCAATGATCATCGGCGCGATGATGCTGTTGGGGAGAGCGATAGCCGAGTAAATGGCGAGCATCAGTCCGGATGTAGCTTCATCCATACCGGCGCGTTCCTGCAAGAGTATGGGCAGCCACCCCCACATGATGTAGCAGTTGAAGGCGGCGATCCCGAACGCTACCGAGATGCCCCACGCAGCGGGAGAACGCCACACGCGAGCTGTGATGTGCCGATCGGATGTCGGCGGTGTGGGGGCCGCCGTGGATTGCCGGGATCGCATCAGCACGCCAATCCACGGGATAATCGCGACAATCGCGAGGTAGCCCCAAGCGGATACCGATACTCGCCAGTCAGAAGCGCTCACGAGCGGGGCGGCAAGATAAGCCGGGATGACGCTTCCGAGAACGGCGAGGAACAGATAGATGGTGGACATTGTCGCGATGCGGTCGGGAAAATACTTCTTGACCATCGGGGGTAAGTAAACGTTGACTGCTCCAGTGCCTGCCATTGACACAAAACTCCAGGCGAGAAATCCGCTCGTGTCGTGCATTGCCGATCGGGCAAGCTCACCGCCTCCGAGAATCGCCAGCGAGAGCACCATGGACCATTCCAAGCCGATTCGGCGGGAGAGTAGCGGTGCAAGAGCGCCGAAAACAGCGAAGGTCAGCGGTGCCAACATGCCCAGTAATCCGATGTCGACCGAGTGAAAGGGGATGTCAACTTCGATCGAACGGAGTATCGGTGACACCGCGGTCGCTGCACTTCTCAAGCCGAGGGCGGCGAGGGCTATTCCGAGAAAGGTGAGGAGCCGCCCGCGCAGAAGCGGTGCTGAAGTGCCTGTCGTCATTCCCCTAGTCAAGCAAAACCCCTTATCGACGGTTAGGCGTCGGGCGCACGGCGTCTGGCACAATAGAGAGTGAGATTTTCACACGGAAAATAAAAACAACTCGACATCAATCTAAAGGGGAAAAGTCGCATGTCCGACAACAATCTGGAAGACCTCAAGAAGGCTCTCAATCAAGTTCGTGAAGCCACCAAAGGTCTGACCGCCAGCCAGACACAGAGAGTATTAGCTAAGGCTAAGAAACTTGAGGTGCTGGCAGAGACCAACGCCGAAAAGGCAGCCACCCGCGCCAAGGCTCTGGCGAGCAAGGCTGTGACGAAGGCTGACAAACTTGCCCAGAAGACCGCTAAGGCCACGGGTCGCGCGATGGCAGAAGCGACGTTCGCTGCTCGCACCGCCGCGGACAAGGCTTCTGATGCGGTTGAGGCTTCGTCAGGCGCAACGGCATCGGGCATTGCCAAGGCTGCCTCGGCAACCGCTGCAGGTATCGACAAAGCAGGAGCGGCTACTAGTGCCGGTGTTTCGCGGGCTGGATCAGCTGTCGCGAGCAAGCTTGACGGTGCTGCGAAGAAGCCTGCGGCCAAGAAGCCCGCTGCGAAGAAGCCTGCCTCTTCGGCAACGACTGCCAAGAAGCCAGCCGCCGCCAAGCCTGCTGGTGCTGCTAAGCCTGCCGCGGCCAAAAAGCCGGCCGCTTCATCCACTGCTGCGAAGAAGCCTGCTGCTAAGAAACCCGCTGCAGAGTAAGTTCACGCAGGGGAGGCGCTCCAGCGGCGCGCTACTTTTTTCCAAAGAGCCGGGCAAAAAAGCCTGGCTCTTTGGCATCGCTCTCGTGACCTCGGCATCGCTGCGCAGAAGGCACACCACGCATGACCTGCGTGACGTGTTGCCCGCATCCGGCCCACGTTGTTTTACCGCACTTGCGGCAGGTGACTTGACGACACATGTTCTTCTCTTTTCGTCGTGTTGATTTAGGCGGTTCGCGCGAGTGCGCTCGTGGCATCACGCCAGGTGAGATAGCCTCCGTCGAGGTTCCTCACCTGAACGCCGTGGGCTTTGAGGATTTGCGTGGCGATATGTCCGCGCTGCCCGACCTGGCAGGTGACCACCACGTCACAGCCGACAAGTTCTTCGAGTCGTCCACGCAAGTCATCGACCGGAATATTCTGTGCGCCGGGGATACTGCCGGCCGCATGTTCCTCGTTAGTACGCACGTCGATCAACACGGCGCCCTCGGCGAGAGCCAAGTCGAGTTCATGCCACTGAATTGTCTCGGTCACGCCCGAAAGCACGTTGTTGCCCACGTAACCCGCTTGGTTGATGGCATCCTTCGCTGAGCCAAATTGGGGGGCGTACGCAAGCTCGAGATCCATGAGGTCGTCGATCGTGAGCCCTGCGAAAATCGCCGTCGCAAGGACGTCAATCCGTTTGTCCGCACCGTTCTCACCCGCAGCTTGCGCGCCCAGGAGTTTGCCGGTCTCGGGTTCGAACACAATCTTGAGGTCAACCCGCGTAGCCCCCGGGTAATATCCCGCATGACTGCCGGGATGCAGATGCACGACGTGATGCGCGATATTGGCGGCCCGTGCAGCCCTCTCGCTCAGTCCCGTCACGGCGGCAGACATTCCAAAGGCGCCGATAATAATCGTGCCAAGGGCGGGGTGCGCGTGCGCATCCACGCCTGCGATGACATCGGCGATGAGGCGCCCATGACGATTTGCCAGATTGGCGAGTGGAATCAGGGCCTGATCGCCCACGAGCATCCCGTTTTTCTCAACGGCATCGCCGGCGGCGAAAATGTGCGGGTCGCTGGTTCTTTGTTGGTCATCGACCCAGAGTCCGCCGGTAGTGCCGATGCGCAAGCCAGCGTCGACCGCGAGTTGATTATCGGGTGCGACACCCGTCGCGCACAACACAATGTCGGCATCAAGGGATGTGCCGTCCGCCAGCACGACCGTTCGCTCACTAATCTCTGCAACCTGAGAGTGCATGTGCAGGTGAACGCCATTTTCCGTGAGGGCGCGTTGGATGGGCTCAATCATTTCCGGGTCAAATTGACTGAGGATGCTCGACCCGCGTTGAATGACGTGAACGTCGAGTCCTAAGTGTCGGAGGTTTTCTGCGAGTTCCACACCCACAAAACCACCACCAAGAACGGCTGCCGACTTCGCGTTGACGCGAGCTATTTCGGCTTTCACGCGATCTGTGTCGGTGACGTTGCGAATGGGCAGGGCCCGTTCTGAGCCGGCTATGTTGAGTCGTCGAGGTGATGCACCCGTAGCTAGTACGAGGTAGTCGTAAAAATCTTCTGTGGTGTCACCTGTGAGCTCATTTCGAATGGTAACGCTCTGTTTTTCGCGAGAGATGTTGACGACGCTGGCGCGGATTCGAACATCGATACGAAATCGATCCCAGAGTTTTTCTGGAGTCTGCAACAGGAGGTTGTTGCGGTTAGTGATGACGTCACCAATGAAGTAGGGGAGGCCGCAGTTGGCATAACTGACATGTTCACCACGTTCGTAGACCGTGATTTCCGCAGATTCATTGAGGCGTCGGAGTCGGGTGGCGGCGGACATGCCGCTAGCCACGCCACCGATGATGATGACCTTCATGCGAGAGTGAGGAAAGCTTTCTCGAGTTTGGCACGGTTCACTTCCCCTTCTTCGCCGGTGCCGCAGTGCTGCATCCCGGTGGAAATAATGGAAAACCCGGCACGTGACAGGGCCGTGCTCGCCGCCGATAATTGTGCGAGGAGTTCAGTGCAGTCACGTCCCTCATCGATCATGCGGACGATGCCCCCAATCTGTCCTTGCGCGCGCATCAGCCGATCTCGCGCGGATTTGAGTTCACTGGGTTCGATAATCACGGGATGATTCCTTTCCTCTGCGCGCATCATTCCTGAGCGAGCGGTTGCGAGAGACGCTGTGATGAGTATACCCTAGGGGGTATAGAGACTTATGGGCAAGTTTCTCAGCGTGCCCCGACTCCCGGTCGGCTAACGAGACATTAAAGGACATCATGATGAAGCGACTTCTCAACGGAATCATTGCCACCATCCTGGCGATCGGCGCAACCGTGGGGCTTTCCGCCTGCGCAAGTCAGCACATCGACATGTCCCAAGTCACTGCGGTTATTGACGTTCGCTCAGCTCAGGAATTTGCGACCGGTCACCTTGAGGGTGCGGTCAACATTGATGTTGAGTCCTCATCCTTCGCGAGCGAAATTGGCAAGCTGGACACAAACGGTCACTATGTCCTCTACTGCAGGTCGGGGCATCGTGCCGGAATCGCCCTGGACCAGATGAAGGCCGCTGGATTCAACGACCTGATAAACGCCGGTGGCTATGCTGATGCATCCACAGCCACCGGCCTTCCGATCGTCACGAACTAGCCCGCGAGAGCTACGGACAGCGACAATGGATGCAGCCGATTGGGACGAGCGTTACGCGTCTTCTGACCTGGTCTGGAGCTCAACCCCCAACCAATTTGTCGTCGAGTACCTCAGCGACCTTCCCGTGGGTACCATGCTCGATCTGGCCGGGGGAGAAGGGCGTAACGCGTTGTGGTTTGCCGACCGAGGTTGGCGTGCCGAAGTAGCGGACTTCTCTTCCGTCGCGCTCGAGCGTTTTAGCGCGATTGCTGAACGCGAGAACCTGACCGACCGATGCGCGGCCACGCGGGTAGACGCCACGAGTCCAACCGCGTACGCGTTCGCCCCCTTCGATCTCGTGGTCGTCGCCTACCTGCAAATTCCCGCCCCTGACCTCGCCGCGGCTCTTCGGGGTGCTGCCGATGCATTGTCAGACCACGGCACTTTTTTCGGCGTGTGGCATGCACGCGAAAACCTCAACGAGGGTTGGGGCGGTCCGCAAAATCCGGCCGTGCTTCCCAGTCGCGACGAGCTGCGAGCGGCTGCGCTCGACGCAGGTCTTGAGATTTCGGCGCTCGAACTTCGTGACCGTCTCGTCGTTACAGACTCAGGCGAAAAACGAGCAGTGGATGTCGTGACGCTCGCACGACGAATCTCCTGACGAAACGATTCGTCACGAAGTCGTTTTTGCGCACGCACTCGTGAAAAACTGAACGCGTGAGCGATGAACAGGCACGCTATCAGGTGCGCTTCGAGTGGGGCGTTGCGGGTGCCAAGGCGGTGGGCTCCGACGCCGACGTGATCATCTGGGTGGATACCCTCGGCGGTGCTCCCGCTTCACTACTCGACGAGCTCCCGAAGAGTCCGGGAGTGGTGGTCACCGGGTTAGCCTCGGCACAGGCCGTCGCCAACTGGGTCGTCGACGAGCAAGTGCGCCTCGGGCGCAGGTTTGCCACCGCGGTTATCGCGGCCGGCAAAACCCGCGAGGATTCGTTGCGTTTTGCCGTCGAAGATCAGCTCGCGGCCGGCGCGGTGATCGAACGCCTCAGCACGCTCGGGCTTGATGCAACGAGTCCTGAGGCTGCAGTCGCGGAGGCAAGTTACCGAAGCCTGTCACGTGCGATCGGGCACCTCATCACGGCAAGTACATCCGTGGTCAACGACGGCGTCGTTCCGGCAACACAGCAGTTGCACATTGACCCGAATGCGCGAGTTCACCAGGAGTGCATCCTGAGAAAAATACCCGACTGACGCGCTACTCGGTCTCAGGGGTGAAGTCGAGAGCGATCGAGTTCATGCAGTAGCGGTCGCCGGTGGGTGTGCCAAAGCCATCCGGAAAAACGTGGCCAAGGTGGGAGCCACACTTTGCGCAGAGCACTTCGGTGCGCACCATTCCCAGTGAGAGGTCTTCACGAAGTTCCACAGCCTCGGGCTTGACGGACTCGTAGAAGCTGGGCCAACCGCATCCACTATCGAACTTGGTTCCTGCGGTGAAGAGTTCGTTCTTGCACGCCTTGCACCGGTAGAGACCGTCGCGCTTTTCGTCCAACAGTTCGCCGGTCCATGCCCGTTCGGTGGAGGCTTGACGAAGAACGGCGAACTCTTCGTTCGTTAGCTGACTCTTCCACTCGTCGTCGGATTTATTGATGTCGTAACCCACACCACAATTCTGACACCCAAGCCATGAAATAGGCGACTCGAGCTGTTGAGTAGTCGTCACGAAAGGCAATATTTGTCGGATGCTCCCCTCGGCGCCCACGACAATAGAGGTATGAACACTCCGAACATTCCCGACTACTCGATCACTGACGATGTAGTCGGCGGATTGACCCCCGAAGAATTCAAGGCCGCGTTTCGTCAGCATCCCGCAGGAATCGCGGTCATCACGGCGGACTGTGGTGACGGGCCAGTCGCCATGACGGCCAGTAGTGTTTTCTCGGTCAGCGCAGAGCCGCCCGTGCTTGTCTTCTCGGTCTCGGCCCAATCGTCTGCTGCTCCGACCATTCTCGCGGCGGAGACAATCGTGGTTCACATGTTGACGGCGGACAACCTGGATTTGGCGCAGCTTGCGGCGACAAGTGGGGTTGATCGTTTTGCTGACACCAGCATTTGGGAGCGATTGCCGTCAGGCGAGCCGTACTATATTCACGCGCACGCGTGGATTCGGGGTCGTGTGGTCGATCACATGAAAATTGGTGACTCGACGGTTGTCGCCGTGCACGCACTTGAGTCAAGCGTTCCTGATGATGCGGCTGCAGCGCAACCGCTGGTCTATCACAACCGCACGTGGCACCAACTGGGTGAGTCGAGCAAAATCCGCTAACACGAGGCCAGCACGAGTGGTGCATTGGCGTCAGGGCGAGCCTGGGTCAGGTTCGTGAAATCTTGTACTGGTGACCGTGATGCTCTTCAGGGAGGTAGTCTCCGCGGCCGTGCAATTTGTGACGCAGTGTGCCAGGAGCATACTCGGTGGGGTAGACGCCGCGACGTTGGAGTTCCGGAACCACCCAGTGAACAACGTCCTCAAAGGTTCCCGGTGAGACGGCGTAAGAGAGGTTGAATCCATCTATGCCTGTTTCGGAAACCCACTGCTCAAGCTGATCGGCAACCTCGCTCGGCGACCCAATGATCTTGATGCCGTAGCCACCAACCTTCGCGTATTCGGCGATGTCACGCACTGTCCATTCGCGGCCTTCATCAGCTTCCTGTTTAAAGGACGCAACAGTTGAGGCAATCGCGTTGCTCGAGATGTTTCCAACAGGCTCGTCGAGATCGTACTGGGAAAGGTCAACACCCATCCAGCCACTCATCAGCACAAGGGCTGCTTCAGGATCACCGACATCGAGAATTTCACGGTGCTTTGCGTGGGCCTTTTCACTGGTCTCGTCTACGATGATGGTCGCCATCGCGTAGATTTTTGCGGCATCGCGAGGTCGACCGGCAGCTTCGAAGCCATCGCGCAGCCGGGACACTTGAGACGAAAGAGTCTGCTTTGACGGTGCGCCAACGAACACAGCCTCAGCATTCGCACCGGCGAAACGTATGCCTCGTGGCAATGTGCCAGCCTGAAAGATGACCGGGGTTCGTTGGGGAGAAGGTTCGACGAGGTGAATTCCCGGAACGGTGAAATGCTTGCCAGCGTGGTTGATGTTGTGCACTTTTGTGGCATCGGTGTACACGCCGGTCGACTTGTTTCGTTGGACCGCATCGTCTTCCCAGGAACCCTCCCACAGCTTGTACAAGACCTCGAGGTATTCGTCGGCGTGGTCGTATCGGGCATCGTGCTCGAGTTGGTCCTGGTGTCCCATGTTGCGCGCAGCCGAGGGTAGGTAACCCGTGACGACGTTCCATCCGACGCGCCCCTTGGTGAGGTGATCGAGTGTCGACATCCGCCGGGCAAAAGGGTACGGGTGCTCATAGGTGGTTCCGGCGGTGACACCGAAACCGAGGTTCGTCGTCACTGCTGCCATGGCCGCAACCACAAGTAGCGGATCAGTTACGGGAGTTTGGGTGGCGTGAGTGAGAGCAGCGTCATGCGAGTCCCCGTATACGTCATAGGTCCCGAGCACGTCAGCGATGAAAATGCCGTCGAAGAATCCGGCCTCGAGAGTTTTTGCGAGCTCAGTCCAGTACTCGATATCGGTGTAACGATGAGACTGGTCGGCAGGATGGCGCCATGTTCCTGCCGAGATGTGCCCGACGCAGCTCATGTCGAATGCATTGAATCGAATCTGCGAACGCATACCTCAATGCTGTGGACTTGCCTGCGAGACCTCAACTTGCGTGTCTTAGAGTTACGCACTGTTTCAGGCAGTTTTGGTGCGCCCGTGACCAGAAAGGCAAGATGAGGGAAAGTCTTGACGCCAAACTGGAGCAGCCATGTCTCGTGAATCAACGTTTATCCGTTCCCCATGGAGTGGTTATGCGTCAGCCGATGAACTCGCGCACTGGAGTGGGATCGCAGACGAGGTTGCCCGTGTGGTCGCGCGTGATGCGCTAGCCAGAGATCACGCCAGCGCGCATCCCACCGCGATATTAGATCTTCTGCGGGAGAGTGGGTTAACCAACCTCATGGTGCCCGCCGAGTTCGGCGGGTCTGGTGGCCACTGGGAAACAGCGTTCACCGTAACCCGAATCCTCGCCCGAGTAGATGCCTCGGTCGCACAAATCCTCGGATATCACTGGCTTAATCAGGCCTGCGTCACGTTCTACGGTCCGGATGAGGCACGTCAAGCTCAGTGGTACCGACGCAGTGCTGAGAACAACTGGATGTGGTCTGACTCGTTTAATCCGGTAAGTCCCGATCTGTCGCTCGTTGCTCATGGAGACAACTACCTGCTCAACGGGTTCAAGCGATTTGCAACCGGCGCCGCGATTGCGGACATCATCATCGCTGGCGGCGTAGCCGAGGGCGGGGCGTACGATGGTCAGTTGATTGTCTTCACGCTTGACGGCGATCGAGAGGGCATCGAGCACATCGATGATTGGGATCACCTCGGGTATCGGTCGTCCGCGAGTGGCTCGGTCAAGTACACGAACGTCATCGTGTCGCCAGAGGACATCATTGGTGCCGACCAGGAGGAGCCATTTTCGGCGGTGGTCACTCCCGGGGTTCAGCTACTTTTCGGCAATGTTTACCTCGGAATCGCCGAGGGCGCCCTTGCTCAGGCCAAAGAGCTCACGCTCGCCAGACCGAATGCGTGGTTCCTGTCCTCCGCCCAAACCTACGCGCAGGACCCCATCACGCATCGGGTTTTCGGTGATCTCGTGGCTAAAACTTCTGCCGTCGAGGCTCTAGCCGAAAAGCTCAACCGATACTTCGATGAGGTGGTGTCCCTCGGCGGGCACATCACGCTCGAAGATCGTTCGCAGCTTGAAATCAAAGTTGCCGCGCTCAAAGTGATCTCGACCGATGTCGCACTCGAGGTGGCAAGCAAGGTCTACGAGGTTACCGGAGCGAGTTCGACCCGCTCATCCATTGGTCTCGATCTGCATTGGCGCAACATTCGCACTCACTCATTGCATGACCCAGTCGAATACAAGCGCATTGAGGTAGGCAATTATTTCCTCAATGGTGAGTACGCCCCAATTTCTCTTTACACCTAAGGATGCGCAGTCATGTCTCACCCGTCATATGAGCAACTTGCGTCAAAATACCGGCCGGTTTTCGCGCGTATCGCAGAGGGAGTGCGCGAGCGTGAGCGTGATCGAGTTCTCCCTACTCAGCAAATAATGTGGCTCAAGGAAGCCGGGTTTCCGGGTCTTCGTGTGCCGCGGGAGCTCGGCGGCGACGGGGCAAGCCTGCCACAGCTTTTTCGCTTGCTCGTCGAACTGAGTTCGGTCGACCCGCATATTCCGCAGGCTTTCCGGGGTCACATCGCTTTCGTGGAAGACCGGCTGTATGCCCCCGACTCAGCTGAGCGTACCGCGTGGCTTTCCCGCTTCGCGCGCGGCGAGATGGTCGGTAATGCCGTAACGGAGATTGGCGCCGTAGCTCTGGGCGATGTTCGCACAAAACTCACGCAGTCTGAGAGTGGCTTGACGATTACGGGCAGCAAGTACTACACGACCGGAAGTATTTTTGCCGAGTGGATTGACACGTGGTGCGCCAATGTTGACGGTGTCGAGGTCGCCGCACTGGTGAGCACCCACTCGCCGACCGTGACAATTTCTGACGACTGGACGGGCTTTGGTCAGCGCCTCACTGGAAGCGGCACGGTCGTCTTTGCGCAAGCTCCGGTTGACGTCGCTCACGTCTTCCCCTGGTCGGAGAGGTTTCCGTTCCAAACTGCCCTGTACCAGCTCGTACTCGTCGCTGTTTCAGCTGGTATCGCCAGGGCCTCGGTCAACGACGCCATTCTTCAGGTTCAAACTCGGGCTCGCACCTTTTCACACGGGAACACCGCTCAGGTGCGCAATGATCCGCAAATTCTTGAGTCAATCGGTCGGCTGGCGGCAACAGCAACGTCGGCAGAGTCGCTCGTCGTCTACGCAGCCCATGCTCTGCAGCACTCAGCGGATGCGCGCGGCGCCGATCTCGCAACGGTGAACGATCTCAAGCAGCGCGGTGAAATCCTCTCCGCTGAAGCTCAAATCATCGGAACGCGTGCATCGCTCGAGGCAAGCACGTACCTCTTTGAAGGACTCGGCGCGTCGGCTACCGACAGTAAACACCTCCTCGATCGTCACTGGCGTAATGCACGCACCGTGGCTACGCATAATCCGGTTCCCTTCAAAGCGAGAATCGTGGGGGATTGGCTGGTCAACGATGTCGAACCTCCCTATGAGTGGGCAATCGGTGTTGGTGTGAGTTCATCCCCAGAGAAGGGCTAAGCCGACATGTCACAAGAAATTGCACTGAATGCATTCACCATGAACGCTCTCAGCCACCTGTCTCCTGGCACGTGGCGTCACCCGAGGGATGAGGGCAAGCGCTATGTCGACATCGATTACTGGATGGATGTTGCCGTTACCCTCGAGCGCGGTCTCATCGATGTCGTCTTTTTTGCCGACGTTCTCGGCGTCTATGACGTCTTTGGGGATTCTCCCGATGCCGCAATCCGCAACGGGGTGCAATTCCCCCTCAATGATCCGTACAGTGTGATCCCGGCCATGGCGGCAGTAACCGAGAATCTTGGGTTTGCCATGACCGCGGCGGTCAGTTACGAGCATCCCTACCCATTCGCGCGACGCATGTCGAGCCTGGACCATGTCACCAAGGGCCGCCTTGGGTGGAACGTGGTCACCGGTTACCTCAAGTCTGGCGCGGTGAACTTCGGGGTGAGTGACCAGGAGGCACATGACCGTCGCTACGACATCGCCGAGGAATACCTAGAGGTGTGCTACAAACTGTGGGAAAAATCCTGGGATGAGGATGCGCGTAGCGCGGACGTCAGCTCGGGCGTCTTTGCTGACCCGACCAAAATTCATCCCATTGATCATCACGGCGAGTTCTTTCGGGTTCCGGGCATCCATCTCGCTGAACCGTCGCCGCAGCGAACCCCGGTGATTTACCAAGCCGGTGCGAGTTCGCGTGGAGTGGAGTTTGCTGCACGTCACGCCGAGGGAATATTCGTGGCGGCCCAGAGCAAGGTCGCGCTTGCCACACAAATTTCTGCGTTGCGGAGTGCGATTGAGGCCGCGGGGCGGCCCGCGAACGAGATAAAAATTGTCAACCAGCAAACGGTGATTGTTGCTGAAACTGACGCCGAAGCGCACAAGCTTTTCGAAGAGTATCTGGAAAACGCCTCATCCGAAGGTGCCCTCACCCTCATGTCGGGGTGGACGGGCATTGATTTTTCTCGCCTGGGACTGGACACAACATTTCGCGACCAAGAGGGAAACGCGATTCAGTCGGTTATCAAAGCGTTCAGCTCTGCTGACCCCACACGCGAATGGACTATTCGGGAAATTGCCGAGCACGTTCGTATCGGCGGAGATGGACCCGTTTTTGTCGGCTCTCCTCAAACGGTCGCGGATCAGTTGGAGACCTGGGTTGACGAGACCGGTGTCGACGGATTCAATCTGGCGGCAGCCGTTGTGCCCGAAGCGTGGACTCAGATCGTCGACCTCCTCGTTCCCGAGATGCAAAAACGCGGGCGATACAAAACGAACTACGCAACAGGCACACTGCGCGAAAAACTGGGTGGTGACGCGCGCATTGCGCCGACCCATCCGGCGAGCCAAGTGACACTATAAGGGCACAGTCCGTCCGAGACGCGTTCGATTGTTACCGTGTGTGACGCTTTTTTACCGTTTGTGTTACGCGTGTTTTGTCTGGTGAATGGCGACCAATACTGTCAAGGGAATAGCTTCACTGTCCCTTCACAAATCCTAAGGAAACCTCATGGCTAACACCTCTGTGGCTCCCGAAAAAGCCGACAACGGCGCTACACAGCGTCGTCTGCGCGGTTCGCTCGGCGTTGCCGCCATCGTATTCATTGTCGTTGCTGCGGCATCACCACTGGGCGTCATCGGTGGTCCGGTCCCGCTCGGAATTGCATTCGGCAATGGGGCAGGATTCCCGTTCACCTTCATCATCGCGAGCGTAGTGCTCGTGCTTTTCGCGGTGGGGTTCACCTCTGCTACCCCGTTCGTCAAATCTGCCGGCGCGTTTTATGCCTACGTTGACAAGGGCATAGGTCGCGGGCCGGGAATTGGCGCCGCTTTTGTCGCGCTGTTTTCTTACCTTGCCCTCGAGGCAGGTGTTTTTGGGCTCTTCGGTCCCGGGCTCAATGGCCTCCTTCAGGCCTGGGGTGTGCCCGAGGTGCCGTGGTGGGTTTATGCGCTGGTCGGTCTCGTGGTCGTCGGTGTGCTCGGCTACTTCCACATCGAGATTTCGGGTCGTGTGCTTGCCGTCCTCCTCATCCTTGAGGTGCTTATCGTGCTCGCACTCGACTTCGCCGTTGTCTTCCTGCACGGCGGTGGGCCGGAGGGCTTCTCGAACGGAATCTTCAACCCGACCGACATTCTCTCCGGTGCTCCCGGGTTCGGTATCCTCTTCGCGATTTTGAGCTTCATCGGTTTTGAGGCCACGGCAATTTTCCGCGACGAGGCCAAGAACCCCGATCGCACTATTCCTCGAGCCACGTACATCTCGCTGATCCTGATCGGCATTTTCTATGCCGTCTCGAGTTGGGTACTCGTCTCGGCAAATGGCCAGAGCACAGTCGTGGAGGCTGCAGCCAACAACCCGGGTGGCATCCTCGCTGAGACCACCGTCACGTACTTGGGCAAGGTCGGTGGCGACATCATTCAGGTGCTCTTCGTGACAAGCTTGTTCGCCTGCATCCTGTCCTTCCACAACATCGTCTCCCGCTACCTCTTCTCGCTGTCTGCGAACCGCGTTCTTCCACACGGGCTTTCGTTGCCACACAAGAAGTTTGGCTCGCCTGCTCGCGCATCCATCACCGCAGTGGTCATCGTGTTCGTGCTCATCATCGCGGCCGTCGCACTTCAGCTGGACCCAATCACGCAGTTCTATACGTGGCTTGGTGGAATCTCGTCGGTAGGTATCGTGCTCCTGCTTGCGCTCACCAGTGTTGCCGTGCTCGGAATTTTTGTCCGAGACCGTCACAATCTGAGCATCTGGAAGACCGTTATTGCACCGGTACTCGGTCTCGCCGGACTGCTCCTGTTCTTGTTCCTCATTCTCCAGAACCTTCCCGCTCTGGTCGCTGAGAACGATGGCGTTGCCTGGGCCTACGGGCCGTTCTCGTGGGGCATCCTGGTGATCCTGGCGCTTGCCTTTATTGCCGGTCCCATCTTCGCCGCCATCAAGAAAGACGTCGAAGTCGAGTAACGATTTATTTCGTAACAAACGCCCGGGCTGCTTGATGTGCAGCCCGGGCGTTCTGTTACTGTCGACTCATCGTGATTACCCGCTTGTGTTGTTGTTGTCGCTAGTTCGAACCCAGAACTAGCTCCCTGTGGCGCCTTCTGAGCGCGTCACCGGCGTCAATCGCCACCGACAACATCCACAACAACACACGACCCGATACCCGCCTCCTCACGCGACAAGCCGGTATCCCAACTCGCGGGACTTCGCTCATGATCTACTCGGAAAACATCACCCACACCATCGGCAACACTCCGCTGGTCAGGCTCTCTCGTGTCATCGAGGAACCGGCGGCGTCCCCGATCAGCGCAACCGTCCTGGTCAAGCTTGAGGCGAGTAACCCGGGCGGTTCATCCAAAGACCGCATCGCCGAGCGCATTCTCGACGATGCCGAGCGTTCGGGGCAGCTGAAGCCTGGCGGTGTGATTGTTGAAGCTACCTCGGGAAACACCGGCATCGGCCTGGCTCTGTTTGCACAGCAGCGCGGGTATCGCACCGTGTTTGTCGTCCCCGACAAGGTCTCGGTCGACAAGCAAAACACGATGAGGGCCTTCGGAGCTGAAGTCGTCGTTACCCCGACGAATGTTGAGCCTCACGATCCGCGCTCGTACTACTCAGTGAGCGATCGGTTGGCACGGGAGATACCAGGGGCATTCAAACCCAATCAGTATGACAACCCCAATGGGCCGGCGAGTCACTACGCCACAACTGGTCCGGAAATCTGGCGTGACACCGCCCAGAGAATTACGCACTTCGTGGCCGGGGTGGGCACCGGCGGCACGATTAGTGGAACCGGGCGTTTTCTCAAGGAAGCATCCGGCGGTCATGTCACTGTCATAGGTGCCGATCCGGTCGGGTCCATTTACTCGGCGGGACCGAACGACCGAATCCACAGCTACCACGTCGAAGGCGTCGGCGAAGATTTTTGGCCCCAGGCGTTCGACGCAGAACTTCCGGATCGCATCGAACGCATATCTGATGCAGAGTCGTTCGCGATGACACGTCGCCTCGCGCGCGAGGAGGGCATGCTGGTCGGCGGTTCGGGCGGGATGGCTGTCGTTGCGGGCCTCAGAGTTGCGCGAACACTCGGTCCGGAGCACATCGTCGTCATCCTCTTGCCTGACTCCGGCCGAGGCTATCTCGGCAAAATTTTCAACGACGAGTGGATGCGCGACCACGGCTACGACGTTGCCGAAGACCCTGCCCAGCTCGTCCTCAGATCTCACATCCAGCGCATCACTCAAGGAGCACACTCATGACGGAGCACTTTGCAACACGAGCGATTCACGTCGGACAGCAACCAGATTCCGCAACCGGCGCGGTAATCCCACCACTGCACCTGGCGTCAACCTTCGCTCAGGACGGAGTCGGCGGGCTTCGTGGCGGCTACGAGTATGGACGAACCGCAAATCCGACCCGCGATGCGTTGCAAGAAAACCTTGCTGCACTTGAAAGCGTGGGCTGGACCGCAAGCTCTGCTGCCAGCACCCGTGCATTCTCATTCGCGAGTGGACTTGCGGCGGAGGACACCCTGCTTCGAGCCCTGCTCAAACCCGGTGGTCATGTTCTCCTCGGAAATGACGCATACGGGGGCACATACCGGTTGATCAACGGCGTGTTCGCTCAATGGGGTGTTGGACACACGACCGTTGATTTGGCTGACATCACGGCAACGCGCGCGGCGCTCGCCGCGTCACGCGCAAGCGTGGTTTGGCTCGAAACACCGTCAAACCCACTGTTGCGGATCGTCGACATCAGCACTCTGTCCGCTATTGCTCGCGAGTATGGGGCCACGCTCGTCGTCGACAACACCTTCGCGACACCGGCTTTGCAACGTCCGCTGACACTTGGTGCTGATGTCGTCGTGCACTCGACGACCAAGTACATCGGTGGACACAGTGATGTCATCGGTGGGGCGATCGTCACCGCAAATCATGAGATTGCCGACAAGGTTGCATTCCTGCACAATGCGGTGGGAGCCATCGCCGCCCCCTTCGATTCCTACCTCACCCTGAGAGGTATCAAGACTCTTGAGTTGCGCATGATGCAGCACAGTGCGAATGCCCAGATTCTTGCGGAGGCGTTGGATGCGCATCCTGCCGTCGACCGTGTCTTTTACCCCGGCTTGCCCGCTCATCGCGGGCATGAAATCGCCGCCGAACAAATGAGTGGTTTTGGTGGAATGCTGTCGTTGACGCTCACGGGAGGCGTGGTTGCCGCTCGCGAATTTGTGGCGGCAACGCGGATATTCACCTTGGCGGAGTCGCTCGGCGGAGTTGAATCGTTGATTAGCTACCCGCACGCCATGACGCACGCTTCGGTGGTGGGAACGCCACTGGCCGTGCCGGATAATCTCGTACGCCTATCGGTTGGTATCGAGAACGTGACTGATCTCCTCGACGACGTGACCGCCGCACTCACACGGGGACGAACCGGCTGGATGGCCGGTAGCAAGCGAACAAGTGTCTCAGGCTGAACGTCGTCTGCGCGCTAAGTCTTATCAGGTGAGCAGTGAGGCATCCGTCATCTCGCGCTTGTAGCGGCGAAAGAGCATCCCCACCCGGAATGCTGATTCACTGACCACCATGAGAAGACCGGCTGTGATGACGAGGCTCAACCAATAGTTGCTCAGCGACGTGTTCTCCGACACCGTTTTGACCACGATGAGGAAAACCAGGGCGAGGTATTCCGAACCACTGTTTTTCAGGATGGCTGCCTTTTTCTCGGGAAGTGGTCGCACCCACATGATCCCCATCCGGTACCTCGCGAAGAAGAAACCACACACCACGCCAACCGCTCCGGCGATCCAGTGGGCCCAGTCGCGCGAGAGGTCATTCCAGAGCACAACGCCAATGAACAGCACCTCGAATACTGGATCAAGGATGGCGAGCCAGAGCAAGCTGACGTAGTGGCGCTTGGGGAGGTGCAACACCTTCTTGCCGTAGTTACGTGCACGCAGATCAAAAATCACCATCACGATAATCAGTGGTGAAAGCCAGATGAGCAGTATCCACGTGTTTTCCATGCCGTTGAGCCTAGTATGAGTATCAATTCGATTGGTTTCCTCACCCGTTCGGAAAGGCTTGTGAGTCATGTCTCGTCTTGTTCTTGTGCATGGAGCCATGTGCAACGCCAGCATTTGGCCCAAATCTTTTCTTGCCGGGCTGAAGGCGCAAGGCCACACGGTTGAGGTCTTTGATCTCCCCGGTCAGGGAGCCGACCAGACTCCGAAAGAATCCGTCACACTTCAGACCTATGCCGATCGCACTGTGGCGCAGCTGAAAAGCCGTGATGAGCCGGCGGTGTTGATTGGGCACTCGATGGGTGGCGTTGTCATCACCCAGGCCGCCGATGATTTTGTCGCGCAGGGTGGCGAGTTGAACCAGGTGATTTACCTGACTGCCTTTCTTCCACGAAATGGCCAGTCGTTGCTGGCCCTCGCTGGCTCACCCGAGGGTGAGGGCGATTCGGTTCAGGCCAACCTCGTCGTTGAGGGCGAGCCCCCCATGGGCACGTTGCCTTTCGCGGCGACACCCACGGCGATATTCAATACGACGAGACCCGAACAGCTCGCTAAGGTCAAGTCGACTTCCATGGAATCGCAGCCGCTGGCTCCTTTCGCCGATCCGGTGAGCATCACGGATGATCGGGACATTACCCGCCGATACATCTTTGCCCTTGAGGATCGGGCAATTCCGCTGGCACTTCAGCGCAAGATGGCAAGTGCCACGGCTGTCGTTGAAACGGCCAAGATGGCCACAGATCACATGCCCATGTATTCAAACCCAGAGGCACTGATCACGGTCATCGACCGTTTTTGCAGAGACTGACCTCGTGGCGCGACTGATCCTGGTTCACGGTGCTTTTTGCAGCGGAACCGTGTGGGGAAGTGCTGCCGTCCACGGTCTCGAACAACTGGGGCATTCGGTCGAAGTTGTGGATTTGCCCAGTCACGGACGAGACGGCACCCCGAAAACGGATGTCACCCTCGACCTCTACGCGGAGGCACTCGCCGCTGTGGCGCAGTCGAAGCCGGAGCCGCCTGTCTTGGTGGGACACAGCATGGCGGGTCTGGTCATCACGCAGGCGGCCGAGAACGTCATTGCTGCTGGGGGTCAGATCGCTGGACTCATCTACGTGGCCGCGGTCTTACCCCGCGATGGTAAAGCTCAAAATGACTACACGACCCTGCCCGAGGGTGAGGGCGATGGTCTACGCGGTGCGCTCACCCTGAGTGACACGAGCCCCCGCATCGCCACGCTCAATCCTGAGATTGGAGCGGCGACGATTTTTGCTGATCTTGATCAGGGACAGGCCGAACTTCTCGCGCTCAATTTTGAGCCGCAAACGGTCCGTGTGCTCTTCACGCCGATCCACATTGAGGATGACCGTCCCATCCCGCGCGGCTACATGCTGTGCACCCGCGATCGTGCCATTCCCACTGCACTGCAGCGACGCATGGTCGCCGAGACTCCCGGAGTTCGCGTGGTCGAACTCGATTCGGACCACAGCCCGTTTCTCTCGCATCCGGACGACTTCGTGTCGGCCCTCGACGAGCTGCTCGATGACGTGAGAGTTGTGGCGACCAACGGTTCGTAAGACTCGATAACCCGCCTCATAATTGAGGTATGCACATTTCCGCGCGGGTCGACTACGGGGTTCAGGCCCTATTGCACCTGACCCGAGCTCAGCACGAGGCCGGCTCGTTGGGGACTGACGCCTACCTGTCAACGCATGAGATTGCTGAGCACGCGGGGATTTCGGTCAAGTTCCTCGAGGGAATCATGGCTGACCTTCGGCGCTCGGGTCTCGTGCAGAGCCGTCGTGGTGCCGTGGGTGGATTCAGCTTGACGCGCAGTGCCGACGAAATTTCGCTTGCCGATGTGGTGCGGTGTTTGGATGGGCCCCTCGCCGCCGTTCGCGGCTCGGCGCCGGAGAATCAAAAGTACTCCGAACCCGCATCCCGCCTTACCGATGTCTGGGTCGCGCTTCGCTCGGCCATGCGCAACGTACTCGAGGATTGCACGTTAGCTCAGGTCGAATCCGGTGCATTACCGGAGCCGCTGAACGAATTGCTTCGACAGGATGGGGCTTGGCAGCGTCGATAGCGACTCGCAGTGTCGATAGTGACTCGCCTAGCCCTCGAAAGCTGAGCTCGGAAGATCTTTTTCGTCAGCGACGATAGCCTCCACGATGCGCCTGGCAACGGATTCTGGCGAGAGACCAGCTCCGAAATTGGGCGCATCGCCAAAGATGGCGCGAGAAGCGAGACCGGTTTCGGTGTGCCCGGGGCGAGCATCCACCCAGCGAACATTGGCACGCCGGAGTTCGCGCCCCGCAGCGACGCTGTATGCGTGTAGGGCCGCCTTGCTCGCGGAATAGGCCGCGATTCCTGCCGTGGGCATTTCGGCCACTTTTCCCGAGAGCGACACGATGACGCTGTCGGCATTCTTCGCGAGCGTAGGTGCCAGACCCGCAGCCAAAACTATTGGTGCGGTTGCGTTTACCGCCATGAGTCGATGAGTGATGTTGGCCGGTGTTTCGTTCGCCGCGCCGAACGCCACGAGTCCGGCAGCCAGTACGAGTCCGTTGACGTTCGCCGAGCCTGACGTCACATCGGCTACAAATGATGTCACCGAGTCCGAATCCTCCAAATCCAGCTCAACCTGTCGACTGGAGTAAACGGTCATCTCCGAAAAACTCGATTCACGGCGTGCGGTGCCAATCACCACGGCGCCGCGCGCGCTGAGTTCGGTGGCAATCTCGCGACCCAAAACTCCGCTTGCTCCCACCACGATGAAAGTTTTTCCGCGAACTTCGGTCATGTGTCAATCCTTTTTGTCGAGGCATGGATGCGCGAACTCACGAAGTGGTCGCGAATCTCATGCGCCACCTCCCTCAGGCTACGTGTATCTCTCAGTGAGTGAAAGTCGAGTGAACGCGGGCTCTGTCCATGCACCCACATGGCACGTGGGGTGGGGTTTTCTGAGGAGACGAGCAGTAGGCTCGAGCCATGAAGAAAATCTTGCTGTCATCTGCGGTCGTTACCGGTCTTCTTGCCTCAAGCGTGTTTGCTGGCGGAGGCGCCGCGTGGGCGGTCGCACCCGCAACGCCCTATACGCTTGCGGCAACTGACTCGCTGTACATCATCGATACGGAGGGTTCCGGCATCTACGAGACCACCGCATCGGGCGAGATGACCCTTCTCGACCTCCAGCTCAATCCCTCAACGGGTGGGTTTTTCCCGGCCGGCGCTCTCAACCCCATGGATAACAAGGCCTATTTGGTTTTTGTTGATCAAACGAATGGCGATGACTTTTGCTACCTTGACCAGGTTGATGTGCTTGGCGGTGCACCCGCAGCACGGGTACAAGTTAAAGGTGCAGAGGAGCCATTTGACTGCTTCGGTCTGAATATCGATGCCGCCGGCAACGCCCTCATCTATGGAGAATGGGACGATAATTCCGGTGGTCCCTGGCTGGATTCCGTTTGGAAGCTGAATCTCGCAACAGGTGCTCTCTCGGACCGAGTGGATATCGACACGAGCCTGTTCGGGTTCACGGTGTCCCCCGATGGGCAATGGTACGGACTCCACGACGACGGAACTCTGGTGCAGATTGACAGCGCCTCGGGTGCGTCAACGCAGCTCGTCAGCACCACCTTGAACGATGTCTACGACCTCAAGTTCGATTCGCAGGGTACTTTGTGGTTCACCAACAACAACTCATCTCCTTATCAGCTCTACTCCTGGCGCGCAGGTGATTCTGACTACACCCTGCAAGGAGATACCTCAATCGGTGGGGACTCTAGTTCTGGGCTTTTCGGTCCCACCTTCGTGGGAAAGTCGACCGTCACCATTACTGAAGAAGCGAAGGCTCCTCAGCTCTCCAACACAGGTCTGAACCAGAGCGTCGTTATCTCGGCAGCGCTCGCCGGAGTTGGACTTGTTGTGGTCGGTCTGCTCGCCCTCATGCTGATTCGTCGCCGACGCCACTCCTAGCGAACGGCACTATTCGCTCGTGTTGCACCGAACTAGGTGCAGGGGTGCGAGCACACGTCGCATTAAAAAAACTGTGGGTCTGTTCCGTCGGGAACAGACCCACACGTTTGTGGCACGCCAGATTCGGTTAGGCGTTACGTTTTCTCGTCACGAGTAGCACAGCACCTGCTGTCACGAGCGCACTCGCCAAGGCAAGGTAGCCGGCGACAGGAAGTCCCGTGGCGGCGAGCTCTTCTTGTCCGCCGCTGGGCAATGCCTCGGGTTCTTTGAGGTCAACCCAGAGCGACTCGGAGTAAAGCGTTCCACTGTCAACCGAGATATCCGGGCTGTCCTGCCAGGCAGCACTGTTGGGGAAGTCAGCAATTGAAACCTTCGAGACGTGGTCGCCGTCACCGTTGAGCCACATGTCTCCGTTGGCGTCAAACGACATGGAATACACGTAAAAGTCGGGGTTCGCGCCGAGTTCGGTCAACGTGCCCGTTTGGGGGTCAACCTCGTAGAGCTTGCCTGCCCCGGTCTCGACGGTGTAGAACTTCTCGGTGATGTAGTCGTAGGTAAACGCATACGGATAGCCGGAGTCTAGGTCGTAGATGTTGGGTGAGCTGAGGTAGGTGAGTTCTGCCGTCTCGAGATCAACCGTGTACATGTCATCGTAGGCGAAGACGTAAGCGGTGCCGTCTGGACCGATCGTCATTGAGGCGGCGTTGTAGTACAGAGACCCGTCAAGTGTGAATGACCCGATGGTTTCGTTTTCTCCAGTCGTGAGGTCGACACGCTGTAGGTGTGACCCCCCGTCGAAGTAGTAAAACCAATCCGTGTCTGGCATCTGTGCACCTTGATAACCGCAGTTGGTCACACCACCTGATCCGGTTCCCAGCTCGGTTGTCGAACCGGTTTCAGGGTCGAGCCCGAACAACTGCAGTGGAACAGCATCGCTCGAGTCGCACTCGATGACGTACAGTTTGTCTCCGTCGGGAAGAGATGGACCGGTTACGGCCAACGCGGGACTTGTGGCGAGCCCCATGAGACCAAGCACCGCTGCGCTACCCACTCCGTATCGCCAGACGTTTTTCATAGTTATTACCCCTTTATTAGCGAGTTAACCTGCAGGAATGAGCAGGTCGACATGTCTCATTGAATTATTTCGTAGTTTGGTCAGCAGACTCTGAAATTTCGCACGAGGGCGTACCTCCCGGAAGGCGGTGCCGATTCTTGGCGACCAGCCGGTATCCCCATGCAGCGAGTTTTCGCAGCCCAGGCAGGCGCATCCCCCAGGCGATGAGTCGGTGTAAAGGGTCACCCTGGATTCGCATCAACTCGGCGAAACACTCCGCCCCGCCGAATGTGCCGTCAGGAGTGACGAGGAAAGCCTGAGCGGATGCCTGCTCCGCAGTTAACCCCAGCGCACTCAGATTCGTGAGTTGCCATGCCGCGATGGAAAGCGGCACGCGAGATCGCTCCTCGAAATGCCGTGCCATGCTGCTGCAGAAACCGCAGCCTCCATCGAAGACAAGCGTGATCATGCCTCCAGTCAACCATGCCGGGTAGGGGGTGCTCGAGGACAAAACCACGAAGCCGTGCCCGTAGGCTAATAGAAATGACACGTAACACGGCCTTTCAGGAGCGATTTTCGCGATCATTTCGTCGCTTGCTCTCGGGAGCGCCCGATGGCACGCCACCGTGGCTCGACGTGGTGGCTCGAGGCGACCAGGTCGGTTACTTTCTGCCGACCGATGCGCCGTGGGTCATTCATCGAGACTTCGGCACGCTCGTTGGCGGCATTCGTGCGCTGCTCATGCAAGCCCTCCACCCGGCAGCACTGGCCGGTGTGCGCGATCACTCGCGCTACGAGACGGATCCTCTCGGTCGTCTTGCCGGAACCATTCGCTGGCTGACTGTCACCACATTTGCAAGCACCCCCGAAGTTCTCCGCGAAGCCGAGCGAGTTAATCGCCTACACAAGCACGTCACCGGCAAGTTTGACACGGGGGATGGGGATGTTCGCCCCTACCGTGCCGCCGATCCCGAGTTTCTTCTCTGGGTACACGTTGCCTTCATGGAATCGTTTCTCGTTGCCCACCAACTTTATGCGGGCGCACCGATTCCGCCGGGTAGGGCCAGTTCTGGCGCCGACAATTACGTGGCTCAGTGGGCAGCATCCGTCACCCCGCTGGGTCTCGACGCGGCGCCGACCACGGTGAGCGAGGTCGACGCAATCATCGATGATCTGAGGGATCGCGGCGTGCTGACCTCGTCTGAGTCAACCCGTCTGGTCGTCAACTTCATCCGTCGTCCGCCCTTGCCGATTCTTGCTCGACCGATCTATCGTCTTCTCTTCGACGCTGCCGTCGTCTCCATACGACCTGAATTTCGCACCATGCTCGGGTTGCGTGCTAAACCTCGATGGCTGATTGTCGGAGCAACGCGACTGACTCTGCGCCTCATGCGTGCTGCCGTCGGACCAGAAAGTCCGATTGAGGATGCCGCCCTCGCGCGCCTCGAGCGAATCGGAGCCTGGCCTACTTCGTCGTAAGGGCAAGGTGGCGCTCTCGCATGGCGAGAAAGAGTGGAACGGTAAAGGCCATTGCGGTCACGCCGGAGAGCACGATGTACACCCACACGAACCGCATGCCGATGCGCCGTGATTCGATGACCATGAAGGTCACCACGGCGAGGGCGACCACGAGAAAGTCGGCTGAAAGTACCCAGTCGACCGCGGTGCCGAACCACGCGTTCGCATAGTTTTCACCGCGCATGATGGCCAGTGCGTTGAGTACCCAGGCACTCACGAGGCCGGCGATGGAGAGGAGGAGGTACACGGCAAACCGAGTTCGTTGAGATCGCGTCATACCCCCGACTGTACTTGGCGCGTTCAGCACGATGGTTGTCGACAAGGCGCTGGCTACCGCAACTGTTCACACGGCGATTGCTACTCGTTCAGCTGTGCAATCGATCCGCGCGTGATCAGTTTCGTCGGGAGCTGGATATCCTCAACCACAAATTTCTTTTCTTCCATTTGTTCGGCGAGTTTACGCACGGCCAATTCGGCGAGCTGGTCCACCGGGCGTTGGATAGACGTGATGCCGGGAACGATAGCGTCGAGCCACGGCGAATCATCGACGGTAACTAAGGAAATATCTTTTCCCAGAGTGAGCCCGCGTTCGCCAGTGACTTTCAACGCCGCGAGCACCATGTCGTTGTTGCTGGTGAAGAGGATGGTCGGAGCATTCTCTGAGTCGAGCAAATTGCGAACAGCAGCTAGGGCTACCTCGGGAGATTCCTCTGAAAAAAGCCATTCAGCTCGAACGTGCTTGTACTTGCTTGTGCCAGCGACGAATCCTCGCACACGGGATTCGATCGCCGAGTTCTGTAGCACCGGCGTGGCGCTTTGGAAGCCGGTCACGGTAGGCGTGGCAATGAGGAACCCCATGCGCTGATGTCCCTGAGAAACCGCCTCGTCAACTGCTGCCTCACACGACATGGAATCGTTGGTCGTGATTGTGGTCGCTGAAACTCCCGAAAGCTGGCGGTCAATGATGACCAATGGCGTTGACATTTTGGTCAGCGCGATGAGATGTTCGTGACCTTCGTCCGTTGACGGAACAACGATGAGGCCGTCGACACGCTTCTGAGTGAGCGTCTCGATTGCTTCTCGCTCGAGCCTCACATCTTCATTCGTGTTGTAAATGAGCACCTGGTAACCAAGGTCACGGGCCGTATCGACAATCACTTTGGTCGCGCGATCAAAGAAGACGTTCGTAAAGTTTGCGATGATAACAAGCCCGATGGTGCGCGTTTTACCCGCACGCATAGAGCGCGCAATTTCATTGGGCTGATAGCCAATCTTGTGTGCCGCTGACTGTACCCGCGAAACGGTTGATTCGGAGACTCGGCCATAACCCGCGAGGGCTCGGGATGCGGTCGCACGTGAGACTCCGGCGGCAGTGGCGACGTCGTTGATGGTCGGCTTACTCACACTTTTATTGTCTCGTACATTCGGATTCTCGCGTCCGTTATTGAAACGTTATTGACTCCGGGTTGCGCACTTGTGACCACATCTGGTTACAATGGTGAAAATTGCGAGAGCGTTCTCGCAAAATGTGAAAAATACTGTGCAATGACGCTCCTGATGTTTTGGCCGCGTCGTTGCTCAACATCAAGGAGAGAAAAGCACATGAAGCGTTCTATCAAGATCGCCGCTGCAATCAGCATTGTCGGGGCCATTGCGCTCGCGGCATCTGGTTGTGCAGGCGCGTCAAACCAGCCAATCAAAATTGCCTTCGTAATGGGTGCTGAGTCGGACCCGTTCTTCCAGGCCATGAAGGTTGGCGCTGAAGAAGAAGCAAAGGCAGAGGGCGTTACCCTCATCTGGCAGGGTGACCCCTCGCACTACGACGTCGCAACCGAGGTTCCCATCGTTGAGAACATCATTGCTCAGAAGCCCGACGGCCTCGTGCTCATTCCTACCGATCCTGACGGTCTGCAGGCAGCGAACGACAAGGCAATCGCAGCAGGTATCGCTGTTGCCAACGTTGACACGCACGTGACTGACCTCTCGAAGGTTGTCACCTTCATCACCGGAGACAACGGCGATGGTGGCGCAAAAGCCGCTGACGCTATCGCAGCCAAGATCGGTTACACCGACGGCAAGACCTACGACGTCGTCGTCGGTTTGACCTCGGCCACCGCAACCACCAACGTTGCTCGTCTCGATGGCTTCAAGGCTGCAATCGCGGCTAAGTACCCGGGAATCACCATCCAGGACGTTGCTTACTCGGCTTCGAACCCGCAGACTGCCGCCTCGAACGTTGAGAACTGGCTCACCAAGTACCCGAACCTCGCCGGTATCTTCGCAATCGATGGAACGAACGCTTCAGGTGCTGCCGCAGCACTTCAGGCTAAGAACCTGACCGGCAAGATCGCTCTCGTTGGTTACGACGCTTACCCAGCAAACGTTGAGCTCATCCAGAGTGGTGTTTTCACCGCACTGATTGCTCAGGACCCTGCTGCTGAGGCTCGTCTCGCCATCAAGACCCTGGTTGACTACATCAAGAACAAGAAGTCACCCGCACAGCGTGATGTTGTCATCGCGAACGTAACTCTTGACGCCAACACTTCGGCTGCTGACCTCAAGAAGTACACTTACGTAGCTAACTAACACCTCGCATCAGAAACAGGGTTTTGACCATGGTTGACGGCAAGCAGAGCATCTCGTTCCGGGAGCGCATTCAAGGATTTACGAGGAACCAAACAGCGTTGCTGGTATTGGTGCTTCTCATCCTGATCGTTGTCTTCACCTCGCTCTCAGGAGGCACTTTCCTGAGCACGAGTGTGGGCAGCACGATTCTCACGGACTGGGGTGCATACATCCTGCTTGCCGTTGCCGAAACCCTGGTGGTTATCAGTGGTGGCATCGACCTCTCGGTCGGTGCCACCCTGAGCCTCTCGACAGTGACCGCTGGATGGGTACTGGTGAATGGCTTACACCTCACTTCCAAAACAACCGGCGTTGATGCGTGGCCTGCTCTCGCACTCGCTGCCCTCGTTGCCGTGCTTACCGGACTCCTCGTGGGTGCAGTCAACTCGGTGCTGATCAATATCTTGAAAATTGTTCCCTTTATTGCCACGCTGGCCACCTTTGGTGCGGCAGCCGGTATGGCAATCATCATCTCGGGCGGAATGCCACTGCAGGGTCCGACAGACTTTTCGCTGATTAACCCGCTTCGAATTCCCGGGCTAGATCCCAAAGTTTTTGACACTGGGCTTTTCTCGCCACTTGTGATCCTCATGGCTTTGGTGACGCTCGTTGTCGGCTTGTTCCTGCACAAGGCCCGTTTTGGCCTGTACACGTATGCGATTGGCTCGAACGTTTTTGCCGCACGTGCAGCGGGTATTAGCATCGCTCGACACACCACGAAGATTTATCTCGTTGGAGGAGCCCTTTCGGGACTTGCTGGATTCTACGCATACGTCCGATTGGGTGGAGGTTCACCCACATCAGGAACCGGAATGGAGCTCTATGCCATTGCCGCGACAGTCATCGGTGGCGCATCCCTCATGGGCGGTATTGGCCGCATGTGGGGTACGGTCATCGGAACGCTCATCCTCATCACCGTTCAGAGCGGTCTGCTCATGATCGGTGTCGCTACTGACTGGAAGCAGATTGTCGTCGCAGTTCTTATTGCCGGCGCGGTAGCGGTTCAGACTCTCCAGAAGAAGAATGGTGTGCGCTAATGACTGGAAAAGTAATTTACGAAGTTAAAGACGTATCGAAGCGTTACGGTTCGGTCGTGGCTCTCGACGGAGCAAGCCTGAAGCTGCATGCCGGAGAGGTCATCGGTCTCGTTGGCGACAATGGCGCCGGAAAGTCAACCCTTGTCAAGGTTCTTTCCGGAGCACACAATCCCGATGGCGGACACATCTACCTTGACGGTGAAGAGGTGCGTTGGCACTCGCCACGTCAGGCGCTTGAAGCTGGAATTGAGACGCTGTATCAAGAGAGCGGCTTGGCACCGCACCTCACTGTCTCTCAAAATGTTTTCCTCGGTCGCGAGAAGTTCGTCAAGGGCATCTTCGGCAAGATGGGATTTCTCGCACGCAAAGAGATGGAGCAAGAAGCTCACCAGGATCTCGAGGCCGTCGGAATCGCGGTACCGGCATCCAATCGCGCAGTTTCGCAGCTTTCGGGTGGACAACGCCAGGCCGTAGCCATCGGGCGAGCAGTCGCGTGGGCTCGAAAGGTGATTATCCTCGACGAACCGACCAACCACCTAGGTGCCCGTCAAGCCGGTGAGGTTCTTGAAGTCATCAAATCTGCTAAGAAAAAAGGCTTGGGCGTCATCTTTATTTCGCACACCCTGCCACATGTTCTTGAAGTGACAGATCGCATCGTGGTGCTTCGTCTGGGCAAGATTGTTAAGGATGCTCCGACCTCGCAGTTCAATGGCGACACGCTGGTGGGAATGATCACGGGGACGATTACCACTCTGCCCGCCGACAAAGAATAGATCCGCCTTATTGTGGTAGCTGCTTCGGGAGAGCAATACGCTCTGAGTTTTTCCTCGTCGCAGGGGGAGTTGCGGGCAGTTATCGCCCAGGTGGGCGCGTCACTGCGTGTCTTTGAGATTGACGAGATTGAACTGGTTGAGCCCTATCGCGAAGACCAGGTCAAGCCGTTGTGTGCCGGTGCCATCATGGCTCCGTGGGTCAATCGCCTCGACGGAGGGATGTGGGCATATCGCGGCGAGCAGCTTCACAACCCCATCAACATCGCCGAGCAACAGAACGCCAATCACGGGCTACTTCTCGATCACGCTTATGTAGCCGAGGAGAAGACTGGCTCAGCCGTAACCCTGCGTGCAACCATTGAGCCCAGCACGGGTTATCCGTTTCACGTGGACACGTGGGTGAAATATGAGTTGAGCGAAAGCGGGCTCACCGCGACTCATCGCGCGATCAACAGATCCGGCGAAGCCGCGCCCTATGCCACCGGTGCGCATCCCTATTTCAAGTTTTCGGACGTCGCGACGAGCGAGTTAACGGTCTATTCCCACGCGGGTACTCAGACCGTGGTTGATGATCGGCAAATCCCCGTCTCAAGGCGACCCACGGCAGGAACCGAGTGTGATCTTCGAGACGGCTTCAGGGTAGGTGACAGATGCCTCGACGAGGACTTCACCGACCTGCCGTTAGGCTCCGACGGAAACTCGCACGTCTACCTCACAACACCTGACGGTCGAGGTCTGGACGTCTGGCAAGATTCGACATTTAAGCACGTCGTCATATTCACGCCCTCCTTTTTTCCTTCGGCAGATGGATCGCCTGTTTACGCTGCCGCCATCGAACCCTCGACCGCAGCGCCCAACGCCTTCAACTCTGGTGACGACCTCATCTGGTTAGAGCCCGAGGATGAATTTCAGGCCCGCTGGGGCGTGAGCATAAAGCTTTAGCCGCTAGGGCGCGCATGCCGCCTCAGTGATAGTCTGACGAAAATCGTTTAATGCTTTGCGAAAGGTCGCACCATGTCCACGAATTCGTCGAGAGAAGAAGAGACCGCGCCGGCATCGGGGCAACTGACGAGACGAACCGTTATTGCGGGCTTCGTGGGCACGGCGAGTGTTCTTGCTCTCGCCGCCTGCGCGCCAAACGCGGCCGGAGGGTCGAGCCTCGCGAGCGGTGTACCCGAAATCCGCAAGATCGTTCCACCCCGGCTCGACACCGCCTATTTGGGTGAGAAGGTGCTCTGCTACCGACCCATGCGCAAGGGTGCACCCAACATGAGTGTTGATGTTGTGGGCAACCAGCTCATCGCCCACAATTACGGACACGGTGGAAGCGGATGGACTCTCGCGCCAGGGACAGCACGCTACGTTGTCGACCTCGCCGAAGCCACCGAGCAAGGAAAGGCCGTGTCGAAAACAGATCCGGTTTACGTGGTTGGCGCTGGAGTCATTGGCCTATTCACCGCCTACGAATTGGTGCAGCGCGGGTACACCAACGTCACTGTTGTCGCGGACAAATTTGAGAAACTCACCTCACACAACGCTGGAGGTTTACTGGCTCCGGTTTCGATGGACAATGCCCCAGAGATTCAAAAGATCATCGATCAAATCGGAATCGATGCGTATAAGTTCTACGCGCGCGTCGCTGCGGGCGACGAACCCAATTTTCCCGGTGGAGCCAAGATCGTGCCATCGTATTTCGATACCCGCGAAGATTCGGGACTCGAACCCTATGTCGGTCAGGTGATGAAGCCGGCGAAAGATGTCGTGCTTGACTTTGGTAACGGAACCACTCGAGCCATGGTTGCCTATGACGACGGAATCTTCATGGATACCGCCGTCATGATGCATGCCCTCCGCGCCTACCTCGATGCGCACGTGACATTCGAACAGCGCAAGGTCGTCGACTTTGCGGAGTTGCCGGGCGCGCTCGTCTTTGACAGTGCCGGGCTCGGTTCGGGAGCACTCAACGGTGATGGCGACGTCGTGTCGGTACAGGGGCACCTCATCATGCTCAAAGATCAGGTGCCCGAAGACCTGCAATCCATGATTCTCGTTTACTTTAGCGAGGGCACAACTCAGGCCGGTCAGAAGGTCAAACGGTCGTTCTACATCTTCCCCAAGCACCTCCCCGGGACGGGGGTCAATGACGTTGGCGTTGTCGGCGGCACGTTCGTTGAGGGCGGCACAAGTGAGACCCCGAACGAACAAGAATTCGACACGCTCATTGCGGGGGCTAAGTCTTTCTACGGAATTTAGGTACTCCGAGACATCAAGGGCGGGGTGAATGCCTCGAAAAATGCTCAGGATATTCTTATGTGGACGCCTGCCTTTACATAGATACGCAGTTCTAGTCTTGGGTCATGACGTCATTGAGGCATAGCCGAAAAATATGGCCCATCGTTGTCTCGGGGGCTGTTCTCTCAAATCTTCTGCTCGTGGGATGCTCTTCTCCAGTGACCCCAAATCCTGGAACACTCCCGTCGTCGAGTGTCGCTAATTACGAATCGCTGGTCTACGGCGACAATCCCAACTACACGCTCGCTCAAGCGATGAGCGACAACGCTCAACTCTCCACGATTGCCTTCGATGGATTGGCCTTCATCACCGGAAACGCCACGGCGGATACCTTTTTTCCGCCTGGCAAGGTAGCTGACTTCTTCGGTTTTCAATACATGCGTGACGTCGACAAAGCGGGCTTCGGTCACAACACGACCTTCCTCACTAAGGCCGCAACAAATACCTTGGCCATTCTTTCGTCTGAGCAAAAGTCTCAGCTAGTCCAGCTAGCCACGGAACAGGTTCAGGCGTACGGCGATTTTGCGTACAACCGGCTCGTGCTCATCAATGCTTTTCGCGCCAACCTAGAAGGGAAAATACCTACTGGAAGTGCACTGAATAGCGACCGCGTCTCTTCCTTTACGAGCAATATGTATGGCATCGATGCTGAATTATCCTTGGGTCGCGCGGAACAAGTCGGCAAAATTATTTCGTCATTCACGTCGGAACAAAAGTCACGATTCGACGCGCTCGCTTTTAATGATTCCTCAACGTGGCCGGATATCGCGGAGGATGAGTCTCTCAAAAAATCCATGACCAATAGCGAGTACCAGGCAGTTATGACCTATGCGAGTGAGCTTTTCAGCTGGTACAAGGGAGGTCTGAACGCTGACGTCTATTACTGTCCGGAACGTCACGGCACTTACTTCGGCGGATTCTTCATGAAGGATTATCCCGCCATGGGTGATCCGAATTACTTCATCAGCACAACGGTGACTGGGGACAAGGGTAAGGAATTCCTCAATATCCTTGACCCTGCGCAACGACAGCTCATCACGAGCATTATCGATGATCAGCGAGGCGATCTCGTCGAACTCACAAAAACCAGGTATGCGGTGTCGGAAGAGTTAAGAAAAGCCCAGTCCGGTGGAACTATTGACCACGCAAAGGTTGCTGCCCTGATTGAACACTATGGCGCACTCGATGGCTCTCTCTCTGCGATGTATGCGTCTCGCTTCGCGCAGGTGAATGCCTCACTCACCCCCAGTCAACGCGCCACGTTGGTGGCTCTGCGTGATTTGACGACTGTGCCCGAATCCGACTACCGCTTTGCCACGGTGGTTGCCACGCCGACACTGCCCGACAATAGCTTCTTGTTTGGAGTCGGGGACATACCCTCACAGGCGGGGAGATTCACAGCACCGCCAGATTTTCTCATCGACCCTGCTCCGCCAGCTAAGAAATGACAAATTCCGTGGAAATCACCAGGCGACAATTTGGCGCAGGCCTTCTCGGTTTAGCTGTTCTCGGCATTTCTGGCTGTGCCAGTCCGGCGGTTCGAGCTTCGGCGACCCAATCGCTGACCCCAGTCGTTGGCACGCAGTCAGCGACTCTCGGTGGACCGGGAAGTTTTATCCTCGGATCTCCCACTAAAAGTGGCGCACTTGTAAATGTGCTTGCCTCTCCCGGAATGGACGTCCTAGTTCAATTTGGACTTGACTCAGACACGCTCACCCACCAAACGGAAACGATTCGTTCTCACGGCGGTGAACCTGTGACCATCCAGATTGACGGGATGGCCGAGAATTCTGCGGTCTTTTATCGTGTTGCCACACGAGCTTCAGATGATCAAGGGTTTTTGGCAAGCCCACCGCAGTCCTTTCACACGGCACGGGGGCTCGGAAGTACCTTCTCATTCGGGGTCCAAGGGGACTCTCATCCCGAGCGTCCCGAGAAAATGTTCAATGCTGATTTGTATGTGCAAAACCTCACGACGGCGGCCGCTTCAGGTCTCGACTTTTACGTGATGATGGGCGATGACTTCTCTATCGAAAAAACCATCGAGGATGGAACGGTCAGTCAAGCTACGGTCGATGCAATCTACCTTCAGCAACGTGCTTGGCTCGATGCGCTCGGCGCCACAACTCCGATTTACACCGTAAACGGCAATCACGAGCAGGCGGCTATGTACCTGCTCGATGGGACGGGAGAGAACCCCGCAGTCTATGCTGGCACCGCGCGCAACAAGTTTTACCCCATGCCTGAACCGGGAACTTTTTACAGTGGTGATTCGCAAAATGTCGAAAACGTTGGATTACTCCGCGATTATTACGCATTTGAATGGGGCGAGGCGCTATTTGCTGTCGTCGATTTCTATTGGCACACGCCGACAGCCGCAGACAACTCCGCGACAGTTGGGATGAAGGGGGATAAGAGCTCAAAGAAAGAACGGGACTTATGGAATAACACCCTCGGTAAAGAACAGTACGACTGGCTGACCGACGTACTCTCTCACTCAACGGCCAAACACAAATTTGTATTCTCACACCACGTACTAGGTACGGGCCGAGGTGGCACTGAAATGGCTCGAGACTATGAGTGGGGCGGCAACGACAAAGATGGGACGTATGCGTTCCCGAGTCATCGACCCGACTGGGCTCAACCGATTCACCAACTCATGGTCAAATATGGCGTCAGCATATTTTTTCAAGGACACGACCACCTCTACGCTCGACAGGTCACCGATGGAGTGACTTATCAGACGGTCCCGCTTCCCGCCGACCCAACATTTACGGCCTTCAACTCAGACGCCTACACCTCTGGAACCGTTCTTCCGAATTCGGGTTTCCTTAAAGTGACTGTGTCACCCGAGGATGTTGTGGTTGACTATGTCGCCAACGGTGGGCCTCAATCCGGCAACGTCATCCAGTCGTATCGGCTGCCATCGTGACCATCTCACGTCGCTACTTTCTCTTGGGCGTCTTAGGTGTGCCCACCATTCTGGCTGCGTGCACAGGCGACCCCCGCGATCGAAACCTGATTGCGTCGCCTAGTCCGATATCAAACGACGGAGTATTTTCGTTTGCCATACAGGCTGATCCGCACCTCGACGAGCAATCTGACCCAGAGCTGTTTCGAACCACACTCCAGTCCATTCGCCGAATCAAGCCCAAGTTCCTCATAGACCTGGGTGACGACTTCATGATCGACAAATTGCATGACCCAACCGATGAGAGTATGCGGGCCCGCTATCAACTTCTTAAGAGTTTTTATGCCGAACTCGGCGATGACCTACCACTTCACTTCGCCATGGGGAATCATGATGGAGAGCTTGGTTGGGATCCTCTAAACACGCATGAATTGCGGTTAGAGTACTTCCCGCAGGAGACGTTCCCACTCAATTACTACAGCCTGAGCTATGCGGACTCCCTCTGTGTTGTTATCGATCCCTTCTCGTACACGACCACCAAGCCGGGAAAGGACGGGTGGAATTGGACTCTCGGTCGCGAGCAGTACGACTGGCTGACCAAGACACTCGAAACGTCATCCGCATCACGAAAGTTTCTCTTCACCCACCAGCTGGTTGGCGGCGACTCACAAGGGCGTGGTGGTGTGGAGTGGGCCAACCTATACGAGTGGGGCGGTATGAGTCCCGACGGTACCTCTGGTTTCGAAACGCACCGCTCAGGTTGGGCTAAGCCGATCCATCAGCTTCTTGTCGACACAGGAGTGACTGCGGTGTTCAAGGGGCATGATCATCTTTACTGCCAGCAGTCTCTCGATGGCGTCACCTACCAAACACTTCCTCAACCGAGCCACCCAGGAACGGCGGTGAATAAAGATGCCCAGAATTACGGCTACACGACGGGAACACTTAAAGGTGGCTCCGGATTCCTATTGGTTACCGTGAAGACCGAGTCTGTGGATGTTGAATTTCTCGACCCAACCGGCCAATTAGTGACGAATTATTCTCTCGCTTAAATCGTGGTGAGGCTCTTGTTGAAAATGTAAAGAGCGACTAGACAGTGCTTACACGTAATTTTAGATTTTTAGGTGTCTAAGTAGCGGATTCATCAACGAGGAGATTCCCATGGCGCGTATTGTTTTGGTTCACGGTGCATTTCACAATAAACACTGCTGGGATGCAGCAAAGGCGGGGCTGGAAAAACTCGGTCATCGAGTTGAAGGGATCGATCTGCCTGGCCACGGCGACGACAAAACTCCACAGAATCAGGTGACTGTTCCGCTCTATGCGGCGAAAGTCGTCGAGCAACTTCGATCGGACCCCGAACCTGCTGTATTAGTTGGTCACTCGATGAGCGGCATCGTCGTTACTCAAGCTGCCGACGACTTTCTCGCGTCCGGAGGCGAGCTGAAGCAGGTCATATATGTGGCAGCCTTCCTGCCCGACGATGGGCAGAGCCTTGTTGACCTCGCTGGGCAACCCGAGGGCGAAGGCGATATGGTTCAAGCGAATGTCGTAGTTGAGGGTGACCCACCCATCGGAACGCTTTCCGTGGAGAACGCGATCAAAGCCTTCTACGGTGAGTGTGACCCAGCGGTCGCCCGGGCAGCCGCAGAAGATTTGTGTCCGCAACCAATTCTCGGATTCGTCATGCCCGTATCGATTGATAACAATCGCAAGGTGACGAGACGCTACCTGATCACCACGAACGACATGGCGTGCCGCACACCATTGCAACGCAAGATGTCGAAGCACCCGAGTGTTGTTGAGGTCGCAGAGATTTCCTCAGACCACTCGCCTTTCCTGTCGCACACCGACGAGTTCGTGGGAATCATCGACAAGTGGGCGCGGGCCTAGGCCCCGTCGGTCCCCACCGCGACCAGCAACGCGTTGCGTTGCCTTGCGGTGTGGGCCCATCGAACCGACGACCCACGGATTAGAACAATGGCAGTCAATCCCCGCAATCGCCTGCGATGCGAGTAGATTAACCGAAATCTCCGATGACCTCCCACATTTATTGAGTTTTTGTATTCCCTTTTTGTCGCCTACTTCCTCGACATACGGGGGCTTGGCGGTGACTCTATTTCTTGATTATTCCAAAGAATGTCTTGAAGTGGTTTCCAGTCGCCAGACAATTTGCCAGGCGCATAGGAATAGGAGGGGAGGAGCTCAAATGCCAAACGTCGTTTCCCCTAGAACTATTCCGTCGACGAATTTGTCTCCCGAGGTTTATAAGCTCTGGGCAAGGCGGCAATGCGCTCTGTCATCCGAGCTGCGGCCTCGGGGTTGCTGCTGTCGCTATCAAAGGATAAGCCGGGGGCTCGCGCTGCAAGGTAGCTCGGCACGTACGACGGCGTCGGTTTGAGCAACTCCATCACTGGAGATTGATTGAATGTGAGAGGGCTCACCGCTCGGAATGTCTTAACTAGTTGACAACTAAGGTATTAACTAGTTAACTAATTTTGTGCTAGAAACCAAAGTCACTTTCACCTTGAACCAGTTGGTCGGAGAACTCAATCGTCAGGCAGACGGAATCTTGCGAGAGCGGTTCAACTTGACCTTCAGTCAGTTCACGTTCCTAGTCACATTGCTGAATGGGCGAAGCAGTATCACTGAAGTCGCTAAGTCCCTCGATGTCTCTGTGGCGGCAGTGAGCAAGAAGGTCGACTGGTTTGTTCAACGCGGATTGACTCGCACCCAGGGCGATCCCTCGAATGCGCGAAAGGTGCTGGTTGAGCTAACGGCCAAGGGCAAGAAATCCGCCATGGCCGCAGGTGACGAACTAGAGCGCTGTTTCATTGAGATTTTCACAGGCTTGCCGGCTTTGGACTTGCGCAAGCTCAACAGAGACCTACTGACAGTTCTTCAACACCTAAATGCAAAAACGGAGGAAATCAGATGAAGCGAATCACGGTAGTAATAGGTCATCCTCGTCCGGGCAGCCTTAGTCATGGGCTGGCGGAGAGTTATGTCTCAGCCGCAAAGGAGTCCGGGGCGGAAGTCCGGGTCATCGACCTCGCGCAAGCATCGTGGCCATTGGCGCCCATTGAGTTCCATGACGAGGAGCTGGCCCACGCCAATGCAACGATTCCTCTGAGTCCAGCTTTGGCGCAGATGACTGAGGACCTCGTCTGGGCAGAGCATCTCGTCTTTGTTCATCCGGTCTGGTGGGGCACCTATCCCGCAGCGCTCAAGGACTTCATTGACTCAGCTTTCTTGCCAGGCGTCACCTTCAAGTACCGGAGTGACGGTTCGGGTTGGGACAAACTCCTCAAAGGCCGAACGGCGCGGCTGATCTACACAATGGACGCACCGGGGTGGTTCCACCGATTCTGGTACCGCAAGCCCTCAGAGAACTCTCTGCGCTACCCCATTCTCTGGTACTGCGGCGTCAAGACCATCGGTGCCACGAGCTTCTCACCTGTGCGCAAGAGCACCCTAGAACAGCGCACGAAGTGGCTGCAAGCAGTTGCGCGCTTTGGCGGAAGTGATGCTCTCAAGTAGGCGCTATTCGCAAGCCGCAACTAGCCGGTGGCGTGCCGGCCGGCGACGATGACTCAGCTCAACTTGCCCGATGCCGCGTAGGCGGACTCCCCCTCGACACGTCAACAGAAATGAAGAGACCACCGCTATCCCAATGATGGCGGAGGTTTCAACTTGGTAGGCCCCGTCGGTCCCCACCGCGACCAGCAACGCGATGCGTTGCCTTGCGGTGTGGGCCCATCGAACCCGGTTCTCGCCCGGCGGGTGAATATGAAAATGGCCCCCTCACGAGGGAGCCATTTTCATATGTAGGCCCCGTCGGGCTCGAACCGACGACCCACGGATTAAAAGTCCGTTGCTCTACCAACTGAGCTAGAGGCCCGCGCAAAAGCGCATCCCAATTCTACAGGTTGCCAATCGCCCGCAGACTCACTGG
>CANFSP010000004.1 GCA_947449765.1 Actinomycetota bacterium | reverse complement strand
TTGTCGGCGTCGGGTGGGGTGTGGCCGGGGTTGTTGGCTCCGGTGGTGTTGACGATGTCGGGTCCGCAGTATGACGGGTATCCGATTTTTGGTGTTCAGGAGGCGTTGCGTGCTGATGGGTTTGGTACGCCGCGTACGGGTGTGTATGACGCGCGGACGGTTGCGGATGTGCGTGTGTTTCAGCAGCGTCATGGTGTTCCGGTTGCGGATGGGTATGTGGGTCCGCGTACGTGGGGTGAGATGACGAGTTTGCAGAAGGTGACTCCGGCGAGGTTGTCGTATCAGTGGATGCGGTGTGCGGGTCCGGTTGTGGTGACTCCGACTGAGGTTCCTTCTGCGGCGCCGGCGAGTTGTGTGGCGATTGGTGGTGCGACGGACGCGTCGTATACGCCGGTGGCGGGGGATCGGTCGAAGTATTTGTTGGTTGCCGTGACGGCAACGAATACCTCGGCAGCGGTCAAGACCCGCTGGTCACTCACCACCACACAAGTGCCCTAATTCCCACGGCTTTCACCTGCTGCCGATGCGCTGGCCACCACAGTCGCAGGAGTGAATGGCGTAGCATAAAGGGATGGCCAAAGGTCCTCATCCCACACGAGAACGACTCATCGACGTCGTCGTGGATTTGTTGAAGACAAAGACGACTGACGACATCACCGTCGATGAGGTCCTGAGTATTTCGGGTATTTCCAAAGGCTCGCTGTACCACCACTTCACCGACTTCGACAATCTCCTTGATGTCTCATTGGCGCGGCGATTTGCCGCCTTTGTCGAAGTAACCATCGCTGAGCTGGTTAGCGTGACGACAAGCGTCACGTCGGCAGAAGCAATGTGGCAGGGTCTTGACGCAATTACTGTTTCGTCTCAAGATGTCGAAAATCGCCCTAATCGTCTCACTCGCATTCAGGTGGTTGCGCGAGCATCGCGAAACGAAGCATTTCGGGCCCTGTTAGAAACCGAGCAAATTCGTCTCACTACAGCTCTTGCCGATCTGGTGCGTGAGGGGCAAAACCGCGGTTGGCTCAACTCTGATGTTTCTGCTGATGCCGCTGCGACCTTCGTTCAGGCATACACCCTGGGTCGCGTCATTGACGACCTCACCGAGCCACACCTCGACCCGACCGAGTGGACATCCGTGATTTCGAAGGCCATTCGCGGCGTGCTCGAGCCAAAAGGCTGAAGTGCTCCCGAATAAACTAGACCCATGCGCGTAACGTGTTTGGGGCATGCAGGTCTGTTCATTGAGACTCGTGGCGGAACGATTCTGTGTGACCCGTGGGTCAAACCGGCTTTCTTTGGTTCCTGGTTTGTATGGCCCGACAATCGCGGGCTCGATTGGCAGAGATTCGGTCAGGCGGATTACCTGTATGTCTCGCACCGACACCGCGACCACTTCGATCCGTGGCTTCTCGAAAACTACGTGCGTAAAGACATCACCGTGCTTTTGCCCGAGTACCCCACGGATGACCTCGAGAACGATTTGCGCGCACTCGGCTTCAGCAACATTCTCTACACGCGAGCCGGCGAAGTTATCGAACGTGATGGACTGCGGATGCTGGTTACCCCAATGCGGGCACCGAGCGACGGACCAATCGGTGACTCGTCTCTGTCGGTTGACGACGGGACGGCGTGCATCCTCGACCAGAATGACGCGCATCCACTCGACCTTGACGCCCTTCTGAACTTTGGCTCAATCGATGCCTACTTCACCCAGTTCTCGGGGGCGATCTGGTGGCCGATGGCCTACGACATTCCCGTGGGTGAGAAGCAGCACTTCGCCACGCTGAAGCGGGAAGCTCAGACGAAACGCGCGCTGTTCTACATTGAGAAAATCAATGCACCCCACGTTTTTCCGCACGCGGGCCCACCGGCCTTTTACGATGAGGCACTCTTTCCGTTCAATGCGCACGGGCTTCAGGGAGACTCCATTTTCACCGATCAAGTTGAGTTCATCGCCGAGCTCGAGAAGGTTCGGCCCGACATCACGGGTCACGTATTTGTTCCGGGCACGGTTGTCGACATCAACCACGGTGAGGTGACCGTCACACAGACGCTCTTCACCGAAGCCGAGATTTCTCACATGTTTGCGAACAAATGGGAGTACCTCGACGAGCAGAGACGCTCGAGACAGGATGAACTGGCGGCCGAGAAAGCCACCTGGGCTCCTGTTCCCACTGATGATGAGATGCTGTCCCAAATCAGGCAGTGGTGGGAGCCGTTGATGAGGCGCGCACCGCTCCTGTGCGACGGCATCGGCGCCATGGTGAAGTTCACCATCGGAACGCTCGAGATTGTTGCCGATTTTCCCAAAGCAGAGGTTCGCCGTTTCAACGATGAGGCGGTTCGCTACTGGTTTGATATTCCCGCGCAACTGGTCGCCACGAACCTGCGGGACAGAGAAATTGACTGGTCCAACAGCATCTTCTTGTCGGTTCGCTTCACCGCCGGGCGCATCGGTAAGTTCAACGAGTACCTCTACACATTCATGAAGTGTCTCTCGGAGCAGCGAATCGACTACGTGCAGAACTGGTATTCGGAACAGGCCGACGACGGGGAGGACATCCTCCTGGACGGCTGGCGTGTACAGCGTCGGTGCCCCCACCTTCGGGCTGATCTCGCTACCGCAGCCACAATCACCGACGGCGTGCTGACCTGCAGTCTGCACGACTGGAAATTTGATCTGGCCACCGGGCGTTGCCTCACCTCGCAGGGTCACGAAATTCGTGCCCAACAACTCGGCTAAGCCCGCGAAGTATCGGGGTCGCGAATGAGGAACTCAGGCTCGCGTGTGCGTGCACAGCGGGTTGCGGTCGTCTACAACCCCAGCAAACGAGGGATGGCGCTCGTGCGCCGGCGTTTTGCCGAGGCGGAGACGCGACTCGGCATAGCGCCAGCCTCCTGGTTTGAATCCGACGCCTCCGACGCTGGTGCTGGAGCAGCCCGAAAGGCGTTGGCCACTAAGCCCGATGTTGTGGTCGCCGTTGGCGGTGATGGCACGGTTCGGGCCGTCGCGAGTGTTTTAGAGAAAACCGGAATCCCGCTCGGCATTGTGCCCCGAGGCACGGGCAACCTTCTCGCCCGAAATCTTGACCTTTCCATTACAGATCTTCGGCAGGCCGTTTCAACGGCACTTGAGGGGCACATTCGGCACATTGACGTGCCTCACATCACGGTCACCGACGAGGCAGGCACCCGTGAATCGATGTTTCTTGTCATGGCTGGCTTGGGAATTGACGCCGAGATGGCTGCCCTCACGAATCCGAAACTGAAGAGTCGCATTGGATGGTTGGCCTATCTCGCGCCCATTTTGCGCGCTGCTCTTCGCAATGAACGCAAGGAGGTGACCGTGGTGCTCGAGTCAGGCGTCAAGACACGTCGCAAACAAAACACCGCGCTCATTGGAAACTGCGGGGTCATCGCCGGGGGAGTGCTCCTCATGCCTGAGGCAAAACTTGACGACGGTATGGTCGATGTTCTCGCACTCAATCCGAAAAGTGCGTGGGGGTGGATGCGCATCGCAAGGCGCCTCATGGTCGGTAGCGCGTTGCGCAACTCACCTCAGCGCACACAGATTTTGCGCGGATTGCCCACCATTACCTCGATGCGTTACCGGCAAGCACCGCGCGTTGAATGGCGAATGGATGAACCCGTTCGCGTTCAAATCGACGGCGACCCATTCGGTGAGGTGACCCGGGCGGTAGTCGAGGTTCACGCCGGGGCTCTCAGTGTTCGCACATGAAACCTTGAGCCCTCATTCTCACCCGCCGGGTTAGGCTTGAGCCGAGGGGTTTCGTCCCTCGCTTGTGACCGGCGCCTTGCTATCGATGTGGAGTGAAATGCGAACCGCAACCCGAAAGTTTGTCGCCAATCTCGCGATAGCCCTCGTCGGCGCCATAGTTCTGGCCGGCGCCCAAACAGGAACCGCTGCCTTCGCGGATGCCGTTACCCCCGCAACGGTCAGCGTTTCGGGAAACGCCGCCGTTGGGTCGACGCTTTCGGCGGTCGTGGGTGCATGGGATCCAGTGGATGCAGTGCCGACCTACCGCTGGTTGCGCGGTGGCACCCCCATTACCGATGCAACGTCCGAGACGTACACCACGGTATCTGCCGACATTGGCGCAGCCATTTCCGTTGAAGTCACCGGTTCGGCCGACACTTTTGATCCCGCTGTCGTCACCAGCAGCAACAGCATCACGGTTCTCAATATCTATTCCGACTCGGCGACACTCAGCATCTCGTCGCCAGCGGTAAATGGGCAAGCGGTCACCTCCGCGCTCTCTGTTCCTCTTTCGCCAGCGCCTGATTCTGTCGCGTACGTTTGGAAACTAGATGGCTCCGTGATTGCCGGTGCTGAGACTTCGAGCTATACGCCAGTGCTCGGTGACGTCGCTGGCTCGCTGACATGCGAACTCGTCGTAACCAAGTCCGGGTACGTTCCGCGCACACTCGTGTCGAATGCGGTCACGGTAGGTGGAGCATTCACCTCCGCCCCGACGCCAACGATTTCAGGCACCTTGACGGTCGGCAGCGAACTCACCGTGTCGACTGGTACCTGGGCACCTACTCCTGATGACCCGTTCACCTACGCGTGGCTTGCCGACGGCTCACCAATTGTCGGAGCAACGTCATCCACGTACACACTGACCAGTGACGAATTAGGTGCCAAGATTTCTGTTTCCGTCACGGGAACAAAAACCGGTTTTACTTCGCTTACCAAGACATCCGCCGAGTCGTCAGCGGTGACGGCAACGTTTGATGTTTCTGGTCTGCCCACGATTTCAGATACTGATCTAGGTACTCCCTACTTTGCGGGACACGTTCTGTCTGTCTCCGCGGAGATTTTCACCCCAACGCCCACGCAACTTGACTACCAGTGGAAGCGCGACGGGTCTGCTATTTCCGGTGCGACTTCAGCCACCTACACCGTGCTTCAGAGCGATGCCGGTCACGCGATCACGGTCACGGTGACTCCTCGTCTGACGAACTACACGGCGAGCCCGCAGACATCGGAGTCCGTAAGTGCCGTCGGGGCCTTCACCCTCACGCCACAGCCCACTTTTACCGGGACGCTTCGCGTTGGACAGACCATCCACGCGGTGACGGGCACCTGGGCACCGGTCCCAAACTCTTTCGATCTGCAGTGGCTTCGGGATGGGGTCGCCATTAGTGGCGCGACGAGCGCGAATTACACACTCACCGCAGACGATCTCGGCGGCATTATCACGCTCGAGGCCACACCCACGTTGAGTAACTACTCTGCGGCAACGCAGACATCCGATCCATCGACAGCCGTGCTTGCCGAGCTTTTCGACACCGTCGGCTCCGCCAGCATCACGGGTGACGCAACCGCTGTTGACGACGTGCTCACCGCGGTCCCGACCGGTTGGTCACCGACTCCCGATAACTACACCTATCAGTGGCGTCGAAACGGTGTCGACATTACCGATGCGACATCGTCGACCTACACACTCACGCTGGATGATCTGGGCGAAACGATCACGGTTCGCGTGACGGCCACAAGGAACGCATTTGAGGACTCGGCGGTCACGTCATCCAGTCGTTCCATCCCGCTGGCGACGTTCGTGACGTCAGGTAACCCGCTTATCACTGGAACCACTGCTGTGGGCGAAACGCTCACCGTTGACACCACGGATGTGTTCACACCCGTTCCTGACACCACGCTCATTAAGTGGTACCGGAATGGCGCCGAAATTCTTGGTGAAACCGGTACCACGTACACGACGGGTGACGCCGACGCGAGTGCCGCGATCACCGTGAGTGTCCTCGCGCGAAGCGCTCATTACGCAGACGTCACCCTGACTTCGGATGCGTCGACCATCACCGCCGAGATGGTGGCGAATGACTCTCCTGTTGTGTCGGACCCCACCGTGGGTACGCCCTATCTCGTGGGGAACACGCTCGAAGTCTCCACGGATGTGTTCACGCCTGCGGCAACCTCTTATGTGTACGAATGGCGAAGGAATGGCGAGGCTATCCCTGAGGCGACAAATGCGACGTACACTCTCGCCGACGCGGATGCCGGCGCTGAAGTAACCGTTCAGGTCACCGGTCGTCGTCTCAACTGGACGAGCGCATCGGCACTCTCAAACGGCGTCACCGTAACCGGCGAATTTCGCACTACTCCGCTTCCGACAATTACGGGAACAGTCGCCGTGAACGAAACCCTCACTGCGCACACCGGAACGTGGGTTCCCGTCGCCGACGATTTTGAATATCAGTGGTTCCGTGATGGTTCCCCGATTGATGGGGCGACCACATCCACCTACTCGCTGATGCCAGAGGATGTCGACACGCGCATTTCTGTGTCCACGAATGCTCTCCGCACCGGCTTCACCAGCTTCTCGACAACCTCGATTGAAACGGCACGTGTTCTCGGAGCAAGCTTTGATGAAACGGGAACGGCGACAATCGATGCGCCAGGCACAATGTTGGGCGATCTGCTCACGGCCACACCGTCGGGATGGTCTCCCGAGCCGTCCTCCTATGCCTATCAATGGCGCCGCGATGGTGTCGATATCACGGATGCGACTGACAGCACCTACACAATCACGATGGATGACCTTGGTGCCGACATCACCGTGCGCGTTACTGCAGAGTTGTTGGGTTACAACGGCTCAACCGTAACCTCTGATGCCACGAGCATCCCGCTCGGCGATTTCGCCGTATCTGGTACACCCGTGGTCAGTGGTGTCGCCATCATCTCTAATACCCTGACGGCTGAAATCTCGGGCGTCTTCGACCCTGAACCAACCGAGGTCACCTACGTGTGGCTCCGAAACGGGGTTGCTATTCGTGGTGCCACGACAGACTCCTATTTCTTGACACCGCTCGATTCGGGTAAGGACATCTCAGTCAGCGTCACCGCTAAGCACGCGGGCTACAACGACGAAACGGTGACATCAGACGTCACAACAATCGCCGTGGCCGAGCGCTACACGGTTTCGGCTACGCCGACCATTTCGGGAACACCTCAGGTGGGTCGCACGCTTACCGCAGTTGAGGGAACCTGGGTGCCGACACCCACAGAGTTCGCGTATCAATGGAGGCGCAACGGCACCGACATCACTGACGCGACCTCCTCGACCTATGAGCTCACCGGAGCCGACTTAGGTGCACAGATCAGCGTCACAGTCACGCCGTTTACCGAAAACGTCATCCCGCTCTCTCGAACAAGTCGCAGTAGTTCTGCGGTGCTTGCCGGCTCATTTGCGTTGCCACGTCCGATTCCAGAAGTCTCGGGAACTGAGAAAGTCGGTTCGACACTCACCGTGTCGACAACCGGCTGGAGCCCCGAGCCGACCTCGTTCACGATTGCCTGGTTGCGCAATGGCGTCGCGATTTCCGGTGCCACCGCGGAAACCTACACGCTGGCCTTTGCTGATCTCAACACGCGAATCACAGCCCGTGTCACTCCAGTACTGTCGGGGTACTCGGTGACTCCGGCCATCAGTTCAGCCACAGCACTCATTGCCCTCGGCGACTTTACGGATACACCCGCACCGACAATCAGCGGTGACGCAATTCAAGGGTCGAGGCTGACCGCATCCGTTGCGCCTTGGACGCCGCTGTCGACTTCTTATCTCTATCAGTGGAAGCGTGATGGCGAAAATATCGCCAGTGCGACGTCCGGTCAGTACACCGTCACCCCCCAAGATGCCGGCGCCGCATTGACCGTCAGTGTGACGGGGTCTCGAAATGGGTACGTGAGTCACACCGAGGAAAGCGAACCCACCGACACCGTTCCATTCATGGAATTTGCCGTGGGCTCAGATCTCGTCCTGACTGGTTCACCCGAAGTGGGTGGGACGATTTCACTCGGTCCGCTGGGAGTGACCCCAGCGCCTTCGACCATCACCTACCAGTGGCAGCTCAATGGTGAAGACATTGATGGAGCAACAAACGCAACGTACAACCCGACGGCTGAGGATCTTTACGCCGACATCACCGTCACCGTGGTTGCGTCGAAGCCCGGATACAGGGATGTGACCCTGTCACCGCTCGAATCGGTAACCGTCGCTGAAGGCAATATTGGTCTGTTGACCGCTCCGGTTATTACGGGGACACCTCGCGTGGGGAGAACATTGACGGCGACTTTGGGAACGTGGCGCCATCCCGCGGACTCGTTCGTCATCCAGTGGTACCGCGATGGCGAGCCAGTTGGCGATCCGCAGGATGTTTCCGGTTCAACGGTTTCTTCGCGCTATCCCGTAACAACGGACGATCTGGAAGCTTCCATTTCTTTTGGCGTTGTCGCATCCAAGGCGGGTTACACGGATGAAGCCGCGATGTCTGCAGGAACAGCAGAAGTCGGACGCGCGCTCTTCAACGCGATGCCGATCCCAACCATTACGGGAACAGCCAAAGTGGGTAATACGCTCACCGCGGTAACCGGGGCATGGTCTCCCAATGCGACCTCATTTGTCTACCAGTGGACGCGCGATGGCTCCGAGATTGTCGGCGCAATCAGTCCCACCTATGTCTTGCAAGCTGATGACGCCGGCCGGCTCGTCAGGGTCAGCGTTCTCGGCGTGCGTAGTGGCTATGACGGTGAGACCAAAACAAGTCTGCCTACGGCCGCCGTCGCACTCGGAACGTTCAGCGCAAAACCCATCCCCACAGTCGGGGGAGTAGCGCGCGTGGGTTCGGTCTTGACTGCCACGTCACCAGCGTGGACGCCAGTCGCGACATTCACGTATCAGTGGAAACGAAACGGCGTCAACATTGGCGGTGCGACGAGCAGCACCTACACTCTTGTCGCAGCGGATCTCGGCAAAACAATCTCTGTCTCCCAGGTCGGAGCGCGGAGTGGTTACGTCACGACGACAGTGAGCAGTGTTGAGTCGGTTCCCGTGGTAGCAGGTGTCTTTAGTGCCCAACCGACTCCAACAATTTCTGGCACGCCCAAGGTTGGGTTCACGCTCACAGCGTCCACCGGTTCGTGGCTCCCCACTCCAACCTTCGCGTATCAGTGGAAGCGTGGCTCGGCAAATATAAGTGGAGCCACGCGATCTACCTATGTTCTCCAACCTGAGGATGCGGGCACTGTCATCTCGGTAGCAGTTACCGCGACAAAAACTGCCTATACATCGGTCACGAAGAGCAGCGCCGGTACCAGCTCGATTGAGCCACTTCTGTTCGTTGATACGGTGAAGCCGACCATTTCTGGGCTTGAAAAAGTCGAGGGAATACTCACGGCATCCCCGGGAACGTGGGATCCGGTGCCGACGAGCTGGACATATCAATGGAAACGCGACGGGGATGACATCTCCGGTGCGACTGCGGCGACCTACACCCTCATTGGTGCTGACGCCGGTGCCACAATCTCTGTGGAGGTCACCGGCTCGAAGGTCGGGTACACCTCGGTGACTGAGACCAGTGACGAAAGCGGTGAGATAGCGACTGCACAATTTAGTGCGAGCCCAGCGCCCACCGTCTCAGGCACGCCCAAGGTTGGCGTGCCGCTCAGTGTCGTCACGGGTACGTGGAAGCCGGCCCCAGTGACATTTACTTATCAGTGGCTCAAGGATGGCGTGGAGATAGGTGGTGCGACTTCTTCGTCCTATACGCCCATAGCCGATGACCTCGATGGGAAGATATCCGTCACGTTGACCGCAAACAAACTCGGCTACGACGAGGTTGTCCTCACCAGTGCTGAAACGAGTGCCGTGGTCAAGGGTGATTTTGCAGCAGTAGCTCCCACAATTGCGGGGACTCCGAAGGTTGGCGTACCGCTCACCGCCACGCCCGGAACGTGGACTCCGACGAGCGAGACCGATCGCACCTATCAGTGGAAGCGGGCCGGGGTCGCAATCTCAGGAGCGACGACGACCACGTACACACCAACTGCTGATGACCAAGGAAAGCGGCTCACTTTTGAGGTCAGTGGCACGCGGACCGGTTATAACAACCTCACCAAGCCAAGCGTTGCGACGGCGGTAGTCGCTAAGGGCACCTTCACCACCACACCCACTCCCGTCATCAATGGGCCAACCACGCCGTCCCGCGTGGGTCAGGTTCTCACGGCCAGCGTGGGGGCGTGGGTTCCTGCAGAATCGGCGGTGGTCTTCCAATGGAAGCGCAATGGCGTTGACATCACTGGGCAAATCGCTTCCAGCTACACCACGGTTGCCGCTGACCTCGGCGCCGCCATAACGGTGACGACCACGGCGTCGCGTGCGGGATATGTTGATAGCCCGATGACCAGCGCGGCACGGACCATTGGTAGCGGACTTTTCGACACTCATCCCGTGCCTACTATTTCGGGCGATGCCAAGATGAACTCGCTTTTGACGGCTACGGTTGGCTCGTGGTCACCCGCGCCGAGCTCAACGACACTGCAGTGGAAGCGGGCCGGAGTCTCAATCTCGGGTGCAACCAATTCGACCTACACGCTGACCGCTGACGATGTCGACAAAGTCATCACGGTTACCGTCACGACGAAGCTTGCAGGTTACACGGATGGATTAGAAACAAGCGCACCGACGGCGTCAGTCGCGAAAATTCCTTTCGACACGCCCGCCACGCCGACAATCACGCCTGCTGGCGTTCCGGCTGTGGGCGTGACACTAACCGCGGTCCCGGGCACGGCGACGCCAACAGCGACGACTAAGACCTATGTGTGGAAACGCGCCGGAGTTGCCATCTCCGGCGCTACAGGTGCGACTTACAAAGTCAGCGCCGATGATTTCGGCGCAAAAATTACCGTCACCGTTGTGGGTAGTCGCCCCGGGTACACCGACTATGAGCGAACGAGTCTCGAGACAGACACGGTGATCAAGGGAACGCTCTCGCCCGCTCCCAATCCAACCATCTCACCATCCAGCGTTCCTGCGGTCGGTGTGGCATTGACGGCCACGGCCGGAACATGGGGTCCAGCTCCCGTAGCCACAACCTTCCAGTGGTTTGCTGCGGATGTGGCCATCAGCGGTGCGACGACAAATACCTACACCCCTCGTGCCGAAGATGTTGGAAAGGCCATCACTGTCAAGGTCACGGGCGCGAAGACGGGATATGACTCTCGCACGCAAGTGAGCACTGCGACGTCGTCAGTTATCAATGCCAACTTCTCGTCGAGTCCCACACCGACGATCACCGGGTCTGCAACCGCGAAAGTCGGCGTCATGCTGAGTGCCGTTGCGGGAACCTGGTTACCCACGCCCGATGGCGCGCTCTCGTATCAGTGGAAGCGCAACGGTACGCCAATTTCACTGGCAACCAGCGCCACGTACACACCGGTCGCCGATGATCGAGGCCAGGTTCTTACGGTCGAAGTGAGCGCGAGTAAGGCAGGCTACAACGCCAAATCGGTCACGAGTGCGGGCACGGCCACGGTCGCTTGGGGAACGCTATCCACGCCCGCAACGAAGCCTGCAATATCTGGCACGACGACGGTAGGGCAGACACTGACGACCACTGATGGTTCAACTTGGCCGGTCGGAACGACATTCACCTACCAGTGGAAACGCAATGGTGTGGCCATTTCGGGCGCTACGTTCAACACGTACACTCTTCAGGTCGCCGATCGCGGCACAAAGATTACGGTGACTGTGACGGGAGCCCTCAGTGGTTACACGTCATTACCCGTGACCTCTAACCAAACTGCAACCATTTCCTAGCCTGAATTAACATCTGAGGGGCATGTCACGGACATGCCCCTCAGAATCGCTCAGCCGGAGAGTTACGGTGCGATGAACACGTTGCTTTGCAGGGTGGTAAGCGACGTGTTCGCTTCGATAATCGACGAGAGCGAAGTCGCCTTCACGCGAGCGACGTCTGAGGGCGAGAGCGAGTTCTCAAAGTAGAGTCGGTCACCTGCGCGAAGTCGTGTGAACTGGTCAACAATGATCTTCGTGAAGAGCGGGCCAAGCGAGCCACCCGACACGTGGGTCTCGGCGAGACCACCCACCCACGCGTCAATGTTGTTCACGTTGCCATAGGTTGCCTCGAGGCGTGACGCGAGCTGCGCATCCGTCGTGATTTGGTTGAACGAGGTAACGGCAGGTAGGCCGTAAGCGCGACGCATCGAGTTGTAGTCGGTGAGTCCGTGATCGCGTCCGCGTTGGATGTTGAGTGACGCGAGGTCGAGTCCGCCAGCCCCAGGAGGACCAAACAGGAAGTTTCGCACGGCGTCGGTGATGTTCACGTCAATTTCCTGAGAAATCGAGAGGGAATCAGCCTTGAGGAAAGGGTCGATGTCTCCGGAGTGGTTTGCTGCGGTTGCATTGAAAACCGTGGGGTTGAAGAAGCTTTGGGCGAGACTGAGCGAACCCCCCGAGACCTGCGAGCCATCGTTGTTCACTCGACCGACCTCGTCGTCGAGCATGCTGTGCCCGAAACGATAGGCCGCCGTGGCGAATTCAATCGAGATGTTCGGATTCACGGATGCGTCGTAGCCGAGGTACGCCGGCATCGCGTTGGAGCCGAGCAGCGCGGGCAGGTACTCGTGGTACACGATCCATTGAAGTTCCGCAATCACAATGCGGCGGGCCTTCTGATAAATCTGCTCGTCATCCAAACGTGGATTCTTGCTCGAAATTTCCGCGGCGAGACGGTTGTGCTCTCGCACGAACAGCGTCTGCATCGAAACCAGGCCGGGGTTTTCATTTGCGCGAACATCGCCGGCGAGAAAAAGCTGGTTATCGGCAACCTGGTGTGCGTCGTTGTCGTTTTCCAATCCGGCTGTGTTGAGGGGTAGGAGGTTTCCCGCGCTGGTTTTCATCAGTCCGCCGCTCATCGTGCGTAACGCTCGAGATCGTGTTCCGTCAGAGCCATACACTTGCGAGCCGTCGATGAAGCTCGTCACCCAGTTGTTCTGAAGTCGTGCTCCGGTTGACGCCGTTCCGGTGCCTCGAATGGCTACCGACCGCGTGAACGGGATCGTCGCTGTTCCCGAGGATGTGGGGTCAAACTGGGGGTCACCGGTGGGGACGCTAATCGGGGCGCTGTTACCGGATTCGGTAATGGAGCGCGTGATGTCGTGGTCGAGGAACTGCCCAAACACGTACACCATGTCGGTGAGGTTGCGAGCGTTGGGGATGCTGGTGCTCTGCGCGTCAATCGCGTTTGAGATGGCGCGGGCGCCGGGGCGAGTACTGCCAGCCAAGGTCGAGAGTCCGTCTCCATAGGCCGACGGCGATTGCCTGAGGAAGGCTTCTTTGACCGAGCCCCATTGTGGATTAGCGAAACTGTTGCCCGTGCCATTGAAGCTATACCGGTCGGCGCTAGATTCCGGAGATTTCGTTCCCGGTTTCGGGGGCTGGACATGTTGATCCGCGTTGGGGCGGTGCGGTGGCTTGACTCCGGGGTTACCAGCAGGTGCGGCGAGGGCATCCGACGCGGTAAAAGAGAGTGATGTGATGGCTATCCCGGCCGCTAGCGTGGCCGCGATGATTCGCTTTCGTGATTGTTTAACTGGGGACATTGGGATGTTCTCCTCAAGCGCTTCGGGCCCCGACGTTGGGGTTGGCATCAGGTTATTGAGCGTCATCCAGCATTTTGATAAGAGCAACCTATGAATTCCTGAAGAATGCCGTGGGCTTAGGCTGAGGACATGCAGACGCCATCGACGAGGCCCAGCCTGGAACACTTTCCCATCACACTTTTTACCGTGGTGATGGGCCTCGGTGGACTAACCATCGCAACCGAGCGGGTCGAAGCATTCTTCGCCCTGCCGACGTATGCGTCTCTGGTCTTGCTCGTTGTCACTGCGCTGGTGTGGCTCAGCATTACCGTGACCTACCTGCTGAAGTGCGTGCGCTTTCCCGCTGCGGTCGTAGCTGAGGTGCGCCATCCCATCCGACTGAGTTTCTTTCCGGCGAGCTCCATTGGTCTCATGCTCATCGCCACCGCGGTGTTTCCCTACCTCCCGGCGGTGACACAGGTGCTGTGGTGGATTTCGGTTGTGGCACAGCTCGCCTTTACGCTCATGGTGTTGAATTTCTGGATTCATGCCGAGCACTTCACGACGGAACACAATTCGCCCGCGTGGTTCATCCCGATTGTGGCTAACCTGCTTGTCCCGCTTGCCGGTGCACCACTGGGTTACGTTGAAATTTCCTACTTCTTTTTCGCCATTGGGATTGTGTTTTGGCTACCCCTCATGGCGATCAGTTTGAACCGCAGCTTCTTCTTCGCGCCGGTGCCGGCGAAACTGCGTCCCACACTATTCATTCTCATCGTGCCGCCAGCGATTGGTTTCTCAGCATGGACGGCGCTGCACGCCGGCGTGCTCGACGACTTTGGGCGGGTGCTCTATTTCGTCGGGTTGTTCATGACCCTCATGGTGATGAGTCAGTGGAAGAAATTCGCTCGCCTACCCTTTGCCCTGACCTGGTGGGCGTTTAGCTTTCCGATTGCGTCAATCTCGATCGCGTCGTTTCTCTACTACTCGCTCGTGCACGAGGTCTTTTTCGCCATCCTCGCTCTGAGTTTCTTTGTGGTTCTCGCGGTCGTCGTCGTGATGCTCTCGATACGCACGGCGATCCTCGTCATCCGCAAGGGGGCGCTTCTCCCGGAGGGATAGTCGGGGGAGTGCGTAGCTAGCCTGACGGAAGTCGACACATCGAAGCCACTCGCGCAAACAGCTTCGATAACGTGCCCTCGGCAGGAATCGAACCTGCGACCAAGAGATTAGAAGGCTCCTGCTCTATCCTCTGAGCTACGAGGGCAATACCTCAAAACTACCGGATGTCGTGCGTGTCTGCCTGAAGAAGGTCGCAACGCGAGCCGCATTCGACGAGCCTAGACGCCTCCGCCTCCACCGCCTCCTCCGCCACCACCGGCGAAGCCGCCGCCGGATGCACCGGAGGAGGACGAAGACGAAGCGGATGAGGCCCACGTGGTTGACGTTGTGGCAAAAGTCGCGACGGCGGTGACGAAAGCGGCATCAAGGAACGGGTCGTTCGACACGAACCAGGACGGGGTTCGCGAATCCTGCTCGTAGAGAGCGGCGAGCGATCGGGCCCACTGATTTTCCAGCCCGAATAGTACCGCGTACGGCAATGCTTTTTCATACAGATTAATAACCGCGCCAGGCTTGGAGACATCCACTCGTTTCTCGGCGCCGGAAGGGCTCTGCAAGAAGGCGATGCGGTCAGCCTCAGCGAGTCGGATGAACAGCTTGAGCCCCTGCAGATGCTCGCGCGCCTGAGCGCCAGCCTGCGTGAGCGGCGCGACGTTGTTCAGAAGCAGGAGAGTCACCAGTACGGCCGGAATGCACCCGAGGTAGGTGATGAGAGCCTCGAGTGTGCCGCCATATCCGTCCGTAACGATGATCCCGCCCATGAAGAAGACCGCGACACCGGCGATGATGCTGAGGATGGTCGCCACTCGTCGCAGTGAACGATGCGGTTGAGTACGAAAACCGAGCGCCACGGCATTGCGCTTGGTTAACCTGATGGCCTGCCGGAGACGTCGTGCACGCGCTGTATCGGGGGTGGATGTGTTCATGCTCGCCCCAGTCGCCATCCACTCTCCGTATACCGCTTCGAGCATCATCCGGTCTTCGTCGCTTGTGCCTTCGAGGGTGACGATGTCGACCTGGTATGACGACCGGCGGGTGTTTCCGACTTTTTCGTCGCGAATCATGAGGTTTCCCTGCACGGCAAGTCGGAGGATTGATGCCACAACGGCTCGCGAAGATCGACGCACAATGTTGGACGCCATCAACGGCGTCATCCCTTCGGGGGCCTCGTACTGCGCGATGATGATGCCCCGACCGCGAGCGTTTCGCCAGACCGCGAGGCGCATGACGAGACTAAGCAGAAGGAGCAGCGCGAGTAGTCCGGCTGAAACGGCGAACAGTGCTCCGAGGGGATGCGCCCACAGCGATGTGTCGGGTAGCACGAACGTGTCCGCACTAAAACCAATCGCGAACGAGAGTGTTTGGTACGGACCGAGGTCGCTGGCTCCAAACGTGAACACCCGGCTTCCGTCCGGTGTGCTCTCCGCTTGCGATGTGCTGCACGCGGTTGAGCTCCCCTCATCCCCTTGGTAGCAGGCCGATTCCGAGGTCAGGTGCTTCGCCAAGTCGGGTGGCAGAGTGACTGTCGCACTGACGACTCCGAACGGTTGTGCCCATCCGGTTCCGTTGACATCCCAGTAGAACTCCTGGTTTCCGCCGGAGTTATCCGGAACCTGGATGACGTTTGTCTGGGTATAGGTGATGACGTACTCCACCCGTCCGTGCACGAAATTGTCGTCCTTTATTGTGACGAGTAAATATCCGTCTGACTCTTCCTCGGTGTACGGCAGGGTCTGACCAGCACCATCAGTCACGCCGGTGATGGTGGGATGGGTCGCGAGCCTGTTGTAACTCAGCGGAATGGCACGCTGTATTCCATGGTTTTGATCCGTCTCAGGGAACACGGCAATGAGGTCTTCTCGCGTCGTGAGCTCAGACTCACCCGTGGCAGACGCGGCGAGCGTGTACTCGACGGCCATTGACTCAAACGTGAAGTCATCGACACCCGCCCGAGCCGACGAGCCGGTCCACACTGATGCGACGAGAGCCACGAGAACGATGGGTACGGCAACCAGGGGAGAACGAGTCATGGAGTCAGCGTAGCCCGTCCAAGACCGGTTCACCCGAAAACGCGACTAGCTCCTCGCGACACGCTTACGCGGTCGAGCAATCTCACTCAGGCGCACAACCAGCGGGCCGCCAATCACCGTCAGGAGCACGTAGGTCGCCGCGACGGACGCGATGAATGGATCAGCTCCTTGAGAAACGGCGAGTGCAGCAATGATGATGGAGAACTCGCCGCGGGGGATGAGCACGAGTCCCGCACGCCAGCGACCGGCACGACCAATCCCTGCGCGTCGGGCGGCCAAGTATCCGGTGAGGATCTTCGTGGCGCCCGTCACGATTGCGAGGGCGAGAGCCGGCAGGATTGCCGCAGGAATTTCCCGCGCATCTGTGGTTAGCCCGAAGAAGACAAAGAAGATGGCTGCGAACACGTCTCTGACCGGAGCCAAATATTTCTGAGCATTACGCGCAACCTGGCCCGACAGTGCAATGCCGACGAGAAACGCGCCAATAGCGCTCGAGACGTTAACCGTCGCCGCAAGTCCGGCGACCAGCATGCTCAACCCCAACACGCCGATGACGAGTGTTTCCAGTTGATTCGGATTGAAGACCCGTGATAGCCGTGTGCCAAATCGGTAGGCCAGAAAGAGGATGAGCACGACGGCGGCAACAGCTATCGCGACGGTAATCGATCCCTGCAAAATGCTGGCGCCAATGACGACGGCCGAGAGGATGGGCAGGTAGAAGGCCATGGCGAGATCTTCCATAACCAGCACCGAGAGCACACTGGGGGTTTCGCGGTTACCGAGTCGACCGAGATCGGTCAGCAGTTTGGCGATGACACCGGAGGATGAAACCCAGGTGACGCCGGCCATGACGAGGGCACCGATGGCACCCCATCCCATCAGAAGTCCAAAGGCGGCACCGGGAATCGCGTTGAAGGCGGCGTCCATCAACCCGACGGGCGCGGAACGCTTCAGACTTCCGACGAGCTCCTTGGGGGAGTACTCAAGCCCCAGCATGAGCAGAAGAACAACGACTCCGATTTCTGAGCCGGTTTCGAGGAACGGTTTGCTGAGCGCGAGACTGAGAAAGCCGCCGGTTCCGAAAAGCAGACCGACGGACATGTAGAAGGGTATTGGCGACTGCCCAAGCTTGATGGCGATGCGCCCCACAATGGCGAGCAGGAGTAACAGCCCACCGACTTCGATGAGGATGACGACGGTGTCGTGCATGATCTACAGCTTGTTTTTTTGCAGGAGAGTTTCGAGCGCATCGAGTCCGGCGCGGGTTCCGACTGCCACGAGGCGGTCGCCCGTGATGAGCACCTCATCCGGCGTTGGTGAGGGAATGACTGCTTCCCCACGAAGGATGGCGACAATCGATACACCGGTTTTAGTCCGTGCTTTGGTTTCTCCCAGAGGCTTGTCGAGATAGCGGGAGTCGATGGGCATGAGCAGGTGCTCCGTGAAGAGACCAATCGTTCCCGTGTGAAGGTCCTCGATCTGACCGATGAGCGTGGTCTGGCCCAAAAGCTCGGCTAGTGCATCTGCCTCGGGTTGTGTGACGGTAACCGATTCAATCGCGGTGTCGGGGTCGTCCGGTTCGTAGAGAACGACCTCACGTGAACCGTCCCGATAGGTGATGATGCCGATGTGTCGACCCGACTTGGTTACCAGGTCATTCCGAAACCCGATGCCGGGAAGCTCAATGTGCTCGACGCGAACGCTCATGCACTCACGCTACCAATGTGTGAGAGAGGATGCGCGACTACTGGTTGAGCGGATCGTTATCCATTGAGGAATAGCGGGCTTGCGCGACTGCTCCGGGAGGGACGGGCTGAGTCTGCTGGTACCCGGGTTGTGCTCCCGTGGGGTACGCACCCGGGGGAGCGTAATTGCCACCCGGAACGAATCCTGGTTGTCCCGCCTGTCCGAAGGCTGCACCTGTCGGGTACGCGCCGGGCTGCGGATAATTACCTTGTCCGGGTTGACCATAACCGGGTTGTCCGGGCTGGCCGGGGTAGCCGGGCTGCTGTGTAGACCGTGGGGCAGCTCCGCCAGTGGGATAAGCCTGTCCTTGTCCTCTATTCGCGCCATTGTCGCGCGCGTTTTGCGCTCGAGAGAGCATCTGCACCTGAATCATGAGTTCTTCGTGCGTCTCTCGAACTTGCCTTCGAAGCTTCGAAAGGCCTGCTCCCAACGAAATCGTGACGATGAGGAAGACCACAAAGTCCACTAGTGCGAGAAGAACAGCCCCGAAATTGATCGGATCGTTAACCCAGTCCATGAAGGCGTTTACCCACTGCATGCGTCAAGTCTAGAACTCGTTTATCGAAACTGGGGGAGGTTGACACATTAAAACGAAAGTCGCGCCACCTCGCGAGCCAGCGTTCAGGTGTAGCGAACCACGTTCTGAGTTCGTCGAGCGGGGACGCCTGCGTATGCTGGTCGCATGGCTTCGGTGATTCTTGCAGGTGGGTGTTTTTGGTGTTTGGACGCGGTCTATCGGTCACTTCGAGGTGTGAACGATGTCGTGAGTGGATACATCGGTGGGGCAACCGAAAACCCAACATATGAGCAGGTGTGCACCGGACTCACGGATCACGCTGAAGCGGTCGAAGTGATTTTTGACGAGGATGTGCTGCCGCTCACCGTCGTCCTCGATGTGTTTTTCACCCTCCACGACCCGACCCAGCTCAATCGTCAGGGAGCCGATGTCGGTACCCAGTATCGTTCCGCGATGTTTTACCGCGACGACGCGGAACGGGACGTGTTCGCCTCAGCTATCGAGCGAGCGTCAGAAATCTGGGGCGGCGGCATCGTGACCACGCTTGAGCCGGCCACTACTTTTTACCGCGCCGAGGAGTATCACCAAGACTTCTTCGCCAAGAATCCCGGACAGGGTTATTGCATGGCAGTTGCCGTTCCCAAGGTGGTTAAGGTCCGCAAGTCGTTCGTGTCCTACATTCGATAGCGGAGAGGCGTCATTGCCGCGTCACATCGCCGCGTCACATCGTCGCGTCGCATTGACGCGTCACATCGCCGCGTCGTATCGAGATGACAGGCAATCGTGCACGTGGGATGTACACAGCTGAGTGTTCACGCGTCATTGTCCACAGTTGCTCATCTCGAGCGGACTGTTAGGTCGAAACATCCCTACGGTATCCCCACCTAACAAGTGAGGAGACATCATGTCTGACAGCATTTCCGTGACCGGGCTCGTAGCCACCACCCCACGACACCTGACCACAAGTGAGGGCCTGGCCATCACGAGTTTTCGTCTCGCGTCGAGCCAGCGCCGATTTGATCGGAGTCAACAAAAGTGGATCGATGCCGACACAAACTGGTACACCGTCTCTGCTTTTCGAGCCCTCGCCACAAACTCCGCGGAATCTCTTGTCAAGGGTGATCGAGTCATGGTTTCGGGTCGGTTGCGAATTCGGGACTGGGAAAACACCGATCGCTCCGGCACGACCGTCGAAATTGAAGCCGATTCGCTCGGTCACGACTTGACCTGGGGCACCTCGGTATTTACACGGGTCATTGCGACACCGGGAACGCATCCGGGCGATGATGACGGAGAGCACGAGGTTACGGCGAGTGGAGGTACAGCATCCAGTCAGGATGAGTGGCCGGCGGCATCGTAGACTCAAACGCGATTGTGAAATAAGTCCAACAGGGAGGCGCTGTGCAACACACCGGTCGAGTCGTCAGCATTCTCGCCGTAGTCACGCTCAGCGCCTCACTTCTGGCAGCGTGCTCGGGGTCAATGCCAGTGCCGACCCCAACTCATTCCCAGCGACCAACGGTTGCTCCGACCGTGGCGCCTCAAGCCGGTGCAAGCGCAAACGCCAAGGCGTTCAAGTATTTCGTCGAACAGGGCGTCGCTGCGCAGGGACTTCACGCCGACACCAAGTGGATGCTCGAGCAACTCTTTGCCGCAGGATTCCCGTCGGAAGGGGCGCAGTACAGCGACCCCAGCACGGCAGCCGGAATGAAAGCCGACAGCACCACCGTGTCGATAGAGATGGCCGGACAGTGTCTCATCGCGCAATATGGCGAGGCATCTGGCTCAGTCGTGACTAGTCTGCAACCGCGACTCGCATCCGGTGGTTGCCTCCTTGGCCGGAATATCAACAACTACTAAATCTCCTAGGCTAAGACCATGGCTGAATTTATCTACACCATGGTTCGTGCTCGCAAAGCGGTTGGCGACAAGGTCATCCTCGACGATGTGACCATGTCGTTTTTCCCCGGAGCAAAGATTGGTGTGGTCGGTCCGAACGGTGCGGGTAAATCAACCATTCTCAAGATCATGGCTGGATTGGACACGCCCAGTAACGGTGAAGCCAAACTGACACCGGGTTATTCCGTGGGAATCCTCATGCAGGAGCCCGAGCTCGACGAAACCAAAACGGTTCTCGAAAATGTTCAAGAGGGTGTCGGCGAAATCAAGTCGAAGATTGACCGATTTAACGACATCTCGGCTGCGATGGCTGATCCTGATGCCGACTTCGATGCCCTCCTTGAAGAAATGGGACATCTGCAGAGCGAGATTGATGCCGCAGATGCGTGGGACCTCGATTCACAACTAGAACAAGCAATGGATGCCCTTCGGTGCCCACCCTCTGACTCGGCCATTTCCGTTCTGTCCGGTGGTGAAAAGCGTCGCGTTGCGTTGTGCAAGCTCTTGTTACAAAAGCCCGATCTATTGCTCCTTGACGAGCCCACCAACCACTTGGATGCCGAGAGTGTGCTGTGGCTCGAGCAACACTTGGCCAAGTATCCCGGCGCTGTGCTCGCGGTTACCCACGATCGCTACTTCCTCGATCACGTCGCCCAGTGGATTGCGGAGGTGGATCGCGGTCACCTCTATCCGTACGAAGGCAATTACTCGACCTACCTCGAGAAGAAAGCCGAACGCCTTGAGGTGCAGGGCAAGAAAGACGCCAAGCTTGCCAAGCGACTCGCTGAAGAGCTGGATTGGGTGCGCAGTAACGCCAAAGGACGGCAAGCAAAGTCCAAGGCGCGATTGGGTCGCTACGAGGAGATGGCTGCAGAAGCCGAGCGCACCCGCAAGCTCGATTTCGAGGAGATCCAGATTCCAGCCGGACCTCGGCTCGGTGGTGTGGTTCTCGAGGTCGAGAAACTCACAAAGAAATTCGGCGACCGCGTCCTCATTGAAGATCTCTCCTTCACCTTGCCCCGCAATGGAATCGTGGGCGTCATCGGTCCAAACGGTGTTGGAAAGTCCACCCTCTTCAAAACCGTCGTCGGTTTTGAAGAAGCATCCAGCGGTGCCGTCAAAATCGGAGAGACCGTCAAGGTTTCCTATGTCGACCAGGGGCGATCGGGAATTGATCCCAAAAAGACCCTGTGGGAAGTCGTGTCGGACGGTTTGGACTTCATCCAGGTGGGAAACACGGAGATCCCCAGTCGCGCCTACGTCTCGACGTTCGGATTCAAAGGTCCGGATCAGCAAAAACCTGCCGGCGTGCTTTCGGGCGGTGAGCGCAACCGACTCAATCTTGCTCTCACCCTCAAGCAGGGTGGCAACCTATTGCTTCTCGACGAACCGACCAACGACCTTGACGTTGAGACACTGTCCAGCCTGGAGAATGCGCTCCTTGAATTCCCCGGTTGTGCCGTGGTGATTACGCACGACAGGTGGTTCTTGGACCGAATCGCCACGCACATCCTTGCCTATGAAGGCACCGAGGAGAAACCGGGCTACTGGCACTGGTTCGAGGGAAACTTTGAAGCCTACGAAGCAAACAAAATTGAGCGACTCGGGCCGGACGCGGCAAATCCGCACCGCTCCACCTACCGTAAGTTGACACGGGACTAGCATGCGCCTGCACATTCCGGTCCCGGTGCGCTGGTCAGACCTCGACGCATACGGGCATGTCAATAACGCCACGATGCTGACGCTCCTCGAAGAGGCTCGCATCCTGGCGCTGTGGGATGACCCGAACCCGAGTTCCTTTGGCGACAACGCGGGTGTGGGAGAGTCCACGCAATCGGCACCGTTCTCGGGTGGTGCATCTGCCGAAACGTACACGCTCATTGCCCGTCAAGAGGTTGAGTATTTGCTTCCCATTCCACACTTGCGCGATCCCCTCGACGTCGAGCTGTGGATTGGTCGCATCGGCGGGGCCAGTGTTGATGTGTGCTACGAAATTTTCTCGCCAGTAGGCGCCGAACCACGACTCATGTATGCGCGAGCAACCACGGTCATGGTCCTCGTCGATGTCGCGAGTTCACGGCCACGACGACTTACGGATGACGAGCGGACGTATCTCTCTGATTTTGTGGACGCACCGCTGGAGCATCGCCGATAACAGGGTGAAACCCCTTATCGCTAGACTGAAGAGGAATTCAGTTTCGAGGAGTCTTCATGGTCTGGCGCGACACCACGCGATCGCGGGTCAACGCTGTCGATTTTCAGGTTCCTTCAGATCGCGTGCTTGACGAAAAGTTTTGGCTTCAGTTCGGGAACAACCCCAATCCCTCAATGCGCGAGAAGATCATCCTGGTCACACTCGACGATGTTGGCCGGGTCGGAGCAGCCACCTTCAATGTCAAACTGGTGTGCGACGCTCTCGACGTGAGTTATAGCCTCATCAATCACCATTTTGGCAGCCGGGATGAGCTCATCGCCGAAGCGGCGGTGCTCTGGTATTCGCTCTACATTGACGCGCTCTGGAAAGCGGCGAACAATGCACCCTCCCGTCCGGATGACCGTCTGCGCGCCTGGTTGACCGAAAATGTTTCCTGGTCGCGCCGCTACAACGGCATGAGCGCCATTCTGGATTACCCCACGGCGTCGGGTGAAGTAACTCGAGTCATTGATGAGAAGTATCGCGAAGACTTCACCCAACTGGCAGAGCTCAACATCGGTCGCCTCTTCTCGCTCGTGCTTGATGTGCGCAATGGTGAGGTCGGGTTGTACCAACTCTCACGCGGGAATGTTCAACGTGAAGGGCTGGCCACCGACCCCCACATCATGGAGCTCACCGGATCGATTGCCTGGTCGATTTTGGGCATGTCCGTGTGGAACGCGGGTCAACACCTGCCCACGACACAAATCGATGGTGTCTCCGAGATGCAGGCTCGTCTTTCGAACTTTCACATCGAACACCTCATCGAGTTCGCCAAAAACGGTTAGTTGCCCACTGTTATTTTGCGGGAACCCGGATCGTGCCCTCCTGGGCAACACTGGCAATAAGCACACCGTCGAGGGTGAAAATTTTCCCGAGGCTGAGTCCGCGACCGCCCTGAGCACTCGGAGATTCTTGCGTGTAGAGCATCCACTCGTCTGCGCGTGCGTTTCGATGAAACCACATCGCGTGATCTAGGCTGGCCGCTCGCAGCCCCGGGGTTGTCCACGGCACGCCATGACGCCGATAGATGGGCTCGAGAATCGAGTAGTCGCTCGCATAAGCGATGGCTGCCTGGTGCAGAGCGGGGTCGTCGGGGAGTGAATCGAGACAGCGCATCCAGACAGCTTGATGGGCGACGCGAGGTCCTTCCACCGAGAGATAGATCGGACCGTTGACGTATCGAATGTCGAAAGGGCGTTGATTAGCCCAGTACTCGGCGCGCGGGTCAGGTGCGTTGGCAAAGAGTTCAGCGGGGCTGGGGAGTGTCTCCGGCAACGGAATATCCACGGGCGCGGCTTCGAAGTGATCCAGACCTTCGTCGTGTGTCTGGAACGACGCAATCATCGAAAATATGGGAACACTATTTTGATAGGCCTGAGTGCGGCGCGTCGAAAAGGAGCGCCCGTCGTGAATGCGATCAACGGCAAAAGAAATGGGCTGGGTGTCGTCGCCCGGTCTCAAAAAATAACCGTGCAGGGAGTGTGCAGCTCGATCGCCCTCCACGGTACTTGTTGCAGCCAGCAGCGCCTGAGCCATGACTTGGCCGCCGTAGACCCGGTTGTGCGGCATCTTGATGCTCGGTGCGGTAAACGTGTCTGGCGGGTTGGAAGTGTCGGGGGAGCTGGCCTCGGTGTGCGACGTCAGGGACGTCGACGGCGTCAGCGTGAGCGCCTCAAGCATGCGCGTGACGCTGTCGTGCACGGGGACTCCTCGGGTGGGTAATGCCAGTATTCGAGTTTCGGCGTGCGAATGTGCGCTCCGACTCATTGGCTAGTTTAGGAGTGACATGACATCAGCGCTTCTTGAACTCGCCTCCACGGATGATGCCCGTGATTTTTCGACGTTCCTCCAGCGAGCGAAAAGGCTCGGCTGTGAACACGTCGCGGTCAGTGCCTCATCTGAGGACGGCGGAATTTTCTCTGCGAGCGTGGGGGTGCTAACCAAGCAAGGCTTGCTCGACACGTCACCGAACATTATCGGCGGGCGCACCGGCCACGTGACGACCACGAGTTGGCATGGATCGATCGTCGTAGAGATTGCTGCCGTTCTCGATCGATTAGCTCGTGGCACGAGCGCAATTGCGCTGCCCGTGCCACAACCCGGTGTGGCGTGGGCTGGCGTGAGTGCACCCCGCGACGACTGGCAACCGGTGGGCTTGTTGAGTGAGGATGCGCTCCGCTCTGTTGCTCGAGCGGGAATCACGGCCGTGGCTGACGCGAATGGGTTGGGCGTGCGAATTGTCGAGGAGGTGCGTCATTCCACGTGGAATGCGCCACTCGCGACACTCGAAACCGGGCACATCGTCCCTGCTGGAGCGGCGTTCGCCGCCCTCGGACTCGGCTTCATCGATGATGAGCCACTGCATTCTTCGCCCACTGGCCTGGCGACCAGCCCCCAGGAGTCCGAGCGTTACATGCGGGTGACGGTCAATGGTAAGTGGATGCGGATTTCTAACGAGCGCGGGCACGTGTTGATCCGTTAGATCGTAGTCGCGAAAAACTGAGCGGCAGAGGACAGGGGTGTTCTTATTCGCTTGTGTTGAGCATTGCTGTTGCTGCGCGGTCAAAGTAGTCCATCATTGTTTCTCGTTGCAGCGGGGCGAGGTCGAGGCTGTCGACAGCCGCAGTCATGTGCTCGAGCCAGCGTCGGCGAGCATCGTGGGTGATGGGATACGGAAAGTGGCGCATGCGCAAACGCGGATGTCCACGTGTGTCGCTGTAGGTGGTTGGTCCGCCGAAGTACTGCTCGAGAAACATTCGCAATCGTTCCTCGGCGGGTCCTAGGTCGTCCTCGGGGTACATCGGTTTGAGCGCGTCGTCCCGAGAGACTCCCTGATAAAAAACGTGGGCGAGTTTTGCGAAAGTCGGGTGACCGCCAACCTGCGCGAAAAAGGAGTCGTGTGATTGGTCGGTCATGCCGAAGGTGTCGTTTTCGGTGTTGGTTTTGTTTGTGGTGAAGTTTTCGTTTCTGGCGCCGGGACTGGCTTCGGTGGAATTTTCTGCGACAGGTTTCCGACACGAACAATTTCGCCGTTACGGACAAACCAGAGCACACCCGCGGCATCGCGCACCTTGGTGATGCGGACACCGACATCCTCGACGGTTCCGGTGGCGAGCCCGAGGTCAACCTGATCGCCGACGCCGAATTGGTCTTCAAAAACTAAAAAGAGACCGTTGAGGATGTCCTTGATGACGTTTTGCGCGCCGAAACCGATTACCGCGGTCGCGATTCCGGCTGACGCGGCAATGGCTACCACCGAAACGCCAAGCTCTTGCAAAACCACCATGAGTGTGATGATGACGATGACCCACGTCACGCTGTTGTTCAGCACACTTCCGAGCGTTTTGGCGCGCTGTGCCGCCCGTGGACTCATTGGGCTTGGTTTGCCCTGTCGGGCCGCTTTGCGCTCCTGGTGCTTTACTCCGTCAACGATGTTGCGAATCACCCGAGTGATGACGGCGACCACGATGAATCGCAGTGCGACCGCGATGCCGATGGTGAATGCAATCAGCAAAATAAACGCCAGAAAGACCGGGATGTGTAGCAGATCGGCCCAAAAACTAGCCATGGTTTGGGTTCTCGCTTCTACGACCGAGTGGCTGACGTCTGGGACTTAGCATCACAGGTCTGCGCACGCAAGGCGCGCAGCGTGGAGTCGAGACTCTCACTGACCATGCGACGCAGAGGCGCTGGCGCATCGGCGTGCGTGTTGAGCCACTCTCGTGCCGCGTCAGCAAGGGCGTCGTTGGCAAGCAATCCCGGCCAGAATCCCTCGATGAGGTCCTCGGCGATGGCGTAGGTGCGGGTCTGCCAAATGTGCTCGAGAAGTTCAAAGTACGGCTTCACGAATGCTTCAAACACGCTCGCGTCAACACAGCGTTGGAAGCCGAGACCGGTGGTACGAACGATCGTGTTCGGTTGGTCATCCATCTTCCAGACTGAGTCGAAGGCAATCTGCTTGTTCTCGATACCAGCAAGTGCTGCGCGCGCGTGGGCGGCTGACTGTGCACCCGTCGCCGTATTGTCGACGGCGAGGTACGCGTCGATATCGGCAACGGTCGCGCGACCGCCCGAAGCGAGTGCGATGAGCAGCTCCCAGCCGAGGTCGGTGTCGATGTCGAGACCATCCAGAGTCGATGTGCCGGAACGAAGCGCCGCAATGTCATCGAAGTGAGTCGGGGCAGAGGCGATGGCCGCAAAATTACGGAGGAACTGGAATTGGTTGTCGCTTCCCGGCTCGGCCGCGCGCGCCAGTTCGAGTAGGCGGTCCCCAACTCGAGCCACGGTCGCTGCGCGCGAAGTGGGGTCGGTGTAAAGCGTGGTCGCGGTCAGGAGCTGACCCAAAACGGTGCGCACCGTAGTCGACTCTGTTTCCGTGGCAATGTTTCCGAGCACTAGGTCAATGAAATCGTGCGCAGGAGTTTCAGCATCGCGTGTGGCATCCCACACCGATCCCCACACCAGCGACCTGGCAAGCGGGTCGGTAATCGATGCTAGGTGTTGGATGGCAGCTCGAGTCGAGTCGTCATCGAGGCGAATTTTCGCGTAGGCGAGGTCGTCGTCATTGATGAGGATGAGGTTCGGGCGGCGCAGGCCGACAAGTTGCTCGACCTCGGTTGACGCGCCATCGACGTCAAGCTCGATGCGGTGCTCGCGCACCAGCTTGCCGTCGACCACGTTGTAAAAACCAATCGCCATGCGGTGTGGGCGGAGGGTCGGCCACTCCGCGGGTGCGGTCTGCTGAATGCTGAATGACGTGATGACGCCCTCGGCATCGAGTGAAATGAGCGGGCGAAGGGTGTTTACGCCGGCCGTTTCGAGCCACAGCTGCGACCAGGTCGACAGGTCGCGGCCACTCGTTGCCTCCAGCTCCACGAGAAGATCGCGCAACTCGGTGTTGCCCCACTGGTGCTTTTTGAAATAATTTCCGACACCGGTAAGAAACGCATCCGGTCCCACCCAGGCGGAAAGCTGCTTGAGGACCGAGCCGCCCTTGGCGTAGGTGATTCCATCGAAATTGACCCGTACCGCATCCAAGTCGGGAATGTTGGCAACAATCGGGTGCGTCGACGGAAGCTGATCTTGCCGGTACGCCCAGCTCTTTTCCATCGCCGCAAACGTCGTCCACGCGTGTGTCCACTCGGTGGCTTCGGCGGTTGCCAGCGTCGACGCGTACTCCGCAAATGACTCGTTGAGCCAGAGGTCATTCCACCAGCGCATGGTCACCAAGTCCCCGAACCACATGTGGGCGAGCTCGTGCAGAATCGTCACGACGCGTCGCTCCCGAATCGCATTCGTGACTTTGGAACGGAAGACATAGGTTTCGGTGAACGTGATGCACCCGGCGTTCTCCATCGCGCCCGCATTGAACTCGGGAACGAAGAGCTGGTCGTACTTGTCAAACGGGTAGGCGAAGTCGAACTTTTCCTCGAAGAAGGCGAAGCCCTGACGAGTTTTTTCGAAAATGTAGTCGGCATCCAGATATTCAAAGAGGGATGCGCGACAGAAGACTCCGAGGGGGATGGTGCGCCCATCCCGACTCGTCAGCTCGCTGCGCACAACTGAGTAGGGCCCCGCAACCAGCGCGGTGATGTACGACGAGATGCGCGGGGTCGCGCCAAAGTTCCAGGTCGCGCTGCCATTTCCGTTGACGGTCGGTTTAGGGGTCGGCTGATTGCTCGTGACCTGCCAGTACTCCGGCGCGGTCACGGTGAACGTGAAGGTCGCCTTGAGATCGGGTTGCTCAAAGACCGCGAACATGCGTCGCGAATCCGGCACTTCGAACTGGGTGTACAGGTAGACCTCGTTGTCAACCGGGTCGACGAAGCGGTGCAGGCCCTCGCCGGTGTTCGTGTAGAGAAACTCGCCTTCCACGACAAGCGTGTTGTGTTCGGCAAGGCCATCGAGCTGGATGCGCGTTCCGTCGTTGACCGCGGAAACGTTGAGAGCCACGCCATTGAGCTCGATGCGATCGATGCGGTGTGAGATGGCGTCGATGAAGGTCGATGTTCCCGCGGTGGCATCAAAAACCACCGTCGTCGCGCTGCCGAAGACGAGATCGCCACGAGTGAGATCAAGCACGACATCGTATGAGTGCACGTTGAGCCGGGATGCGCGCTCAATCGCTTCATTCCAACTGAGGTTTTCTCCAGGCACGTTCAACTCCCGTTACTAGGTGGCGGTTCGAGTCAAGCCTAATCACTCTTAAAATCGAGACATGCGCATTCACATCGCCACCGACCACGCCGGCCTCGAGTTCAGCGCCGTGATTCAACAACACCTCACGTCACGTGGGCACGAAGTTCACGACCATGGCCCAACCGAATACGACGCGCTCGATGACTATCCGGCTTTTTGTATCAATGCGGCTGCTGCGGTGGCCCGTGATCAACGAGCAGGCATCCCTGCCCTCGGTGTCGTTTTCGGCGGCTCCGGAAATGGCGAGCAGATCGCCGCGAATAAGGTGCGCGGGATTCGGGCGGCGCTGGTGTGGAGCATCGCGACCGCTGAGCTTGCCCGGCAGCATAACGACGCCAACGTCATTTCGATCGGGGCCCGTCAGCACACCGTTGATGAAGCCATCGCGTTCATCGACGCATTCGTGGCAGAGCCCTTTTCCGGCGATGAACGGCACGTGCGCCGTATCGCGCAGCTGGCCGAGTATGAAGAAACCGGAGAAATTGCCGGCAAGGGTGTCGACTCCTACTAATGCCTGAAGGTCATTCCGTTCATCGCATTGCCAAGCAATTCGCGACCAACTTCGTCGGGCACACCGTTGTCGCGGAGTCGCCACAGGGCCGGTTCGTCGACGGTGCCGCGGTCATTTCCGGGCGGGAGCTTCTCGAAGCATTCGCAGTGGGAAAGCAGATGTTCTTGAGGTTTGGCGAGGACGAGTGGGTGCGCATCCATCTCGGAATTTATGGCGCCTGGGATTTCAGTGGAGACATTCTGGTGGATGCGACCATCGCTTCGGCCAATGGTCGCATGGGGCAAACGAACCAGCGTGGCACCGTGGTGAGTGATCGCGTCCTCGACTCAGCCGGGGAGAACTCGCTCACGTCAATTGGCGCGCCTCGAAACAGCCGCGTGCGCATGGGGGAGGAGTCGCAATCCGGCGGGGTGCACTCAGCCCACTTCCCACCCGAACCGGTGGGGCAGGTGCGGCTTCGTCTGATGACCGAAACGGTGTGTGCAGACCTCCGCGGACCGACCGCCTGCGAATTGCTCACCTCGGCACGTGTACACGCGGTCATGGACGCGCTGGGGCCTGACCCGCAGCATGAGCCGGGTGTCGCCGGGCGAAACCGGTTTACGGATCGACTGAGATCCAAAAAGACACCGGTCGGTCAGTTGCTGATGGATCAGAGCATTGTTGCGGGAATCGGCAATGTCTATCGTGCCGAGATGCTGTTTCGAGCCGGAATCGATCCCTACCGCCCGGGTACTCTGGTGACCGTCGATGAAGCGCACGCCCTGTGGAAGGACTGGGTGAAGCTGCTCGCCATCGGTATCGAGACCGGCCAGATGATGACGATGGACGGCTTGCGCGGAAAGAAGTGGGAAGCCGCGATGGCACATCGCGCCGACCGGCACTGGGTCTACAAGCGCGAGGGGTTGCCGTGCCGAAAGTGCGGGACGAACATCCAGCTCGACACCATGGCAACACGCAAGCTTTACTGGTGTCCGTCCTGCCAGACTTGAGGCTGTGAAACTCACCCTGCTCAATGCGCGCCTGCCCGGCGAGCGTGGCCTCATGGGTAGCGGTATCAACGTGGTGATTCGGGATGGCATCATCGACGACATCGAGTTTGTCGGACAAACCTCCGCGTTTACGGTTCCGGCAGCGGGTGGTGACTCAGCGGTCGAAGCGGAACAGATAGTCGATCTTGGCGGCCGGTTTCTCATCCCCGGTCTCTGGGATAACCACGTGCACATGGGGCAGTGGGCGCAGACCCGCCGACGCCTTGACCTCGCCCGCGCGGAGTCTGCCGATCACGCGTCCGCCATTGTGGCCGAGAATCTCGCGTTGCGTGCTGCGAATCGAGATGCCGGCATTGCCGAGCCAGTCATCGGTTTTGGTTGGCGCGGCACGCTCTGGGATGGCGAGCCGCACAAAGACCTCCTCGACCGATATACCGGCGCTACTCCCGTTTACCTGTTCAGTGTTGACCTGCACACGGTGTGGGTGAATTCCGCAGGGCTGTTGGCGCAGGGCATTGACCACCCCACCGGAATTCTCATCGAGGAGGAATGCTACGCCCTCGAACGACGTATGCAGGTCGTCGATGTGACTACGCTCGACGCCTGGGTTGCTGAGGCAGCACGTGAAGCCGCAGCTCGCGGGGTGGTGGGCATCGTTGATTTCGAACTGGCTTGGAATCCGGGGGACTGGCGGCGGCGCATCCAAAACGGAAATGACCTCCTGCGGGTCGAGTGTGGGATTTACCCCGAGCACCTTGAGCGTGCGATTGAGACGGGCTTGCGCACGGGAGACACCGTCGCCTCAACGAATGGGCTGTTGCGGGTTGGGCGGCTCAAGGTCATCAGCGACGGCTCTCTCGGTTCGCGCACGGCGTACTGCTCGGTGCCCTATCCCGCGGCAACTGGGGCGCGGGCTCGAGGCGTTCTCAACATCTTGCCCGCAGATTTGCGAGTGCTCATGGAGCGGGCGCAAAGCAATGGCATCGAATCGGCCATTCACGCCATCGGTGACAATGCGGTCGCGCTGGCTCTCGACGAATTCGAACACTCCGATGCTGAGGGTGCCATCGAGCACGCGCAATTGGTCAGCCCGGCTGATGTTGAACGCATAGCTGGACTCGAGATTGTGGCGTCCGTTCAGCCCGAGCACGCGATGGATGATCGTGACGCAGTTGACGCGCTCTGGCCGGCTCACGCGGCGTGGGCCTTTTCGCTGGCGAGCATGCTCGAGGCGGGAGTCGAACTCGCCTTCGGTTCGGATGCTCCGGTGACGCCGCTGGATCCGTGGCGGGGGATCGCCGCAGCCGTCACGCGCTCTCGCGATGGACGCGAGCCCTGGCATCCCGAACAGTGCATTGATGTCGAGGATGCCCTTGAGGCATCCACCCGTTCGCGACTTGCCATCGGACAGCCGGCTGACCTGATTGCGCTGGATATCGACCCGCTCGAGTGCGACGGTGAGCAGTTGCGCACGATGCCGGTTGCGCTCACCCTGGTGGCTGGGCGCGTGACGCACTCCACGCTGTCGTAGTTTTTGCCGCACCGAGCAAGTGTTGCACTTGTTGGGGAGTGTTACACTTGCTTATGCCCACGATTCGCGCACGCCACATGATCACGGAAACTCGGGAGCTCGAGCGCGCTCTCGATATCGCAGCCGGTCTCTGGCCTGAAGAGGCGAAAAACCGAGCCGATTTGTTGCGTCACGTTCTTGCGCTCGGCATCCAGCAAATTGACGATGTCGCAAAAAATCGTCGCCTGCAACGTGAAGAAGCCATTCGCCTTGGTGCGGGCAAGCTCGCGGGAATGTGGCCGCGTGGCGAGGCTCGACAACGTGTTGAGGAATGGCCAGAGTGATTGTGCTCGATGCAGGAGTGCTCATCGCGTACGGAGACTCACGCGACACACATCACGCCGCCGCCGTGGACTTTCTTACTGAGCACTGCGACCACGAGTTTGCTATCTCCCCACTCACACTTGCCGAGGTGCTGGTGCGACCCGCAATGGCAGATCGGGTGGGCGAGGCGCTTTCGGTGTTCATGGATCTCGATTTGGTCGTCAACGATATTCGTGAAGTTGATGCCGTCGTACTATCGAAGACACGCGCATCCACAACTCTAAAAATGCCCGATGCACTTGTCGTGCACGTCGCTGTTCGTGATTCTGCGCACATCGCAACCACCGATGCCGTGCTCGCGAGCAAGGCTCGTGAACTCGGTATCCACACCTACCTGGTCACGGCATGATCCTGGGAGTAGGCACCGGTCGCTCTAGGCTGACTGCATGAGTGAATCGTTGCCACCGTGTCCTCAATGCCAGAGCGAGTATGCCTATGAGATGGGAGCTCTACTTGTCTGCCCGGAATGTGCCCACGAGTGGAATCCCGAAGATGCCGTCGATGCTGGCGCAATCGAGGCCCGCATGGTGAAGGATGCTGTCGGCAACGAACTTGCTGACGGCGACACCGTGACCATCATCAAAGACCTCAAAGTCAAGGGCTATGCGAATTCGATCAAGGTGGGAACCAAGGTACGGGGCATCCGACTGATCGAGCCCGTCAACGGACACGACCTCGATTGCAAGGTGGACGGTTTTGGGCAGATGCAGCTCAAGTCGTCGGTCGTGAAGAAGGTTGTGTAGCTCTAGCCGCTGTCACAAGTCGCTGCGATGCGTTTGTCGAGAGTGTGTTGCCGCATGTGGGCCAGTGAATCGACACGTCGGCTCGATCTTGCGTCCTCGCATGTAGTCGTGACTTACCCCTCCAAATAAGAAACCCACCTCGCGGTGGGTTTCTTATTTGGAGGGGATGACGGGAATCGAACCCGCACCATCAGTTTGGAAGACTGAGGCTCTACCATTGAGCTACATCCCCACATGGAAGTATATGGCACGCCGGGAATGGGTCGCGAATTCTGTGGTCTCGACAGGCTCGACCAGCGAACGGGTCTCGACAGGCTCGACCAGCGAACGGGTCTCGACAGGCTCGACCAGCGAAAAGGTCTCGACAGGCTCGACCAGCGAAGGGGTATCGACAGGCTCGACCAGCGAAAAGGTCTCGACAGGCTCGACCGGCGGGCGGCTCGACAGGCGGGCGGCTCGACCGGCGAGAGGAGCGGGGCGGGGTGCCCTGCGTGCATGCGATAGAGTGAAAGCGGTCATTTCGCCTCGGCGAAACCGATGTTCGCGACCCACTAGCGTTTGGGTCGCTTTCGTTCGGGGCGTAGCTCAGCTTGGCTAGAGCGCCCGCTTTGGGAGCGGGAGGTCGCAGGTTCGAATCCTGTCGCCCCGACCACACCTCGTGACACCACAATCAATCAGGAGAACCACGCACGTGAAGACCATCGTCGAAAAGCTCAACCCGACGCGCGCCAAGCTGACCATCACGGTCGACACTGACGACCTGAAGCCCATGATTGACCACGCGTACGAGCACATTGCCGAGCAGGTCAACATCCCGGGCTTCCGCAAAGGCAAAGTTCCGCCGCGCATCATCGACACCAAAGTTGGTCGTCCGGCTGTTCTCGACCACGCGGTTCAGGAAGGCCTCGACGGTTTTTACCGCGCCGCCATTCTCGAGCACAAGGTGCGTCCGATGGGTCGTCCCGAGGCTGACGTGACCACGTGGCCAAACCACGAAGACTTCAGTGGTGACCTGGTCATCACGATCGAGGTTCCCGTTCGCCCGGAAATTAAGCTTCCTGCCTTCAGCAAGATTGCCGTCAGTGTTGACGACACCAAGGTCAGTGCCGATGACATCGCCGACGAGCTCGACAAGCTCCGCTCACGCTTTGGCACGCTCGCCTCGGTGGATCGCCCCGCGAAAAAGGGTGACTTCTTGCAGATCGACCTCACCGCATCCATCGGTGGCAACACGGTTGACACGGCAGAGTCCATCTCCTACGAGCTGGGATCGGGCGAACTGATTGCCGGCATCGACGACGCCCTCGAAACCCTCACTGCTGGTGAAGAGACCACGTTCAAGTCCACGCTGCTCGGTGGCGACCACGAGGGCGAAGAAGCCGAAATTGCGGTCAAGGTTCTCACCGTAAAAGAACGCGAGCTACCCAAGGCTGATGACGATTTCGCGCAGATCGCTAGCGAGTTCGACACGATTTCCGCACTCAAAGAGAACATCAAGACCGAGCTCGAGACCCGCAAGAAGCGCGAGCAAGGTAACGCCGCGCGCACCGAAATCCTCAACCACCTCATCGACACCCTCGATGTGCCGCTTCCCGACGGCATCGTCGACGACGAGGTGCACCGCCACCTCGAGGGTGAGGGTCGTCTAGAGGATGACGGTCACCGTGCCGAGGTGATCGAGGAGAGCACCCGCATGTTCAAGCAGCAGATCATTCTCGACACCATCGCCGAATCCGAAGGAATTCAGGCCGGCGAAGACGAGGTGATGCAGTACCTCTTCCAGGGCGCAATGCAGTACGGAATGGAACCGAGCGAGTTCGCCAAGGTTCTCTCCGAGAACAACCAGCTACCGATGGTTTACGCCGACATCGCTCGTGGTAAGGCTCTCACCCTGGTGCTAAGTGAAGCCAAGGTAACCGACAAGTCGGGCAAGGTTCTCGACTTTTCAGACGAAAAGCCGAAAAAGAGCGCCGAGGAGATCGTCGAGTCGGCAACTGAGGGTTCCGCAACTGATGATTCCGCTGCTGAGGCCACGGCAGAAAAGCCCGCCGCCAAGAAGTCGACGAAGGCAAAGAAGGACTAGTTCTTCTGCCCCGCGTCAACGGTGAGCTCGTACTCGGAAGGGTGCGAGCTCACTCCGTTAAGCACCACGCGATTTAGCGTGCGCTGTCGGTTACGGGTGCCAGTAGGTCGGTAGCTCGGTGATGAATCCGTACAGCAGGCTCGCACCGAGATAGAACATCACGAGTGCGACGGCGCCATCAAGGATTCGCCAGGAGAGTGGCTTTCGAAAGAGTGGTGCGAGCCACCTCGCCCCGAAGCCCAGCGCACAAAACCAGGCGACGCTGCCCAACATGGCGCCGATGCCAAACCACCAACGCTCGGCTCCGTGTGTCGATGCAATCGAGCCAAGCAACAGAACGGTGTCGAGATAGACGTGAGGGTTCAGGTAGGTGAACGTGAGAATGGTGAGCACAGCAGCCCCGAGGGTGATTGTGTTCGTGGAATTGTCGACACTGAGCGTTTCGGTTTTTGTGGCACGAATCACGGCCCGCACGCCATAAGCGATGACGAAGGCTCCACCGCCGAGTTGGATGATCAACAGCAGCCAACCGAGCTGTGTGATGAGTGCGCCAAGACCGGCCACGCCGGCTGCGATGAGGAGCGCATCCGACAACGCACAGATCAGGATGATCACGCCAATGTGCTCGCGACGAATGCCCTGGCGCAACACGAAAGCATTTTGTGCCCCGATTGCCACAATGAGCGACAGTGACGTAAGAAACCCGAGCACGAGGGTCGGCCACGGGATAAGCATCGACTCAGCCTACCTGTGGGTGAGCGACGTTTCTCGGCACACGGACACGACTTAGCCCACGGCGAACACGTCAAAACGCACGCGTTGACTTGGATAGATTCGTTACGTGGTCGCGCGTAACGTGCGGCCGAAAAGAAACGCGTGAATGGAGCATCCCATGGCAGACATGCCACAGCCGAACAGTGTCTTTGACCGACTGCTCAAGGACCGCATTATTTGGCTCGGTTCAGAGGTTCGCGATGACAACGCGAACGAAATTTGCGCGAAGATGCTTCTGCTAGCCGCCGAGGATCCCAAGAAAGACATCTACCTCTACATCAACTCGCCCGGTGGATCGATCACCGCGGGTATGGCGATTTATGACACCATGCAGTTCGTGCCGAACGACATCGTGACCGTCGGCATCGGAATGGCCGCATCCATGGGCCAGCTGCTGCTCACCTCAGGTACGAAGGGCAAGCGCTACATCACGCCGAACGCCCGCGTTCTTTTGCACCAGCCGCACGGAGGCTTCGGTGGTACGGCAAGCGACATCCAGACGCAGGCTCAGCTCATCAACTCGATGAAGCAGACTCTGGCGAAAATTACCGCCGATCAAACCGGTAAGACTGTCGAACAGATCAATGAAGACGGCGACCGTGACCGCTGGTTCACCGCGCAGGAAGCCCTCGAGTACGGATTCGTCGATCACGTTCGCGAGTCAGCTGCCGATGTCGCCGGCGGTGGCGGCACTAGCGCCGCTTAGGTCCACCGAGAACACACGATTTTTAAGGAAGAAACATGAACATCCCGAACCTTGGTGGAACCGCCGGAGTTGACCCGAACACGATGCCTGCCAGCCGCTACATCATGCCCTCATTTACTGAGCGCACCTCCTACGGCTACAAACAAATGGATGCGTACTCCAAACTTTTTGAGGACCGCATCGTCTTTCTTGGTGTGCAGGTGGATGACGCATCCGCCGACGATGTGATGGCACAGCTCCTCGTGCTCGAAAGTCAAGATCCTGACCGTGACATCACCATGTACATCAACTCTCCGGGTGGATCCTTCACTGCGATGACGGCGATCTACGACACGATGCAATACATCAAGCCGGAGATTCAGACCGTGTGTCTCGGTCAGGCTGCATCAGCAGCTGCCGTGCTGCTCGCGGCCGGAGCGCCGGGAAAGCGTCTTGCTCTGCCTAACTCGCGCATCCTCATCCACCAGCCCGCCATGGGTGAAGCTGGTCGCGGTCAGGCGTCGGACATCGAAATTCAGGCCAAAGAAATCATGCGGATGCGTGAGTGGCTTGAGACCACGCTGTCGGCGCACTCGAAGCGGTCCCTCGACGAGGTCAACAAAGACATCGACCGTGACAAGATCCTCTCGGCTAACGAGGCGCTCGACTACGGCTTGATCGATCAGGTGCTCACCTCGCGCAAGGCTCAGCTCGGTCTCTCGTAGCGCGTCAGCCGGCGTTTGGGTGTTCGCGACTCGTGGGCACAGCCTGCGTGGCGATGTCACTGCGAGGGTTTAGTCTGGAATGCGTCCGGTGACACTGACAGTAAGGAATCGCAATGTCGCGCATTGGTGAGAGTGCAGACCTTCTCAAGTGTTCCTTCTGTGGCAAGAGCCAGAAGCAGGTGCAACAGCTCATCGCCGGACCTGGCGTGTACATCTGTGACGAGTGCGTCGAGCTGTGCAACGAAATCATCGAAGAACGCCTTGCCGAATCCTCTGATGCAGAGGCGACAGACTTTGAGCTTCCCAAGCCAAAAGAGATTTACGCGTTCCTCGAGGAATACGTCATCGGTCAAGACCGTGCCAAAAAAGCTCTGTCAGTTGCTGTCTACAACCACTACAAACGTGTTCGCGCCGACCAGGGCGTCAAGCCTGCCGAAGCCAAGGCTGACGAGGTAGAGATAGCTAAGAGCAACATTTTGCTGATCGGACCTACCGGTTGTGGAAAGACTTACCTCGCACAAACGCTCGCTCGCCGACTCAATGTGCCCTTCGCCGTAGCGGATGCCACTGCCTTGACCGAAGCGGGATACGTTGGTGAAGACGTAGAGAACATCCTGCTCAAACTGTTGCAAGCTGCCGATTTTGATGTGGCTCGTGCTGAGACCGGCATCATCTACATCGACGAGGTCGACAAGATTGCGCGCAAGGCGGAGAACCCGTCCATCACTCGAGATGTCTCCGGTGAGGGCGTGCAGCAGGCCCTCCTCAAGATTCTTGAGGGCACGGTCGCGTCTGTGCCACCGCAGGGTGGTCGCAAGCACCCGCACCAAGAATTCATCCAGATCGACACCACGAATGTGCTCTTCATCGTCGCCGGTGCGTTTGCTGGTCTAGACGAAATCGTTTCGGCTCGTGTCGGCAAAAAAGGCATCGGCTTTGGTGCACCGCTGCACAGCAAAGACGACAGCATCGACATGTTCGCTGAGGTGTTACCCGAAGATCTGCACAAATTCGGGCTCATCCCCGAGTTCATTGGTCGTCTGCCCGTCGTCACGTCGGTCGCGCCACTTGACCGTGCTGCCCTCATCGACATTCTCACCGTCCCCAAGAATGCGCTCATCAAGCAGTATCAGCGCATGTTCGCGCTCGACGGTGTCGACCTCGACTTTGATGAGGATGCGCTACTCGCCATCGCCGACCTCGCGGTCAAGCGTCAGACCGGTGCTCGCGGTCTGCGCGCCATCATGGAAGACGTGCTCGGGCCAATCATGTTCGAGGTCCCCTCAACCGACACGATCTCTAAGGTCGTTGTCACCCTCGCATCGGTTGTCGATAACGCTCCGCCCACACTCGTTCAGCGGGTCGTTGCTCCGGTCGAAAAGACCGCTTAGCCCGACGCCTATTCTTGGGTGACGTGGATGTCACCGTAGCTGTCAGAGGTGATTGTCGTTCCGTCATCCAGCACCACAACAGGTCGTGACTCCAGGTAGGTCAGGGTCCAGTGCCAGTTGCTCGTATCGACCTTGAGCGGACGGAGTTCCGCCTCCTGCTCGGCAATAGCCGCAAGATATTCCGGGGGCAACGAGGCCGGGGGAGTCGTGTGCACTTTCCAGCGGGTACCGATCTGCATGTGACGACTACTCCGCGTTCGGAATCAGTTCGATCGCGGTTACGGCGAGTTCAGGGCCCTCAACGATCGAGAGCTCCGCGATACGACCCACCGCGCGCAAGTCTTCAGCGGCTGCCCGAAGGGAGTCCAGTTGTGCAGCGGGAGCGGCGATCACACAAGCGCTCACCTCCGTCTTTTGCGAGGCTTTCGCGTCGGTCTTTGCTCTGCGAATCCCGATCAGTGCAGCCGAAGCAACCGTCAAGACCTCAGTGTTGCCCGAGTCGGGTAGCTCGCTCTGGTTCGGCCAGGTCGCCGTGTGAACACTCGAGTCGTTGAACCACGACCATGACTCTTCAGTCGCGAATGGAATCACCGGGGCGAATAAGCGCAAGAGAACGGTGAGCGCGAGGCGCAGCGCAGCGGCAGCTGAAGCCTGACCGGGGTGACCGGCGTCATAGGCTCGCTCCTTCACCAGCTCGAGGTAATCGTCAGTGAATGTCCACAGGAAACTCTCTGTCACCTCGAGCGCCTTGGCATGGTCGTAATTTTCATAGGCCGCCGTTGCCTCATTCACCACAGATCGGAGCGAGGCCAGCATGCTCAAGTCCATGGCATCCGTCACGGACCCGTTAAGCTCGCCAGCCGGAACCTCAAACCCGAGGATGAACTTCGACGCGTTGAGCACCTTGATCGCGAGACGACGTCCGATTTTGATTTGTGTTGGATTTTGTGGATCGAACGCGGCGTCCGTGCCTAGTCGGCTCGAGGCGGCCCAGTAACGCACCGCGTCTGAACCATGCTGCTCGAGCATGTCCGACGGTGTGACCACATTGCCTTTCGACTTCGACATTTTCTTGCGATCCGGGTCGACGATGAATCCTGAGATGGCCGCATGCCGCCACGGCTTTTCGTCCGTCTCGAGGGTGGAACGCAGCATCGTGGAGAACAGCCAAGTGCGGATGATGTCTTGACCCTGCGGGCGTAGATCGAAGGGGAAAACGGCTTGCCAGAGGTGAGCATCCCGTTCCCAACCGCCAGCGAGTTGCGGGGTCAGTGAGCTGGTGGCCCAAGTGTCCATGACGTCGACCTCGCCGACGAAACCGCCAGCCTGACCGCGCTGGCTCTCGGCATAGCCGTTGGGCACATCGCTCGACGGGTCAACCGGAAGCTGCTCGATACCAGCCACAATCGGCGCGTCGAAGACGGGATTGCCGTCACCATCGAGGGGATACCACACAGGGATGGGCACACCGAAGAAACGCTGACGTGAAATGAGCCAGTCACCGGCAAGTCCGTCGACCCAGTTCTCGTAACGGACGCGCATAAAGTCGGGATGCCAGTCGAGCTCTTTGCCGAGCTCAATTAAGCGTGACCGCAGTTTGTCGTCGCGCGCACCATTGACGATGTACCACTGTCTCGTGGAAACAATTTCGAGCGGCTTGTCTCCTTTTTCAAAGAACTTGACCGGGTGGGTGATCGGTTTTGCCTCGCCGATCATTTCGCCTGACTCTTTGAGAAGGTCAACGATGGTCTCCTTGGCTGAAAACACCGTCTTTCCGGCGATGGACTCGAAAGCGGCCTTGCCGGCCTCGCCCGTGATGGCATCTGGCGCCTCGCTCACAATGCGACCATCGAAACCGATAATCGCCCGGTTCGGTAGGTCGAGTTCACGCCACCAAATAACGTCGGTCACGTCACCAAAAGTACAAATCATGGCGATTCCCGAGCCCTTATCGGGTTGGGCGAGGTGGTGGGAGAGAACGGGAACCTCGACGCCAAAGATGGGTGTGGTCGCGGTGGACCCGAAAAGTGGTTTGTAGCGTTCGTCCTCGGGATGCGCCACCAGCGCAACACAGGCTGCAAGCAGCTCGGGGCGAGTTGTTTCGATGTGGATGTCGTCACCGTTCGGACGGTGGAAGGCGAGACGGTGGTACGCGCCCGGCATGTCTTTGTCTTCAAGTTCGGCCTGCGCGACCGCGGTGCGGAAGGTCACATCCCAGAGGGTGGGAGCCATGGCCTGATACGCCTCACCGCGCTCGACGTTGCGAATGAACGCGAGTTGGGATGCGCGGCGTGAGTTGTCGTCGATGGTGCGATAGGTCTGCGACCAGTCCACTGAGAGGCCGAGGGTGCGCCAGAGCGCCTCAAACTGCTTCTCGTCTTCGACGGTGAGCTTGTCGCAGAGTTCGATGAAATTGCGTCTGCTGATCGGGACCTGGTCGGCCGCCTTCGTGCTCTTGTTGTCCCCGCCTTCGAACGGCGGTGTGAAGTCAGGCTGGTAGGGAAGCGTCGGGTCGCAGCGCACGCCGTAGTAGTTCTGAACGCGGCGCTCCGTGGGTAGACCGTTGTCGTCCCACCCCATCGGGTAAAAGACATTGAAGCCACACATGCGCTTGTAGCGGGCGACCGCATCCGTGTGGGTGTAACTGAATACGTGCCCGATGTGCAGTGAACCCGAAGCCGTTGGTGGGGGAGTATCGATCGAGTAGACGCTGTCGCGGGATGCCCCATCCCGAGTGAAGGCGTGAACGCCGCGTGACTCCCATACCGGTGCCCATTTGTCTTCGAGGCCCTCGAGTGCGGGCTTTTCGGGAACGTGTGCAGACGAAGACATGGATAACTCTTTCGATATGGGCGGCACCGCGTAATTTGGCCGGATGGAAATCCGACGATGTGTGCCTTGCTGTGGTCGAATCTCAGTTTATCGAACGCCATAGAATAGGAATCACGAGCGTAAATCCGGCTATCACCGGGGAGCTTTCGGAAGAACTTTGTTGGGTGCTTTGCGGCGGTCAACAAACAGTAGAACCGAACGGGTCTGGCCCGTCACAGCCAACGAAAGAGGGGTCGCGAGAAATCGCGACAAGCTCAGGTGGTACCGCGTGGAAGCCGAAGGGTGACTGCGTCCTGGCGAAGTAGTTGATCCACATTCCTATCGCCCCTGGAGATTCGCCCGTGAGTTACCCCAAATCGAGTGCATTCGGTCCGGTTTCGACTGGCTCAGCCGCTGACGGCATATCGCCCTCACCGTCATTCCCGGCGATCGAAGAGGCCATCCTCGAATTCTGGAAGCGCGACGACACCTTTCGCGTGTCTATCGCTCAGCGTGCCGAGCAAGGCGCCACGGAATGGGTTTTCTACGACGGACCGCCTTTCGCCAATGGGCTGCCGCACTACGGGCACCTGCTGACCGGGTATGCGAAAGACATCTTTCCGCGGTACCAAACCATGCGCGGCAAGCGTGTCGAGCGTCGGTTCGGATGGGACACCCACGGACTTCCCGCGGAGCTCGAGGCGATGCGTCAGCTAGGCATCACCAAAAAAGACGAAATCGAAGAGATGGGAATCGAGACCTTTAACCGGGCTGCTCGCGAATCCGTTCTCGCTTACACACAGGAGTGGCAGGAGTACGTCACCCGACAGGCGCGATGGGTCGATTTTGACAACGACTACAAGACGCTCGACATCACGTTCATGGAGAGCGTGATCTGGGCCTTCAAAAAGCTGTACGACAAGGGACTGGCGTACGAGGGTTTTCGCGTATTGCCGTATTGCTGGAATGACGAAACTCCGCTCTCGAATCACGAACTCCGCATGGATGACGACGTCTACAAGATGCGTCAAGACCAGTCGGTTACTGTGACCTTCCCCCTCACCGGTGCCAGGGCTGTCGAATTGGGTATCGACGAAGTGCGTGCCCTGGGTTGGACGACGACACCGTGGACCTTGCCCACCAACGCCGCTCTCGCGGTCGGCCCGCAGATCGAGTACGGCGTCTACCCGGTCGGTCCGAACGGTCTGCCCGAGGGGATGGTGTCGGCAAGCTCAATGGGGGATCGTTTTCTGATTGCCACCGATTTGGTCGGAAATTACGCGAAAGACCTTGGCTACGAGGACGCCGCTTTGGCTGCTCACGCGGTCACCATGACATTTCGCGGCGCCGAGCTAGCGGGCGTCGAGTACCAGAGGCTCTGGGATTTCTATGCCGACGAACCTGCGTACGCCGAAAACGCTTGGCGAATCATTCCGGACGACTACGTCACGGCTGCCGATGGAACGGGAATCGTGCACTTGGCACCTGCGTACGGTGAGGATGACCAGCGCGTGTGTGAGCTGGCGGGCATCCCCATCATGCTTTCGGTTGATGACGGGGGCAAGTTTCTCTCGCGATTCGGGGACATCGCCGGACTACAGGTTTTCGACGCTAACAAACCGCTCACGAAAAAATTGCGCGAGATGGGACGCCTCGTGCGCGTCGCCAGCTACGAACACAGCTATCCGCACTGCTGGCGCTGTCGCACCCCGCTGATCTATCGCGCCGTCTCGAGTTGGTTCGTTCGCGTCACGGACTTCCGTGACCGCATGGAAACGCTCAACCAAGACATCACCTGGGTTCCCGAGAACGTCAAGGATGGCCAGTTCGGCAAGTGGGTTGCGGGAGCGCGAGACTGGTCTATCTCCCGAAACCGCTACTGGGGATCACCCATCCCCGTCTGGAAGAGCGACAATCCCGACTTCCCGCGCGTTGACGTCTACGGTTCTCTCGATGAGATTGAACGAGACTTTGGGGTGCGCCCCACCGACTTGCACCGACCCTATATCGACGAACTGACCAGGCCCAATCCCGACGACCCGTCGGGAGCATCCACGATGAGGCGCATCACCGACGTGTTGGATGTGTGGTTCGATTCGGGATCGATGCCGTTTGCGCAGGTGCACTACCCGTTCGATAACCAAGAGTGGTTCGACAGTCACTCACCCGCGGATTTCATCGTGGAGTACATCGGTCAGACGCGTGGCTGGTTCTACACCATGCACATCCTCTCGACGGCGCTGTTTGACCGACCCGCGTTCAGCAATGTGATCAGCCACGGAATCGTGTTGGGCAGCGATGGGCAGAAGATGTCCAAGTCACTGCGCAACTACCCGGACGTGAATGAGGTATTCGACCGTGACGGTTCGGATGCCATGCGTTGGTTCCTCATGAGCTCGCCAGTTCTTCGAGGTGGGAATCTCATCGTCACCGAGGAGGGCATCCGAGAGGGTGTGCGGCAGATGCTGTTACCGCTCTGGAACACCTACTATTTCTTCTCCATCTATGCGAATGCCGACGGCTACGAGGCAACGTGGCGGACGGACTCAACGAACGTCCTTGATCGATACATTCTCGCCAAGACTCGTGACGTGGTGACTGCGGTTCAGGCGCATTTGGATGTGCTCGACTCAACCATGGCATGCGCCACACTTCGTGAGTTCGCCGATGTCTTGACCAACTGGTACGTCCGTCGTTCGAGAGACAGGTTCTGGGCTGGCGGTGAATCGGGACGCGAAGCATTTGACACGCTCTATACCGTCCTCGAAACGCTGTGTCGGATCAGCGCGCCACTTCTTCCTCTCATTACCGAGAACATCTGGCAAGGACTAACCGGGGGTCGGAGTGTTCATCTGACCGATTGGCCCGATGCTGATCTATTTCCCGAAGAGCCCGCACTGGTTGAGGCGATGGATGCCGTTCGAGACATCACCTCGCACGCACTTGCTCTGCGCAAACGGACTGGCTTACGCGTGCGTTTGCCCCTCGCGGCGCTTACCGTGGTCTCTTCGGACGTTGCGGGGCTCGAACCGTTTACCGATATTTTGCGCGATGAGCTCAACGTCAAAAGCGTAAATCTAGTGACGCAATCCGAATCGAGTGCGGCCGAGTATGGAATCACTCAGCGACTTTCGGTGAACGCTCGTGCGGCCGGTCCTCGGCTCGGTAAAGACGTGCAACGCATCATTCAGGCTGCCAAGGCTGGAGCGTGGAAACTCGAGGATGATGGCGTCGTCGTGGTAGATGGCACCCCCCTCGAAGACGGAGAATTCGAGCTCACGCTCGAGACCGCTCCCACGGATGATGGGACTCAGCTCGCCCTTGCCCTCATCACCGGTGGTGGATTTGTGTTGCTCGACACCGTGATGACGCCCGAGCTCGAGGCGGAGGGTCTCGCCCGCGATGTCATTCGCGCAATTCAAGACACCCGTAAGTCGGCTGGCTTTGACGTGAGCGATCGAATTTCGCTGACCGTGGTCTGCTTCGCTGAAGAGGACGCCTCTGCCTTGAGGTCGGTTGTTGACGTGGACGTGGCGGGAGAAACTTTGGCCACATCGTTCACGATTGCCTCGATGAGCACGCATGGGCACCTCGACACCGTGGAATCACAGCTCGCAAGCGAATGGATTGCCTCGGTTGCTGGGGGATCACCCGAGCACATTGCTCGTTTCGACGCGGGAGCTTTTGCAAACGTCGGAGCATTCGTTGTGTCGGTAGAACGGGAAACAAAGGTCGTCGATGTCTGACTCTGATTTCGAGGGCAACGAGTCACGCGACTTTGCGGCAGATGCTCGCGAGATTGTTCTCGAGCTTCACGCGCGTCTCGGCGAGGGATCTCCTCAACCGAGGCTCGAACCCACGCGCAAAGTGGTCGAGATGCTCGGTGACGTTCATCGCGCGTATCCGATCATTCAGGTCGCCGGAACAAACGGCAAGACCAGCACGGCTCGACTCATCGAGTCAATCCTGCGCACCTATGGGCTGCGTACCGGACTTTTCACGAGCCCTCATCTCGTCCACTTAGCTGAGCGGATACAGGTTGACGGTGAGCCGATAATCGATGAAAAGTTTGTTGACAATTGGCGCGACATCGAGCCGTACATTCGCCTCGTCGACGAGGAACTTCGCGAAGCCGGAGAGCCACGACTCACCTACTTTGAGGTCTTGTCAATTCTGGCCTTCGCGGCCTTTGCCGATGCTCCCGTCGACGTTGCGGTCATTGAGGTAGGACTTGGCGGCGAGTGGGATTCGACTAACGTCGCCGACGCTGATGTCGCCGTGTTCACGCCAATCGACTTGGATCACATGGAACGGCTGGGGTCCACGATTCGCGCGATCGCGCAGACCAAGTCGGGAATCATCAAGCCGGACAGCCTAGTTGTGTCTGCGCCGCAGCAACCGGATGCTCGCGAGGTACTTCGCGAAGCGGCTGAACGTGCCAACTCGACTATCAGATTTACCGATGATCCCGGGTTGAGTGTGTCCTCGACGCTCGCCGTCGGCGGTCAGCTCCTCACCATCACAGGCATTGCCGCGCGGTATGAGGATATCTTTCTCTCTCTCTACGGGGCACACCAAGCCGTCAACGCCCAACTTGCTGTTCTCGCTGTCGAGAGTTTCATCGGTGGCGGTTCACAGCAGCTTGATCCCGAGGTCATCTCCGAAGCATTCGCCACGGTGACCTCGCCGGGCCGTTTGCAGTTGCTCGCCACCGAACCCACTGTGCTGGTGGATGCTGCGCACAACCCACACGGAGCCCGCTCACTCGCCACTGCGCTCGGCGAGTTCTTCACCTTCGACGATGTCACATGTGTTTTCGCCGGTCTCGCCGATAAAGACGTTCGAGGGATGCTCAGTGCGCTCGCTCCGGTCGCGTCCCGCTTTATCGTCCCCGACCTCGACACGGAACGAGCAATGCCCGCCGCGGAAATTGCTCTGCTCGCCCGCGAGGTAGCTCCCGACGTAGAGGTTCACACGGCAGCGACCGTAGCCGAGGCACTCGCGCATGCCCGGGCTCGTGCCGCTGCCACGTCGGAAGACGCTGCTGTTGTGGTTGCGGGATCCATCGTGTTGGTCGGCGAAACCATCGCGCTTGCGCAGGCGACACGAGGATGGAGAGACTTCACATGAGCAAGGCGTCTGAACAACCACCGGTGCGTCCGCGCCGGGTACGCAGTGTGACTGAGCTGCTCGCATCCGTCGTTCTAGGATTTGAGTCCGTCGTCGTTTTTCTTGCGGCACTCGTGCTTTTTGGTCTCAAAACACTCCCGCCGGCAATCGCCCTAGGTGGGGGATGGGGGTTGGCCGTGCTCATGATCGCGCTCGTGGGGCTCCTTCGGTGGCAGGTCGGCATCATCGCTGGTTGGATCGTGCAGGCTCTGGTTATCGCGAGTGGCCTCATCCAACCCACTATGTTTTTCGTAGGAATCGTTTTTGCTTCAGCATGGACCTACGCCATGATCGCTGGGGCACGTATTGACAAGAAAAAGGCTAGCTAAGTGAGCGCATCGCGTGAAGAAACCCTCGTCCTCATCAAACCGGATGGCGTCAAGCGTCACCTGACCGGTGAAATCCTTCGTCGGATTGAGGCCAAAGGCTACGACATCGTCGACTTGCGCATGGTCACCGCCACGAAAGAACTGCTTCACCAGCACTACGCAGAGCACGAAGGCAAGCCGTTCTTTGAGCCGCTCGTGGAGTTCATGCTCTCTGGTCCTGTTGTTGCGATTCGCCTCCGCGGAGAGCGAGTGATTGAGGGTTTCCGGTCGCTTGCCGGCACGACCGACCCGACGACTGCGGCCCCGGGAACGATTCGTGGAGACCTCGGCCGCGACTGGGGACTCAAGGTCGCCCAGAACCTCGTTCACGGTTCCGATTCGGTCGAGTCGGCAGCGCGGGAACTCGCACTCTGGTTCTAACGAAGCAGCCTGCACAGACTGCAACGTCGTGAGGCGAGCCTAGGGCTGAAGCTCTAGGTCCATTTCGTCACGCGTTGCCGGCCCACGTAGCATCACGGCGGGAATAATCGCGAGAGTGACGATGATTGCGCCGCACAGGAATGCCGCGTGCATTCCTGCGGCCAGCTGACTCACACTCGCGTTGGAGCCGGAGGTCGCACTCGATGATGAATAGGCCACAGCGGTGAGAACCGTGACGAACAGAGCTGTCCCGGCAGCGCCCGCTAACTGCTGCACCGAGCCGATGGTCGCGCTAGCGTGCGAATACAACTGTGCGGGAACGGAACTCATTGACACGGTAAACAGTGGCGTAAAAATCAATGCCATCCCCATGCTCAAGGTGGCGTTCGTAATGAGGATCCACACGGGCCAGGTGAACTGGTCGAACAGAGTGAATGACCACATGCTCATCACGACGATCAGTGTTCCCGGAAGAACGAGTCGGGGCGCACCCCACCGGTCATAGAGTTTTCCGACCACGGGTCCGAGAAGCCCCATGGCGAGACCCCCCGGAAGAAGAAAGAGCCCCGTGGTCAGCGCAGTAACCCCAAGCACATCCTGGGCATAAATCGGCATCACAATGGACACTCCGAAAAGAGACATCATGAAGATGACCATCAGGATGATCGCAATCGAAAATGAGGATGCCCGAAAGGTTCGCAGGTCGAGCAGGGCGCGGTCGGTTTTCTGCAAACTCAACTGACGCCACACAAACAGTCCAAAAAGGACCGCGCCCGCAACCAGAGGAAGATACGGCGACACGAGGGATGTTCCCCTCGCGGCTTCAGCAAAACTGCTCAGTCCATAGACGAGACCAGAAAAGCCCAGCGCCGAGAGGATGATGGACAGCACATCCACCGGTACTCGCTTCTTCTCGCCCATCGTCGAGATGCGGATCGTTCCCAGCACGAGGGTGACGAGTGCAATCGGCAGGACAAGCCAAAAAAGCCAGCGCCAGTTGAGAATGCTGAGCACTAGTCCCGATACAGCTGGTCCAATTGCAGGCGCCACCGACAAGACGATGGAAATGGTCCCCATGATTTTTCCACGAATCGCTTCGGGAACCATCACCATGAGGTTCGTCATGAGTAGAGGCATCATGATGGCGGTACCCGACGCTTGCACGATTCGGGCGAAGAGGAGGAGTCCAAAATCTGGTGCCAGCGCCCCAAGTAGCGTGCCGATGCTGAACATGCCCATGGCAAAGGCAAACATGCTGCGCATGCTGAACCTTTGGAGCAGGAAGCCGGTTATCGGAATGACAATCGCCATCACCAGCATGTAGGACGTGGAAAGCCACTGCCCGGTGCTTGCCGTGATGTTGAGGTTTGCCATGATTTGTGGCAGGGCAACACCAAGGATTGTTTCGTTGAGAAAGACGACGAAAGTCGCCACAAGAAGAACCGAGAGAGCCACTTTATTGCGCGGATCAAGACGCACATCAACGGGGACGGTCATGGCAGCCTTTGCGGCGAATGGGAATGGTGGCGGGAAGGTAGTTCAGTGAGGCGTTAGCGAGACGTGCCAGGAATGGACACGAGAAGGTCTACGCCCTGAACTTCAGGGTATCTAATAGTGCGTTGAGATTTAGAGGTAGTGAATCCAGTCCAAGCGGATCTGGGCGATGACCGCCTCGATGACGAGGATGACCAGGATGATTGTCGGCGACCAGGAGAGCACTTTTGTTCCGAGGCTCCTGAGCCAGGGCGCGTCGCCCCACACGCCATTTTTGAATGACCAGCCCTTGAACACGACCACGAGAGAGATCGTGGCCACCCATGTCACCATGCACCAGGGGCAGAGCGTCCCAAGTTCAAAAACGCTTTCTGCGAAAAGCCAGATGACGAACACGAATGCCAACAGGCTGACTACCCCAAAAGCGCGCCAGAACCACCTGGCAAAAGTTGACCCACCTAAGAGAGCCACTCCCGAGGTGATGACCACAGGCCAGGCCATGAGTCCAATCAGAGGATTTGGGAATCCGAAGAGTGAGCCCTGCCACGAACTCAAGTTTTTGCCGCATTGCACGACGATGCTGAAGTCACACGACGGGGTGGTTTCCGGGTGCATGAGGTGGAAAAACTTTTCATAAGTTAACGCGAATGCTGCGGCGAGTCCCAGTAACGCCACCACGATCAGGAAGATGGCAAAGGCGGTTGGGCGGCGGGGAGTCGTTATGAGAGTCACGCTAGTGATTATTCCAACTCCTGACCGTCAATTCTCTGAACACGAGAGATATTTCACTTTCGGGTAAATCGTCTCGGATTGCCGACGGCGTGCGATACTGGAGTCAGGCCATCATCACAACCGTGAGTGGCACGAAGACTTTGTAAGACCCCTTGAGAGGTTTTACGCGTGTGGGTATTCATTGTGAACACCCACGGGCAGTTGGGCACACCGCCTTTCTGCGTCAGAGTTTGGTGAATGAGTGAGGCTCATACTCTTAGCGGCTTGTTTACGAGCTGTTTGCGAAAATGAACCTCGCATTTCGCCCCAATAAGCAAATGCTGTCCTCCGAATTCTGAGGAAAGCATGAAGAGAGTGCACCTCCCATGGTGAATGAAAATTTTGGATTGTTCCTCGAACCCGACTCCTCACGGGCCTACACACCTCTGACTGAGGTAGCGCCCGAAGGAGATGTCACGGCTGAGGCGCAAATCGTTATTGCTGATGTACCTGTCTTTCCGACGCTTTCTGCGGAGGAAATCACCGACCTCATCTTTTATGCACCGCCGGCCCCTCCACAGACAGATCGTCGTCGAGACCGGTTTCCCGATCGGGAGGCTCGACCTGACCGTTATGATCGGGACAGTCGCTCAAGTCGCCCGCAACGTCGTGATCGCTCGACAGTAAATCCTCGGGACGAGGACGATGCGGATGAGGGCGTTCCTAGCCGTCGACGCACGCGTACGCGCGGTGACTCCGCTGAAGTGCGACCAAGCAGAGACAACGAGCTCTCCAACGAGCCGCAGCGGGTTCGTGGCTCAACGCGTTTAGAGGCTAAGAAGCAACGTCGACGCGACAGCCGTGATTCTGGTCGGCGACGCACCGTCATCACCGAGAGCGAGTTCCTCGCGCGTCGAGAGGCGGTAGACCGCATGATGGTCGTTCGCGAGAAGGACGATCGTATTCAGATCGGTGTCTTGGAAGACAACGTCCTCGTTGAGCACTATGTAGCCCGGTCGTCTGAGGCGAGCCTGATTGGAAATGTCTACTTAGGCAAAGTGCAGAATGTCCTGCCCTCGATGGAGGCGGCATTCGTCGACATCGGACGCGGACGAAACGCTGTTTTGTATTCCGGCGAAGTGGACTGGGATTCGGTCGAGACGGGAAATCAACCTCGGCGCATCGAGTTGGCGCTGAAGCCCGGAGATCGTGTCTTGGTTCAGGTGACGAAAGATCCGGTAGGTCACAAGGGAGCCCGACTCACCAGTCAGGTCTCGCTGCCCGGTCGATACCTGGTTTATGTTCCGAACGGGTCTATGAACGGTATTAGCCGCAAACTTCCCGAAAACGAACGCACCCGGCTCAAGAAAATTCTCAAAGAGGTGCTCCCCGACAATGTGGGAGTCATCGTACGTACGGCCGCTGAAGGCGCGAGTGAAGAGCAATTGACGATTGACGTTCAGCGCTTGACGTCGCAGTGGGCAAGTATTCAGAAGAAGGTCGAAGCGGGCAACGCACCTGCACTCCTGCACAGCGAGCCTGATCTCCTGATCAAGATTGTGCGCGATGTCTTCAACGAAGACTTCCACAAGATGATCATTGACGGCGAGAGCGCGCGGTCGACGATTGAGACCTACCTGGCTCAAGTCGCCCCAGAATTGCTCGAACGTGTCGAGATTCACGATGGACAATTTGATGCTTTTCAGACTTACCGGGTGACCGAGCAGATTGAGAAGGCTCTTGACCGTAAGGTCTGGTTGCCATCCGGTGGCTCGTTGGTCATCGATCGAACCGAAGCCATGACGGTCGTCGACGTCAACACCGGGAAATTTGTCGGTTCAGGTGGAAACCTCGAAGAGACGGTGACAAAAAACAACCTCGAGGCTGCCGAAGAGATTGTTCGTCAACTGAGGCTCCGGGATATCGGAGGAATCATCGTGGTGGACTTTATCGACATGGTGCTGGAGTCCAACCGTGACCTCGTGCATCGGAGGCTAATCGAGTGCCTGAGTCGAGATCGGACGAAACACCAAGTCGCCGAGGTCACGTCTCTCGGTCTGGTGCAGATGACGCGCAAAAAAGTGGGTCTCGGCTTGCTCGAAACGTTTAGTGAACCGTGTGACATCTGCGCTGGCCGCGGCGTGATTGTGTATCACGAGCCCGTCATCCGAAAAGCGACATCCGGTTCATCGTCGTCCTCGAATTCCGCGCCGGCGGAACGTTCATCCCGGCGCCGCGGTCGGGGGACCGAGAAACTCGTGGTTGAACCGCATGGCATTCCTCAGGGGGCCTCAAGCGCTCTGGCACAGATTGCCGCAAGCACTCTGGGGCACAACCACGAGCACGAATCTGACGACCCGAATACACGGGTTGAGGGTGACATCGAGCTCAACAGCGACGAACTCGATCTGAGTGACGCACACGACACCGTCGACATTTTTGACGAAAACGACGTCGTCGAAATTCTCGACATCCCAGTCCGTGTGCGTGGCCGCAAGTCCCGCCGGGCAACCGTCGATACGTCGGAAATGCTCGATAGTGTGCTCGACGCACTTCCCGATCCCAAGTCACCCGGAGAGGGAAAATCCCGCGGTCGTTGAGTTTGACCGGCGCCCACGAGTCAGGGTAGTCTTGAGTCTTGGTGCGTGTTCGCGATGTAGCGTGTCCGCCCAGAGAATTCGTCCCCGAGAAAGTTTGCTTTCCGGTTCACGCGTCTCATGCACGCCGTTAGGCGTTTTCATTCAAGAAGTTAGGTTCGAAAAGTGGTTTTCGCAGTAGTCCGCGCAGGCGGTCGTCAAGAAAAGGTCGAGGTCGGCACCATCGTCACGATGGACCGCATCAAGGCCGACAAGTCGGGCACCGTAACCCTTCCTGCAGTATTGCTCGTGGATGGTGACAAGGTCACCTCTGACCCGGCAACGCTGTCCAAGGTGACTGTTACCGCCGAAATTCTCGAAGACCTTCGCGGTCCGAAAATCGTTATTCAGCACTACAAAAACAAGACTGGCTACAAGCGACGTCAGGGTCACCGCCAAGAGCTGACCCGTGTCAAAGTGACCGGAATTAAGTAAGGTCCGAGGAGAAGAAGACATGGCACACAAAAAGGGTGCGAGTTCCACTCGCAACGGTCGTGACTCGAACGCACAGCGTCTCGGTGTAAAGCGTTACGGCGGACAGAAAGTCAACGCGGGCGAAATTCTTGTTCGTCAGCGTGGCACACACTTCCACCCGGGAGTAAACGTGGGTCGCGGCGGTGACGACACTCTGTTCGCGCTTGCTGCGGGATCGGTCGAATTCGGTACCAAAGGCGGTCGTAAGGTCGTCAACATCGTCACGGCCTAACTCCGGGCAAAGTTTCACAGCAGGGCGAGCTCGAGTGGCTCGCCCTTTTGTGTTGAGTGAGAAAATTCTCATCCGCACATCCACAACCGAAGGGAAGTGACATGACGACCTTTGTCGATTCAGTCACACTTCATCTGCGAGCGGGCAATGGAGGAAATGGATGTGTTTCCGTCCGCCGCGAGAAATTTAAGCCCCTGGCCGGCCCTGACGGTGGAAATGGCGGTGACGGCGGTGACATCATCCTTGTCGCTGATCCACAAGTAACCACGCTGCTCTCGCACCATCGTCATCCTCACCAGTCTGCCGAAAATGGCAGTGCGGGCATGGGGGATTATCGTTCTGGCACAAGCGGAGCTGACAACGAACTTTCCGTGCCGGTCGGCACCGTTGTCAAGGACGCCAATGGTGGTGAACTCATCGACCTCAACGAACCTGGGATGCGCTTTGTTGCCGCCGCAGGGGGAGTTGGTGGTCTCGGAAACAATTCGTTGGCAAACACGAAACGCAAAGCCCCGGGTTTTGCGCTCCTGGGCACCCTTGGGTGGTCAGGCGATGTCATTCTTGAACTCAAGACACTCGCTGATGTCGCCCTGGTTGGTTTTCCCTCAGCGGGGAAGTCCTCGCTGGTTGCGGCCCTCTCAGCGGCTAAGCCGAAAATTGCCGATTACCCCTTCACGACCCTCCACCCCAATCTTGGTGTGGTCCAGGCAGGCGATGTGCGGTACACCATCGCTGACGTGCCGGGGCTTATCGAGGGCGCGAGTGAAGGAAAAGGTCTCGGTCTCGAGTTTCTTCGTCACGTGGAGCGCTGTGAGGCGCTCGTTCATGTCATTGACTGCGCAACGCTCGAACCGGGTCGCGATCCGCTGACTGATCTCGATGTCATCCTCGCCGAGCTCGCTGCGTACCCTGTGCCACAGGGGCAGGTGCCGCTTCTGGACAGGCCTTCTGTCATTGCGCTAAACAAAGTTGATGTCCCCGACGCCCGCGACCTTGCGGCAATGGTACGACCTGAATTCGAAGCGCGCGGATACAGGGTGTTCGAGATTTCGGCCGTCAGTCACGACGGGTTGCGAGCGCTGTCGTTTGCTCTTGCTGAGTTGGTGAGTGCTGCTCGTGCACGAGCCGAAGCAATCGCACAAGCGCCCAAACCGCGGATTGTCCTGCGGCCGAATGCCGTTGATCTCAAAGACTTTGAGGTGCGTGTGGAGTCCACGCCGACCGGACCGCTCTATCGAATTCTTGGGGCGAAACCCGAGCGATGGGTGCAGCAGACTGACTTTTCGAACGATGAGGCCGTGGGATATCTCGCTGATCGACTCGCAAAACTCGGTGTTGAGGACAGTCTTTTTGCGGCAGGCGCAGTGCCAGGCGCGACCGTGGTGATTGGTGCGGGCAACGGGGTTGTCTTCGACTGGGAGCCGACCATGTCGTCAGCCGCTGAGGTGACGGTTGGCCCGCGTGGTTCAGACGATCGCCTCAGTCCCAACGCGCGCAGAACAAATAAAGCGCGTCGTGACGAGTACTACGACCTGATGGATGCGAAGGCTGAAGCGCGCGCGGAGCTTGTCCGTGAAAAAGAAGCTGGTCTCTGGGTGGAGGATGAAGTCGATGAACGTGACTAGTCGCGCCGACATTGCTGCGGCTAAGCGAATCGTCGTTAAGGTGGGCTCGTCGTCCATCAGTGGCGCGAATGCGGAGCGCATCGGGACGATTGTGGAAGCTCTTGCTGAGGCACACCAGCGTGGAACCGAGGTCATTCTCGTCTCGTCGGGCGCGATTGCCACGGGTTTGCCATTTCTGAAATTGGATGCGCGACCCGACGACCTTGCCACCCAACAGGCTGCGGCTGCCGTGGGCCAAAACATGCTTATGGTGCGCTATCAGCAGAGTCTCGATCGATTCGACATTACGGCTGCGCAGGTGCTCCTGACCGCTGGTGACTTGGAGAATCCTGCCCACCGTGAGAACGCCCAACGAGCTGTCGAGCGCTTGTTGAGTCTGCGCATCCTGCCTATCGTCAATGAGAACGACACTGTTGCCACCCAAGAAATTCGTTTTGGCGACAATGACCGACTCGCCGCACTGGTGGCTGAACTTGTTGCCGCCGACGTGCTCATTTTGCTCAGCGATGTTGATGCTCTGTACACGAAGCCTCCAACTGAGCCAGGCGCCGCGCGAATCGATGTCGTCCCCGTCGGCGACGCACTTCAGGGCGTCGAGTTTGGCTCGATTGGAGCAGCGGGTGTGGGCACTGGTGGCGCCGCAACCAAAGTGAGCGCGGCTGCGCACGCAACAGCCGCGGGCGTTCCGGTTCTCGTCACTGCGGCTTCGCTCGTGAGTGAAGCGCTGGCGGGTCATTCTGTTGGCACGTGGTTTGAAGCCACACAACGCCGGTAACATCGACGGTATGGTGGCTTTCAACTCTTCCGCATTCGAGGCGAAATTAGTGGATGCGCGCGACGCGTCACTCGCACTTGCCACCTTGACCACTGATGCTAAAAACGCTGCACTCGAGGCGATTGCCACCGGTTTGGACATTTCGGTAGCAGCCATCATTGCGGCCAATGCGCGCGATTTAGAAAATGGTCGCGCCAACAACATGAGCCAAGGATTACTCGACCGACTCTTGCTCGATGAGACTCGTATCGCGTCGCTTGCTGCCGCGGTTCGCGACATCGTCAAGCTCACCGATCCAGTCGGACAGGTGCTTCGTGGCATGGACATGCCCAACGGCGTGCACTTGACGCAGGTTCGCGTCCCGTTCGGGGTGGTCGGTGCCATCTATGAGGCGCGGCCTAACGTCACCGTGGATATCGCCGCTCTCGCACTGAAAAGTGGAAACGCGGTCGTTCTTCGCGGAGGATCCGCGGCCGAAAACTCCAACGCTGTTCTCGTCGGGGTGATTCAGGATGCCCTCGCCTCGGTCGGGTTGCCGCGGCATGCGGTTCAGACCATTGACGAATTCGGGCGTGACGGGGCCAAGGCTCTGATGGCGGCCCGTGGCTTCGTGGACGTACTCATCCCTCGTGGCTCCGCTGATCTCATCAACACCGTGGTTCTCGAATCGAAGGTTCCGGTCATCGAGACCGGTGCCGGTGTGGTTCACCTCGTTCTCGATGAATCGGCTCAGCTGGATTGGGCAGTTGAGATTGCGCATAATTCCAAAGTGCAGCGTCCGAGTGTCTGCAACGCACTCGAAACCATCCTGGTTCTCGAGAGTGCCGCTGACCGGCTGATCCCACCCGTGCTCAGCCGTCTTCGCGAAGCCGGCGTGACAATTCACGCGGATGAGGCGACCGCAGCGCGTTTCGGCGACGTTGTCCCACTCACCGAGGACGATTTTGGCACGGAGTACATGTCTCTCGACGTCGCTGTTGCTGTGGTGGCCAACCTGGATGACGCCCTTGGGCACATCCGCAAGTATTCGACCAAACACACCGAGTCAATCGTGACCAACGATATGGGTAATGCCGAGCGATTCTTGGCGGAGGTGGATGCTGCTGTTGTGATGGTCAACACATCCACTCGCTTTACCGATGGTGGCGAGTTTGGCTTCGGTGCCGAGGTGGGAATATCTACTCAGAAATTGCACGCACGGGGTCCGATGGGACTCAACGAAATCACGAGCACGAAGTGGCTCGTTCGCGGTGCAGGTCAGATTCGCAAGTAGACTTAGTCACGTAAGACCTATGAGGAGATTGTCATGAACACGGTTGCTCACCTGTTAGCAGCAGAGGAAGCTGCCCACCCGCTTGTCATGCCGGACTTTGTCTTCGGCGTTATCGCACTCGTCGTCTTCGCCATTCTCGCCTTCGCAGTGTTTACCTATCGAGATGTCGCCAATCGTCACAGCAACAAGACGAGTAAGTCTTCTGGCGGCCACCACTAGCGAGGGCTCTCATGCGAACGGGCGATACTCCGGGAGTCGGACTGTCGAGCCGTCGCAAAATAGGCGTCATGGGTGGCACCTTTGACCCGATCCACCTTGGTCACCTCATCGTTGCTGACGAGGCTCGCCACCAGCTAGCCCTAGACGAGATCGTCTTCGTTCCGGCGGCGGCCCCATGGCAGAAGCAACCACAGGTCGACGCGTCTCATCGATTAGCGATGGTCCGCCTCGCGGTAAATTCCGTGCCTGGATTTTCGGTGAGTGACGTGGATATTTCCCGTGGGGGAAACACCTACACGGTTGACACGCTTTCGGACTTGCGAACCCACTACCGAGACGCGGAGCTCCTTCTCCTCATCGGTACCGACGCTCTCAACGGAATTCACACCTGGAAGGAGCCGGAACGAATCGCAACCATGGCTCAGATTGTTTGTCTGGCAAGACCGGGCTACCGCGTGGAAACATCGCCGAAATACTCTGGTGCCGTAACATTTGTAGAAGTTCCAGCCATCGATATTTCATCGACGGATTGCCGTCAACGTTGTGAAGATGGTCGACCGTTTCGGTTTATGTTGCCCGAAGCGGTGTACGAGTACATTGAAAAAAACGATTTATACCGGAGGATTTCGTGACAAACTTTCCGACCAGTGGGCACGGCGCCCCGGGGGGAGAGCTGTCCAGAAAGGTTCGCCGCGAGCTCGAAGCGCGCGGTGTTGACGTGAATGATCCCGAGGCTGTTCGTCGGGCCACGGGAAGCATTGACGTCATCATTCCTGGTATGCCACGAGGATCTCAATCTTCTTCAACGGGTTCGCTAGGGATGTCGCCCGTGCCCTTGACCCGGGCGGAGGCTCGTGCGGCCGAAGCTGCTCAGGCAAACACGGCTGGTGCGGCTGGAGCGGCTAACGGTACCGGAGGTGTGCCGCTGACGCGACGAGAGCGCGCGCTGTTGGAGCAGCAAGCCGCGACTCCCAACCCGTCGCAGTATGCGCCGGTCACGACGCCACCCATTCAGGGCACTGGTGTTCCGTCGAGCTCATCTCCCACGGAGGAGCTGCGTCGACGGGCAGCGGCCTATGCTGCTGAAATGGCGCAACAGCCACAGGCTCCCGTCGTTCCACCCGGTTATGCACCCCCGCCACCATACCCACCTCAGTTGGCTGGAGTAACCGGAGGCTATCCCGCACAGGCACCTCCTGCCCAGCAGGTGTATCAGGGAGGGGGCGCTCCGGCGCCAGCAGCGGCCCCAGATTACGGTTACCAGGATCCTCGTTCGACCTACGTCGAGCCATTCCGCGGTGAGGAAGAGGCGGTTTTCCGTGCATCCGCCTCAACCGGTGCCATTCCCACCACCGGACACACTCTCGTCCTCTCCAATTTGCCCGAAAACGAACCAAGCGTTATTCGGGCACTGAACCAAACTGGTCAAATTTTGATCACCGGGCAAATAACGCTCCCGGCTGGGGTAGCACAGGTTGGCGCTGATGTGACAAAGCTTGACACCGCAGAATTGGACCTGACCTACGATGTCGAGGTACCCATTACTCGGGCAGACCTCGCCCCGGTAAGTGCGACGAACGCGGTGAGTTCCGCGGTTGGTGCCGTGAGTACCAACATTCAGATACATCGCAAGGCGGAACGTTTGCCGGTTGTCTTGGCCGTCTCGGCTGCCGTGCTCGCCATTGCTGTTGCGGGTGTGTTTATCGCGCACTTCGTTTTCCAGGTGTTCTAGTGGCTACGAGTGAATTAGCACGGGAGCAGCTCGCTATTGCTGTCAAGGCGGCATCAGACAAGGGCGGTTTCGACCAGGTCGCTCTCGATGTCTCAGGGCCACTCCCACTTACCGAGATATTCCTCATTGTGAGTGGAAGAAACGAGCGCAACGTCAACGCGATTGCAGGTGAAATTGAGGACCAGTTAATCGCATCCGGAGTCAAACCCCTTCGACGCGAAGGAAAATCTGAGGGACGATGGGTGTTGCTCGATTTTGGTGACGTGATTGTTCACGTGTTCCATGAAGAAGAGCGCATGTATTACGGGTTGGAACGCCTGTGGAACGACTGTCCGATTCTTCCCATTTCCGTCGACGTGGCGGTACCTGGCTCGGCCGACTAGGCACCAGTCTTCGCTTTCAGGCGCCTGCTCCGCCGAGTGCAAGCCCGGCACTGGTGCCGAGACGAGTTTCGCGGTGTAGTAGGCTTGAACCCTGTTGGAAACAACGACATTGGGTCTGTGGCGCAGCTGGTAGCGCACCTGCATGGCATGCAGGGGGTCAGGGGTTCGAGTCCCCTCAGATCCACTAGTGCGAGCTCATGCGAGTTCGGTCAGACGGCTAAACCAAGTCACGCCAATCCACCTCAGGTTCGTCCGCGTCACGTGGTGGCGGTTCTTCGTCATCGATCCCAAAGCTCATCGATTTCTTAGATGAGGATGACCGTTTGCGCGCCTGCCGTTTTGTGGGGAGACGGTTGGCCGCCGTAATCGCTCCCGTCGGAGGATTGATGAGCAACTCTTCGTCACGCCGATTCACGAGGACCGTCTCGATGTAATTTCGAACCGCCTCCTCCAGCGTGACGTCTCGCTTTTCGCGCTCGGACATGTACCAGCGATGCTCGAGTACCTGATGGAATACCTCGGCGTCTTCAAGTTTGCGCTCAAGTCGTTCCGGAATGCTCGTCACGACGGGTTCAAAAACCTGCGTAAGCCACATGTGTGCAACGACTTCCTCATCGAGGTGTGTCGGAGATACCCGAGCCCGGTACTCGTCCAAATCGTTGAGCAGTCGTCGAGCTTGATTCTCTTCTGTGTCCAACCCGGTGAGTCGAAGCAGTCGTCTCGCGTGATGGCCAGCGTCGACAACCTTAGGTTGGATGCGAACGGTAGTTCCCGATTCATCGGTAGTGATGTCCAGTTCCTCGATATCGAAACCGAGATCATTGAGGTGCTGAACACGCTCGTGAATCTTCCACAACTCGTGTTGCGCCAGCACCTCGGGATCGTTGAGCGCATGCCAGAGCGACTCGTATGCCGCCAAAATTCTGTCGCTAATCATGACTGGGTCGATTGACTCATCCATGCGAGAGCCAGCCTGCAGGTCCATCAACTCTCCGGCGATGTTCACGCGCGCAATCTCTAGGTCATGAGCACGTTGGCCGTCGGTAAGCGACGGGTACAACCGACCGGTTTCGGCGTCCACCAGGTATGCGGCGAATGCGCCAGCATCCCGAACGAAAAGAGTATTTGAGAGTGAAACGTCTCCCCAAAAGAATCCATAGTTGTGAAGACGCACGAGAAGGAGCGCAAGGGCATCGATGAGTCGCCGCAACGTCTCTGGCCTCAACGTGGTTGAGTACAGCGCGCGAAAGGGGATCGAAAACTTGAGGTGTTTGGTGATGAGTGCCGCGGGAAGCGATTCACCGGCCGAGTCCGATCGAGATGTCACAACGGCAAGAGGTTCTACACACGGGATGTTCGCCTTGACCAGTTGCTTGAGGAGGTCGAACTCACTCCGGGCAAGCTCAGGCGTGGTCTCTTTGACGGCAACAACCGTGCCGTCAATCGTGGTGAATCGCACGACGTGTCGTGAGATTCCCTTTGGCAGGGCGGTAATCAGTTCATCCGGCCACGCCTCGAGAGAGATGTGCCACGGCAGAGTGATAAGTCCGGGAATCGCCTCGGCGGCGCTGATGCTGACGGGAGTCATGGATGCTCACAACGAGTGAGTGCCCGCACCCCGATCGTGTGAGGGCGGGCACTCATCTCGTGAACCTTGAGGTTTAGTCAGCCACTGCGGTCGACAGGCGGATACCAGATTCTGCGTCAAAAACGTGGATGTGCTTGTCTACCGGTTCGACGAAGATTTTGTCTCCACGGTGTGGGTGAACGCGACCATCCACACGCACAACAATGTTGTGCTCCTGACCGTCGATTTCTGCGCGTCCGTACAAGTAACCATCAGCGCCGAGCTCCTCGACAACGTCAATTGCAACTTCAAGCCCCTTGCCCGAAGTTGAGACGATGAGGTCTTCGGGTCGGACGCCAATTGTGACCTGATGACCCGAAGCGTTCTTCATCGTGGCGTCGTCGACTTTGCCGACCGTGTTTCCAAACTGGATTCCACCACTGACAACTTTTGCCGGAACGAAGTTCATCGCCGGCGAACCGATGAAGCCCGCAACGAAAATGTTTGCCGGGCTTTCGTAGAGATCGCGCGGAGCACCGACTTGCTGCAGGATGCCGTCTTTGAGCACGGCAATGCGGTCACCCATGGTGAGGGCTTCGGTCTGGTCGTGGGTCACGTAGACCGTGGTGACGCCGAGGCGGCGCTGCAATGAGGCAATCTGAGTGCGGGTTTGTACACGCAGTTTCGCATCAAGGTTAGAGAGCGGCTCATCCATGAGGAAGACCTGGGGCTGTCGCACGATTGCGCGCCCCATGGCGACGCGCTGGCGCTGACCACCCGAGAGTGCCTTCGGCTTTCGGTCGAGGTAGGGTTCCAGGTCAAGCAGTTTGGCGGCCTCGAGCACTCGAGCTGCACGCTCGTCCTTTGCTACGCCGGCAATCTTGAGCGCAAAACCCATGTTCTCGGCGACAGTCATGTGCGGATAAAGCGCATAGTTTTGGAACACCATTGCGATGTCACGATCTTTGGGCGGTACGTGAGTTACGTCGCGATCACCGATGAAGATACGTCCCGCGTTGACTTCTTCAAGACCGGCGAGCATGCGCAGAGTCGTTGACTTTCCGCATCCGGAGGGCCCGACGAGAACGAGGAACTCGCCATCCTCAATGTGTAAGTCGATGGAGTCGACTGCCGCTTTCGTGGTGCCAGGATAAAGGCGCGAAGCCTTTTCGAATGTTACAGTTGCCATTTTTTTCTCTTTCACCGGCAGGTACGTGCCGGACGATCCGTTGTGAATGAAAACACAGCCTTCATTGGCTGCGTCATTATTATCGCAGGTGCGCGCGCGAAGCTAAAGGTGGCAAGGAAAAACCGATATCTCGGGAATAACCATCACTACGACCGCCTTACCACGTATGCGGCCGGCGATTCGGGTGTTCATCGACGGCACTGACTACGACAGAGAAAGATTTTCATGCCTCAGCAATTTCAATTAGGACTAGATACTTTTGGTGATGCCACCCTCGGACTCGATGGCGAACCACTTTCTCATGCTCAAGTGATCCGAAATGTCGTCGACGAAGCAGTGCTCGCAGATGAATTGGGATTGAGTTTTATCGGAATAGGTGAACACCATCGTGCCGATTATGCCGTCTCTGCCCCTGACGTTGTCCTCGCCGCGATCGCAGCGCGGACTAAAAACATTCGTCTGGGATCTGCCGTGACCGTTCTCAGCTCCGATGATCCGATCAGGGTTTATCAACGATTTAGCACGCTCGACGCGATCTCGTCCGGTCGTGCAGAAGTCATCCTTGGTCGCGGGTCATTCACCGAGTCGTTTCCCCTTTTTGGTTTCCCCTTGAGCAAGTACGAAGAACTCTTCGAGGAGAAGCTCGACTTGCTGTCAGCGCTCGTGACCGAGGAACCGGTCACCTGGGAGGGTTCATTCCGACCGCCGCTGTCGGAGCAACACGTTTTCCCGCCAATCGAGAACGGCAGACTCACCACGTGGATCGGTGTTGGGGGAAGCCCACAGTCCGTCGTTCGCGCCGCTCACTATGGGATGCCGCTCATGCTCGCCATCATTGGGGGAGACCCCGTTCGTTTTCGTCCCTACGTCGAGCTCTACCAGCAGGCTTTGGATCAGCTCGGTAAAGATCATTTGCCCATCGGCCAGCACTCGCCAGGTTTCGTCACCGAAACGGATGACGAAGCGATTGATTTGTTGTTCCCGCACTATCAGGCAATGCACGCTCGGATTGGGCGGGAGCGCGGATGGCCGCCATTGTCACAGGACCAGTTCGTCAGCGAAGCCGGTCCGCATGGAGCACTGATGATTGGTTCTCCCGACACGGTCGCTGCCAAGATTGCCCGCTCAGCCGCGGCGCTGGAACTCACCCGCTTTGACCTCAAATACAGTCTGGGCACGCTTCCGCACGAACATTTGATGAGCTGCATTCGGCTCTACGGTGAAGAGGTTGCTCCTCGCGTGCACGCCTTACTCGCCAAAGAGGGGTGAGGCATCTAGCCTGAACAGGTGCCCACTCCTGTTCCCAACCGCGCGAACAGACTCCTGCCCAGTCTGCTAGTCGTCGGTGTCGCGGTGATGGCAACTGTCGGTCTCATCGCACTCTCTCTTGCCCAGGGATGGGCTGGATCTGGACCTGCGCCGAGCCCGAGTATTTCTCCACTCACGCGCGCCGACGAGATTGACCAAGCTCTGGTTCAGGGTCAGCTCGACTCGATGTCGCTCCGCGACAAGGTCGCTCTCCTCACCATGTGGAATGTTCCGGGTCAGTCAGCGAGCGACGTCACGGCGTTCGTCGAGCGCGTTCACCCCGGTGGCCTCATCCTCATGGGGTCTAATGTCGGTTCAGATCCCGAAACCGTACGAGCGCTGACTGCCGGGGCGCAGACATTGCCACGCTTTTCGACTCTGGTCGCGATGGATGAAGAAGGCGGGGATGTCGTCCGCCTTCCGTGGGATGACCTCCCCGGCGCGCACCAACTCAGCCGTGAGGACCCTTCGAGTGCTCGCGACGTTTTTGCGCAGCGCGGTGCGCTTCTCGCTGAGGCCGGTGTCACGGTCAATTTTGGCGTCGTGGCTGATGTCACCGATAACCCATCATCTTTTATCGCGTCGCGCATTCTTGGTGTCACTCCACAGGCGGCTGCAGATCGGGTGTCTGAAGCCGTTCGCGGTGAGAATCCCTATGTCGCATCAACGCTCAAGCATTTTCCCGGCCACGGCTCGGTGTCTGGCGACTCCCATTCGAGTGTTCCCGTTTCTGACAAAAATCTCGAAAAGTGGCGTCTCACTGACGGGCAACCGTTTTCGTCGGGAATCGCCGCGGGCGCTCAGCTTGTCATGATGGCGCACATATCATTCCCAGCTGTCGATTCTCAGCCGGCTTCTCTGTCGCTCGAATGGCACAGGATTTTGCGCTCCGAATTGGGTTTCACGGGTGTTGCCGTTACCGATGACTTGCTCATGCTTCAACATTCCGGCCTTCCGGAGTATGCCGATCCGTTGGCTGTTGCTCGAGCTGCCGTGATGGCAGGTAATGATCTCTTGCTCTACGTTTCGTCAAATCCTAATCAGCTTGCCGGATACACGCCGGAGTCGATTATCGACGGATTGGTATCTGATGTCGCTCGCGGGGAGATTAGTGCGAAACGAATAGATGAATCGGCACTTCGCGTACTCACCCTGATGAGAGACATCAAGCGATCACAGTATGCGCGTACAACCGAATGCGGGCGAGTGTGTCCCTTGCTCAACCCGGTTACGGAACTGAGTGACGCATCCGTCGAGAGATATCTCGCTGCCCGCGTTTACCCATAGTGCCGCCTACTGGTCATCCTCTACGCTCATAATTTCTGAGCGGATGCGTCGAAGTGACTCGAGAAGGAAGCCGACGAGTATCCAATTGGCTCCCGTCGGTGCTTTGAGTGAAATCGGCGAGGTCAGGGCGGGCAGCTCACCGGTCGGCGGATGGGGTGTCGTGATTGCCGGGAGGTTGGCGTCGCGCATTCTCATTCGAAGGTCGTGTCCGGCATTGGATAGTTCTTCCGCAATTTGTGAAATCACCGGTTCGGTGGTGAGGCTCTCGTCGTAGTGATCGCGTATCGCGCGTGCGAGTCCTATCGTTCGGGTGACTAGAACGGCGTACATGTCGAGCAGTGTCTGATATCGCTCAAGCTGATCGCGTTTGCGACTTCGCCGGATGTTAAAGCGCAAACTTTCATGAAGTCGATCGACTGTGGCCCGGGATGAATTGAGTTCCTCGCGAAGTGCCCTGGCTCGTAGATGGATGTTGATCACGATGTTGTCTCGTGTTGGTCGAGTGAGCACCGTTCCCATGTCTTCGAGGACGTTCGCGATGTGGTCTCCCAGAGTGGCGACGGCTTTCGTCGCTGACTCCAGGGGCACCGGGGGAACGATCATTGCGTTGATGAGAAAACCAACCAGGGCTCCGACGATTGTCTCGGCAATCCTCTGTACGGCATAGCCGGGCGTTGCGGCTCCAATCGCAATTACGAGCATTGCCGTGATGGCAATTTGGTTGGCAGTGGCCGGAGTGAATTTGGCCAGCCATCCAATGGCGAGCGCCACCACGATAGCCAGTATGACGAGCCAGCTGGGGTCTCCGAAGGCCAGTGCGGCGGCAAGTGCGACGACGACACCCACGATGGTGCCGACGGAGCGTTCGAGTACTTTACCGAGGGACTGGTTGACGCTCGGTTGAACCACAATCGTTGCGGCCATGACCGCAAAGATGGGTTTTTCACCGGGGATAATCAGTGACCCGAGATACCACGCGGCGACGGCAGCAGCAATTGTTTTGAGCATCTGTAACACGGGGATTCTGCGTTTCGACGCAAAATTTGAAATGATGCTCACGCTTCTACGCTAGTCCGGAACTGTCGGTACTGTGCCCACAGCTCGCGCAGATCCCAGGCCCGATCCGCTTCTATCGAAATACCCCGCTCACCTGTGCGGCGAGTGCGTCCTCGAATCACCAGGTACTTTGTGCCGAAGAGCAGTGGCCCGGTGGCGTTTTGTGCTTCTTCGAAGAATGTTGCGTCCGCGCATCCTGTTCCGTCATCAAGACTGATGAACACGACGCGCTTACCGCTGCGCATTGGCGGGGTCTGGGTGGCAACGCGCACCCCCGCAACGAGCACTTCGGTGCGGTTGCGCTGGGAGAGCAGCTCGTTAGCACTCACCACCCCCAGCTCATCAAGGAGTGGTCGATAGGTTTCGATGACGTGTGCTGTTGCGTCGATTCCGAGCACAGACATTTCGGCATCGATTTGTTGCGCAGTGGTGAACTCATCATGCGTTCGGGGGATGAGGTGGCCGTAGTCAACGGTGAAGTCCAGTTGGGTGTCGCCGCTGTGGCGGGGGCGTGCGTGCGCGGTGAGTTGCCGCACGCGCGCAATGATGTCTCCGCGTGCGGGTGGCGCGCTCTGTGGTGCAGTGCGCAGAGCTTCGTCACGCGCTAGCTGATCGAGCCCGCCAATCAGAGCAAGGCGTTGAAATAGCGGTCGGGATGGGCGGGCGCGCTCATAAAAATCGAGCAGGTCACGGTAGGGTCGCTCAGCCAGGATGCGACTGGTTTCGGCGTTGCTGATGCCGTGAATGTCGCGCACGCTCATCCGGATTCCGAGCCGAGTGGTACGGGAGCTGGGAGCGGGGACGACGAGTGCGTCGCCTGGTGAAGGCGGTGGCGCTTCGGGTTCAACCGCCGGCGACTCAACCGGCGGCGACTCAACCGGCGGTGACTCAACCGGCAGGGACTCAACCTGAATCGGCTCCACGCGATATGTCTCATCACTCAGGTTGACATCGACGCCGAGGATGGGCACACCCAATCGTCTAGCCTCGGCCAGGAGCAAGCGTTTCGGGTACATGCCCGGGTCGTGGGTCAGTAATCCGGCCAAGAACTCGGCTGGGTAGTGCGTCTTAAGCCACGCGCTTTGATACGTCGGTAGTGCGAATGCCGCCCCGTGTGCTTTGCAAAAACCGAATGAACCAAAACCGCGCAACACAGTCCAGATGCGCTCGATGTCTCGGTCGCTATATCGACGTGCCCCGGTGTTTGGGTCCCGGTTCGCCGCGGTTCGCGCCCGAAACGAGCTTTCAATTGAGGCTGTGTTTTTTTCCATGGCGCGTCGTAGCTCGTCGGCCTCCGCGAGTGAAACCCCCATGCACTCGTGCAATATTCGTAAGACGTGTTCGTGGTAAATAACCACCCCGTAACTGTCCTGCAAGAAGTAGCGAAATCGAGGATGCAGGTAGTCGGGTGGCGTGAAGCCGTGTTTGGCATCGAGAAAGGGGGCAACCATATTTCCTTTCATCGGCCCCGGACGAAACAGGGAAATATCGGCGATCAAATCGTTGTATTCGTCGGGTTGCATCTTGCCGACAAGTTCACGTTGCCCAGGGCTTTCAATCTGGAACATGCCAATCGTGTGTGCGGTGCGAATGTTTTCAAAGGTGGCTTCATCGTCGTGGGGAATGAGGTCGAGCTCAATGAAGCCGTCGGGCTTGATGTATGGCGCGTCAGGGTTGAGGCCTCCGGCCTGTGCTGCGTCGCGTCCATGAATGCGCTTAATCTCGCTGAGCGTGTACGCCAGAGTGGACTGCATGCGCACGCCGAGCACGTCGAGCTTAAGTAACCCCACATCGTCGATGTCGTCCTTGTCGAATTGACTCATGGGTAATCCCGCGCCACTGGGTTGCATGGGGCTGATGTTGTAGAGGTCGTTGTTTCCGAGGATGACCCCGCAGGGATGCATCGAAACGTGTCGGGGGAGCCGATCGAGCCGTTGGGTGATGTCGACGAGTTGGTCAAGCTTCACGTCATGCCCAATCATCTCGGCAAATTCACGTAATTCGGGTTTAGTTTCCAGCGCCGAACGGAAGCTTCGCGCATTGAATCGCCAGATGTTCTTTGCGACAAAGTCGATTTGTTCGTCGTCGAGATTGAGCGCCAAGCCGGCATCGCGCACCGCGCCACGCGCACGATAGGTGTTCTGCATTGCCATGAGGCTCACCCGCGTTGATCCGTATCGATCGAAAATGGCGCGATAGATGTCGTGTCGCCTGGCCGACTCCACATCAATGTCGATATCGGGGAGTGTTTCGCGCTTGTTGCCCAGGAAGCGCTCGAAGAGGAGGTCATGTTCTAGGGGGTCAACGTTGCTGATCCGCAAGAGATAGTTGACGAGGCTTCCTGCGCCTGAGCCCCGTGCCTGGTTGCGGATCCCCATGCTTCGAATGAGTACAGACACATCTGCGACGGTCAGAAAATACGAGGAAAACCCAAACCCATAAATTGTCACTAGTTCTTCGCGCATGCGCTCTCGTACACGAGTCAGGTGTTGTGCTGACGCGTAGGGGTAGCGTTCGCCGATGGCGGCTTCCGCGGTTTGCCAGAGAACCCGGTCGGGGTCGCTGCCCAGACCGATGACGTCGTTTTCAGGGATTTTCGCTTGTCGCCAGCCGATGTCTGTCTCCGGGTCAAGTCCACAGAGGGCCGCCACCCGCTCGGTGTGGGCAAGCAGACGGTGAGCCGCGCCCCCGTCTAACGACGATGAGCGCGCTATCCGTGTGGCGATTCGATGCATGTGGGTTGCGGGTTTGAGCCAGGCTTGACCGTTTGGTTGGGTGTTGAACGAGCCCAGCGGCTGAAGTGTGTGTGCGGCGTCGAGCACGTCTCCGGTGAGGGCGTCGTCAGGGATGAGGTAGCGCACCGCATTGGTGAGTACCGCCGGCACATCGGTTTCTTCGGCGAGTTCGAGCATCATCGCTGCGTGTTTGACGCTGCGCGAGTGGCCTGGCTCAGTGTGGTGGCAGACAATCTCGATGCAAATTGCCGCGCCGAGCTCTTTTTTCCACGTGATGAGCATGTCGCGTGCGGCCTCACGAGCACCCGTGGCAACGAGTCGACCAATGGGTGAGTCTGGGCCGAGGAGTACCGTGACTGCGACGCCGTCGGGTCCGACGAGTAAGCCACGCAGACGCGATTGTGGTACCGCACAGGTTTTACGGCGTTTACTGTGTGCTGCGGTAATTGTTCTGGCCAGGCTCGCCCATCCTCGCCCCTGAGTGCGTCCGTGGGCGAGGATGGTAATGCGCCCGGTTTCATTGTTGTGCGCGTCGCAGACCGCGAGGTCTACTCCCACGATGGGCGTAATTCCGTTTTCACGGCACGTGCGAATGTGTCGCACGGCACCGTAGAGACCGTCTCGGTCTGTAAGCGCGGCGTGGCTTTCTCCACGTGCGGCAACGAGACCGACCAGTGTTTCGGGACGTGCGGTTCCGTAATGTGCCGAGTACGCACTGGCAACGTGTAAATGGGTGAAGCGTGGCATGGCATCCTTGAACGCCCGGCCGCGTTGTGGTCTGAGGGTTAGGCGAGGAGGCGATCGTCGAGCACGTCGGTCCACGCAGACATGAGGAGCCATCCGACTCGACGCGTAAAGTTTTCGTCGGGTGTCGCTTCGTGGGGGGTGTCGTAGCAGGCGAGGTCGAAGGTGCCGTTCATGCCCGCACCAATGGTGCTTGACGGTGTTGCGTCGACTCGCCAGACCGGCACATCGAGACTTCCGTGTAGTGCATCACGTGCCACACTTGCCGGCTCATTCCACCAGGCCCGACGGGTAAGCCATGTCTCGGTGGTGGTGACGACGCGGTAGGTAATGCCTCGCCAGATAAAGCCGATAGGGGTACCGGCATGTCCTAACTCAACGCTGATTTCTTCGTTGATGTGCATAAAAAACTCCTTCGCGTATTCGAATATATCTTCGAATAAACACGATACGGAGGGGGTGGGACAGTAAAGCCGATATTCACATAAACCTTAACGCGAAGGTTGAAGGTTAGCGAAGGGCATTAACGATGCACAACAGCGCGGCACATCAGCGATGCACATCGCAAACGAGAAAGGTGCTGGCGCGATCTGGAACGACTACGTGCGGGGTTCGAGAAAGCCTAGTGACACTAACTGGTCGTAGAGAGAGGCGCCGTCGCCACCGTAGACCCAGGGCGCTCCACCGTGAAGAGACTTGGCCAGTCCCTTCTTGCGTCCACCAGCAAGAACCGCTTCCGACGTGGAAAGCTGCCTGATGCAGACCGCCGCGACATTCTCGGGATGGTTCTTTTCGAACTCGGTGTAAATCACTTCGTCATGCTGTCCGTCGTCGCCCACCAAAATCCACTTCACGCGCGGGAATTCATTGGCCAGACGCTCGAGTTGTTTCTCTTTGTGCTCACGACCACTCCGAAACCAACGGTCGTGGGTCGGGCCCCAGTCGGTCAACAACATTGATCCAATCGGGTACAAATTTCGACTGAGAAAACGACGAAGCGTCGGTGCCACGTTCCACGCCCCGGTCGAGAGGTAAATGACCGGCATGCCAGTCTCTTTACGCGTCAGTCGATTGAGCAAGACCGACATCCCGTATGTGGGAACACGCGCGTGCTCGTTGAGCACGAAGGCGTTCCAAAACGCGAGGAATGGTCGGGGGAGAGCGGTGACCATGACGGTGTCGTCCACGTCGCTGATGAGACCGAACTGAGTGTGGTCTGGTGCGATGTTCACCTCGGCCTCAGCGATTTCCGAATCTTCTGATTGGATGCGCACCTTGTGTGCCCCGGGAGCAAGGCGAATTGGCAAGGTGATGTCGACAACTCCACCTCGATCGGCCGTGACACGATGCACCACGCCCTCAATCTCCACCGAGACCTCGGCGTTCTTAACCGGGACGCTGACGAAACTTCGCCATCCACGCACGCTCTCGGCGCGGCGAGCAAATTTTTGAGCTTCACGCGAGCCGCGTTTGGGGACCTTGGTTAACAAAACGCGACACAGAACACGCACCTGTTCGGTGGTGCCGTAACCGCGAAATGGAACAACGGTGACAGCACGCTTGCGACGGCGCGCCCACATTTGACGCCACAGGTGAAGCCGGTCTTCTGCGCGCGCAGCGATGTGCATCGACGCGGTTTCGGTCGGCACAGGCTCTTTCGGCGTTGACGGCACGAGAGTTAGTTTGTCACGAGTTCGCGATAGTTTTCGTACGCGTCACGCCAGAGTGCCAAGCGAGTCTCATCGACGAATAACCGCGGTCCAGAAACCCAGCTTCGCGCCGGCCTGAGGCCATGGAGGGCATTGACCGCCCATACCTCGCACTCGTCGAGTTCCTGTGGTGAGTGGGCGCTTTCCACGATTGCGACTCCGCGGTCACGCGCGATCGACTCAACAATTTTCTGGGTAACACTTGTCACCCGGGCAAATTCGCGACGAGGAATGTGTAGTTGGTTTTCTCTCCACCAGAGCAAACAAGTGGTGGCACCATCAACGATGAAACCATCGATTGAGAGAATGACGGCTTCGGTGGCGCCGTGTTCGCGCGCCTCATTTCGAAGATTTTCTAGTGCGGGGATGTCTGGGCCTTTGATTGTCGGTTCAGTTCGAGGATCATGTTCCGCGGTCCATAGTGACACCGATTCGGTGAGTTCAGGTGCTTCGCGAATCAGCAGTTGGAGTTCCCCGCGTGACGTGAGTTCGATTCGCGGAAACCACACGCCGGAGTCCGGAAGGGCATCGCGCACACGCTCCAGAAAAATGCGGGGGTTGGTAACTAACCCCTGCGCCGCTGCGCCGTCGCTAAAGCGCTGGAAGTGATCCTCGAGTCTCACCACGCGACCGTCTCGAATCAGCCACGAATCCGCAACCAATAGTGAGATGCTGCCGGGGTTCTCGAGTGTGTTCAGAGCAGAGCCGTTAAAACGGTAGTGACCACTCGGCAAAGTCATACTCTTTAGGCTAGTACCGTGTCTGCGCCCATTTACTGGTCGGTCCTTCCTCAGTGGAGCGATCCGAAGGATGTCCATGCGCAGCTCGATGGTGAGCATGACAACACCGTGTGGCTGGACGCGGGACCTCTCGCAACGACGGGGTACTCCTACATTGCGGGCATTACCGATCCCCTCATTACCGAGGATGTGATGGATGCGCTTCGGGCAGAAATCCCTGCGCCGACTGCCGTTGACCCAGATGGTGACATGTTCATCCCGAAGGGCTTTCCGCTCACCTCGGTCGGACCCTTTCGATTAGGTTATGTGGGTTGGTTTGGATACGAGTTCGGCAACGGGCTGGTCGGCATACCGCATGTGACTTCTCCCTACCCGGATGCGTGTTTCGCGCGCGTTCGCGCTATGTATGCATTCGATCATGCGGGTCAAAGCGTCATCGCTGTTGCGCACACCCCGCAGGCTCTCGCGGAGCTCGTCGCGGCCTATCCGGCCGGAAATGTTTCTCGAGGGCGGCAGGAGGGCAGCGGCGGTGCTTCACGCGAAGCTGCCGCGAACATCCATTCATCACTTCGGTGGCGCCATGAGCCGCAGCAGTACGAAAACCTGGTTGATCAGTGCCGGAAATTTATTCGGGACGGCGATGCCTATTTGCTGTGTCTTACCAATCAGATTCGAATCCCGGGGGACTGGGACGTCCTCGCGACCTACCACGCGTTACGCGAGGATAACCCCAGTCACCACGGAGGGCTGCTTCGGCTCGGCGGAGTCAACTTGCTCAGTTCATCTCCCGAAGTCTTTTTGCGCGTGACGCCAGATTCTCGCGTGACAACCATGCCCATTAAGGGCACTCGACGCCGTGGCGCAACGACCGATGAGGATGCCCAACTCATCCATGAGCTGCGGTCAAGCGAGAAAGAGCGCGCCGAGAACCTCATGATTGTCGATCTCATGCGCAACGACCTATCGCGAGTCGCGGTGACCGGAACCGTGAGTGCGGATCGACTACTCGAGGTCGAAACCTTGCCGCATGTGCACCAGTTGGTGAGTACCGTGAGTGCCCTCATTGAGCCTGGTCAGACCGCCCTCGACGCCTTCGACGCGTGTTTTCCTGCCGGTTCGATGACCGGCGCTCCTAAGCGCGCAGCGATGGAAATTCTGCAGCGTCTCGAACAGGGTCCTCGGGGGATTTATTCCGGAGCCTTTGGCTGGTTCGGTCTCGACGGTTGCGCGGAGTTAGCGATGGTGATTCGTTCGCTCGTCATTGATGCCTCGGGAGCTTCCATCGGTAGCGGCGGCGGTGTGACGAGTGACTCTGATCCGTCAAGCGAATTGGATGAAATGCTCCTCAAGGCGGCTGCCGCCCTTCGCGCACTGGGCGTGCACTAACCCGCGATATTCTGGGTTCACCATGACTGAGCACGAGACCGCGACCTACAACTTCGCCGAGATTCAAGACAAGTGGCTGCCCGTCTGGGATCGACTTGAACCATTTCGATGTGATGACGCATCGGATGATCGACCGCGCAAGTACGTTCTCGACATGTTTCCCTACCCCTCTGGTGACCTACACATGGGGCATGCTGAGGCATATGCACTCGGCGATGTCATCGCGCGTTACTGGCGACACCGCAATTTCAATGTCTTGCATCCAATTGGGTGGGACTCGTTTGGGTTACCTGCTGAGAATGCGGCGATCAAACGCGGGCTCAATCCGGTCACGTGGACGTACGACAACATTGAACAGCAGCGAACATCCATGCGTCGTTATGCCGCCAGTTTTGACTGGACGCGCACGATTCACACGTCTGATCCTGAGTACTACAAGTGGAATCAGTGGCTCTTTTTGCAGATGTACAAAAAAGGTCTTGCCTATCGCAAAGACTCATGGGTGAACTGGGACCCGGTTGACCAGACCGTGCTTGCGAATGAGCAAGTCATGCCCGACGGTACATCAGAGCGTTCTGGTGCAATTGTCGTGAAGAAAAAACTTACTCAGTGGTACTTTCGCATTACCGAGTACGCGGATCGCCTGCTCGATGATCTCGACAAGCTTGAGGGGCATTGGCCCGCCAAGGTTCTCACGATGCAGCGCAATTGGATTGGTCGTTCTCTCGGTGCTGACGTTGATTTTGTCATTGAAGGGCGTGAGGAGCCGGTCACTGTTTTCACCACGCGACCAGACACGCTCTTTGGTGCAACCTTTATGGTGGTCGCTCCGGATGCGGACTTGGCGAGCGAGCTTGTGGCCTCCGCTGATGCGCAAACGCGCGAGGCATTTGATGCCTATCTTGTTGAGGTTCAGAAAGCCACGGAGATTGAGCGTCAGGCTACAGATCGACCGAAAACGGGTGTCTTTCTTGGTCGCTACGCTATCAATCCGGTCAACGGCGAGCGCATCCCCGTCTGGGCGGCTGACTATGTGCTGAGTGACTACGGTCATGGAGCAATCATGGCTGTCCCTGCTCACGACCAACGCGACCTCGATTTTGCGCGCGCGTATGAACTTCCGGTACGTGTGGTTGTTGAGCCAATTCCTGACGACGAGGGAAACGTCAACTCTGATCCAGCTTCCTCGGGCATTGCCATCGCTGGCGACGGAGTGCTGGCTAACTCGGGTGATCTGAATGGACTCCACAAGACGGAGGCCATCGCCAAGTCCATCGAACTGCTGGTGGCACGCGGCACAGGTAAGGCTGCGAAGAATTTCCGTCTGCGTGACTGGCTTATATCTCGCCAGCGCTACTGGGGAACGCCCATACCGATTATTCATGCTGAAGATGGCACTGAAATTGCCGTGCCTGAAGACCAGTTGCCCGTTGTTTTGCCACCCACCGAGGGTCTCAATCTTCAGCCCAAAGGGCAGTCTCCACTGGGGGCGGCCGAGGACTGGGTAAACGTCCTCAACCCGCTCGATGGAAAACCTGCTCGACGAGATCCAGACACAATGGACACTTTTGTCGACAGCTCGTGGTACTTCTTGCGCTACCTTTCCCCACACGATGACACCCAGGCGTTTGATCCTCAGGAAGCAAAAAAGTGGGCCCCCGTCGATCAATATGTTGGTGGCGTCACTCACGCAATTCTTCACCTGCTGTATGCGCGCTTCATCACCAAGGTTCTTCACGACCTCGGGTACCTCGATTTCGATGAGCCCTTTACGAACCTGCTCAACCAGGGAATGGTGCTCATGGATGGTTCAGCCATGAGTAAATCGAAAGGCAACATCGTCAAACTCTCCGACCAGCTCGAAGAACACGGGATTGACGCGGTGCGCCTCACCATGGCTTTTGCGGGACCGCCGGAGGATGACATCGACTGGGCAGATGTTTCCCCATCCGCGTCGAATAAGTTTTTAGCTCGCGCGTGGCGAGTCGCTCAGGACGTTGACAGTAGTCCCGGAGTTGATTTTTCTCTCGGCGATATCGGACTTCGCCGAGTGACGCACGCTCTTCTCGCCGACGCTCCGAAACTCGTCGAGTCCTTCAAATTCAACGTGCTCATTGCTCGCCTGATGGACTTGGTGAATGCAACCCGCAAAGCGATTGACTCGGGAGTTGGTGCCGGGAATCCAGCCGTTCGTGAAGCGGCCGAAGTGACCGCCATGATGCTTGACCTGTATGCCCCCTACACGGCAGAAGACATGTGGAGCATTCTCGGACACGAACCTACTGTGGCTCACGTGGTTTGGCCAGAGGCAGAGGGAGCACTGCTGGTTCAGGACAGCGTTACCTGTGTAGTGCAAGTTGATGGCAAGGTTCGAGATCGGCTTGACGTCTCTCCGTCCATTGACGAGGGAGAACTCAGGGAACTCGCGCTCAGTTTGCCCGGCGTGGTTCGTTCACTTGAGGGGCGTGAGGTGGTCAACGTCATCGTGCGCGCGCCTCGTGTGGTGAACATCGCCACGCGCACCACTTGATTTTTCCCCAAGCTCTCTGAGGGCATTTCTGCGCGCTTGCATCGGCAACCCATGACCACAGGGTTAAGCCGTTGTTTAGCCTTGGCGCGTGTCATCATCCCACGCTTCTGTTCCTCATCCGCTAGCGCGGCGAAGGCGCTTCAGATTGATTGTGGTTTTTGCCGTGCTCGTGGTGATTATTGCGTCATGGATGCTCATCCCGGCTGTGTTGGCTCATCCTCACGTCACCACTGTCGATGGGCTATCACAGTCGTCGCCGAGAACGTCATCTAGCAGTGCCGCAAACGCGGGACCCTCGGCACGCGAATCAGCTCAAGGAATTGTCGGTGGCACCGCCCTGTCTCTCATCGTTCACATCGTTGGCGAGGTCAACCATCCCGGCCTGATTTCAGTGCCGATCGGTTCACGCGTCATTGATGCGGTGCTCAAGGCGGGTGGATTGACGGTTACGGCCAACCAATGTGCGATCAATCTGGCGCGTGAGCTCCGCGATGGAGAGCAAATTATCATTCCCCGTCACACTGACGGCAGTGACGATTGCGTCGCGCACGCCTCGAGTGGTGAAGGCAGCTCGGGTTCGGCAAGTGGGCTTGTCAGTTTGTCTTCGGCGAGCGCCGCAGAATTGGACACCTTGCCGGGGGTTGGGCCGGCATTGGCACAACGAATTATTGACTATCGCGAAGCTCATGGTGCATTTAGCAGCGTGAACGAGCTCGATAACGTCAGCGGTATCGGTCCGAGTTTGTTGAGTTCACTCGGTCCGCTCGTCACACCATGAGACGTCGCTGGCTCGTCGCCGTCGCTGGCGCACTCTGGCTGGTGCTCCTTGCAACACACCTACTAACCGCAACGCCTCGAGTTCGACCCGGCGAGGATGCACTCGCTCATCTTTTTGCGCTTCCGTCGTCTTGGTTTTCGCCGGTGCGGGATGCACTGATGCGCGCGACAGTTGAGCTCCCGGCTCCAGGGGGAGCTTTGTTGCCGGGACTGACCACCGGTGATACGTCTCGAGTGAGCGACTCGTTGGACTCCGCGATGAAGCTTGCGTCACTGAGCCACCTCACTGCGGTCTCAGGAGCCAATTGTCAGATCGTGGTGACGGTGGTGTTTTTTCTTCTCGCGTGGTGCGGGGCACCAAGATGGATGCGCATCCTCGGAGCATTTGTGGCTCTCATCGCTTTCGTCGCGCTCGTCACTCCCGCGGCGAGTGTTTCTCGGGCGGCAACCATGTCTCTCGCGGTACTTGCGGGACTCGCTCTTGGTCGGCTCCGGGGCGGGATCTCGGTATTGGCTCTCTCCGTGATTGTTCTCCTCATCATTGAGCCGCGCTGGTGCATGGACTATGGGTTTGCGCTCTCAGTAAGTGCGACGGCTGGACTTCTTCTGCTGACCGAACCAATCGCCACAGCGATTGCGCGGTTACCTGTTCTGAAATCGTTATCCCACAACGTTCTTGTGGTGTTATCGGTTCCGATAGCGGCCGCGGTTGCGTGCCAACCCGTGCTGATATTGCTCAGTCCATCGCTCTCAACCTATGGCCTCCTCGCGAACGTCCTGACCGTTCCAGCAGCCGGTGTGGGAACAGTGAGCGGCCTCATTCTCTGCGTTCTCGCCCTCGTCGCCCCGCCCGTAGCAAGCGTGTGTGCGTGGATTGCGTGGATTCCGGCGGAGTGGATTGGGCGCGTCGCACAGTCAGTGGCAAGCTGGCCTCTCGCGCGTTTGCCTTTCGTTGACGCGATCCCTGGCTTCATCCTGGCAAGTTTGCTGAGTGCGGCGGTGGTTTCCCTCGTCGTCGTTTTACCCAGTCGGTTCTCCGCCCACCAAAAATTAGTGAGAAATATCGCCGCAGTTGTCGTCGTGGCGGCTCTGGGGGCATCCGCGTTCGCTGGGGTGCTGGTGATTCGTTGGCAACAGGTTGTTATTCCCCAGGACTGGGTTATCGCCGCATGCGACGTTGGCCAAGGCGACGCTTTTTTGTTGAGGGTCGCGACGCCGTCGGCCGGCTATCGCGTGGCACTCATCGACACAGGGCGATCGCCGGAAAAGCTGAGGTCATGTTTGGATCGCACGGGGGTTACCCAGATAGACCTACTCGTGCTTACTCACTACGACATGGATCACGTTGGGGGAGTCGACGCCGTGATAGGTCACGTGGGCGTAGCCCTGGTGGGCTCGGTGAGCGATCTCGGTGGCGAACACATCGTTGATCGCATTCGTGCCGGTGGAGCATCCGTCACGTTTGCTCGGGCGGGCCAAACCGGAGCACTGGGTGGGTCAGCACAAACTGACACAGCACAGGTCAACAACGCGTGGGTCTGGACGGTCTTGTGGCCTGACGGCACGACACCCCACATGCAAGAGGGAAATCCCGGAAGTGTGGCGATGTACTGGCAACTCGGCTCTCTGTCCGCTGTTTTCCTCGCGGATCTCGGTGCTGACGCCCAGAACATCATCCGCTCTCGGTATCACCAACTTGCACACATTGATGTACTTAAAGTCGCCCATCACGGTTCAGCAGATACGAGCCACGAATTGACGTCTCAACTACATCCACGAATTGCGCTCATTGGAGTCGGAGCCGATAACGGATATGGCCACCCGACGCGTTCCGCACTCGCTTCGCTCACGTCGGTGGGTGCAATCATTGCGCGAACCGACACTCAGGGAATGCTCTTCGTCAGTCCTGCGGGTGTTGACATCTTTACCCTGTCGACTGAACGCTAGGCTGATGCCTTGGGTGGTGGTCATGTCAGGAAGTGCTAAGCCTCGCAGGGCGACTGGAGTTCCGTCATCCTCGTCGGCCATCAAGGTCGTATCTGCGTTTCGAGTGTCGCCAAGCCCGGTCGTTCTGTGCTCTGGGCCCGAAGACTTTCTTGCAGACAGGGCCTTCACTCACCTCCGAACCGTCCTCCGTGCCAAAGATCCAGACACGATGGTGGTGGAGCTCGACGCGGCCGATTACGTGCCCGGGGGTCTGTTTGATGCCGTTAGCCCGTCACTTTTTGGCGAATATCGACTCGTGCGCATTGAGAATGCCGAGAAATGTTCGGATGAGTTTCTCGAGGATGTTCTGGCATATCTTCCGCACTGTGCCGACGATGTCACGATTGTGATTCGGCATCGAAGCGGTGTCAGAGGAAAGCGGATGCTCGAACTCGTTCGCTCGGGAGACGTTCCGGCAATCGAAGTGAGCTGCGCCGAACTCAAGTCGGACAAGGAAAAGATAGATTTTGCCGCTGAAGAGTTTGTTAGGGCGGACCGTATAACAACGCCCGCCGGCATTCGTGCTCTCGTCAATGCGTTTTCGAGTAGCGTCGCTGAACTTGCCAGTGCATGCGCTCAGCTCATTGCCGACACCACTGGTGAGATAACCGAACAGACCGTCGCTACGTATTACGGCGGACGAATCGAAGCCACAGCTTTTGCGGTGGCGGACGCCGCGATCGCGGGAAATTACGCCCTGGCGATGGCCACGCTTCGTCATGCTCTTGACACCGGGGCGGATCCTGTTCCTCTCGTAGCGGCTTTCGCCAGCAAGCTCCGCCTCATGGCAAAGGTGGCTGGGGATCGTCGGTCATCGAATGAACTGGCGTCGGTCGTGGGGGGAGCGCCCTGGCAAATCGATCGTGCGCGGCGTGACTTGAGTAACTGGTCGGAACGTGGACTGAGTAATGCCATCCTGGCCGTTGCCGATGCCGACTCAGGGGTCAAGGGTGCATCGCGGGACCCGGTTTTTGCGGTGGAAAAAATGGTGACCATTGTCGCCCGCTTCGGAATCGTTGCAGAGCACGGTCACGGTGCCTCACATCGTTGAGGGTAGCTGTGGTGAGAGTCATGATGGAATCCGCGCACAAGCCGTGACAACTCGGCTAAAAAAATTTGCCCCCACCTGACGGTGAAGGCAAATCTCAGATTTCGCGATCTGACTGCTAAAGCGCGGCGACCTTTTTTGCAATAGCAGATTTGCGGTTTGCCGCCTGGTTCTTGTGGATGACGCCCTTGCTTACGGCTTTGTCAAGTTTCTTTGTTGCGTTCTTGAGAGCAGCGTCTGCTTGAGCTTTGTCGCCAGCGACAACAGCTTCGCGTGTTGCGCGGATGGCCGTCTTGAGCTCTGACTTCACGGCTTTATTGCGTGCGTGCGCCTTTTCGTTGGTGCCAATTCGCTTAATCTGCGATTTGATGTTTGCCACGTTTGTGTACCTAATTTCAGTGTGATGGTTTTTGGATAAGTCGCTGACTCGTTAGAGGGGCGAGTGCAAACGACGCGATGTAGGGGAACTACACGTAAGCCAAGAAACAACACTATCAGGTTGAAACGTCTCCGGAAAATTAGTGCGACCATTCGTGGGAAACTAGTTGAGTATGTCTCCTCGCGCCCACACCCCACTGAAGCCCGCATCGACCGCTCCGGAGCAGATTCGTAATTTCTGCATCATCGCGCACATCGATCACGGGAAGTCGACCCTGGCTGATCGCATGCTCCAAATCACCGGAATAGTCGACGACCGTTCGATGCGCGCTCAATACCTTGATCGCATGGACATTGAACGCGAGCGAGGAATCACGATTAAGTCGCAGGCCGTTCGTATGCCTTGGGAAGTTGATGGTGTCACCTATGCACTCAACATGATTGACACGCCAGGGCACGTGGACTTCACCTATGAGGTCAGTCGATCGCTGGCCGCGTGCGAAGGCGCCATCCTGCTCGTTGACGCGGCCCAGGGTATCGAGGCGCAAACTCTGGCGAACCTCTACCTCGCGATGGAAAATGACCTGACGATCATTCCCGTGTTGAACAAGATTGACTTGCCCGCTGCCGATCCCGAGAAGTATGCCAAGGAGTTGGCGAGTCTGATTGGCGGAAGCCCTGACGACGTGCTCAGAGTTTCCGGAAAAACAGGCGTCGGTGTGGATGTCTTGCTCGACGAGGTCGTGGCCAATATCCCGCACCCCGTAGGCAACGCAAGCGCTCCGGCACGCGCCATGATTTTTGATTCGGTCTACGACGCCTATCGAGGCGTGATTACGTATGTCCGAGTTGTGGATGGAGCTCTTAAACCGCGGGAACGCATCCAAATGATGTCTACTAAGGCCGCCCACGAGCTTCTCGAAATCGGCGTGAGCTCTCCGGAACCAGTTCCCTCGCAAGGGCTCGGAGTAGGTGAGGTGGGCTATCTCATCACGGGGGTGAAGGATGTTCGACAGTCGAAAGTCGGCGACACGGTCACTAACCTGCAGAAGCCTGCCACACAGGCTCTGGCTGGCTATGTGGATCCCAAGCCCATGGTTTTCTCCGGGCTTTACCCGATCGACGGAAGTGACTATCCGGTTTTGCGAGAGGCGCTGGATAAGTTAAAACTCTCGGATGCGTCGCTCAACTACGAACCCGAGACCTCTGTGGCACTGGGTTTTGGTTTTCGATGCGGTTTCCTCGGCCTCTTGCACCTCGAGATCATTACGGAACGTCTCGAGCGAGAGTTCGGGCTCGATCTCATTGCTACCGCGCCGAGCGTGCCCTATGAAGTCACCACTGAAGATGGCAAGACCGCCGAGGTGACAAATCCAAGCGAGTATCCGACAGGTAAAATCAAGTCTGTTTCTGAGCCCGTCGTTAAGGTTGCCATCCTCACGCCCAAGGACTATGTCGGAACCATTATGGAGCTGTGCCAAAGCCGCCGTGGAAATCTGCTCGGTATGGACTACCTCGGTGAAGAGCGGGTCGAGATGCGCTACACGATGCCTTTGGGTGAAATCGTCTTCGACTTCTTCGACCATCTGAAATCACGAACCCAGGGCTACGCGTCGCTCGACTACGAGCCCTGTGGTGAGCAAGAAGCTGACCTCGTCAAGGTTGACATTCTCTTGCAGGGCGAGCAGGTGGATGCCTTCAGCGCCATCGTCCACAAGGACAAGGCTTATTCATATGGGGTTTTGATGACGGAACGTTTGAAAAAACTCATTCCGAGGCAGCAATTTGAGGTTCCGATCCAAGCCGCCATTGGAGCCCGGATTATCGCCCGCGAAACTATCAGTGCAATTCGCAAAGACGTCCTTGCCAAGTGTTATGGCGGTGACATCACCCGAAAGCGCAAACTTCTTGAAAAGCAAAAAGAGGGCAAAAAGCGCATGAAAATGGTCGGACGCGTCGAAGTCCCGCAGGAGGCGTTCATTGCAGCGTTGCAGGGTGATGACGAGGTCAAGAAGAAGTAAGCATGCGCAGACGAATGGGCGCCGAACAGTCACCAGTGAGTTACGGCTCGGTTGGCATGACGTCATCCCCGGATATTCTGAGTTTCCCGCCACGCGACTTTGTGTCGCGCAGAGCCCAGTGGAAAATCGGCAGTGGCGCCACTCGGTTTGACGTATCGTCGGAGGCGCTATTCCGTTGGGGGATGCATCGGGGTGCTGGCGTTCACATTGATGACGCGGGTGAAGGGGACACCTCAGGTTACGTTGGCGTGTTCCGTGACGTCGATGGTGTGTGGCGTTTTGGGGCAGACGCGCCCTCAGTATTCTTGGTTCCCGAGGGTGAATCCATTGTCGTACCCGGCATGCGCGTGCTTGCATCGGGTCTCTGGCGTTGGCCGTCGGTAACCGAGCATTTTCGAATCATTTACGTGATTCGTGAACCGCGTCGTGTCGGCTTTGCCTGGGGAAGCATTTCTGAGCGTCCAGTCATTGGTGAAGAGTACTTTGGGCTTGAGTGGCGCGACGACGACAGCGTGTGGAGTGTTGTGACGTCCGTTGTTTCACTTTCAGACGCACGCTTGAAATTCCTGCGTTTTGTGAAAGCACTCTTTTTCGCTCCGCGTCACCTTTTACAGCTGTCGCGTTATGTTAAGGCGCTCACTCCGGTTCGCTCCGGCGAGAATGTTGGACGGCAGCGTGCGGTTCGGTTCACGCGGTGGACGACACGTTCGTCTCGGACTGTCTCTGAGCCCGAAACCGTCGAGGCCGAAATGGTCGATGTGGTCAGCGATGCGGATGAACGATTCGTGTGAACAGTCCATTGCGCACCTTGAGCGCGTATATCCACGTTCCCTATTGCTCGGTCCGTTGTGGATACTGCGATTTCAACACCTACACCGGATCTGAGCTCCGCGGAGCCAAGCGTTCTGACTTCGTCCAACATGTGGGACTGGAAATAGCTCACGCTCGACGTGAGCTTTCCGCGACCTCAGATGATCGAACGCTCGACACGGTGTTTTTCGGAGGTGGCACTCCGACAATCCTTCCGGCGTCTGACATTGCGGCGGTTCTCGACCTCCTGCGTGATTCTTTCGGTTTCTCGGCCGACGCTGAAATAACCGTTGAGGCAAATCCAGACACAGTCGATCGTGAATACTTTGACGCGCTGAGGGCATCCGGTGTGACTCGCGTCAGTTTGGGAATGCAATCGAGTGTCCCGCACGTATTGCGCACGCTGGATCGCACACACGATCCGGTTCGCATCCCAGGCCTTGTCGAGCAGGCCCGTGCGTCAGGGGTGGCAGTGAGTGTCGACGTCATCTACGGTACGCCTGGCGAGAGCATTGACGATTGGCAACGCACTCTCGACGCTCTCGGTGACCTTCAGCTGGACCATGTCTCCGCCTACGCGCTCATTGTCGAGGATGGGACAGCACTCGCGAGAAAGATCAAGAGGGGTGAGATTGCTGCTCCAGACCCGGATCTGCACGCCGAGATGTATGAGTTGGCGGATGAACGTTTCGAGTTGATGGGTTTGTCGTGGTACGAGGTCAGCAATTGGTCTCGGAGCATCGAGACACAGTCTCGCCACAATCTTGCGTACTGGCGCAACCACGATTGGTGGGGCTTCGGCGCAGGGGCACACTCGCACATCGGTGATCGACGATGGTGGAACATCAAGCATCCTGCTGCATACGGTCAGGCTGTTTCGCGTGGGGTTTCACCGCAGTTGGGGGAGGAAGTCCCCACAGAAGCCCAGCGCTCTCTTGAGCACACCATGCTCGGCTTGCGGATTCGCGAAGGCATCCCGCTTTCGATGCTTACCCCGCGAGCACGACTCAAGGTCGCTGAACTCATTTCCACAGGTCTACTTGACGGCATCGCGGCCATCGAAGGAACGGGCCGACTGACACTGCGGGGACGACTTCTTGCCGACACAGTAATACGCGCCCTAACCGACTGACGAACAGGTCAGCTGGCTAGGGCGCGTATGAGGTGTGCTACTTGATGAACGGGATAGCTAGCGGGTACTTGTAGTCGCTGCCCTCGCGCGTCTTGACGAATGCCATGATCGAGAAGATCAGCGTAAGAATCCAGGCAGCCAAGTTGATGAGTCCAAAGGTGAAGAACAGGATCATTCCTGCAATCTGAACGATGACCATCGTGATCTGGAAGTTAAGAGCCGAAGCGAGGTTCCGCTTGACGAATTCGCTCTGGTCTTTCCACACCAGGTAGCCGATGAGGGCCGGGATAAATGAGCCAATGATGCCGAGAATGTTCATCAAACTCGTGTAGTTACGCTCGTCGGTTTCTGAAAGTTGATTTGCCATAAGGTCCCCTCCTAGGGTCAGGTTGTCGCCCTCAGTTTAGAGCGTCGTGTCCGCTCTGACTAGATACTTTTCCTGCGGTATTATTGGCACTCAGAGCATGTGAGTGCTAGTTGGATGTTGACCGCCAAGGGATGCGAGGTGTGCCATGGTGAGCAGTCGTGGGCTTGACGTTCTTCGCGCCATCGTGCGCGACTATGTGTCGACCCGTGAACCCGTCGGGTCAAAGAGCCTGGTTGATCGTCACGGTTTCGGAGTGTCTGCCGCGACAATCCGGAATGATATGGCCTCACTCGAAGAAGAGCATCTCATTACCGCGCCACACACCTCGAGCGGTCGAATTCCGACAGATTTGGGCTACCGCGTTTTTGTTGACTATCTCGCCGAAACTCAGCAGCTGACACTTGCACAGAGCACTGCCATCGAGCGGTTTTTAGGTGAGTCAGATGATTTTGATGATCTGTTGATGAGGACCGTGCGCACACTGGCCCAGCTGACCAATCAGGTCGCGGTTGTCCAGTACCCGGCGCTGGGTGCGGTCAGCGTTGCGCATATTGAACTCGTGCTCCTTGGGTCCCATCGCATCATGAGTGTTCTCATCACCGATAACGGTCGCGTGGAGCAGAGGCTCATTGACCTCGAGAGTCAGGCTTCCGGGCGTTCCGCTGAGATTGCGACGGTGACTGAGACTGAGTTGGTGCACCTACGAAATGCCGTGAATGCCGCCTGCAACGGAAAGTCTCTTTCCGAGGTCGCGCAGATTCTGGGTGCAGGTCTTTCCGTTAATGGAGTTGGCAGCGAAGTGCAGAAGGCAGTTTTCTCAGCTCTCACAGATCAGGTTGCGGCTAACCGTCACGAGAAACTCATTCTGGCGGGTACGGCAAACCTCGTGCGAACCGAATCTGATTTCTCGGGCAGTCTGTACCCCGTTCTCGATGCCATTGAAGAGCAGGTTGTTGTGCTCAAACTTCTCACCCGAATGACCAGTGATGTCGAAGAAGTCGCAGTGAGCATCGGTCAGGAACACGCGCACTCCGGCCTAGATCAAACCAGTGTGATTGCCGGGGGATATGCCTCTGCGGGTGAGGTCTCACACATCGGCTTACTGGGACCGACCAGAATGGACTACCCAGCAAACATCGCAGCGGTTCGTGCGGTGGCGCGTTACCTCAGCGACTTACTTGACTCACGGGGTACTTAGTGTCTGATGACCAGAAAATGCGCTTGCCGGGAATGCACGGCCCCATTTTGATCGAAGGAGTTGTCCTCTGTGGCTGATCACTACGAAGTTTTAGGTGTCACCCGTGACGCCTCAGCAGACGACGTCAAAAAGGCTTATCGACGACTGGCACGGGAATTGCATCCTGATGTCAATCCGAGCCCCGACGCCGAAGACCAGTTCAAGTTGGTTACTCACGCGTATGAAGTGCTGAGTGACCCGGTCAAGCGTGAACAGTACGACCTCGGACCTCAAGCGGCCTTCTCTGGAAATTTTTCTGGCTTTGGTGACTTTGGTGACATTTTTTCAACGTTTTTTGGCGGCTCATCCTCGGCTGGGCCTCGGTCGCGTCGCGAGCGTGGGCAAGACGCTCTCCTGATACTCGAGCTTGATTTGGCTGACGTCATTTTCGGGGTGGAGCGAAGCATCGATATTGAGACCGCAGTGATGTGTGAGACCTGCGCCGGGTCGTGTTGTCAACCAGGGACCGAGCCTCTGACGTGTTCCATTTGTGGTGGCTCGGGTGTTATCGCTCGGGCCGTGCGTTCGCTCTTGGGTAATGTGATGACACAGGCACAGTGCGGTTCCTGCAACGGTTTCGGTACGGTCATCCCTCATCCATGTTCCGCGTGTGCCGGTCGCGGCCGTGTTCGTGCAACCCGTGAAGTAACGATTGATGTCCCTGCCGGAATCGATGACGGTTCCCGCTTGCAGGTGACCGGTCGTGGTGAAGCCGGTCCCGGCGGTGGGCCAAATGGTGACCTCTACTTTGAAATTCGTCTGCGCGGTCACGAAGAATTCAGTCGATCAGGCGACAATCTTTTGTGCACGGTAGACGTTCCCATGGTTCAGGCAGTTCTTGGTACGACAATGACCTTTGCCGCGTTGGATGGTGAGGCAGAGCTGGAGATAAAACCCGGCATCCAAAACGGGGACGTCGTCACACTCCACAAGCGTGGCGTGACGCACTTACGAGGAAACTCACGCGGTGATCTACTCGTGACAATAAACGTCGTGACTCCGACCAAACTGTCGAGCAAAGAAAAAGAACTATTTTCAGTTTTTGCCGACGCGAGAAAACCTGAGTCTCCGCAATTGACCAAAATTCGTCACGGACGCTTTTACAAGAAGAGCCGGAATTTCTTTTCCTAGTGGCTCATCAGTATTTTTGTGAAGGGCTCAGCTCCGCCAACGTCGGGGCTCTTGTAGAGCTTGTCGGTGATGAGGCCCATCACGCGGCGAAGGTGAGTCGTGTTCGACCCGGCGAGCGCCTACTGCTCACCGACGGATACGGCGCTCGCGCATCCGTATTCGTGGAGGGCGTTACTTCGACGTCGATCACGTGTCGAATCGAGTCACTTACTCGTGAACCACCTCAATCGCCCGAAGTGACTCTCGTGCAGGCTTTGGCTAAAACCGACCGGGACGAACGGGCCATCGAGGCGGCGACCGAGCTCGGGGTCACTGAAATCATCCCGTGGCAAGCACATCGTTCGGTCAGCAGGTGGGTCGGAGAAAAACGGGAAAAAGGACGCTTGCGGTGGCAAACCTTGGTTCGCGAAGCCACCAAACAGTCGTTGCGTTCGTGGACTCCTGTAGTACGTGACATGTGTGAAACGGCTGCGCTCATCACGGCCCTTGCCGGCCGCTCGATTATTGTTCTCGACCCTCGCGGGACACAGGGTTTTTCGTCCCTCCCCGATTCGTTTTTTTCTGGCCCCATCGCGGTCGTGGTTGGACCGGAAGGTGGCATCTCTGACGAAGAACTCGTCATTTTTTCTGAAGCCGGGGCCCGCGTTGTCACACTCGGCTCACACATCCTACGAACCTCTACGGCGGGTCCGGCCCTTCTCGCCATGCTCAATGAGAGATGTTCCCGGTGGTGAACCGAGAGACCTCGTACGATAGTGATATGTCCGAAACGAATTCGCCGAGTGTTTTTAGCAAGATAATTGCGCGCGAAATCCCCGCGGACATCGTTTTCGAAAACGAGCGCCTCATTGCCTTTCGAGACATCGCCCCAAAGGCCCCGGTTCATCTTCTCGTGGTGCCAAAAACTGAAAGCTACGAGACGGTGACCACGCTTGCTCAGGGTGATCCAGTGCTCCTTGCGGAGCTCGTACAGGTCGCGTCCCAGCTATCGACGGAGCACGCCAATGGCGAGTACCGACTCGTTTTCAATTCCGGAGCGAGTGCCGGTCAAACAGTTTTTCACGTTCACGCTCATGTTCTCGCCGGGGGATTGGCGGAGGACACCATTGGCTAATTCGGCCGCCTTGCACGTCGATGGCATCGAGATGATTCGACTTCTCGGCCCTCAAGATCGCCTCCTGACTCGAGTGGAACGTGAGTTTCCGCTCGTGCGCGTTTCGGTGCGGGGGAATGACATCACGCTGACTCCCCGTGAAGGCGAAGACTCGTCGCGTCAAATGGATGAGGCCTACCGGCTTTTCACTGAACTCATCGATTTGGCACGTCACGGTATTGACCTCGATGCATCGGATGTTTCGGTGTCGGCCGGACTGGTTTCGCTAGATCACCCGCAGCGCTCCGTTGATGTTCTGGGCGAGTCAATCCTGAGCTCGCGCGGAAAAAACATCCGCCCGAAAACACTCGGGCAACAGCAGTATGTTCGGGCAATCGAAGACAACACCATTGTCTTCGGAATCGGACCCGCTGGAACCGGTAAGACATACCTCGCCATGGCGAAAGCTGTACAGGCATTGCAGCGTAAAGAAGTCAGCCGCATTATTTTGACTCGCCCCGCGGTAGAGGCTGGTGAAAAACTCGGCTTTCTTCCCGGAACGTTGACCGAGAAAATTGACCCGTATCTCAGGCCACTTTTTGATGCGCTCAACGAGATGCTGGACCCGGAGCTCGTCCCTAAGCTGATGGCGGTTGGCACCATTGAAGTGGCTCCGCTGGCCTACATGCGAGGTCGCACGTTGAATGACTCATTTGTTGTTCTGGATGAAGCTCAAAACACCACCCCGGAACAGATGAAGATGTTCCTCACCCGACTCGGTTTTGGGTCAAAGATGGTCATCACCGGCGATGTGACGCAGGTTGATGTTCCCTCTGGTGTGAGCGGACTCCGCTCCGTCACGGACATTCTGCACGGAATAGAAGACATACACTTCGCAACGCTCACCGCAGAAGACGTCGTACGACACAATTTGGTTGGACGCATCGTTGACGCGTATTCCGCTTTCGACGAGTCACGGCGTGAACGGTCATCAAGGAAAAAGACGACTCAACGGGGCGAGCGGGGACAATCGTGAGTATCGAAGTAAACAACGAGTCTGGTGTCAAAGTCGATGACGAGGCCATTTTGAGGCTTGCTGCGTACGCACTAGACGCGATGCACGTTCACAAAGATGCTGAGTTGGATATTCAACTCGTCGACGTTGCCGCGATGGAACGTCTCCACCTCGAGTGGATGGACGAACCAGGCCCCACCGATGTGTTGAGTTTTCCCATGGATGAGCTTCGCCCCGGTACAGATGAAAAACCAACGCCACCAGGAATTCTCGGGGATGTGGTTTTGTGCCCCGAGGTAGCTGCCGCGCAAGCACCCGCAAATAATCACTCGGTGATGGATGAACTCTTTACCTTGTTGGCACATGGAATCCTGCATCTCCTCGGCTTCGATCACGCTGAGCCAGACGAAGAACGCGAAATGTTTGAGTTGCAGAAGAACATCGTTCTGGGGTTCTTGCTGAGTGAAAAGACGCGTACGCGAGCGTGAACATTCTCCTCACCTCGCTCATTTGTGTGGTGCTGGTCGCCTTGGCAGGTCTCTTGGCTGCCGCCGAGGCGGCGCTGACCGTCACATCAAGTGGCGACATTCACGAACTTGCGGCGTCACGCAAACGCTCCCGGTCGCTCTATGCGCTAGCCCGTGATGTACGAACCCATCGCAACACAACGACGTTTGCACGCATCACCTCAGAGACGACAGTTGCCGTTCTTGTCACCGGACTCCTCGTCGCGAGTTCTCTTCCGCTGTGGCTCGCTCTTGTCCTCAGCGCGTTCGTCATGGTTGTGGTTTCGTTCGTTCTCGCCGGATCAAGCCCCCGGAGCGTTGGACGGGCCCACCCTCACGGGGTACTGATAGCCTCAGCGGGAATCGTCCACGCTTTCCGAGTAGTTCTCGGACCCCTTGCGAACATTCTGGTTGCCCTGGGGGATCGGGTCACCCCAGGGCGACCCGGTTCTGGATCATTCACCAGCGAGGAGCAGTTGCTGAGCATGGTGGATGAGGCCGTGAGACATGATGTTCTCGAGGATGACGAGCGAGACCTCATCCACTCAATTTTTGAATGGAATGACACAGTCGTCAGAGAGATCATGGTTCCTCGAGTCGACATGCACGTCATCGAGGCTCACTCTGACCTCAAGCAGGCCGCCGAGAGATTTATCGCGACGGGCTTTTCTCGTTTACCCGTCATTGAAGACGACATAGACCAGGTAGTCGGCGTGCTCTACCTTCGCGATGTCGCCCGGCGTTCGATGCTCGGCCAGCAAGAGCTTGACAACATTCGGGTTCACGAATTGTCTCGCCCCGCACTGTTCATTCCCGAGTCAAAAAAAGCAGATGACACACTCAAAGAAATGCAGCGTGCCGCCGTCCACGTTGCGCTCGTGGTTGATGAGTACGGGGGGATAGCTGGTCTCGTCACTTTTGAAGACCTTATCGAAGAGCTCGTTGGCGAAATCTCAGATGAGCACGATCGAACAACCCCCGACGTTGTTGAGCTCGTCGCAGGGCGATACAGTGTCAGCTCCCGACTCAACACGGAAGACCTAGGTGACCTTTTTGGTCTGGAACTAGACGACGAGGATGTTGACAGCGTGGGGGGACTCATGTCAAAACATCTTGAGAAATTGCCAGAAGTGGGGGATCTCGTTCATGTCTCGGGATTAGTCTTTGAGGCAAGCGAGAGTGACGCTTCGCGTGGTTATGTGACCCGAATTACGGTGTGGGCAGATGAGAACATGATCGCTGCTACCGAGGCATTCACGGATTCGGAACGAGAAGAGGATGTCTAACATGATGCGATCCGGGTTCGTCTCGTTCGTCGGTAGACCGAATGTTGGCAAGTCGACGCTCACGAACGCTCTCGTGGGTGAAAAAATTGCCATCACCTCGTCGAAGCCGCAAACCACGCGTCATGCGATTCGCGGAATCATCAATCGAGACGAGGGCCAACTCATTCTGGTTGACACTCCCGGCGTGCATAGACCGCGCACGCTTCTCGGAGAACGGTTGAACGCACTTGTACAGTCGACGCTGAGTGACGTTGACGTCATCGGGATGTGCTTTCCGGCTGATGAGCCGGTTGGGCCAGGCGACGCTTTCATTAATGCGGAGTTGGACAAGTATCCCCGAGCGCTCAAGGTAGCCATTGTCACGAAAACTGATGTGGCGAGTTCAGAACAAATCGCGCAACAGTTACTTACCGTCTCAGGGCTGCGCGAGTGGGCGCTTGTCATCCCCGTGTCTGCCTCGAACGGCGAGAATCTTGAGACTTTGGCACGTGAATTGACCGAATTGCTTCCGGCCGGTCAAGCCCTGTATCTCGAGGGTGAGAATACTGATGGCGATATGGAAAAGCGCGTGTCCGAACTTATCCGCGAGTCAATTTTGGAAGGAGTTCACGACGAGCTTCCACACTCACTGGCGGTGACGATTGACGACATGAGTCCGCGAGAGGATAAAGACATCATCGACATTTACGCCAATGTCTTCGTGGAACGAGACAGTCAAAAGGCCATCATTATTGGTAAGGGTGGTGCCAGGCTCAAAGAGATCGGCGCGACGTCGCGTTCATCCATTGAGGCGTTGTTGGGTTCTCAGGTGTATTTGAATATCCGGGTGAAGGTCGCCAAAGACTGGCAACGCGACCCAAAACAACTTCAGCGCCTAGGTTTTTAGCCTCCGCGCGGTGGTAGCGTATAAGTATGTCTTTTGGTCTGCTGCTTCTTAGTTGCCGCGACGAGGTTCATCTCTAAGCCCTCTCGTCGCGGTGATCTCCGTTGGCTTGACCACCCACCCGTGAAACGAGAAAAGCATGCAGAACAACCAACGACCTAGCGCCATGCCGGTGCATAAATATCGTCCATATCACGAGCTCGTGAACGTCGATCTCGAAGATCGAACCTGGCCAGCGCGTCGCATTACCGAGGCACCTCGTTGGTGCGCTGTCGATTTGCGTGACGGAAACCAGGCTCTCATCGACCCCATGAGCCCTGAGCGTAAGCGCATCATGTTCGATCTTCTGGTCCGGATGGGCTACAAGGAGATTGAAGTTGGCTTTCCGTCGGCAAGCCAAACGGACTTTGATTTTGTTCGTTCCCTCATCGAGGAAAATGCCATTCCTGACGATGTCACCATTCAGGTACTCACGCAGGCTCGTGATCACCTCATCGAACGAACGTATGAGTCGATTGCCGGTGCTAGACAAGCAGTCGTGCACTTTTACAACTCGACGAGTGTGCTTCAGCGTGACGTCGTTTTTCGGGAAGACAAACAGGGCATCACCGACATCGCACTTCACGGGGCTAGGGTCTGTCGTGAGATGGAAAAAAGGATCCCTGAAACACAGGTTTTCTACGAATATTCCCCCGAGAGCTTCACCGGAACCGAGCTCGAGTTTGCGGTGGATGTCTGTAATCAGGTTCTCGAGATTCTCGAACCAACACCCGAGCGCAAAGTCATCATTAACCTTCCCGCCACGGTCGAAATGGCGACGCCAAACGTCTACGCCGACGCCATTGAGTGGATGGGTCGCCATCTCGCTCATCGTGAGAACGTCATCCTGTCCTTGCATCCCCATAATGACCGAGGAACCGCAGTCGCCGCTGCGGAGCTTGGCTATATGGCAGGTGCAGACCGCATTGAGGGCTGCCTATTTGGCAACGGAGAGCGAACGGGAAACGTCGACCTTGTCGCACTGGGAATCAATTTGTTTACTCAAGGGATAGACCCACAAATAGACTTCAGCAACCTTGATGAGATCAAGCGAACTGCCGAGTATTGCAACCAGCTCAAGGTTCACGAGAGGAGCCCTTGGGCTGGAGATCTGGTCTACACCGCATTTTCGGGATCTCATCAGGACGCCATTAAAAAAGGTTTCGAGGCAATGGCCTCGCAAGCACAGTCCGAGGGTAAGCACGTTGATGAATTGACATGGGCTGTTCCGTATTTGCCTGTGGATCCGAAAGATCTTGGCCGCACGTACGAAGCAGTGATTCGCGTTAACTCACAGTCCGGAAAGGGAGGTGTTGCGTACCTGCTCAAAAAGGACCGCGCCCTCGATCTCCCTCGCCGGCTCCAGATTGAGTTTTCCGCTGTGGTGCAATCAAAGACCGACAGCGAGGGGGGTGAAGTGACAAGCGATGAATTGTGGAATATTTTCCAGGATGAGTATCTTCCCTCGTCACAGGATGACGCCAAGTGGGGGCGTTTCGAACTTCAGGGAAGCCGGACCGAGTCCGATTTTTCCGGAACCGTTCGTCTCTCCGTTGACCTGCGTGACGGAGATCACGTCGAACGCATGGATGCGGTAGGAAATGGTCCAATCGATGCCTTCCTCAAGATAATGGCGTCGGAGGGTATTGCCGTCGAGTTGTACGACTACGTGGAACACACCATGGCGGCGGGCGGAGATGCTCAGGCTGCCGCTTACGTCGAATTGAATGTCAATGGCAAACGCCTGTGGGGCGTGGGGATTGATTTTGACATTTCCACAGCCACACTCAAAGCCGTGGTGTCCGCGATCAACCGTGCGGTCCGAGCTGCCGAGAGCGAGACCCTCGGCGCGCGCTGAGGGGTTATGAAGTCCGTCAATGGAACAATAAAGCGTGCCCACGTATCGTGACGAAGCGGTTATTCTCCGTACACAGCAACTCGGTGAAGCAGACCGGATAGTCACGATGCTGACCAAGTCACGCGGCAAGGTGCGAGCCGTTGCCAAAGGTGTTCGCCGTACCGCGTCAAAGTTTGGTTCCCGGCTGGAGCCTTTTATGGTTGCAGATGTGTTGCTCTATGAGGGTCGATCCCTCGATACGGTGACTCAAGCTGAGTCTCTCGGATCGTACGGTCCGGATATCGTCCAGGATTATCAGCGCTACACGACGGCAAACGTCATGGTGGAAACTGCAGAGCGTTTGACTGATTCCGAGGCCAGCCCGCAGCAGTACATTTTGCTTGTGGGGGCATTACGGTCGTTGTCTCGAGGTGAACATCCACCAACCCTTACCCTTAATTCCTATCTCTTGCGCGCTCTCTCACTCGCCGGATGGGCGCCCTCGCTTGCTGAATGCGCTAAGTGCTCTGTAGTCGGTCCTCACACAAACTTCGTGGTTCAGCTTGGCGGGTCGGTGTGCACCGCGTGTGCCCCTACTGGTTCGGTGCATATTCGTCCGGAGACGGCAGACCTGCTCGACGCTTTACTCGTTGGAGATTGGCTGCGCGCCGAAAGTTATGAACAGCGTTTGTGGGGTCAAGCAGATGGGCTGGTTTCTGCGTACACTCAGTGGCACCTCGAACGGAACCTTCGATCCATGGAGCACATCGCTCGCGCATGAGTACGTCATCTACTTCCAACGAACAGCCGTTTCGCGCCATTGACTGGACCGGACTGTATCCACCCGACCTGCCACCGGGTAGTACTCCCAACCACGTAGCCATTGTCATGGACGGAAACGGGCGATGGGCAAACGCTCGAGGGCTGACTCGCGTCGAGGGGCATAAAGCGGGTGAAGCCTCTCTGCTTGACGTTGTTGCCGGGGCCATTCAAGTTGGGATTCGGCACTTATCCGTCTACGCTTTTTCGACCGAAAACTGGCGGCGGTCGCCAGATGAAGTGCGTTTTCTCATGGGTTTCAATCGTGAGGTGTTGAGACGTCGACGAGATCAGCTCGACCAGTGGGGCGTTCGAATTCGTTGGGCCGGACGAAAGCCCAAACTCTGGAAATCGGTCATTGAGGAGCTGGAAACAGCCGAGAGGATGACCGAGCGCAACACCACGCTGACCCTGACCATGTGTGTCAATTACGGTGGGCGAGGAGAAATTGTCGATGCCGTCTCCGCTCTTGTCGACGAGGCACGTAAGGGACGCAGGGCTAAGGTCACCGAAGCGTCAATTCGTGCGCACTTGTATCTGCCGGATATGCCTGATGTGGATTTGTTCGTGCGTTCGAGCGGCGAACAACGAACAAGCAATTTCTTGCTGTGGCAGTCCGCCTATGCCGAGATGGTATTTCTGGACACCCTCTGGCCCGATTTTTCACGGTTGGATTTGTGGCGTGCTATCGGCATGTATGTTGGCCGGGATCGTCGGTTTGGTGGCGCGGTCGATACCCCTCGTGCATGAGCAACACAGATGGCTCTTCGCCGTCATGACCTCGTGGAATAATGAGGACAACGAGGCGTATTTGAGGCTGACATGACGACTGTGCACACCCCGGTTTCGTCGGGGAGTCTCACCATTGGACCCATTTCGGTCGATGTTCCCGTTGTGCTTGCCCCGATGGCCGGAATCACGAACACTGCCTTTCGTCGGCTATGCCGTGAATACGGGGCGGGTCTCTATGTATCCGAGATGATTACGTCGCGAGCCTTGGTTGAACGAACTCCCGCATCCATGAGGTTAATCTCTCATCACGAGTCCGAGACGACTCGGTCGATTCAGCTTTACGGGGTGGATCCCACCACGGTTGGTGAGGCCGCTCGCATGCTGGCAGCTGAGGGCCTTGCCGATCACATCGATCTCAATTTCGGTTGTCCGGTTCCCAAAGTGACCCGAAAAGGTGGAGGTGCGGCTCTGCCCTGGAAAACAGATCTCTTCCGGGACATTATCGAGTCGGCCGTCGTCGGCGCAGGTCCGTTACCGGTGACCGTCAAGATGAGAAAAGGCATCGATTCGGACCACCTCACCTTCATCGAGGCGGGAAAAATTGCCGCTGGCTCAGGCGTCGCATCAATCGCGCTACACGGTCGCACAGCAAGCGAGTTTTATAGCGGTGTTGCCGATTGGAATGCAATCGGAGAGCTCAAGGCGGCAATCTCGGACGTTCCCGTGCTCGGTAACGGTGACATTTGGTCGGGAGATGATGCGATTCGCATGGTCGAACAGACTGGCGTCGACGGGGTGGTCGTCGGCAGAGGATGCCTTGGTCGACCGTGGCTCTTCTCCGATCTCACTTCGGCCTTTAGAGCGCGCACGGGCGAGATCGATTCGGTCAGTCATGTGCAGCCAAACCTTGGGCAGGTGGCCGTGGCTATTCGTCGCCACACGGAGCTCTTGGTGGAGTTTTTTGATTCAGAAGAGCGTGCCTGTCGCGACATTCGCAAGCACATCGCGTGGTACTTCAAGGGTTATTCAGTGGGAAGCGAACTTCGGTCGCAACTTGCGCTCGTGCAGTCTCTCGCGCATATGGACGACCTTCTGGGGCAGCTGGACGGTTCACTTCCATACCCTGGCCGGGATGCTGAGGGTCCACGTGGGCGAGCGGGCACGCCAAAACGTTGCGCACTACCCGACCGTTGGCTTGAGTCGCGAACACTTGACACGGCTGAGCGGAGCCTTGTCGCTGAGGCCGAAATCGATGCGAGTGGGGGATAGGTGAACGACTCTCGCTTAGAGCCCAGTGGTCAGTACTCTGAAATCGACGCACAGCGCATGTGTGCGGAGCAACATTCGTCTGGTCGAGGCCATTTTGCGCGCGATCGGGCACGACTTCTGCACTCTTCTGCTCTCAGACGGCTAGCGGCTAAAACGCAGGTGCTCAGTCCCACCATGGGACTCGACTTTGCTCGCAACCGTCTCACTCACTCGTTGGAAGTAGCTCAGGTGGGGCGTGAAATAGCGAGTGCTCTCGGACTCGATCCCGACGTTGTCGATACAGCCTGCCTTGCTCATGACATTGGTCACCCACCATTTGGACACAACGGTGAAAAAGCCTTGGCCGATTGGGCGCGTGACATCGGCGGCTTCGAAGGAAATGCGCAAACCCTTCGAGTATTGACCCGTCTCGAACCAAAAGTCTTTTCTCAGACTGGGAGGTCGTACGGACTCAACCTCACGAGGGCGAGTCTCGATGCGAGCACAAAATATCCGTGGTCCCTCGACGACGCCGTTCGAGACGCTTCAACGGGTCGAGCCAAATTTGGGTTCTATGCGGATGACGCACCCGTTTTTGACTGGATGCGTGCTGGAGCTCCCGAGAGGGTTAAGTGCATCGAGGCACAGGTGATGGACTTGTCTGACGACATCGCTTACTCCGTTCATGACTTTGAGGACGCCATCGTCAACGGATTCTTAGACATTCGCGCGCTCTCTTCTCGGGCAAATCACGACGACCTCGTCGATCTGATGTTCGAATGGGTTGGTGGCGAGCACACACACGAAGAGCTCATCGCAGCGTTCGATCGTCTTGACAGCTTTCCCGAGTGGATTGAGGAATGGGACGGCTCACGTCAGGCCCAAGCGCAGCTTAAAAATCTCACGAGCAAACTCATTGGACGATTCGCACATGCGGCAACGCATGCCACCAGACACGCGTTTGACCAGAAATCCCTGGCTCGTTTTGGTGCATCAGTCGTCGTGCCCCCGGAAGTGAGTGCTGAAATAGCTGTCCTCAAAGGAATCGTCGCGGCCTTCGTGATGAAGATTGATTCGAGGCAACACATCTATCTCCAACAACGAGCACTCGTCACCGAGCTGTGCGATGTGCTGTGGCAGTCTGGCTCGGCTAACCTTGAGCCGGCATTCGTGGGGGACTGGAATGCCGCAAGTGATGACCATGGTCGTCGTCGTGTTGTGGTTGACCAGGTTGCCAGCTTGACTGATCAGAGTGCCCAACGCTGGGCTGAACAGCTGGTTGGTTAGCGATGGCCGGCAGGATCAGGGCGGCGGATGTTGATGAAGTCAAAGCGCGCACAAACATCGCCGACGTCATCTCGGAGCATGTGTCGTTGAAAAATGCCGGCGTTGGCTCGATGAAGGGACTGTGCCCCTTTCATGACGAGCGAAGCCCCAGTTTTCACGTCAAAACCACAACGGGCTTCTACCACTGTTTTGGGTGCGGAGAAAGCGGCGACGTCTATAGCTTTGTTCAAAAAATGGATCACGTCACCTTCACCGAAGCGGTCGAGAGACTCGCGGCACGGGTGGGATTTTCTCTGACCTATGAAGAATCCTCAGGAAAGAATCCCGAAACTGGTCAGCGCACGCGAATACTGGCGGCGAATGCTGAAGCCGCTGAATTCTTTGTGGCACGACTTGCAGATCCCGATGCTGAAACCGCCAGAAACTTTCTTGGTGAACGAGGTTTTGATCGGAAGGCTGCCGAACGCTTTGGCATTGGATACGCGCCAAAGTCGTGGAACGACCTACGTAACCACCTCACCAACAAAGGATTTACTGAACAAGAACTAGCCATCGCCGGTCTCGTGACCGTTGGCGACAAGGGCGCGTACGATCGTTTTCGAGGACGAGTCATTTGGCCCATAAGGGATGTCACAGGGCAGACCATCGGCTTTGGAGCTCGAAAACTATTTGACGATGATCAAGGTCCGAAGTATCTCAATACGCCAGACACTCCCGCCTATCACAAGGCGCAGGTTCTGTACGGTCTAGATCTGGCAAAACGTGAGATCGCCAAAACTCGACAAGTCGTCATCGTTGAGGGTTACACCGACGTCATGGCGGCTCACCTTTCTGGCATCACCACGGCGGTAGCAACCTGCGGTACGGCCTTTGGCACTGAGCACATCAAGCTCATCCGCCGAATAATGGGCGACGACTCGGGATTGGGTGAGGTTGTTTTTACCTTTGATCCAGACGCGGCTGGACAGAAAGCTGCACTCAAAGCGTTTAGTGAGCAATCCCGATTTAACGCCCAGACATTCGTCGCCGTTGCCCCCGATGGCTTAGACCCGTGCGATTTGAGGCTTCACAAGGGCGAGCAGGCTGTGCGAGACCTGCTTGTCCACAAAGTCCCCATGTTTGAGTTCGTCATCAAGACGCTCATCGCGAACTACAACCTTGACACGGTGGAGGGTCGAGTCGCCGCACTTCGTGAGGCCGCACCCATTCTCGCCGAGATTCGTGACCAAGCCCTTCGTCCCGGCTACACGCGTGAACTTGCTCGTTTGACGGGCGTCGAATTGTCGGAAGCCACCTCTGCTGTCGATCGTGCTCTCCGAAATCGTCGAACTTCATCCGAAGTCTCCCAAGAACCTTCGCAGGTTCGAACAGCAGAATCGCCGGCGGCTCAGGAACGCCACGCAGTTGCTCCTTTTTCCGATGAAAGAAGCCCCTCCTCGGCAAACCACATCCCTCATGACGAGGGGGCGCCAGACGAGCAGAGTGAGTCACCCACCCCGACATACGCCACCTTCGCGCAACTCGGTTCTCCCCCCGGGGTGAGACTTGAACGGGATGCGTGTGCCGCCGTGCTCCAGTATCCCGGCTCCCTCACGCCAGTTCAGATGAGTCAATTCACGGTGGTGGCGTTTTCGCATCCAGATCTCTCTCTGATCGCTTCGTCACTGGCGACGGTGCCATCGTCAGAAAACACAGCCGCGTGGCTTCAGGTCGTTCTCGCGTCCGTCGACCAAGGACTCCAGCCGTTGGTTACCCAGCTCGCGGTGGCTCCGCTTCCCGAGTCTGATCCCTCGCGAATCGACACCTATGTCCAAGGCATCGTGGCTAGCGTGATTGACCGAGACCTCACCCGGCAGAAAAACGAAATGTTGAGTCGATTGCAGCGGCTAGGCGTTGGAAATCCGGATGATTCGCGGGCACTGCAGGAGTCTCTCTTGGCTCTCGAAGTCCTGCGACGCTCCTTCCGAGTCGACTAACCAACGATCTGAGTGGGTTCAGGGCTAAGCATCTCGACTCAGGATGCGCGTCATCAGCTATGGCATTGTGGTGCGAACGCGGGTGCTATTGTTTAAGTGCGCAAGCGCCAATCCTCGATAGCTCAATTGGCAGAGCAGCCGGCTGTTAACCGGCAGGTTGATGGTTCGAGTCCATCTCGGGGAGCCACTTTAGCCCTCGAGGTCATCAACTCCAGGCATCCAACTCAGTCCCGGTTTACCCCACTGTCGACTTTTGCGAATTTTTTCTGCTGCCTTCGCAAAATGGTGGTTCAGGCGATCAATGTAGAGGTACCCGAGAAGGTGATCGAATTCGTGTTGCATGATTCGTGCGAACCAGCCGTCGCACTCAATCTCGAATGGCTTGCCGTTCTCGTCTTGGGCCCGGAGTAATACGCTTTCTGCTCGTACCAGGGGAAAGCGTTCACCGGGAAAAGACAAGCATCCCTCTTCATCAGCGGCGGTCGGCTCGTCGAGAACCAGCGGGGTAATGAAAAGTTGCGGGTTTACAGCGACCCCACGACGATCGTTGCCTTCATCGTCCGGGTAGCTATAGACAAAAATTTGTTTGTCGACCCCAATTTGCGGCGCTGCCAAACCGACACCAGGAGCAGCATCCATGGTGTCAAACATGTCTGAGATGAGCGACGCCAGTCCCTCATCAAACTCGGTTACGGGTTTGGCGGCTGAATGAAGAACTGGTGCGCCACAGATGAGGATCGGTCGAACTGTCACCCATCTAGCCTAACGGCGTGGTCGTAGTGCACTTTCGGTATATCGAAGTAGAGTCGGAACATGGTGCTTTCTGGTGTTCAGCTTTCGGATGTTTCCTCGCTCGACCCATCACAGTTCATCGGAATTCCCTTCGCGCTCGTTGGCGCGGTGTTTATGTCCATTGGTGCCCAGTTGCAGCATACGGGCGTTGGCAAGGTCGACCACGAGAATGCGGTTGGAAGCCGGAAGTCTCTCGACTTCAAGCAAATGATGAGTTTGATGGGCCGACCGTCGTGGCTTTTCGGCACCATCATGCTCGGCCTGGCTGTGGTTTTTCAGCTCGTCAGCCTGGGTTATTCGCCGATCATGGTTGTTCAACCTATCGGCGCTGTGGCGCTCGTTTTGACCGCCATTATCAATTCACGAGTAAGCAAGGTGAAGCTTAATCGCGCCTCAATCCTGGCAATCGTCATGTGCGTGGGCGGCATTGGTGCCTTTGTGACGGTAGCCGCGTTTACCGCACGAAACGTTCCCGTACGAACTGAAGATCTGGTACAAATCCTCATCTCTCTGGGTGTCGTTTTTGTTTTGTTCGGCTTGTTTTACTTCTTGCGCATGCGGTCACATCCGGTGGCCTTGTTTTTCATACTCGGTGCAGGAATTCTTTATGGCTTTGTTGCGACGCTTGCCAAAGTTGTTGAAGCACGATTTTTGCAAGGAGACATGGATCTTTTGGTCTGGGTTTGTCTTGTCGCTCTCGTCCTGGCCGCAATACTTGGCGGAATATTCGTGCAGAACGCGTACTCCTCGGGGCCTCCGGACCTCGTTATTGCTGGCCTTACGGTGATTGATCCTCTCGTGGCCGTCTGCATCGGTATCGTCGTTCTTGATGAAGCGTCGCAGTCGCCGCTCTGGGCAGTAATCGTTTACGTCGTCTCAGCACTTGTCGCCGTAGCCGGTGTGATTCTCATGTCGCGCGTGCATCCTCAAGCCAATGGTGAAACGCACTCAACGAGTTCTTCCGCTGCCGAGATAATCTCTGACGCTCGCTAAACTGAACGGGTTGCGCGTTTTCACGCGTTGAGAATGACTTCAGCAAGGATCTATTCGTGACTAAATCGAGTTCGTCGACTCAACGCCCTGCGCCGTTACGCATCGTCATTGGCTGCGACACTTTTGGTCCTAATGTCAATGGTGCAGCCAAATTTGCTGAGCGTCTCGCTGCCGGCCTCGTCGAGCGAGGACACGAGGTTCACATTGTTGCCCCGGCAGCATCTCGAAAACACGGTGTTTTTACTGAAACGCATGAGGGTCAGCCCATGATCGTTCACCGACTCACCAGCTGGCGCTGGTATCCGCACGACTGGTTGCGGTTCGCCTTGCCCTGGAACATCAAGAAGAACTCAGCGCGAATTTTGGACGCAGTCAAACCAGACGTTGTGCACTTTCAGTCCCACATCATCGTCGGTCGGGGCCTTTCGATCGAGGCACAAAAACGCGGCATCCGAATCATCGGCACAAATCACTTCATGCCTGAAAACCTGTTGGATTTTGCTGTCATTCCACGTTTTCTCCATGACTGGGCAGTCCGTTTGGCCTGGGCCGCCGCCGCACGGACCTTTGGAAGGGCTGAGGCGGTAACAACTCCAACCCGCAAGGCGGCCAATTTTCTCGAGGAGTACACTCACCTGACCGATGTTCACGCGATTTCGTGCGGTATCGATGCCCATCACTACAAGCCTGTTTTCAATTCTCAAGCTCCCAATCGAATCATTTTTGTGGGTCGTGTAACTGGTGAAAAAAAGATTGACGTTCTGATTCGGGCGTTGAAAATGCTCCCTGCCGATCTTGACGCGCATCTTGAGATTGTCGGTGGTGGGGATTTGCTGAATCATCACAAACATCTTGTGCAGCAGCTGGGTCTTGAAGACCGGGTCTTCTTCACCGGATACGTGACTGATGAGCAGCTTCGAGACGCACTTTCACAGTCCAAGGTTTTTGCCATGCCCTCTATCGCGGAGTTGCAATCGATTGCCACCATGGAAGCCATGGCTTCGGCACTTCCGGTCGTGGGAGCGAACGCTATGGCGCTCCCGCACCTCATTCACGATGGAGAAAACGGGTTTCTTTTCGAGCCGAATAACGTCTCTGAACTTGCGGAGAAGCTCGAACACGTTCTTCGACTTGACTGGCCGGAGCTTGAAAAACTGAAGCGTTCGTCATTGGATTTCATTAAGGGCCATGACATCACGAGAACGCTAGACACGTTTGAAGCTCTCTATCGTGGGGAACAGGTCGTGGATCCCGATCCTGAGCTCACTGACGACTAAACTGGACAAGCACTAGGGGGCGTTAGCTCAGCCGGTTAGAGCAGCGGACTCATAATCCGTCGGTCGCGGGTTCAAGTCCCGCACGCCCTACTGATCTCTCGAGTATGTGGCTACGGCTGTGTCGTCACCGTAATCGCATTCGATGGCTCTGTCGTGTCGATGCCGAAGGGCGTAACCGCGAAGACGCGAATCTGATACGTGGTTCCACGCGCTAGAGAAGACAGAGTGACACCGAGCGACGTGGAAACGCCGTCACTAAACATCAGATACGGTCCAGGAACACCCTGCACTCGGTACTGGATTCGGTAGTCCGAAACCGTGGACCCATTGGTTGTCAGCGGTGCCTGCCACATCAGCGAGGCGGTTGTCGTTGTTGTGCTTGTAGAGAAAAGACTTCGTGGCGCAGAGGCTAGGCCATTGAGGACGGCCAGCGTCGTGGCAGTCGAAAACGAGCCAACCTGAGAACCGAGCATGGGCGCGACGCGGACAGAATAGGTTTGGCCTCTCGATAGGCCTGCGAGGCTGATGGTTCGCGTTGCACCCAGAGCAGTGTGGCGGTAAAGACTCCAGGCTGAACTACCAGATTGTCGGTACTGAATTCGGTAGTCGCTCGGCGGAATCCCATTCGTGATGGTCGGCGCACTCCAGTTGAGCCGCATGGACGACGTCGTTTTACTCACCGCGGTGAGCGTTGCTGGTGCGCTGAGTGTGACGAGTGTGTTGTTGAGGAACGTCGTGTTCGCAAAAATATTTGGCGAAGTCGCCCTGCGACCCGTCAGTCCAGACACGACTCCGCTCAAGGCATTGTTCACGATGGAGCTCATGACGGCAGCTGGTTCGTCGCTGGGATGAAGAGCCAGATACAGAGCAGCAACCCCGGCGACATGAGGCGACGCCATCGACGTCCCACTCATAAAGGTGGATCGTGAGCTGGAATCAAGACCGTAGTAGGCATTGAGAGACCGGATGTCCTCGCCGGGGGCAAAAACTTCTACGCAGGGTCCGTAATTTGAAAAGTACGATATGCCACGGAAAATGTCCGTCGAACCGACGGTGATAACTTCGGCTGCAGACGCAGGGGATGAATTGCACGCATTCGAATCTGAATTGTTAAGCTCGCCGTCATTTCCCGCGGCAACTGTGACTGTAAGACCGGACACTGTCTGCCCACCTACTGTTGTGGTGTGCGTGGCGTTTGCTACCGCCAGGTTCAAGATGTCGTGTGCGCAGTCGGGCACGCACCCTCCACCGAGGCTCAGGTTAATCACGCCGGGGCGTCGGGTGCTCTGGTGGTTTGCGATCGCATAATCAATCGCTGAAAGGATGTCAACGTCGCCAGCCTGAGCGTCTTGATAGGTTCGCGAAATGGCTTTCCACGTGGGGCATCCAAAGACGCGCAACGGCACGATCGTGGCTCGCTTAGCAACACCATATGTCTTGCTTGCCACAGTCCCCGCGACGTGCGTTCCGTGACCGCCGTCTGCGTAGATAACCCCGGTAGGGCTGGTAGGTATGCACTCTGCGGTGTCGGTGCTCATCACACCATCAATGAAGGCTCGACCGTCACGCACACGCCCGACAAGTTCGCCTCCAGCAGCATATGTCCACGGAGCAAGACCAGTGTCGATGATGAAGACATCCACTCCTGTTCCTGCGGACGGGGGGTAGGTGTAATTGGTGTCGGGAAAGAGCGCGGACTGATCAAGTGAATCAATACCCCACGTGGCCGAAGGCTGAGTTTCACTAAGTCTTCGGGTGCCATTAACGGTGACGCTCACCCCTGGAATTGCGTGCTCAATCGCATTGACTTGGATGGGTGTGAGCTCAGCGGCGGCCCCGTCAATCGCGTGAGTGAATTCCGCAGTAGTGTCAACCGCTAGTGCGTCGAGCGCGCTTGCGAGTTCTTGGTTTGCACCTTCGGGCACAGAAATGATGTAGCTGTCAGTCGACACTTGTGCGTTTGCGGCTCCAACTGACGAAATAGCAAGACTGACACCGGCGACTATGCCTGCGAAGCCGAGACGCCAGCGCGCTGAAATATGCACACCTCTAGTCAAGCATGTTCGTGAACACCCTCGCGTTGCGAATTGTCAAAGACTCAGTAAGTTTTTGGCCCCAGAACCCAGGTGAGGCGCGTCTAACGAATGAAGAGAATAGTGCGCGGTTAGTCTGTTGCTGTGGCATCTGAAAATTCCGAGTCGGCACACGATACGTCGCACAAGTCTGTCCGCACGGCAGCTGATGAGTACGAGCTTTTTAGGCAGCGTCGCAATGAGATGGCCGTGCTCCCGCAGGGAAACCTTGCACTGCTTAATACGGCCTGGATGCTCGATCCCGTGGGTCAGTGGGGCGACGTCTGGGGAGCCGAGGGCTCGTGGGCGGCACGTGAGCCATCCGTTGGTGGCGTTGCACTTCGTGCCGACCTATCTGATGGCGTCACGGTCAATGGAGAGCCAGTTGACGGTGAGATTACCGTTTTTCCTCGAGGGTCCGTCCATCCCTCGGAAATCAGCTTTGCGTCAGGCCGAACTGCCACGATTATCGTCAACGACGACGGACAGTGTGGGGTTCGCATTTGGGACGCAGAATCAGACGACATCCGCAATTTCGGACGCATTGACGCGTTTGATTATTCACCAGACTGGGTTATCACTGGTCGTTTTACCCCCGTTGAGGGGGGAATTCATGTTCAGGTTGAGCACCTCAAGGATGGTGGCGGAACGCGAGACAAAGTTGTTCCCGGGGAAATCACATTCTCGATCGCTGGGGTTGACTATCAACCGATGGCTTTTGTTGAGGGCCGGGCGCTCATGATTGTATTTTCAGATGCCACCAACGGAGAGTCAACCTATAGCGTTGGCCGGTTCTTACTGTGTGCTCCTAACACTGACGGGACAATCACGCTCGACTTCAATCGTGCCTACCTTCCGCCATGCGCTTTTAACTACAACTTCAATTGCCCTATTCCTCCTCTGCAAAACCGCTTTCCTTTCGCGGTGACGGCAGGGGAAAAGAATGTGTTGAACGAATCAGGCGAGTTATTACACGGCTGACTCGACAGGTTTTGCGGGAGTCGCAGGTCGTCGTCCGCGCTTTGGACGATCGTGGTTTAGTCCCCGGCTGTATAGGGATCCGTTTGCGCGAGCCTGAGCGACTGACGCCATAAGAGTGGTGCATGCTGAGACAAATGTCGAGTTAATGAGCAGCTGTTGTTCGCGCCCGGTGAACGAGGACTCGCCGCTTTTACCCCCGATTCCTCCGACCGTCAGCTCAACGGGATGTGCCTGCACAACGTTGTCGAGAGAAAGCCGGGGGATTCGTGACTCTAATAGGGCCCAATCGACATCGGGGTGCGTTGCGGCCATAAACAACACATCGACGAAATCGTCCCACGTCGTGGTGGGCGCAAATCGTCCGCCGTGTAGCCATTCGCGAGCGCCTGTTTTGCCGTTCTCTGTCAGGCGATAGAGGGGAAGACCATCGGCCGTTTCTCGCGCCTGTTCGAGAATTCCATCACGAGTCAGCCGTTCGAGAGTGCTGTAGATCTGACCGACGTTGGTGTGCCCGCGATTCGGCAGTCGTGCCACAATCTCGGCGTGGATTTGCAGACCATACGCCTCGCCAAGCATCACGATGCTTGGAATGATGGCAGCAATGCTCACGGGGAAAACTCCATACTCAGTAGTTGTATTCCTGAGAATAACGGATGAGGCGACGTGGGGAAGTTGCTCTTGAGGTCTTATGCGTGTCACACTGAAGAAGCTGAATCATACTTTCGGACGTTGGGGAAGACGAACCGAAAGAAAGAAGAAGCAATGAAGTCTCATGCCCTCACGACCGGAGTCGTGACAGCTTTTGACGCACCGTTTTCCCTGTGCTCTCATGTCGAGTGGGCCGTGAATGGTGTTTTAGGTGCACCTCACACCTTTCGCTGGAAAAAGATTTCCGCCGCGCCAGATCGGTTTGCCACCTCGTTGAGATGGGAGGCACCCGTCGGAACGGGGGCCAGGATCGCTTCCGCATTGCTGGGGTGGACAAACCTGCGCTTCGAGATAATCGAGGACCCGATGTCGACCGCGTTAGGAACGTGCGTCATGCGGACTCCATCGTTAGGAACGTTCACAGGTCAGGTCGATGATTTCGGTTCCATCGTGCTGACAGAGCACCAGATTGACACTATTTTGTCGGACAGCACGGCATTACTGTCCGACGTGACGGAACGGATGCACCGAGCACTAGGCAGGCACTGGGACCGAGAGCTTGAACCGTTGAGGGTCGCTGCATCCCGCGAAAATGTGATGGTGTTACAGCGGGTTGGCTAACACTACCTAGGGTAGCTGCGGAATGCCGCCACGGCGTTGTGCCCACCGAATCCAAATGAATTGCTGATGGCGACCCCCGTTCCGATAGGACGAGGCGCCGTCACCAAATCAATCGAAACGTCAGGATCGATGTCGTGAACGTTTATCGTTGGTGGGGCAGTATTCGTGTGCAGAGCCATGACGGTAAAGAGAGCTTCAATCGCTCCTGCGCCTCCGAGAAGGTGTCCTGTTGATGCCTTTGTCGCTGAGATGGGGATGTTGTCCAACAATTCGCCAAAGACGCGCCTGAGCGCGGCGTATTCGGCAACGTCACCGACAGGAGTGCTTGTGGCGTGGGCGTTAATGTGAATGACTTCATCGAGTCGTGCGCCAGTTACGGCAAGCGCATTGAGAACGGCACGGGCAGCTCCGGAGCCTTCCGGGTCGGGTGCGGTGATGTGGTACGCATCTGAGGTAACCGCCCCACCGATGACCTCGGCATAAATTTTTGCTCCGCGAGCAAGTGCGTGCTCTTCAGTTTCTAAAACGAGGGCTGCGGCACCTTCGCCGAGCACGAAGCCGTCGCGAGAAACGTCATAGGGGCGCGACGCCGTTTCAGGGCTGTCGTTACGCTTGCTGAGTGCTTGCATGGCCGCAAAGGAGGCAACGGGTAAAGGATGTACCGCCGCTTCTGAACCGCCAGCAATGACGACGTCGGCGTAGCCGGCCTGAAGGTGTTCGTAGGCATTGACGATTGATTCCGTGCTGGATGCGCAGGCGGAGACCACTGTTCGAATGCCGGCGCGAGCGTGAAGATCCATTCCTACAGCAGCCCCCGGGCCGTTCGGCATGAGCATGGGAACCGTCATCGGCATGACGCGACGAGGTCCCTTTTCGCGCAACACCTCCCAGGCATCAACCAAAGTCCAAATTCCGCCAATTCCCGTGGCCCAGTCAACGGCGAGTCGACCGGGGTCAACCTCGGGGGAGCCTGCGTCGGCAAAAGCCTCGCGGCCAGCTATCAATGCGAATTGGCTTGACGGATCAAGTCGCTTCGTCTCGACGCGTTCGAGAACCTCGTCAGGTGAAACAGCAATTTGAGCGGCAAATGTGACGGGCAAATCGTACTTGCTAACCCATTCCTGCTCGAGTGTTCGCGCACCCGACTTGCCGGCGAGTAGCGCGGCCCACGTGTCTGGCGCATTACCGGCGAGTGGTGACGTTGACCCGAGTCCGGTCACAACAATCTTCTTCAATGCCATTTGCTTTCCTTTATGGGTGCCGAGGTCGAGACTGACAGAAGGAGCCGGCAAACCGTGTGTGGGTGTGCCGGCTCCTCATGCGAATGTTTTAGGCTGCGGCCTTAACGATGTAGTCGACAGCGTCCTTGACGGTCTTCAGATCGGCGACGTCTTCGTCGGGGATCTTCACATCGAATTTCTCCTCAGCGTTGACCACGATGGTCATCATCGAGATGCTGTCGATGTCGAGATCGTCGGTGAACGACTTGTCCAACTGCACCGTCTCGGTGGCGATGCCAGTCTCGTCATTCACTAGTTCGGCCAGACCGGCGAGAACTTCTTCAGTGGACAGTGCCATTGTGTAACTCCTAATTGGTTGGGATGACTGTGTAAGTTTACCGGTTTCAAGGTAGATGTGGCGCGTTCTACTAGGGGAGGACCACGACTTGAGCGCCGTAGACCAGGCCCGCTCCGAACCCAATTTCGAGCGCGAGACCGCCACTGAGTTCTGGATGGTCAGTAAGCAATTGATGCGTTGCGAGTGGAATTGAGGCGGCGGAGGTGTTGCCCGTGGTCGCAATGTCCCTCGCGATAACAACAGAGTCAGGAAGATGCAACTGCTTTGCGAATTCATCGATTATTCGCATATTGGCTTGGTGGGGGATGAAGGCTGCGAGTTGGTCGGCGGTGATACCTGCCTCATCAAGTGCAAGTTGGGCCACCTTGGCCATTTCCCAGACCGCCCACCGAAAGACTGTTTGTCCTTCTTGCCGCAATGTTGGCCAGGCGATGTCACCATGCCCATCCCTGAATTCCTCAAGGGTGTTTGACATGCCGATGGAATCCCACTTTGAGCCGTCGCTTCCCCACACCGTTTTCGATATTCCGGGGAAGTCGCTTGGACCGACTATCGCAGCGCCCGCTCCGTCTCCCAGCAGAAAAGAAATCGTGCGATCGGTCGGTAGACAGTAGTCACTGAGCTTTTCAGCACCCACGACGAGCACATAGTGCGCTAGACCTGAACGAATAAACGAATCGGCCTGTGCTATTCCATACGTGTAGCCGGCACACGCAGCTGACACATCGTATGCGGCGGCGGGGTTAGCCCCCACTCTTTCAGCGAGGAGTGCAGCAAGGCTCGGGGTCTGCACCGTATTGCTGATGGTGGAAACGATAACTGCGTCGATCTGTGCAGGCAAAATTCCGGCACGTGAGATGGCTTCGCGTGAAGCCGATTCGGCAAGGTCAATCGCGTGCACGTCTTTGGGAGCTCTTTTGCGGGTGATGACGCCAGTGCGCTGGCGAATCCACTCGTCGCTTGAATCAATCGGTCCGGCTAGATCGTCGTTTGTCACAACGAGCGAGCCACGAGCAGCACCGACTGAGTAGATTCGCGAAAATTTCGCACCCTGTGATTGGTTCAATGCGACGTGAGTCATGAGATTCTGCTCTTTTCGTTGTGTTGAATCGTCGTCGGTTGGCCTGGCTTGTTGAAGCTAGTTTCCACCCTGGGCGATGAGTTCTCGAACAGCGTCGAGATCGTTGGGTGATTTGATCGCTACCGTGGGAACACCCTTGAGTGCCCTCTTGGCAAGACCGACGAGTGCTCCTGCTGGGGCAAGTTCAATCAACCCGGTAATGCCTGCGGCATCGAACGACGTCATGCACAAATCCCAGCGAACTGGCGACGAGACTTGTCCCACAAGCAGGTCAACGAAGCTCAACCCACGCGTCACGAGTGAGCCGTCCCTGTTTGTCCAGAGTGGCCTCACTGGATCGTGAGTATTGACCTGCGACGCAGCTTCTTGTAGGACGCTTACCGCGGATGTCATGTACGACGTGTGGAAAGCTCCAGCAACCTGAAGGGGAATGACACGGGCCCCGGCAGGGGGATTGGCCGCAAATTCACTCAACGATGCTGTGGAACCGGCAACCACGATCTGGCCACCACCGTTGAAATTCGCGGCCTGTAGTCCATGGGTCTCGACACGAGACAGTACATCAGCTTCGTCGCCACCAACGACAGCACTCATGCCGGTCTTCTCCTGAGAAGCGGCCTCAGCCATCGCCCGACCGCGAATTCCAACTAGGCGAACCGCGTCCATGGGCTCAAGCACACCGGCACCTGCCGCCGCCGTGAATTCACCAACCGAGTGTCCAGCTATCCCGTCGGCCGGAGAGATCAGTTCTGCCTCGGCGAGGGCGTTGAGAGTGACAATGCCAGCTGCGACGATGAGCGGTTGGGCAACTGACGTGTCTCGAATCGTGTCAGCATCGCTCACCGTCCCATGTCGAACAAGATCGACCTGGGCGGCGTCGCTGAGTCCCTCGAGGAGCTCGCGAGTCCCCTTCAATTCGAGCCATGGTGCAAGAAAACCCGGTGTTTGAGATCCTTGTCCGGGAGCTACAAAAACAATCACCTGATGGATTCCTAACTCTCGCCGCCGGCTGAACCTGTTGTTCCCGCAGTCACATCACGCAAGCGGTATTTATCGATTGCTTGGCTAACAACACTTGCCTCAAGCTTGCCTTGTCTCACGAGTTGCTGAAGGGTTTTTACGACGATTGACGGTCCGTCGATAACAAAGAATCGTCGTGCTGCTGCACGAGTGTCTGAGAAGCCGAAGTCGTCTGCTCCGAGCGTGGCATATTCTCCAGGAACAAATGGTCGGATCATGTCGGGAACCATGTGGTTGAAGTCGGACACGGCGACAATCGACCCCTTTGCCCCGCCTAACGCGGTCGTGACATAGGGGACCTGCTTTGGCTCGTCTGGATTCATCATGTTGTGATTCTCGGCTTCGAGTCCATCCCGCCGAAGCTCACTCCAGGACGTCACGGACCAGACATCGGCTGATACATTCCAGTCCTGGGCGAGCAACTGTTGGGCTTCTAGAGCCCAAGGGACAGCTACTCCCGACGCGAGAATATTTGATCGAATCCCCGTGTTTTTTCCCGAGGACAACTTGTAGATGCCTTTGAGAAGACCTTCAACGTCGAGATTGTCGGGCTCTGCCGGCTGGACGATCGGTTCGTTGTAAACGGTCAGGTAGTACATGACGTTGGGTTGCGCATGCTTTCCGCCGTACATGCGATCGAGACCTGCGCGCACAATGTGACCGATTTCATACCCGTATGCAGGGTCGTAAGACACTATCGCCGGGTTGGTTGCCGCGAGAATGGGCGAATGCCCGTCCGCATGCTGGAGCCCCTCGCCGGTTAGCGTGGTGCGGCCTGCCGTGGCACCGATGATGAATCCGCGAGCCATTTGATCGGCCGCGGCCCACATGGCATCGCCCGTGCGCTGGAAACCGAACATTGAGTAGAACACATAGACCGGGATGAGTGGTTCACCCTGAGTGGAGTACGACGTGCCCACAGCGGTGAACGCGGCCATAGCTCCGGCTTCGTTGATTCCCACGTGAAGAATTGTTCCGGTTGGGTCTTCTTTGTAGGCAAGGAGGAGATCCCGGTCAACTGAAATGTAGTGCTGACCATTCGGGTTGTAGATTTTGGCGTTCGGGAAAAACGCATCCATTCCGAAGGTTCGCGCCTCATCGGGAATGATCGGCACGATTCGTGGACCAAATTCTTTGTCACGAATGAGATCTTTCAGAAGGCGAACGAATGCCATGGTTGTGGCAATTTCTTGCGTTCCCGAGCCCTTCTTCGCGATCTCGTAGCTCTTCGTCTCGGGGAGTGGAACATTGGTAAATTTCACGCGTCGCTCGGGAAGGTAGCCTCCCAAAGCGCGACGACGTTCATGCATGTACTCGAGACGGTGATCCGTTGGCTCGGGGCGGTAATACGGGGGAAGGTATGGATTCTCTTCCAGCGTGGAATCAGAAATCGGGATATTGAGGAAGTCACGCATGCGCTTGATGTCTTCGAGGCCAATTTTCTTCATCTGGTGAGTCGCGTTGCGACCCTCAAACGTGCGACCGAGACCATAGCCCTTGATGGTGTGCGCAAGGATGACCGTTGGCTGTCCCTTGTGCTCACTCGCCGCTTTGAAAGCCGCATACACTTTGCGGTAGTCGTGCCCGCCTCGCTTTAAGCCCCAAATTTGCTCATCGGTGTAGTTCTCGACGAGTTTGAGTGCACGCGGGTCACGTGCAAAGAAGTTCTCGCGAACGAATGCTCCGTCTTCCGTCTTGTAGGTCTGGAAGTCACCATCGGGAGTGATGTTCATGAGGGTGCGCAGGGCGCCATCGGAGTCCCGAGCGAGAAGGTCATCCCATTCGCGACCCCAGATGACCTTGATGACGTTCCAGCCGGCACCGCGGAAGAAGCTCTCGAGCTCCTGAATGATTTTGCCGTTTCCACGAACCGGTCCGTCGAGACGCTGAAGGTTGCAGTTAATCACGAAATTCAGATTGTCGAGACCTTCGTTGGCGGCTACCTGAAGCTGTCCTCGCGCTTCGACTTCATCCATTTCACCGTCACCGAGAAAAGCCCACACCTGCTGGTCGCTGGCATCTTTGATTCCTCGATTCGTGAGGTACCGATTCAGCTGTGCCTGATAGATGGCGTTGATTGGACCGATTCCCATCGAAACGGTCGGGAACTGCCAGAATTCTGGCATGAGGCGTGGATGAGGGTACGAGGAAAGGCCACCGCCCTGGTGAGACTTTTCTTGACGAAAACCGTCGAGGTCACTCTCGGAGAGTCGACCCTCAAGGAAAGCTCGTGCGTACGGTCCGGGGGAGGCGTGTCCCTGAATAAAGATTTGATCGCCACCGCCGGGGTGGTCTTGTCCCCGGAAGAAGTGGTTGAACCCGACCTCATAGAGTGATGCCGACGAAGCGTAGGTTGAAATGTGCCCGCCGACGGCGATTCCGGGTCGCTGAGCCCGGTGCACAAGCATTGCTGCGTTCCAGCGAAGCCACCCACGGTATTCGCGCTCAATTTGCTCGTCACCGGGGAATTCCGGTTCATTTTCGCTGGCAATTGTATTGATGTAGTCCGTGGTTGGAACCATGGGAACTCCGAGGTGGAGATCCTTGGATCTGCGCAGCAGACTCAACATTATTTCGCGACCGCGCTCATGCCCGCGTTCGGCGACAACCTGATCCAAAGACTCATTCCACTCGGCGGTTTCAGCCGGGTCGATGTCGTGATTGGTAACGGAATATGGGTCTTGGTCGTTTACCGTCAACGTTGAACTCTTTCTGGGTATAGCCGGTGGGCTGCCTCTTATCAGTGCGCCGGGTTGGGCGCTCGTCACCCATTCACTTTAGTGCGTATGATGAGCGCACAACGATTGAAAGGCCAGGCATAAGTCATGTCAGCGGAAATAGGAACTATTGCACCGGATTTCACCCTCAAGAATCAATTTGGTGAAGAAGTCACCCTGTCGCAGTTCCGAGGAAAGAAGCCCGTGGTTCTGGTCTTCTTCCCGCTCGCCTTTAGCGGGATTTGCACTGGTGAACTGTGCGAAATTCGCGACAATTTGGCCATTTTCGCGGATGCGGGTGTCGAGCTCCTGGGTATCTCGGTTGACTCGCACTTCGCGCTTCGTGCCTTCGCTGAAAAAGAGAAATACCAATTTTCCCTGTTGGCTGATTTCTGGCCCCATGGCGCTGTCGCCACGTCTTACGGCAGTTTCGTTGAGGCGGCGGGTATCGCTAATCGCGGTACGTTCATCATTGACAAGGATGGAAAAGTCGTCGCGTCGTTCATCACTGCACCAGGGCAAGCACGCGACTTCGTGAGCTACCGTGAAGCACTCGATCTCGTGAAGTAACGTCCTAATTTCTTCACCAGCAACCTATTTACTATGCTGGTGGACGGGCCTTTAGCTCAGTTGGTAGAGCGCCACGTTTACACCGTGGATGTCATCGGTTCGAGCCCGGTAGGGCCCACTCGAAGATTCGGAAATGAGATGAACAACGAGCCAAGCGAGAATCAGTCTGATTCAGAGCTTGCCTCTGCTCTCGAGAGAGCGCTTGAAGCTCCTCTACTCACGAATGAGGTCTCGTCTCCCGCGAATCCCGCGAAGGTAGCACAGCCTGAAGGGGTAGGACGACCGTCTCCCGACCAAGTCGGCGTCACCCGTGGGGGAGAGTCACCGAACAACTCAGGAGACACCATGGAAAATCTCTTTGGCGCTCTGATTTCTACCTCTGGCTCTGACTCAACGCCTCCAGAGACGGCACTTCCCCCTCGTCCCAGCCCTTCGCAGTTCGAGGCGGGTACCTGGGATAAGCCGGTCATGGAGCCTGACGTGGTCACGCCAGATGCTGTCGCTGAAGATCCCCTCGGGGAGTTCACTCCACGATCGTCGTTCTTACCCTCGACTGGAGCCATTCCTGTTGACGCAGCTGAGGCGACTACCGATGACAGTGTAGTTTCTGCAGAACCCCAGTCGCGCCCAGAACACGCGGCAGGCACGGTGCCGGTGGAGACGCTTGCGCAGCCGGAGGTTGTTCCGTGGACACCACCGAAGATCCCGTCCGTGGCGATCCCGCAGCGTCCGACTTTCGATGAGGTTGTTTTTGGACGTCGTGCGTAGCCCGCGCCAAGTTTTCACGCCCCGGTGCCACTCCGATGCATGAGGGCCGAGTCTCAGTCGAGCAGGTTAATTCGACTATGAATCGCTTCTGGCCGACCGAATTTGCTGAGGAATGGGATCGACCAGGATTGCAGATCGGGACCCTCGGCGGGGAAGTAAGTGGAGTTCTCCTGGTCGTCGACGTTACGCTCGGCACGGTCCGTGAAGCAATAGAGCGCGGCGCCAACCTGATTATTTCCCATCATCCGTTTCTCTTGCGTGGGATATTTTCCGTCAACGAAGACGATGAAAAAGGACAGATTATCGCGCTGTGTAATCGCGAAAGAATTTCTGTTCTGTGTGCACACACGAACGCAGATAGTGCGTTGGGGGGTGTTTCTGACGTTCTTGCTGATGTGATCGGTCTCACCGAGTGTGTCCCTATACAGTTTGGCGAGGGCGCACCCAACGGCACTCTTCACGGTATCGGACGCGTAGGCGGGCTATCGAACCCGGTCAGTTTGGACGGTCTGGTTCAGCGTCTAGCCCACGCTTTGCCGGCGACAACCTCGGGAATTCGCGTCTCTGGAGATCCGGATGCGCTCGTTCACACCGTGGCTTTATGTGGGGGAGCAGGTGACTCTCTTCTCACCGCTGAAGGTGTCACGGCGTCGGACGTGTACATCACCAGCGATTTGCGTCATCATCCCGCACTGGATGCTGCTGAACGCCGGAGACTAGGACGCGGTCCCGCGCTCATCGACATATCTCATTGGGCTGGCGAGTCGTTGTGGCTGAGTAGGGCGCGCGACCAGTTAGGTGGAGTTTTTTCTCGGATCCCGATTACTGTATCCACCCTCTCAACGGACCCGTGGGATTTCGTTGTGATTGACAATCGTGAGGTCTCACAATGAAGGCTAGTCCGGATGACCAACAAGCGCTCCTCACCGTTCAGAGCATCGACAATCTCATCACGGCTAATCGGCGTTCAGCAGATGCGGTTCGCACTCAGGAGCGTTCAGCGCTCTTGAGACAGTCACTCGCCGACTTGTCACCCCAACTCATTCACCTGAGTGGTTTACGTGATGATCTCACCAGCGATTTGGCCAAGCTGGACAGTGACGTCAAAGTGGTCCAAAGTCGTCTGACTCGCGATGCCGAACAGCTGTCCCAAACGTCGTCGGCTAAGGATGCTCAAGGTCTGGAGCACGAGATTCAGACTCTTACGGCGCGCAAAGAAAATCTGGAATCCACCGAATTATCTCTACTCGAGCGACTCGAGGAGTGTGAAAGGCAGCTTGGAGAGTGCGAAGAAACTCGAGCACGGATTGCAACGGATTTAGAAAACGTCGCAGCTGATTCCATCGAGCAGTTGTCACTCATCGACGCTGAGCATGAAAAACTGTTGTTCGAGAAGCAGACAGTGGTTCGTAGCCTACCAAGTGAGCTTGTCGATCTGTATGAACGCCAGCGTGAGAGGTACGGAATCGGTGCTGCCGCACTATCTCGAGGTGTCTCCGGAGGAAGTGGAATGGCTCTGTCAGCTGCCGCAATCGAAGTGATTCGATCATCACCCCTCGACGAGGTCATTCTGTGCCCAACGAGTAACTGCATCCTTATTCGCAATGACGAATCAGGTTTGTGGTGACTCACTTCATCGTCGAAGCCGATGGCGGTTCCCGTGGCAATCCAGGACCTGCCGCTGGAGGGGCTGTCGTTATTGACGCCTCTTCGGGCACTGTTGTTGCGGAAATCGGAATTTATGTCGGTGTGGCCACGAACAATGTTGCCGAGTATCACGGCATGATCGCTGGACTTTCCCACCTCTTCGGTGAAGTACCGGATGCGGTGGTTCACGTCCGGATGGACTCGAAACTCGTTGTCGAACAGATGATGGGTCGATGGAAAATTAAGCATCCCGATATGCAGAACTTGGCAGCGCAGGCCCGAAGTATTATTGCCGCTCGAACGGTGACATTTGAGTGGATTCCTCGAGAGCAAAACGCTCGGGCGGACGCCGCCGCCAATCGATCAATGGATGCGCGCGAAAGCTTTATCGTTCGTACCTCGTAAACTTATCTCACGTGAATGGGTTGGCTAGACGGTCGCGTCACGCGTGCGTGCCGAGGAACGTCCGGGCTCCACAGAGCAGGGTGGTGGGTAACACCCACTCGGGGCAACCCGCAAGCAAGTGCAACAGAAAGTAAACCGCCGCCGGTCTCGACCGGAGGTAAGGGTGAAACGGTGGTGTAAGAGACCACCAGCGACGCAGGTGACTGCATCGGCTAGGTAAACCTCACTCGGAGCAAGGTCAAACAGGAAACGCTCACGACTGCTCGTCGAGTTTCCGGGTAGACCGCTAGAGGCTTCTGGTAACAGCAGCCCGAGATAGATGACCGTCAGCACTCGTGCTACAGAACCCGGCGTATCGGCCGACCCATTCACGCCAGACTTGATGGTTACGGGCGCGACGACAAGCGAGCAGCGCCGACGATTCCGGCATTGTTGCGAAAAGACGCGGCTACAATCGGAGTCCGTAAGGACAGGCGCGGCAGAAATTCTTCGGCATATTTCGACACACCGCCACCAACGATGATGAGGCTCGGAGAAAACAGCATCTCTAACTCTGCGAAATACTCTTGCAGTCGTCGCGACCACCGTTTCCACGAGAGTTGTTTCTTTTCTCTCACGGCGTTCGACGCCCACGATTCCGCCTCATGACGACCGATTGTGAGATGCCCGAGTTCAGCGTTAGGAATCAGCACGCCGTCCATAAAAAGAGCGCTTCCTATTCCCGTTCCCAGCGTCGTCATGATGATGAGACCGGGGATGTCTTTGCCAGCACCGAAGGCGACCTCTGCAACTCCGGCTGCGTCGGCGTCATTGATGATGGTGACTTCTCGGTGGAGTCGAGTCGAAAATAGTTGCCCAGCGTTGAGACCTATCCACGATTGATCAATGTTGGCAGCGAGAAGTGTTACCACATCGACCACAATCGACGGAAAAGCTATTCCCAGCGGGATATTTTCTGGAGCATTCAATTGTGAGAGCAGGCTTTGGGTTGCGGCAACAACGCTCTCCGGCTTAGCGCCAGCTGGCGTCGCAACCTTGACCCGTTCCGAGACGAGTTCCCCCGTGTGAACATTCACAATTCCTGCTTTGATACCGGTTCCCCCGATATCTAGTCCAATGGATAGGCCCTGCGTCATCGGGGATTCCCTCATACCGGTTCAGGGAGCGTCAGAATCTCAGCTCCAGTCTTGGTGACAACCACGGTGTGTTCAAACTGTGCCGTCATTGATTTGTCTTTGGTGACAACGGTCCAGCCGTCATCCCACATTGACCACTCGTGTGTTCCCAGTGTGAGCATCGGTTCAATCGTAAAAACCATGCCCTCTTCCATGATGTCGCCATACATCGGGGAGGAATCGTAGTGAGGAATGATGAGTCCACTGTGAAAACTCGTCCCCACTCCATGCCCGGTGAAGTCGCGGACGACGCCGTATCCGAACCGCTTTGCATAAGATTCGATCGCGCGCCCGATCACATTCACTGCTCGTCCGGGGGCTACTGCGTTAATGCCACGGTTGAGGGCTTCGTGAGTTCGTTCGACCAGGTCACTTATTTCAGTCGTGACATCGCCAACCATGAAAGTTTTGTTGGTGTCCCCATGAACGCCGTTGTAAAACGCGGTGATATCAACATTCACGATGTCTCCGGACTCGAGTGTCGTATCGTCCGGAATTCCATGACAAATGACCTCGTTTACCGAAGTGCAGAGCGACTTGGGAAACCCGCGATACCCGAGGGTTGACGGGTAGGCACCATGAGCTACCAAGTAGTCATGGCCCGCGACATCAATTTCGTTTGTGGTGAGTCCGGGTCGGATGAGCTGGCCAACGTGCTGCAGAGCATTGGCGGCGAGACGACTAGCGGTTCGGATCCTTTCAAGAGTCTCACCGTTGACTACATCTCCGCCGACGTGAGGTGCCGGATGTTGTCTGCCCACGTACTCTGGGCGGGAAATTGAGCCTGGAACGCTTCTCATCGGGGAGAGCTTGCCGGGAACAAGAAAACCAGCTGAGTCCTTAGGCATAGACTCAATTCTATGAGTGACTCCGGTGAAAAGTTTTGGTACAACTTGGTTACAGGTGAGGTGGAATTCGGTCGCCTGAGCCCCAGCGTGAATCGCGCGGGCCCTTACGAGACGCGTGAAGAAGCAGCACGTGCGCCGGAAAGTCTCAAGGAGCATTCCGACAAGTGGCGCGCAGACGAAGAAAACGATCGCTGAGCTGAAGCGCTATTCCTCGTCGAAGAATGAGTGCTCGGCACCGGGGTAGGCGCCAGATCTCACTTCCTCACGAAATTCTTCTGCTGCCGCTCGTAGCGTGGCCGCGAGCTGGGCATACTGCTTGACAAAGCGAGGGACTCGAGCATCGCTCATCCCGGCGAAATCTGTCCAGACGAGTAATTGCCCATCACAGTGTGGGCCAGCACCGACACTTATTGTGGGGATGCTCAACTCGCGCGTGATGCGCTCGGCAAGTTCCGCAGGCATCAGTTCAAGGACTACGGCGAAAGCACCGGCATCCTCCACCGCGTGTGCATCGGCGAGAACGCGCTCGGCAGACTCACCGCGACCCTGAACGAGGTGTCCACCGAGACCGTGTTCGCTCTGCGGGGTAAAGCCGACGTGACCCATGACAGGAATACCCGACTCGACGATGCGACGAATCTGTTTGTGGCTCCGAACACCTCCCTCAAGCTTTACCGCGTGGGCGTGAGTCTCTTTCATAAATCTCATCGCTGTCCTCAGCGCCTGATCAGGACCCTCTTCGTAGGAGCCAAAAGGCATGTCTGCGATCACGAACGCTCGCGTGACACTGGTTGCCACTGCACGTGTCAAAGGAATGAGCTCGTCGAGGCTTACGGGGATTGTGGAGTCGTATCCCAGGACAACGTTTGCTGCAGAATCGCCAACGAGAAGAAAGTCGATGTCTGCCTGATCAAAAATTCTGGCGGTGAGCATGTCGTAGCTGGTAAGACCCACGATTTTGACGCCGTCTGCCTTGGCCTGCTGGAAGTGGCGCGTGCGAACTCGTTTGCGGGATACCGCGTCGGATGTCATAACTTGATTGTAAGTCGTGTCGCAGGTGTCAGCCGAAAAACGCTGTGATGGGTAGACGTCGGTCTCGACCAAATGCCATCCCACTTATCTTTGGCCCAATCGCGCCCTGGCGTCGCTTCCACTCTGCGCGGTTCACTAAACCGATAATTCGAGAAACGGTTGCTGCGTCATGCCCGGCTCCCACGATGTCACCGAATGACGCGTGGTCAGAAATATAGCGCTCCAAAATATCGTCTAACACCTCATAGGGGGGTAAAGAATCTTGATCGGTTTGATCAGGACGCAATTCCGCAGAAGGAGGTTTTGAAATGCTGTTTTCGGGGATGGGTGGCGTTTCGCCGAGTGCGACCGCGCGCGAATTGCGCCACCGTGCTAATTCCCACACCAATGTCTTGGGCACGTCCTTGAGGGGCGCAAATCCGCCAACGGAATCACCATAAATTGTCGAGTATCCGACGGCAAGTTCAGACTTGTTACCCGTCGTGAGAGTGAGGTGACCCTCCTGATTCGCAAGCCCCATCAGAATGACCCCTCGGATGCGCGCTTGAAGATTTTCGGCGGCAACGGAGTCGAGGCCGAGCTGGGTTTCAAGAGGCGAGACTAGGTTTGCTATCGGTTCCGTTTGAAAGCGAATGGAGAGACGATGTGCCAGGTCAGCTGCATCAGTCTGCGAATGGTCAGAGGAGTATTTGCTCGGCATCGACACTCCAACCACTCGTTCAGGACCGAGAGCATCTACGGCAAGGGATGCACACACGGCGGAATCTATTCCACCTGAGAGACCGAGAATGACACTGGGGAAGTTGTTTTTATTGACGTAGTCGCGCAACCCAAGGGTAAGCGCTCGCCAAATCTCTTCGACCTCACTCATTGATGCGGGCTCAATTCGGTCAACGCTCGAGCCGGAAATAGACGGAACCGGATCCGTCACGATGACGTTCACATCCGTCTCGAGGTGGTGATCCGCGCGTGACACATGTGACGCGACGTTGATGTCAGTTATGACGAGATCTTCGTCGAAAGCGACTGCACGATCGGAAATTGTCCCCGAAGGAAGCATGACAAAACTTTGTCCGTCAAAAACGAGATCGTCTTGCCCACCAACGAGATTCACGTAGGCAAGCGGCGCGTCCATCGCATTCGCGTGCGCGTGCGCGAGCTTGTGACGGACGTCTGTTTTATCGCGCTCGAAAGGCGAGCCGTTGATAACCAGGATTAATCCGGGCTTCAGCGCGTCGAGCGCGTCAAGTGGTCCGTTTTCTTGCCACATGTCTTCGCAAATAATCAGGGCAATGTCGGTGTCCAGAAGGCGAATAGCCGTCGCACGAGTACCCGGAACGAAATTGCGGTACTCGTCAAACACTGAATAGTTAGGCAAGTGCTGTTTGTGGTAATAGCCCAGCACGCGACCGTTTTGAACTACTGCTGCGGAGTTGTGCGCCATGGCATGCGGGTGAGTAGTACGAAGCGTGGGGGATACGGGGCCAGTGGGGAGACCAATGATTGCTACCGTGTCACCGTTACCATCGGCGGCGATGTCGGCGGCCAGTTGGGTCAGTGAGTCATGCGCGCGTTCAAGAAAATCTCGTCGAAGGGCGAGGTCCTCAATCGGGTAGCCAGTAAGTGACATCTCGGGAAAGGCAACGAGATGAGCATCCTGTTCACGCGCACGACCCATAGCGTGACGGATTTTCTCCGCGTTCGAGACGAGGTCGCCCACGCGAGGATTCGTTTGAGCGAGGGCGAGGCGAAGTACCGGCATATTCAGTAGCCTAGTAGCGAGGTAAGAGAGGTTTTCTCCGATGGATAAGCAACAAGACTTTGTGCTCCGCACTATTGAAGAACGAGGCATCAAGTTTGTTCGACTCTGGTTCACCGATGTTGTGGGCACTCTCAAATCAGTGGCCGTTGCGCCTGCCGAAATCGAGGGTGCCTTTGCGGAGGGCGTAGGTCTTGACGGATCAGCGATTGAAGGATTGACCCGCTCGTTCGAAGCTGATGTGCTGGCTCAGCCCGATCCATCGACCTTTCAGATCTTGCCGTGGCGCGGTGAGGTTGACCCCACCGCCCGCATGTTCTGCGACATCACGACGCCCGACGGTCAGCCAGCAACGGCCGACCCGCGAAACGTGCTCAAGCGCACACTGGCTCAGGCCGCGGAACGAGGGTTTACCTTCTACACCCATCCAGAAATTGAGTTTTACCTTCTTGAAGATTCGAATTGGCAAGCCGGTGGAGCCAAACCAATCGATTCAGCTGGATATTTTGACAACGTGCCAGGAGGCTCGGGGCACGATTTTCGTCGTCGGGCTGTTCGCATGCTGGAGGACCTCGGCATATCCGTTGAGTTCAGTCACCACGAAGCGGGTCCTGGGCAAAATGAGATCGATCTGCGATACGCCGACGCCCTGACGACGGCGGATAACGTGATGACTTTTAGAACGGTTATCAAGGAAGTTGCTATGGAACAGGGCGTCTACGCAACGTTCATGCCGAAGCCATTTGCTGAGCATCCTGGTTCCGGTATGCACACCCACATGTCACTCTTTGAGGGCGACACGAATGCGTTCTTTGAAGCCGGTGCTCAGTACCAGTTGTCGAAGACAGGTCGTTCGTTCATCGCGGGGCTCTTGCATCACGCTCCTGAAATCACGGCGATAACCAATCAGTACGTCAATAGTTACAAGCGCTTGTGGGGTGGAGACGAGGCACCAAGTTTTGTCACCTGGGGCCACAACAACAGGTCAGCGCTGATTCGGGTTCCGCTGTACAAGCCCAATAAAAGCCAGAGTTGCCGCATCGAATATCGCGCAATTGATTCCGCGGCGAACCCCTATCTTGCTTACAGTGTCTTGCTTGCCGCCGGACTAAAAGGTATCGAAGAGGGATACGAACTTCCTGCTGAAGCACAAGACAACGTGTGGGAATTGACCGACACGGAGCGTCGAGCTTTGGGATATCGAGCTCTTCCATCGAGCTTGGATCACGCGATTTCAATCATGGAGGAAAGCGAGCTCGTCGCGGAAACGCTTGGCGCAAAAACTTTCGACTACGTCTTGCTCAATAAGCGCAAGGAATGGAGCGAGTACCGGTCGCAAGTAACTCCGTTTGAGCTTAACCGCAACCTGACGATCTTGTAGTGGCGAGACACGCGCCTCACCTCACTGGCTCATTGTGAACTCTTCGATTTCTCGAACACAGTTGGCGCGGGCCGGATTCGTTGACATGGAATTTGGCCGACAGGCGGTCGAAGCTACTTCTGGTGTCTTGGCTTGGGACGTTGACAATCTGCTCGTGGAACTTGCTGGCGTTGCGGAACCCGATGTGGCTCTGCGCGAGTTTCTGCGCATCTGGGACAAAGCTCCAGAATCGCTCGTACCGCTCACTTCGACCCCAGGGGCGATTGAGTCGCTCTTGCGCGTATTGGGTGGCTCAATCGGATTAGCGGACTTCCTGTTTCGCCACCCCGAATCGCTCTCTGTTTTTTTAGAAACCTCAAGCCAGAAACCTTCGAGCGAACCCAGCTGCCGGCGAATTCTGAGCAGCGTCAATCCTGACAACGACGAATTCGCTCGAATTGGTGGGGATGCCGGACGGGATTCGCTGCGAATTGCCTATCGGCGCGAATTGACTCGAATCGCTGCCTACGACTTGTCGTCCAATGATCCCACGCGAGTCGTCACAGAAGTCTCCCAGTTCCTCGCTGACATTGCCGCTGCCGCCTTGGAGGCATCTCTGAGCGTGGCCCGAAAGGACCTGGTCGACGGCGGAATCGACCGCGAAATGGTGAAGTCAACTGAGTTGGCTGTCATCGCCATGGGAAAGTGCGGGGCCCAAGAGCTCAACTACCTCAGCGACGTTGACGTGATTTTTGTCGCCGGAAGCAAGGACGAAGGTCACCTTGCGACGGAAGAAAGACTGAGCGTTGCGACAAAACTCGCTCAGCTGCTCATGCGTGGAATTAGTGAATCGAGTAAAGAACCGGGGCTCTGGGAGGTTGATGCAAATTTACGACCTGAAGGAAAGGCAGGAGCTCTCGTCCGAACGCTGGAATCCCACCTCGCGTACTACGACCGCTGGGCAAAAAACTGGGAATTCCAAGCACTTCTCAAGGCACGCGCCGCAGCAGGTTCGTCAAGGCTAGGTAACGCTTACGTGTCTTCCATTGCTCCTTACGTATGGGCGAGCGCTCAACGAAGTGGATTTGTAGATCAAGTGCAACGGATGCGAGAACGCGTCACGGAACATATTCCACAACACGAGGTGGATTGGCAGATCAAGTTAGGACCCGGTGGCTTGCGTGACATCGAGTTCACCGTTCAACTCCTTCAGCTGGTTCACGGGAAATCGGATTCAACCTTGCGCACCCGAGGGACAATCGAGTCCCTCATGGCCCTCCGTGACGGAGGGTACGTGGGGAGAACAGAGGCTGAAGCCTTCATCAAAAACTACGAGTTCCTGCGTGTACTCGAGCACAGGTTGCAACTGCGCAAGATGTCGCGCACGCACCTTATGCCCTCACTACCGGAAGATCAACGGGTTCTCGCCAGGTCCGCAGGGTTTGACTCTGCTGTTGATCTGATGAATATCTGGTCCGACGTTAAAGTCTCCGTTCGTCAGTTGCACGAGAGGTTGTTTTATCGTCCTCTGCTCGCTGCCGTAGCCAGCTTGCCTGAAGAGGGCATGCAGTTGACGGCCGAGCAGGCCCAGGACCGCCTTTCAGCCATTGGCTTCGCAGACCCGAAGTCTGCACTCGCTCACGTTGCGGCTCTGACCGGGGGAGTCTCGCGACGGTCGTCAATCCAACGAGCGCTCTTGCCAATACTCCTTCAATGGTTCTCCGAGGGGGCAGACCCCGACTCTGGCCTTGTCGCATTCCGCCGCCTGTCAGAGACATTGGGGGAGACGCACTGGTATTTGCGAATGCTTCGAGACGGAAAGGCGGCCGCTGCTCGACTCGCTCGGATTTTGAGTGGTTCGCGTTTCATCACAGACCTCATCGAACATCTGCCAGAAGCAGTCGCGTGGTTAGATGACGATTCAGAGTTGATGCCTCGGGATGAGGATTCTCTTCGGGCGGAGTCAGAATCCATCATCAATCGCCACGACGACATGGCAGGGGCAGTGGCTGCGATTCGCTCCATTAGGCGTCGCGAGGTCCTTCGCATCGCAATGGGCGCAATTACTGATGTCTGTTCCATGTCTGACATCCAGATCGGACTAACCGCCATTACTCGCGTAAGCCTCGATTCATTTTTAACGCTAGCCATGCGAGATGTCGACGCGATTGATTTTGGCGTGATTGGAATGGGCCGGTTTGGTGGCGGCGAGCTGGGCTTCGGCAGTGACGCCGATGTTCTATTCGTGTATCGAGTGAAGGAAGGCAATGGCAAGGACCAAGAGGATGTAGAACTTGTCGATCAGGCTCGGCGTGAGGCCGAGACGGTTGCTCACCGTCTGACTGAATTTTGTGCCGACCCGCGCCTAGAACTGGAACTTGACTTAGATTTGCGACCTGAAGGGAAAAACGGTCCGAAATATCGCTCCTTGGAGAGCTATGCCGCGTATTACGAGCGATGGTCGGAGGTCTGGGAATCTCAAGCTCTCCTGAGGGCCATGCCCGTGGCCGGTGAACCGCGGCTTCTCACTGATTTCATGCAGCTCGTTGACCAAGTCAGGTTCGGGAGTTCGCTCACCGAGTCCGATGCTCGAGAAATTCGACGAATAAAGGCTCGGATCGAAAAAGAACGCCTACCTCAAGGAGCGGATCCAGCACGACATCTTAAGTTAGGGCGCGGCTCGTTGAGCGACATCGAATGGACGATTCAACTCATTCAACTTCGGCACGGAAATGCAATTCCAGCTCTTCAAACATCGTCGACGCTTCGTGCGCTGAACGTGGCTGTGGCGCATGACCTCATCACGGCATCAGACGCATCGAAACTCGAAGCAGCCTGGGTCCTGTCGTCCCGAATTAGATCCGCCCTCGTCTTATGGGGCAGCATGCAATCAGATATCTTGCCTTCCGATATCAACGATTTAGACGGGATCGCTCGGTTACTTGGATATGAGCCTGGCAAAGCCCGGTTTTTGGAAGATGACTATTTATCGATTTCGCGACGAGCTCGCTCCGTATGTGAACGACTGTTTTATGGAGACGTGGATGTCAGGCGCTCCGACCGGCTCTGAGAAATGTGGTTTTCCTCCGTATCGCCAATAGGCAGACTTCAGGAGATGGGCATTGAAAACGGCGAGGAAGTTACCTTCCTCGCCGTTTTCACATCGTGAATTAGTGGTGAGCGTGCTCGAGAGCCTGCTTGTACTCTGTCTGAGTTACCGGGGCAACGCGGTCTTCGAAGAAGAATCGAGACCAACGCGAGCGCCAACGAATGCCGGCAGTAATCCGACCCCGATCATTTGGTCGAACCATGATTGGCGCATTGTCGGTGAAGGAGACAAGTTGCCAACGCTCGTATTCACTGAGCTGCTCGTGAACCTCGACGAACTGACCGCCGGGCAGCCGCACGATGCGACCAGTTTCAAAACCGTGCAAGACGATGGCTTGATCCTTCTTCTGCAGGGCGAGTGCTACGCGCTTTGCGATGATGAAGGCAAAGATTGGCCCCAGAATCAGGAGGATCTGGAGAGTGTTGATAACGCCCTCCATTGTCACCTTGAAATGAGTGGCGATAATGTCAGAGCTTGCGCCCGCCCACAACACGGCATAGAACGTCACTCCGGCAGCACCAATTGCCGTGCGAACTGGCGCGTTGCGGGGACGATCGAGAATGTGGTGCTCCCGCTTGTCACCGGTGACCCACGCCTCAAAGAACGGGTAAACAAAGACGGCGGCTAAGAACAACACGAGAACCAAAATGGGGATGAGGATATTCCACGACCAGGTATATCCAAACCAATAGGTTTCTAAGTGTGGCGGCATTAGACGCAATGCACCATCTGCAAAGCCGATGTACCAGTCTGGCTGGGTTCCTGCGGAGACAGGGGACGGATCGTAAGGACCGTAATTCCAAATCGGGTTGATAGTCACGGTTGCGGCCATGAGGGCCACGACTCCGAAAACGATGAAGAAAAAACCACCGGCCTTGGCCGCGTAGACGGGGAGAACAGGGTATCCAACCACGTTTTCTTCTGTACGCCCCGGGCCGGGATACTGCGTGTGCTTGTGAATGATAACGAACATCAAGTGAAGCCCAATGAAAGCGATGACGATCAATGGCAATAGGAGAATATGGAGGGTATATAGACGCCCGACGATGTCATTACCGGGGAACTCTCCACCGAAGAGCAGGAACGAAATCCACGTCCCCACAACTGGAACCCCCACGATCATTCCGTCGATGATGCGCAATCCATTTCCGGAGAGCAAATCGTCGGGGAGGGAGTAGCCCGTAAAGCCCTCGGCCATGGCCAAAACGAAGAGGACGAAACCAATCGACCAGTTCAACTCACGAGGCTTGCGGAAGGCTCCCGTGAAAAACACGCGGAGCATGTGCAGACCGATTGCCGCCACGAAGAGGAGCGCGGCCCAGTGGTGAACTTGTCGCATGAGCAACCCGCCGCGAATATCGAACGAGATGTCGAGTGTGGACGACATAGCGGCCGACATTTCTACACCCTTGAGTGGCACAAATGACCCCTCGTATTCAACCGGCGTCATCGAGGCCTGGAAGAAGAAGGTCAGGAAAGTGCCCGACAGGAGGATGATGATGAAGCTGTAGAGCGCAACCTCTCCCAGGAGGAATGACCAGTGGTCGGGAAAGATCTTTCTACCAAACTCTTTTACGGCACCTGAAATGCTGGTTCGTTCGTCAAGGTAGTTTGATGCTTTTGCTGTGATACTCACTTGCTGCGCTCCCAGAAGCTCGGTCCAACAGGTTCAGTAAAATCGCTTTGTGCTCGAAGGTATCCCTCGTCGTCAACATAAATAGGAAGCTGGGGGAGCGGACGCGCCGCTGGACCGAAAATCACCTGTGACTCATTAGCGATATCAAATTGCGATTGGTGACAGGGGCACAGCAGATGGTGAGTTTGCTGTTCGTACAGAGCAACGGGGCAACCAACGTGCGTGCAAATCTTGGAATAGGCGACGATACCCTGATACGACCACGATTCACGCTCGGCCGAAGACCATGTGTAGTCCTCGGGTTTCATTCGCACGAGGAGAACGGCCGCCTTTGCTTTAGCGTCTAGCTTCTCTTTTTCTGGCAGATCGACAAGACCTTCGGGAATCACCTGGAAAGCGGAACCGATTGTGACGTCGGAAGCCTTGATCGGCACGCCCGTTGGGTCAGCGGTGAGACGAGTTCCTGCTTTCCACATGGTGAACTTCATGAGGTTATTTGGGTCCTCGTTCATCGGTGCAAGTCCTCGGAACAGAGCGATAGCAGGAAGAGGGAATGCGATGAGGGCGCCAATCATTCCATTACGAATGAGGGTGCGCCGTGAGAATCCGGATTCCTCGTTGGCTTCCTTGAAGATTTCCACTGCACGAGCCCGTGTCGCGTCCGTACCTCGAACCGGGTGCCGGTGGTCGACGCCTTCGTGGTCGGCCATGACAGCTTTACCCCAGTGGACTGCGGCAATACCTATTGCAAGAAGAGCGAATGTGATTCCCAGGCCAATGAAAAGGGTGTTCAAGCGAACACTCGTGGTGGAGCCATCCTCAATCGGGAAAAACATGTACGCAAAGACGGCAAAAACGCTGCCCAGAATAGAGGCATAGAAGAGAACGCCAACAATACGTGCGGCCCGCTTCATCTTCTTGGGGTCAAGATCGGTCACGCGGAGCCGGTGCTCGGGGAAGCCCGGATTCACGAATCGATCGGGGGCCTCAACTGCAGTTCCCAGCTGAACGGACGATGAGGCGACAGTTGCAACAGATTTATTGCTGCTGGCCTTGTCGTTCTTAGCCATTTTTCTCCCTGTAGGTTGTCAAAAAAGTTAGTTGGATTTTGCGGTGATCCAGATGGTGAAGCCCACAATCACGCCCAACCCAATAATCCAGATGAACAATCCCTCTGACACCGGACCCAATGAGCTCAGCTCGAGGCCACCGGGTGAGGGGTTGGCCCGGTTGTACTCAAGGTAGGCGATGATGTCCTTCTTGTCGGCTGGTGTCAGGTTGAGATCGTTGAAGACGGGCATGTTCTGGGGGCCAGTAAGCATGGCTTCATAAATGTGGACAGCCGAGACATTTTTGAGTTCAGGAGCATACTTACCTTCGGTCAGCGCTCCGCCAGCACCAGCCACGTTGTGACACATTGCACAGTTGATTCGGAAGAGCTCGCCACCATTTGCAACGTTGCCATCCGTAAGTTGAGATTCGGTCGGAATTGCTGGACCGGCCGCGAGACTCGCCACATATGCAGCCAATGCTTTGACCTGTTCATCGGTGAACTGCACTGGTTTCACGGGTGCCTGTGCCGAGTTGGCCTGCATGGGCATGCGTCCAGTTCCAACCTGGAAGTCAACAGCCGCCGCTCCCACACCAATGAGTGAAGGTCCGTTTGCTGTTCCCTGGGCTTGCTGCCCGTGGCACGTTGCGCAGTTGGCGGCAAAAAGTTTCGAGCCTTGATCAATCACCTGGGGACTCGACAGGTCTACCTCTGCCGACGCGGTCGAGGCCGTGAGCGCTGCGTAAACACCGCCGGTGAAGGCAAGTCCAAGTGCGAGCAACGCGACTGAAACGACCGGCCGACGACGCCCACTTCGGGACTCATTCTTTTTCTTGTTCTTAATCACAGTGAACGAACCATCCAGATTTATTTGAGGACGTAAATGACGAGGAAGAGCGCAATCCACACGACATCAACGAAGTGCCAGTAGTACGACACCACGATCGAGCTCGTTGCTTCCTTGTGCCCAAAGTGTTTGACCGAGTAGGCCCGCCCAATGACCAGCAAGAACGCAATGAGACCACCGGTCACGTGAAGACCGTGGAAACCTGTGGTGATGTAGAAGGCGGTTCCGTAAGCGTCACCGTTGAACATGACACCCTCTGAAACAAGTTTGGCGTACTCGTAAACCTGACCCGCAACGAAGATGGCGCCAAGAGCGTATGACAGGTAAAACCACTCAATCATTCCCCAACGCGAAGGATTCCAACTCGTTCGTCGCGACTGGAGTCGCTCGGCAGCAAAGACGCCAAACTGAGCCGTGAACGATGAGGCTACCAGGATGAGTGTGTTGGTCAGCGCATAGGGAAAATTGAGCTTTGCAGTCTGCTCTGCCCACAGTTCCGGAGATGATGCGCGAAGGGTGAAGTAGATGGCGAAGAGTCCGGCAAAGAACATCACTTCGCTGCCGAGCCAAACAATCGTTCCGACAGCAACAACATTCGGGCGGCTGACGCTGACATGACCTGTCGTGGGGGAGAGGGATGCTGTACTCACTCTTCCATTATGGTGGATGACCGGTTTCCTCTCGTGACGACACCGGGCAACTTTCCACTGACGGGTACTCTAGAGACATGTCTGAGACACTCTCGTGGTCCGAAACTCTCTCGGTGCTTCTTGCCAGTGGAAATCTCTCGATGGATCATGCATCTTGGTGCATGAATGAGATTGTGAGTGGTCACGCCACGGACGCTCAACTCGCCGGCTTCCTCGTGGCCTTGCGTGCTAAAGGGGAGGTTGTCGACGAAGTACTTGGTTTTCAAGAAGCCATTCTTCGCAACGCGCTGCCCATTGAGATTTCACGGCGGGCGCTCGACATCGTCGGCACGGGAGGCGATCAGCACAAAACGATCAATGTCTCGACAACTGCGGCCATTGTTTGCGCTTCCCTTGGTGTTCCAGTCATCAAGCACGGTAACCGAGCGGCTTCAAGCGCAAGTGGTTCCTCAGATGTTTTGCGTGCGTTAGGTGTCAATCTTGATTTAGACCCGAGTGAGGTCGTGAGCGTTTTCGAGTCAACCGGGATTGCGTTTATTTTTGCGTCAGCATTCCATCCGGGTTTCAAATTCGCGGCGGCTACTCGGAGCCAGCTAGGAATCCCCACGGTATTCAATATTCTCGGGCCGCTCTGTAATCCAGCTCGCCCGCAGGCAAGTGCCATTGGTGTTGCGTCCATGGATCGGGTGCCACTCATTGTGGGCGTTCTTCAGAATGCCAATCAGACGTCTCTGGTTCTCCGCGGTGATAACGGCTTGGATGAACTATCCGTCTCGGGGCACTCCCACGTGTGGGAAGTGTCGCGTGGAGCAGTGTATGAACACACTATTCATCCGAGTGACTTTGGCATCGACATTGCATCTCTTGACGATATTCGTGGAGGCACGCCGGATCAGAACGCTGAGTTCACTCTCCACATTCTCAGGGGAGAACGTGGCGCTATGAGCGACGTTGTTGCGCTCAATGCAGCCGCGGGTCTTGTGGCTTTTGAGCTCAGCGAAAATTCCGAGCTGGTCGAAGAACCTTTTGTTCACCGCCTCAGTGATGCTCTTGCCCGTGTGCGTAGGGTCCTCGAAGACGGTACGGCAGCAAACAAATTATCTGAGTGGATTCGATTCTCGCATCGGTGAAGGATTGTCGGTGGCCTTTAGTCGTCAAGCCACCCGATGCTCTTCGAGACTGCCTTTTGCCAGCGGCTGATGCGATGGTGCCTCTCTTCGTCAGTCATCGAGGGTTCCCAGCGTCGATCTTCTATCCAATGTGTCTCGAGCTCTCGTGTGTCTTTCCAAAAGCCCACCGCAAGTCCCGCACCGAATGCCGCACCAAGAGCCGTAGTTTCCGTGATGACCGGTCTGACGACAGGAATGTTGGCAATGTCTGCCTGAAATTGCATGAGAAAGTCATTGGACACCATCCCACCGTCAACGCGTAGTTCATGAAGTGCTATACCGGTGTCTTTCTCGGCAGCATCAATGACGTCGCGTGTCTGGAAGGCCGTTGATTCCAAGGCGGCTCGAGCAATGTGCGCCTTTGTTGAAAAACGTGTCAGTCCAACAATGGTTCCACGCGCATCCGGTTTCCAATATGGTGCAAAGAGCCCGCTAAAAGCTGGCACGAAATAGACATCTCCTGAGTCGTCAACTGACGTAGCGAGGGCCTCGACGTCCGCTGATTTTTCAATGATGTGAAGGTTGTCCCTCAGCCACTGGACCAGTGAACCAGAAACTGCCACGGATCCTTCAAGCGCATAAACGGGTTCATGATCCGCTAATTGGTACGCAACCGTAGAGATGAGTCCGTGGGCAGACCTGGCGAGTGTTCCGGTGTTGATAAGAAGGAAATTTCCCGTGCCGTAGGTTGTTTTGGCGTCTCCGGGTGAGGTCGCGGCTTGACCGAATGCGGCAGCTTGCTGATCTCCCAAGATGCACGTCAAGGGAGCACCCCGAAGAAGGTCGCCACAGACAGCTAAATCACCGGTTGAACTCGTGATTTCAGGGAGTGTGGCTCGGGGAATGTTGAACAGTGTGATGAGTTCATCACTCCACGAGAGTGTTTCGATATTCATGAGCATCGTGCGTGAGGCGTTTGTGACGTCCGTGATGTGACGACCGCCATCCACGCCTCCCGTGAGATTCCAGGCGATCCATGAATCCGGGGTGCCAAAGGCAAGGTTGCCATCCTCAGCGGCTGCGGCGACGTCAGCACAATTGTCAAGGAGCCAACGCATTTTCGACGCCGAAAAATATGCGGTAACGGGCAGTCCAGTAAGCTCCGTAATTCGCTGTTGCTTCGTGGCATCAAAAGTCATCTCGAGCCACTCTTGGGTGCGCGTGTCCTGCCAGACAATGGCAGGAGCGAGAGGGAGTCCTGATTTTTTGTCCCACGCGATGACGGTTTCTCGTTGGGTGGTTACCCCGACGGCGACAACGTCATCTGAGGTGTGAGAAATTTTGCTCAGGACCACTTCGACGCACGCACGCGTCTTCTCCCACAGTTCGGCAGGGTCTTGCTCGACATGGCCGGGCTCGGGAAAAGACTGTGTCGTCTCTTCATGGTGAACGGCGAAAATCTTCGCGTCATGGGTAAAGAGAATCGCCCGAGTTCCGGTCGTTCCGACGTCGACGGCAAGTACGTATGAAGTCACCCATCAAGAGTTACACATCACCGTCAAAAGTTCACCGCCGAGTCAGCATCCCGATATCAATCCACGGGAGTACTGCTGCTCTGAGGAAGAGGACGCGTGGCGCCGGATCCAATGATGAGCAGAACTAAAAGGGCGACAAATATCCAAAACATGTGGAGAAGTCCCCACTGCTGTGCGATGAGACCGAGAAACGGAGGGGCCACCAAAAATGCGGAGTAACCGAATGCGGTGACGACAGCAACTCGCCCGCTTGAATCTTCTCCGTCCGCGGCAGCAGAAATGGTGAGTGGGAATACGAGAGCAACTCCGGCTCCCCAGGCCGCTGCACCCACCCAGGCGAGTGGGGGGTGCGGAGCGCCAAGAATGATGAGACACACGCCACAAATGCCGATTACCGCAAACATTCGAAGAGTTGCGACACGCCCCAAGCGATCCGCTAGCCGTCCACCAGTCAACCGAACAACAGACATCGCTCCGACGAGGATGGCGAACGTCAGTGCGGCTGAGCTGGCAGGAATGTGATAATCGTCAACCAGTGAAAGAGCGAGCCAGTCGTTCGCGCCACCTTCGGCAACTGACCCGCCGAAAATCGCCAAACCAAGCAACAGGATACGAGGGTGAAGCCAGGTCTTTCGCGGTGTTCTCAGCTGACTATTCGTGCGCGCCTGACTCTTGGTGAGCGCCTGGGGGAGCGGGGATCTCACACCGGTTCCTCGGGGAACGATAGGTAGGCACAGGATCAGCACAACAATGAATACTGCCGTCAAGATGAGCGTTTGAACAACGACGGATACGCCTGTCGAAATGGAGAGAGTGCCCAGGAGTGCCCCGACGAGAGTTCCCACGCTAAACGCGCCGTGAAGTTGTGGAAGAAGAGATCGGCCGACTCGCTTTTCGAGTTCCGCGCCCTCGACGTTTACACCGACATCGGCAATCCCGAACCCAATGCCGGAGAGAAAATTTCCGGTTCCCAGCAACACTGGGTTCTGCAGGATGAGTGCAGTAATTGCAATGGATGCTCCACTCACGATGAACGTGAAACCGAAAGTGATGGCGAAACGTGTACTCAGTCGCGCGATGATTTTTGGGGCAGCGAGAAGCGCGAGCATCGCTCCGATTGCGGAGCACAGAAAAAGAATTCCCAGTGTTGATGTGGATACCGAAAGCAGGTTTCGAATATCAGGAATCCGGACAACCCACGCAGCGCTGGATAGACCAAAAACGAAAAAGAAGCAGGAGAGTGCGACCCTGATTGCTGTGTCCGAGTGCCTTTTAGGCGGAGAATGTCTCATCACGGCAGGTCGAGGATTGATTCATGGTGGGTCCCTTCCTCGGCAGAGGGACGCGTGTGACGATTTGACGTGAGTCCTGACACGAGAAGCGTGGCCGGGATGAGAAAGGCGACAAAGAGTCCAAAAATCTGACCGATGAACCCTATCGCAGGCGGTCCAACCAACGAAGACAGTGAACCTGTTGTTGCGACATACTTCACGCGGGACGGCGCGAGACGTGGCTCGTAACTCACTGCAGCCACGCAGAGCGGAAAACCGATTGAGAGTCCAAGTCCCCAGAGTGTCGCGCCGATAAACCACGCGTGCAGTAGGGGAGTAGCTGAGACCAACAGGATCCCGACAACGGCAATGACGGTGTAAATCGCCAGAGTACGCGAGCGACCCAAGCGATCGACGACAAGTCCGCCGCTAAAACGACCCACAGTCATACCCGCAAAAAAAAGTGAAAGACCAAGGCTTGCAGTAGCAGGTTCAAGACCGGCATTCGTCACGAGTGACAGGGGGAGCCAGGTTGCGGCAGTTGCCTCAGCCATCACCATTCCAAAGATGATGAACATGACGCCCCAGAGCCGCGCCTCGCGTAAAACACCTCGCCGTTCTTGCCGGCTTGGTATTTGTGCGATTTCCTGAGTGTTCATGTCGTGCGTGACCTGTCGCCCCGAGTGTCTAGGGATATTGATCAACCCAACGGACATGACACATACATAGACCGCGCAGAGCACTGCAAACGATGCGGGAATACTGAGAGATAACGCAATCAGAAGCGCTCCCAACCCGGATCCGATGAGTGAGCCGGCAGAAAAAGCTCCATGAATGCTCGGCAGTAGGCTCCTGACCGAAGCGCGGTCAACCGAGGCACCTTCAAGATTGAGCGCAATACCGCCCGTTCCCGAAGCAAATCCAAGTGCAAAGAGTCCGAAGGCAACGCCTATGGTATTGGCGCCAATGGCAGCGAAACTAATGAGCAGCAAACTCGTGACGACGATCGCGAACGAGGGAATCATCACGAAGCGATTGCCGATTCGCGCGCTGAGTGGGCCACCAGAGAGAATTCCAAGCAATCCTCCGACGCTTGAGAGAAATCCGAGAAGGCCGACCGTAGCAACGTCGACGCCCAGATGAGCGGCGATGTCCGGTGATCGAGTCCAAAAAACCGTTGACACCAAACCTTGTCCAGTGAAGACAAGAAAAACCGCCCAATACCAGTGGCGTGGAGGAATAATTCTCGGGGATTTCATAGCGCGTCTCGCTACGAGCCTAGTGGCAGGACGCGACGGCACAGGGAGTGTGCCAGAAAACGTATTCTGACATAATGTGAATTATCGGATAATTCAAACCTTCTTGGACGCCTCAAAAACGAACCAAACAGTCGAGGCCTGTCGCAAAATCTAAACTATATTCGTGGCCCAGAATAAATTAGACAACGTGGTCAAGGATTTGATCGCAGCACTCGGTTCAGAACGTGTCGAGACGTCGTTAAGTGCGTTGACACTTGTTATGTCAGACGAGTCGGGTTTCCACGCTGACCGCCCACCAGTTTGTGTGGTCTATCCGGAGTCCACCGAGGATGTTCAGTCTGTTGTCCGCTGTGCGGCCCTCCACGACGTACCCGTTACCATCCGCGGAGCCGGAACGGGCCTCACGGGCGCTTCTATGGGATCCCACGGAGAGATAGTCCTCTCGACTCTTCGCATGAATCAGGTTTTAGAAATCGATTTCGCCAACAGATGTGCCCGCGTTCAAGCTGGCGTCATCAACGGTGACTTTGATGACCTCCTTCGGGAGAACGGCTTCTGGTTTGCGCCTGATCCCGCCTCCCGAAAAATTTCATCCATCGGCGGAAACGTGGCCACAAATGCCGGTGGATTGATGTGTGCAAAGTACGGCGTAACTCGAGAGGCCGTACTCTCTGCTGTTGTTGTTCTTGCTGACGGATCATCAATTACCGTAGGACGGAGCACAGTAAAAGGCGTCACCGGGTTAGACCTCACCGCTCTTTTCGTCGGCTCAGAGGGCATCCTTGGCGTTATTTCCGAAGTAACGGTAAAAATTCTTCCGGTCTCTGACCACCCCGTGGTGACACTGTCCGCCTATTTTTCAACGGTAAACGAGGCTGCCGTGGCAAGCGCTCGGGTGACGGAAAACAACCTACAGCCGGCAGTCATGGAAATTATGGACAGCCAGTGCCTTGCTGCCGTTCACGAATATCTCAACATCTCCTCGCCTCATGACCGTGCATCACACATCCTCATTCAATTTGATGGTGCGGATGCCGAGGTTCAGGCGCTTTCCTGTCGAGCAATTCTCGAGAACTGCGGCGCGCGTGATGTTGACATTGCCTCTGACAGCGAAGCCGAGGCCCTGTTAGAGGTGAGACGCTCGGTTCACCCCAGCCTGGCGAGGTTAGGAACGACTCTCATTGAGGATGTTTGTGTTCCCCGTTCCAAGCTTGGCGAGATGTTTGATGAGATTGCGAGAATCAGCGCTAAGTACAGCGTCTCGATTCCTACCGTCTGTCACGCCGGAGACGGCAATTTGCATCCCAACTTCATCTTCGACGGCGAGGTAGTCCCAGAGCACATTTGGGAAGCTGCTTCTGAGATTTTTGCTGCGGCGCTAGCGCTTGGAGGCACACTCACCGGCGAACACGGTGTCGGATTTCTCAAAAGTCGCTGGCTCAGAGACGAACTGGGTCCGCGTCAGTATCAATTGCAGCAAGACATAAAACATGTTTTCGACCCACACAGTCTCTTCAATCGCGGACGGGTGTTCTCCTAGTTTCTGCAGCGCTGAGGTAGTGTAAGGCGACCCTTAACTGTTTAGGAGAAGTAATGACCACTACGAATACTGGCTTTGAATTTTACGGCGATGCCGGATCGCACAATAAGCAGGCAGTAGGCGCGATACGCACCGGTCTCGTACTTGGCGCGGTTCTCACAGCCATTGTCGGCACTGTCATCTTTGTGTGGCCTGCGATCACCTTGGCTATCATCGCCGTCGTCTTTGGGCTTTTCGTGCTCATCCGAGGCATCTTCAGGCTTGTTGCGGGGATTTTCGCCCCCGGCATCTCGGCTGCTGGTCGTGTCCTCTCCATCATTCTTGGTGTCTTGTTGATTGCTGCCGCGGTCTTTGTGCTGCGGAATCTTGAGGCCGGCTTGGCCGTACTTGGCCTGCTCATCGGACTTTCGTGGATCATCGACGGTATTGCTACCCTCGTCGAATCGCGGAATGACGGTTCACGCGCATTTTCGATCGTGACGGGCGTTATCAGCATCGTCGCCGGTGTCGTGATCCTCTTTGTCCCCGTGTCCGGTGTCGCCTTCCTTACGCTTTTTGCCGGTGCAGTCTTCATCGTCTTAGCTATTCTGCAAATCGTTGGTGCAATCCTGGTGGGACGAGTCCGCTCCTAAAAAAAAGATGGGATGACGAACGTTTACTCGTTCTCACAACCATTGAGTGGGTGCCGACGACATCGGCACCCACTTTTCGTTAACTGGCGTCGCTAAACGCGAGGACGGCGGCGTCAAAAATCTCGAGAAGATTTGCCGGGCCGTATTCAATCAGGTTGCTGGCGATTTCTTCGCGTGAAAACCAGGCAACGTCGCGAATATCCTCGTGCTCATAGTCCAGCCAGTGTGACCGATCAACGTCAAATCGCACGGTTCGAGTTGTAAAAAACTCTGCGTGAGTGGGCTGCTCGATGTCATTTCGAAGGAGCGAAATGCCCGAGACGGTCGCGATGGGCCCCTTTAGCGTATCGGTGACGAGGCCGGTTTCTTCAAACAGCTCGCGGACAGCAGCGGAGTGATGGTCCTCTTCGCCCTCGACTCCCCCGCCGGGTGTTATCCATCTCACAACGGGACGAGCGAGCTTTGGCAAATGCGTGTTAAAAAGCAAGATGTGATTGTGCTCGTCGAGGATGACGATGCGGGATGAACGTCTCACGACACAGTGAAGTCGCTGATGTCTCCCACAAGCCGGGTGTTGTCTTCTGGAACAGGTTCAATGGCTGCACGTGCAATTTCGGCAGCAAATTCCGAAACGTTGTACAGCTTTCCGGCCCCGGATCGGCGCGACTCGATGGCTCCGGGATTTGCTCGTTCCAGCAGCGTCGCAGTAATCGTTCCCTCAATCATGTCCCCTGAAACCACCACGAATCCAATATTCCGTTTAGCGAGAGTAGGGATCAATTTCCTCAACTCATCTTCACCAGCCCGCTTGGAGAGTGCCACAGGAACGTACTCAGGCATGGTGGGTGTGGTGTGAATGAAGTGTGCCTGATGGCTTGTCACAAAAACGACGCGTGCACCATCAGCGAGATGGGGTAAAGCAGTTGTGATGAGGTTCACCTGGGCATCACGGTTGAGGCGCATGGCATAGTCCTCCCCCATGCCGGCCTCCATTCCGCCAGAGGCATTCATGACGAGAATGTCTAACGGACCAAATTTTTCGTGGGCAACCGCGAACATGTGGGCGACGGAGTCAGGGTCTGTCAGATCGGCCCCAACGGAGATAGCGTGCCCTCCCCCAGCGACAATACCCTCTACGAGCTTCGTTGCCCGCGCCTCTTTATTCCGAAAGTTCACGATCACATTTGCACCGGCTTGAGCGAAGTACGAGATGGTGTCAGCACCAATACCGCGCGATGATCCCGTTACGAGGGCTGTTTTGCCAGTTAGTGAGCCGGCGGGCAATGGGTTGTTCACGAGTTAACTCCGTATATCTATTTATATGCGTACGTTAAGGCTACCAAGGAGCATGGGTTGGCATCATCCGGTAGCGTCGCAATATGGTGAACCCGCAACATCCATATTTCGACACAGAGCGTCCAGCTATCCTCGCCCATCGTGGTTCCACAGAGCCCGCGCAGTCCAACACCATTGATGCCTTCATCGACGCAGTGCTTCGGGGAGCAACCCATATTGAGACTGATGCTCGCGCAAGTCGCGATGGCATAGCAGTGCTCGTACATGATCCGACTCTGGTGCTCCATGGAAAAGAGATACGAGTCAACACGACAAACTCTGACGTACTCGCCGCTCTCGACCTCGGAGCTGGTCAAGGGCTGCCAAGTCTTGCCAACGCCTTGGCTGCACTACCAACAGCACGATTCAATATCGACGTCAAGTCAGGTGATGCCATTTATCCCGTCGCCAAAGCTGTTGTGGATGCTGGTGCGCAGCACCGAGTGCTGATCACGTCGTTCAGTTCGTCACGGCGTCGGTCCACGATTCGGGCCATTCATCGTCTTATGGAGCACGCTGGAGTCAGACATATGCCGTCGAAGGATTCACCTGATGGTGGCGAAACCTTGCGGACTGCGTCAAGTGCGGGCGGCGCCGAGGTACTCATGACGCTCATTGCCATGCGTGTCGGGCTTGGACGCATTGCCTTTCGCTACCTGGCCAAGCGAATAGATGCCTTTCAGGTTCCCGAGCGAGCAGCCGGAATGACGGTTGCATCGCGAAAATTCATTGATTTGGCACATCGGTACGGGATGCACATGCACGTCTGGACCATCAATGACCGACCGATTTTTGAGTCGCTCCGAGCCCTCGGGGTTGACGGTTTCACCACCGATAGTGTGCAGACGGCTGTCGACGTACTTCGAAAAGGCAAGGCAGTCTGATAATCACCTGAGAGTCTTCCGGATGGCGAAGATTGAGGACTCTTTTCGTGTTCACCTTGAAGAGCACCTGTCGAAAAGCTCATGGAGGAAACATGTCAGTAGAACCAATCCGAGGACATAGCTTGAATTCTCGAAGCCTTGTGAGCGAAACCGGAATCGAACTGGAGCCTCGCAATACGGTGACGTACATCTGTAGAGAGTGCTCCACGGAGCTCAACGTTCCACTTGCTGCGGACGCTGACGTTCCCGAGTCATGGCCATGTCGTCGTTGTGGGGCAACAGCCTTTCATGAAGGATCAACGGCTCGCAGTAACGACGAAGCTCCTCCAGAACGCCTAGGCAAAACTCCGTTTGAGATGCTCCTGGAGCGTCGAACTCGTGAGGACCTCGAACAGATTCTTCAGGAAAGACTTGCTTACTTGCGCGCCCGACGTGGTCGAGGTTTTGAAATGAATACCGCGTAAATCGCGTATCCGCAGACTAAAAGTGCCACAAGCGAGGTCACGAGTTCAATGACCATGTTCATCCTCGCACCTAAGGCTCCACCTCGTGCAATCGGGATGTCATTCGTGAGAGCTCCGGGAGTGTGGGCAGGTAATTCGTCCACAGTGTTCCCGCGCGGATCGATAACTGCACTGGTACCAACCGTCGAAATGTTCACCACATACAGGCCGCTTTCTAATGCGCGAAGCTTGGCAATCTGTAACTGCTGCGCACTCTCGTCGGTATATCCAAAGTCGGCGTTATTGGTCATCGAAATGATGGCGGAAGCTCCGTTGTTTACCAAGGTGGATGTTTGATCGTCGTCAACGATGTCGAAACAGATGGAAACGGCAAGTCGATTGCCGTCTACCTCGAGAACATTCGAGCGGGTGCCGAAGCTGTAATCCCGAGTTACTAAATCAACGAGATCCGGGACGATGAGGTGAAAAAATTCCCGAACGGGCATGTACTCGGCAAAAGGTACAGGGTGAATCTTGTCGTACTGACCGACTGCGTGTGAGCCATCCCAGAGCAACGCGCTGTTGTAAAAGCGATTATCTGGCGTCGTGGTAATAGTGCCGACAAGAAGAGGCGCGCGATATTTTTCACTGAGGGCAGTGAGGATCATGGCCGATGATGAATTCGTCAGAGGATCAACATCTGATGCGTTTTCTGGCCACACAATGAGATCGACAGGCTCCCGTACATCCTCAAGAGTCGCATTTTCGTGAGCAATCAAATTATCGCCCGGATGGACGACGTCAAAAAGGCCTGACTTAGTGTTCCCCTGTACTGCTGCGATCCTCATTGGTGGACCGTACGTCACCGGAAAAATGGGTGTGATGAGACCAAGAATCACGACACACACGCTCACCACGAGAACTCGAGCTGGCGGGCGAACTGTCATCCAATGAACCACCCACATTGCTAGCGATGCTGCCAACCAGGCGCAGAAAAACGAAAGACCGATTCCACCTAGCCACGAAGCTAGCGGCGCAAAGGGTCCGTTCACTTGCGAGGCGGATAGACGTGCCCAGGCAAACCCTCCCCAGGGCCAGCGTCCCGCGACCGACTCGCGCGCGACCCACAGCGATGCGAGAACCACCGGAAGGACGACAAGTTTTAGTAGCCACGTGTTGGGTAGGCGTTGAAAAAGTCGATAGACGAGTGCTATCGCTGCTCCGAGAACTCCCAGGTAGAGCGATTGGAATCCCGCGAGTCCTATCCACGGAATAGGGCCGAGATAGAGGGTCAGCCAGTCGATAAGGGGAAACCACAGTGTTATTCCAAATGCGAGACCACATAAAAGCCCCATCCACCACGAACGGCCCTGAAGACTCCACAAGAACAAGGCCACGGCGAGAAACGACAGCGGCCAAATTGCCGTGCTGGGAAAAGCGAACCCATATATAAGGCCTGCAACGCTCGACACGACGAGGGAGAGCCAAGGGGGTGGATTCACGGCGATGCGACGAAAAACTGATTGACTCGATTTGTGTTCTCTCAACGGGTCACCATCACAAAACACCAGAATATGCGACGACTCCGCGTTTAAGAGAGTCGATGGCGTTCACGGATCGAGACGCAAGGGCTCGATCTGCAACGTGACTAATCTGGTCAAGAAGATCAATGGTTTGTTTGGTCCATCGGACAAAATCACCGACCGGTTGATCAGCCGCTCGAAGAACTTCATCGAGTCGAGCACCTTGACTCCAACGATGTATAGCCCATGCCAAACCTGGTTGAAGGGGTTGGGACGGAGGAAGCTTGAACTCGGTTTCTGAATGAGAGATCTCGTCGTTGAGATCGCGAGTGCGTTGAAAGGCATCAACGAATGCTCCCTTGGGCATCTTGACGTTATCCATGAACATTTCTTCACGTCGGGGCTCGTAGACGAGCGTGCTGACGATAGCGGCCAGGGACGGCGCGTCCAACTCTGACCAAATCCCCTGGGCTAACGACTCTGCAACAAGAAGATCTCGCTCACCATAGATGCGCGAAAGAAGTCGTCCCGCTTCCGTGATATCGAGTTTCCCTGAATCGTTCGACAAATATTTTCGGACCTGAAGCACCCCACAGATTCGCTCAAACCGAGTTGCGATGGCACCTGTCTCTCGAGAAATCTTTTCTGATAACTTTCTTATTTCGCGGTCTGCCCGAAACCATCTTTCCGCCCACCTCGCGTGGTTTTCACGCTCCTGACAGTGATGACAAGAGTGGGTTTTCATCTTCTGACGAAGTGACGAAATAGTTTGAGCGCGTTGCTCGCGAGCAGATGCGCTTGATTTGGGTGGAGTTCCCGCACGCTCAATCTCGGTCAGCTGACTCCGGATGCGGGCGTAATCGAAGAAATCACCGAGATGACACTCGACAGAATCGGCATAGCCCTGCTGACTCGAGCGCAGGCTCGCTAACTCGTCGACAAGCGACCGGGCTCGTCGGTCTGCCTGAAACTGGGCAAATGATGACTCGAGAATTTCACGTGCTCGGTGAGAGCCGAACAAGGAGACGAGGTTTGTTGCCATGTTGTACGACGGCTTGAAGCTCGAGTTCAGTGGGTACGTTCGTTTGCTCGCGAGCGATGCAACAAGCTGCGGGTTGAGTTGACTATTCCACTGAACGACGGAGTGTCCTTCGACGTCGATACCGCGACGTCCCGCACGTCCGGTGAGTTGCGTGTACTCCCCCGGGCTTAACGGCACGCGTGAATCGCCGTTGAATTTTTCTAACTTGTCTAGCCAAACAGTTCTCGCCGGCATGTTTACGCCGAGCGCGAGCGTCTCTGTCGCTACAACAACTCGCAGGAGCCGTCTGTGAAAAAGCTCCTCAATGACCTCCTTGAATATAGGAAGTAGCCCAGCGTGGTGGGCTGCGATGCCCTGCTCTAACCCGTCAAGCCATTCCCAGTAACCCAGTACACCAAGATCTTCATCGATGAGGTGTTGACAATGATCTTCGACGACCTCGCGGATTTCTTGTTGCTCAGCCAGCGTGGTCAGACCGAGATTGGCCCGACTGAGCCGATGAACGACTTGATCGCATCCTTTTCGACTAAAAACGAAAAAGATTGCCGGAAGGAGATGCGCATCGGCGAGCAAGTTAACGGCATCCACCTGGTCAAAGTTCGATCGAGAAGAAGTCGAAACGTGGGTGTGAGCACGCGAGGACCCACCCCCTCTGCGGACACGCGCACCCGCGTTAACCCGTGATGCGAGAGCTTGGTGCACGCGAAGAATTTCAGGATTAATTCGTGGCGATATGTGTGTGCTTGACGGGTCGAATAGCTCAATCAACCTACCGCCAATCAACGCGTGCTGATGAAGCGGAACTGGCCGGTCTTCCGAAACGATGATTTGCGTCTCGCCGCGAACACTATTGATCCAATCGCCGAATTCCTCAGCATTCGAAACCGTCGCACTGAGGGAGACGATTCTGATGTCCTTGGGTAACTGGATGAAGATTTCCTCCCACGCAGCTCCTCGGGCACGATCAGCAAGGTAGTGCACTTCATCCATCACCACGGTCTGAAGATTAGTGAGTGGATTATCCTCTGCGTAGAGCATGTTGCGGAGGACCTCTGTAGTCATGATGACAATTCGGGCCTGCGAATTGATACTAGTGTCGCCGGTCAGGATGCCGACGTTTTCATCGCCCCATTGGTCGACGAGTTCAGCGTATTTCTGATTGCTGAGGGCCTTAATCGGTGTTGTATAGAAGGCTCGTCCGCGAGCCGTTTGCATTGCTCGGTAGATCGCAAATTCGGCAACTATCGTTTTGCCAGCGCCCGTGGGAGCAGCAACCAAGACATTCGCGTTAGAGTCAATCGCGACGCAGGCGGCTTTCTGGAAGGGGTCTAAGTCAAAAGGCTTTGACTCCACGAAGGCTTCAAAATCAGGATGCTTGACGCGGACTCGAGAGAGTCGGTACCGCTCTGAAGGTGAGAGCTCGGTCATCGTCAGGCCACGTCAGTTACGGGCGCTTTATCACTCAAGGCTTTCTCGACCAGAGTTGCGCGGCGATTGACTCGTCGATCGTGTAACACGGCAATTGCGGCGGCGATGAAGTACAACACGAGCATGGGTACGGCCAAGAACAGCATGGAGAGGACATCCGTGGCAGGCGTGGCAATAGCCGTAAAGACAACAATCAACAGGACCGCCCATCGCCATGACTTGATGATGGTTCGCGCTGACATAACGCCCGCAAAATTGAGCAGAACGATAAAAACGGGAAGTACAAAACCAATTCCAATGACGATGACAAGTTTCAAGACAAAGTCGAAATAGGTTTTTGCGGTAATTATTGCCGTGGAATCCGGTGGAGCGACGCTCGTCATGATGTCCACTACACGAGGATATGCCTGCCATCCCACAAATACCCCTGCGATAAAGAGTGGCACGGCCGAGAAAAAGAAACCGAGTACAAACTTCATCTCTTTGCGAGTCAAAGCTGGCATGAAGAACGCAAAAATCTGGTATAGCCAAATTGGACTGGCAACAATCAAGCCAATGGTGATGGCAACTTGAATTTTGAGATCGAAGGCTCCCGCGATGCTGTCGTAATTAAGCGAAGCGACGCGATGCTGAACAACAGCAATCTCTGTAATGGGCTGTCGCATGAGGTCGAGAAGAGCGTCGCTGAGAAACCAGCCAAGAACCGAGCAGGCCGCAATGGCCAACGCACTGATGTACAGCCGTTTGCGAAGCTCAACGAGGTGAGCACCTAAACTCATTCTTCCCGTGCGCTTCTCGCGCCGGGAGGTGTTTGCCATCATAGGTACAACGAAGAGGGACGTACCCGAACCGACTACTGAGACTTTTTGGGCTTAGACGACTCTTTCGTCTCGAGCTTAGAAGCTCTGGAAGCCGGAGCCTCGGATTGAGTCTCAGCTGCAGATGATTGAGCATCATCTTCGTGAGCGTCGTTCTTCATGTTTTTCATCTCACCGCGAAAGATCCGCAGAGACTGCCCCAGGCTCTTGGCCAAGCCAGGAAGTTTTGGTGCGCCAAATAAGAGGAGGACCACAACGATGATGATGATTAACCATGGGCCTTCAAAAAGCGTTCTAAACATGTTGCACCTTGCCTAAAGAGAGAGGCGGAATGTAGCGCAAGACTACTTCACTCAGTCTAACCCCGGCTGACAGCCCACTGTGCGATGGCGTTCCTCAAGGATTCTGGTTCGAGAACACGGATGTGGCCCGGATGGCGACACACGAACCGTACAGCGTTACGTACACCCGCAAACCGCACCTCTAAGACGAGATCTCCTGAAGGGGTCGTGTCAATCAGTTTGGGGTCGTAGTCACTGACGAAGGGAAATACCCACGCGGGCATTGAGACAGTGGCGACAAGATCGGTATCAGATTCATCAAATAGCGAATCTTGTAGGAGATCCTCGGTTGATTTCGTCGAAATGGCGCTATCGAGATGTTCATGGGAGATTACCCGGTCTGCTCGAAAGGTTCGCCTCGCTTCTCGCAAATGGCACCAACCGCGTAGATACCAGGTGGAGCCGACGAAATCGATTCTCAGTGGATCAATCGTCCGCTCAGTCTGGGAACCATCGGGATTTGCGTACACGATGCGAATCTGATGTCCTTCGCTGATTGCCGCGCTAGCCTCGACAATCACCGGAGGAGGTGTGACAGGCTTCACGATCATCGGCGATGAGTTCGAACCCCTGGCGGCTGAGATCTTTTTCACGAGACTGTCAATGACATCGCGAGTCTCAGGCTCTGAAGCCGCCCTCAGGATTTGAAGCCCCGCAAGAATCGTTGTCGTTTCTTGGGCAGAGAGTCGCGGAGTTCGTTCGAGCGAAGGAGTCTGCGACACGAGGATGTCACCACGGCCCTCGTCAAACAGATCCATATCGAAGTCAAACATTCCTCCACCCGGAATGACACCACTTCGATTGAAGGGGCCCATGAAGTAGAGGTTGTTCACCGCATCAATGATGATCTTCTGCGATACACCAAAGTGTCTCGCGGTATCTGCAACGGAAACTGGCGAATTCTCCCTCAAGAAAGGAACGAGGGACATATACAGTGTGACGATGTCGGAGGACTCTTGGCGTAACTGTCTCGGACTCACTCGGCGCCTCCCGAGTGAGCATCGTAGATTCGGGCAAAACGGGCATCCAGCTCACTTTGCAATGACGCAGGCGACGAAGCTCGAATCATGTGCCCAAACTCGGAGAGTTGGTCAGCGAGTAGGGCTAAATCAGAAAAGTTGATTCGAAAGGCACCATCGTCCCACGGCTCACCAAACATTGATCTCAGCCGAACAAAAGCATCCGAATTCAGGTCAGCCTCAACAATTGCCACGTTTTCTGAGTAGAGACGGTTGACCTCGGATGCCAGAATCTGCGCAAAATCCTTACCGGACTGGGAAAATTCGACGACGGATCCGAGACGTGGAACGGAAATAATTCGAGAAATCAAGAATGTACGAAAATCTTCTCGAGTGAGGTCAAAACTGTACATGTGCCATTGATTGAAACGGAACAATAGTGCGAGTGGGAGAACCTTCCGTTGCTCTGGAGTCGATGAATCCGGTTTGAGGTATGAAAAGTCGATTGACTTTGACTCGTCAATTGCTTCTTGGACACGTTCAAACACGTCACCAGATGTATTGAAGCTCAGAGATACACCAACTCGAGATTCGTCGGCGGGCAGGCCAAGAGAGCGGAGTTTAGTGAGCGCATGACGAGACTCACGTCCCATGGACCCTTCTCGCCACGCGTCAGCAGCTCGTTCAATGAGAGATAATTCCTGAGCTGAAAAGAGAATGTCTTTGGGGAATTCATACTCACTTTCCCGAATGACATACCTTGTCGCCTGGTTGTCGTTTAGCGCCTCATACTCACTAACTGTCTCAATCGGAATACCTAAACGGCGAAGCTCACTCTTGTCGCGGGAAAATTGCCTTTCCAGGCCTTGATCGGTTTCAGAGGGCCTCAAGGAGTTGAACTTCTCGCTGTATCCTTCTAGGCACGCGAACAGTTCATTCTTTGTGAGGCCGTGAGGGTAGTACAGCAGTGTCATGATCATCCCAAGAAGACGTTTCTCTCTCGTGACGCCACTGCCTGACACTGCCATGGACCGCTCCCCCAGTCAGCTCAACCTAGAGTGACGTTCCGAGGATATCGATGACAAAAACGAGTGTCGAGTTGGCTGGGATATTTCCCGTGGCCTGCGAGCCATAACCCTGATCTGGCGGGATGATCACAAGGATTTGCGAACCCACTGCTTGGCCAACAAGAGCATCGCGGAAACCGGGGATGACACCGTCGACGTTGAAATCAGCCGGGGTCCCCTTGGTCCAGCTTGAATCAAACGCTTCACCAGTGCCTCCCCACACGACACCCGTGTAGTGAACGGTGACGTTGGCATGCGCGGCCACGACTGCGCCGGTGCCCTTCTTCAGCAGGGTAACGCTCAAGGCAGTGGGAGCGGCCGTGTTTGGAATGGTGATTCCTGGAGTACCGTCGTCGGCGAGAACTACCCTCGGGAGCCCGTCTGGCACGACCTGAGGCTCACCGTTCGCTTTCTGGAGATTAGCGCTCACAATGTCAAAAACCGCGACGATAGTTCCGGTCTTGTCCAGACCCATGTTGGTGGCCAGCGTTTCATCGCCACCAATGACCGCCAGCACCCTCGATCCCACGTGTTGGCACTGGAGTGCTTTCGTGATACCGCCAAGCACCTCGATGTTTACGGGGATAGTCGGGCGGCCCGTTCCGTCGAATGCGGTTTCATTGATGAGCTTGCCCGTCGCTCCGTCATACAGCTGAGCGTCGATGGAGATTGATTGCCCGGGAAGAACGACATCTCCGGCACCTGTGGACAACGCTTCAGACTGCGTCTCGGTCGCTGAAAGTCCCGCGTCGAAGGTGACTGTAGGTTTTGACCCGAAATTCCCAGTTACTGATACCTTCTTCGTTGCGTCACCCGACGTCGACAGTGGTGTACACCCTGCCGAGTTTCCTGGGGATGCGCAACCCACGAGTGCGAGTGCTGATGCGGCGGTGATCAGGACAGAAAGTGCGATTTTCACTGGTATTCATTTCTCTCAAACGACAATTCATTCTGTCGTATCGATGAACTCTTCACGTGCACGTTTCCTGAACGCACGCTGAGACATTCCTAAACAAGCCTAGCTCTCTTGGTCGCGACTTTCCCCGGAGAGTCGCGCGCTTCGCTCGGCCTCTCGAAGCCTTTTTCGAACAGACTTATCACTGACTTGTCGGACACCGAGAGCGCCCGGAGTCCATGCTTCAACATCTTCCTCGGTGAAGTCGGACTTCGATGGTCGTCGCTTAAGCGGTGGCATTTCAACACCGTCCGCCAACCGACGAGCAGAGAGGAGAAAACCGGTGTGGCCGATCATCCGGTGATCGGGTCTCACCGCAAGACCCTCGACATGCCATGTGCGATGCATCGTTTCGGAGCATTGCGCTGTCGTGAAGAAGCCTGATTCTCGAAGTGCTTCAACGGTTCGAGAGAGCTGGGTTACCGTTGCTACGTAGCAGACGAGAACACCCCCCGCGGTGAGCGCCCACGCAACGTCATTAATGCATTCCCACGGAGCCAGCATGTCCAAAATAACGCGGTCCGCTTGGCCCTTTTCAACAACATCGTGTACGCGGTCGTTGAAGTCTCCGACCGAAACGGACCAATTTGTTGGACGGAGACCAAAGTACGTTTCACCATTCGCCTGTGCAATCTCAGCAAAATCCGCACGCCGTTCAATACTGAAAAGATTGCCCTGTGGACCCAGTGCTCTGAGCAGCCACAACGAGAGAGCTCCCGAACCGACGCCGGCTTCAACCACCGTGGCTCCTGGGTATACGTCAAGCATTCCGAGAATCGCTTGTGCATCTTTAGGATAAATAATCGCGGCTCCACGCGGCATCGACATCACGAAATCGGTCAAGAGTGGTCTCAGTGCAAGATGTGGCTCACCTGATTCATTGCGCACTACTGACCCGTCTGGCATCCCAATGATGTCATCGTGCGCAATCGGACCGCGGTGGGTATGGAAGAGCTTTCCCGGCTCAAGGCTGATTGTGTTCAGTCGCCCTTTGGGACCGGTGAGCTGAACCCGATCCCCGGGTCGAAATGGCCCAGATTCAAAGCGACTGTTCACCGTCTCACGACTTAACGGATCGTTCACTTTTCGACCTCAACAGCGCGGTGAAAAATATCCAGCATCTCAGTCAGACTGACGCCACTGAGTGTGTCCAGAAGGTCGTGGTGAGACGTGGCCGAAATATCGACCAAATGACGGACGCCAACGACAACCGCTCCCGAGCTCCACGCTGCTGCGATTCCCGATGGAGAATCTTCAATAGCCATGCAGGTGGATATGTCCACACTCAGTTCTTGAGCTGCGCGCAAATATGCCTCCGGATGGGGCTTTTGGTGCGTAACGGCATCACCGGTGATGACGGTCGAGAAGTGAACACCGGGAACGTTTGAGGCAACACGCATCGCCGTTGACCTCACTGACATTGTCACTAGCGCTTGTGGAATCTCGGTCGCCGCGATCGCTTGTAAAAGTTCAACCGCTCCAGGTCGCCACGGAATGGCGACGCTCAGTAACTCATTGACCCGAGAGGCAAGACGACCGATAATCGCATCGTTGTCGAGCTCGACTCCAGCCTGTCGCAGAGCAGCGGCAGTCACTGGTAATCCTTGCCCAACTTGAGCAATGCCGTCCTCATGAGTCCACGAAGCGCCAAATTCTCGCGCGAGTTCTCGCTCTGCCGTGATCCAATACTCCTCAGAATCGACGATGGTTCCATCTAAATCCCACAAAAAAGCGGAGGGTAGTCTTGGTGGAGTGCGCACGATAACTGAGTGTATCTTCCCCGGAACTCATAGGCTTTACTTCACGGCCACACTAAGAGGAGGACGACGGTGAATTCAGGCGGTGACTTTTCCGGACGCATCCTCGTCGTCGCTTTCGAGGGATGGAACGACGCCGGAGAGGCCGCTTCGAGGGCAGTGAGCGTCCTCCTAGACCAGCTAGAGCTTGTTCCCATCGCTGAGTTTGGCTCTGAAACGCTGTACGACTACCAGCTCGTCCGGCCCCACGTTGGTCGCGACGCGGAAGGCCAGCGCCAAATCGAGTGGCCCGTTACCAAAATGTATGCACCTCTTGTTCCCGCAGAGAGGGTCGATGATCAAGCTCCCGAAGAAAAACTCATCAGTGAGACCGGGCTACGTGTCACGGGCGGAAATGAACGAAACATTTACCTCCTTCTCGGACCTGAACCCACTCGAAATTGGCAATCGTTTTCTCACGAGGTCATCGAATTAGCCCAGGCGGCAAACATTCGTGGGGTCGTGTTACTTGGTGCTTTGCTGGCTGATGTTCCGCACAGCAGGTCAGTACCGATTTTTGCCTCAAGCGAAAACTCGCGAATTCGCAACGTTTTTGATTTGGAGCGAAGCTCCTACGAAGGTCCGGTTGGAATTCTTACCGTAATTGCTGACGCAGCCGAAAAGGCTGACCTTGCCACGATTTCGTTGTGGGCTTCAGTTCCCCACTATGTCCACCACATACCATCGCCTAAGGCCGCCCTCGCTCTCATCGACAAACTTGAAGAAATTATTGATGTTTCAATTCCTCGAGGCGACCTTATGGACGAAGCGGCCGAGTGGGAAGCCGGCATTGATGCCATGGCTGCAGAAGACGACGACATGCGCGGATACATCGCAACGCTTGAATCATCCAGCGACGCAATTAGCGGACCACGCGCGAGCGCGGAATCCCTTGCCGAAGAGTTCGAGCGATTTCTGCGAAGTCAGAGCGGCGAGACTTCGGACGGTGGACCCTCTGGATTGGATGGGCCCGAACGTCCCAGCTAACCCCGTGACTACTCCGTCTCGATGAGCTGTGACCAATGCAGTGGCTTTCGCCCTAGTCGAGCCGTGGTAATGTTTTCAATCGGTGCTGTTGCACCGTAACCTGCGCGGGTGGCGGAATAGGCAGACGCGCTAGCTTGAGGTGCTAGTGCCCGTATAGGGCGTGGGGGTTCAAGTCCCCCCTCGCGCACAGGTTGAAGAGCCCCGGTCCTCCGGGGTTCTTCTCGTTAGTGAGACGGCGTAAGAAGCTCACACTCGAAGATCACCGCATCATCAGCGTTTCGCAGTTTTCCTCGGCTGCTCGTTGGCTGTCGCACTTTCACGTGAGTAACCTGTTGACTATGCCTCGAGACCGTATCGACCGTTCCGCCGCGAGGCATGCGGTTCTCATCGATGCCATTGCACGAGGTCGAGAGATGCGGTCACGCGTTCGGGATGATCAAGTTATCTCACGCGGACTTACCCTTGCTGATGTCGAAGAGCGAGAGCGGCTAGGTCTTGCAAATCTCGAAGAAACGAGGTCGAGCCGAAGCCTTGCCGTCATTTTGAGATCCAACCTCTTTACCCTTTTCAATGCTGTTGTTGGGGGAAGCTTCATCCTTCTGCTCGTGCTCGGGCAGTGGAAGGATGCGCTCTTCGGGTTTGCCGTTGTCACCAACGTCATCATTGGAATTGTTCAAGAATTTACGTCCAAGAGAACGTTGGACCGCATCGCCATTGTGAATCAACCCCTGGCACGCGTTCTGCGCGATGGTTCTGAATTCGAAATCAGAGTAGAGCGGGTTGTGCTTGACGATGCACTCGTACTTCGAGCCGGAGACCAGATTCCCGCTGACGCCAAAGTTCTCGATTGTCGCGACTTTACCGTTGATGAGTCTCTCCTGACTGGCGAGTCAGATCCAGTGATCAAGCACGAATTGGATGAGGTTCTGTCCGGTTCAATAGTCGTATCCGGTGCAGCTACCGCTCGTACATTACGTGTGGGTATCGAATCGTATTCGAGCGCAATCACACGGGAAGCTCGTCGCTTTTCACTCGTCAACTCTGAGTTGAGAAATGCCCTTGCCCGAATTATTCGATGGATTTCGTGGGCCCTCATCCCCTTCATGCTCATCGCATTGAACGGCCAAATGCAGGCGGTTGGTGGGTGGCGTCATGCCCTGGATTCGGGTGAATGGCTTGAACCGGTCGTCGCGAGTGTCGCCTCAATCATCAGCATGATTCCCCAAGGCTTGGTTCTCATCACGAGCATCTCGTTTGCACTGGCAGCGGTGAAACTCGCTCGTCAGCAGGTACTGGTTCAAGAACTGCCTGCCGTAGAAGGGCTTGCCCGCGTCGACGTGGTGTGCTTTGACAAGACGGGAACCCTCACCGACGGAGCAATCGTTTTCGACAGCTTTCACACTTTGGCTACCGACGCTGATGACGACTCCTGGAAAGGTGCGCTTTCCGCCATCTCACGGACAGCGGACGCCAATCCCACAGCACGCGCATTGACTGACAAGTTCGCTCTCGATGACGTCGACGATTCACAGCAGGTTATTCCGTTTGATTCTGCGCGCAAGTGGAGCGCGACACAGGTTGCTCATGTCCTCTGGTTATTCGGTGCTCCAGAAATGGTTCTAGATTCCGGGCAAGCTCAGCATGATGTGGCACTCGACGAATGCGCCAACATGGCCCGGCAAGGAATGCGTGTTCTTGTCCTGGCCACATACGGAGGACGGATAGATGCAGACTCTCCTCAATTGGCCAAGGATCTCGTCTCACCTCATGGAATCGTCGTTTTCCGTGAAAAGGTGCGCCCAGATGCGGCACCAACCATCGAATTTCTTGTCGAGCAAGGACTTTCACTGAAGGTCATCTCGGGCGATAGCCCCATCACGGTTGGTGCCGTCGCGCGGGCAGCTGGTATTCCACACGCCGATAATCCCGTTGATGCAACGCAACTCCCCCACGATCTCTCGGAGCTTTCAGAAGTTCTCGAGACTCACACGGTGTTCGGACGTGTTACACCTGAGCAGAAGAAGCAGATGGTTCTCGCTCTCAAACTTCGAGGTCATGTCGTAGCGATGACGGGTGATGGAGTCAATGACGCCCTTGCCTTGAAATCCGCCGACATGGGAATCGCCATGGGAAACGGATCGGCTGCGACCAAAGCAGTGTCGCGAATCGTTTTGCTCTCGAGTGCCTTTTCTTCTCTCCCGAGTGTGCTCGGCGAGGGACGTCGCGTCATCGCAAACGTTGAGAGGGTTTCGCGCCTGTTCCTTACGAAGACAACGTGGGCGATGTTTCTTGCCCTCACCTTCGGAATTCTTCTGTGGCCGTTCCCATTCCTCCCGCGACAACTCTCGGGCGTCGACGGCTACACCATCGGCATAGCTTCTTTCTTACTGGCACTGTTGCCCAATAACCGCATCTATCGCCCGGGATTTCTCAAGCGGTCTCTGAGCTACTGCATACCAAGCGGTTTAATCATTGGGACGGTGGTAGCCGGAACAGATGCGTTTCTGAGATTTAGCGATATGGCGACACCCGCCTATTCGCAGACTGTAGCGTCCCTCATTCTCTCGCTCAGTGGACTCTGGGTGTTGACGGCTCTGTCACGGCCTCTACGCGGTTGGCGGCTCGTTATCGTTGTCGCGATGTATGCGCTATTCATCGGAATGTTCCTGATACCGCTCACTCGAGACTTCTTCGGTTACGCAATACTGCCGCCCAATTTGACCGTCCTAGCAGTGGGAGTCGGAGCGCTGGCCAGCCTACTTCTTGAAGTAACCAACTTCATTGTTGGTCGCATCCTTCGGCATCTCAACAACCAGGTCTAAAGCTTGGGTTCTCTCTTCCACGACCACAACGACACCACGCCACTCTCACGCGACGGTTTTTGTCTACGACGTCTCGGCTAGTTCTTTCTTCCAGGAAACGAGTGCGCGCACCGTCGATGCCTCATCTAGCGCAAGCACCTCCATTGTGTCTGCCGGAACAAAATAATTCACAGCAACCCAGCCGCGTACGGTCTCAGACGGGTCAGCCGCGAGATGCCGCAAAATGTCACAGGGTGTTGACTCATTCCTCGCGACACAGACCCGAACTGACTCCGCGACATCCCGGGCGAGCAACCAACGATCCTCGTCGGGCAAATGAATACTTAGTGCCGCGCTCTCCCGAATTTTGACGTTTCGTGAGGATGCCATCAATTTCAAACGAGCAATCTTAGAATCGGTGATCTCCGGTGAGAGAAACTGCGCAACAGACTCTGCAGAGAGCTTTGGGTCTGACGCGAGACGATCCAGCTGTGCTCGTTGCGCTGGCGTGTTGAAGCGGATGCACGACATGTTGTCAGGATAAGTCACTCGACGCAGCATTGCTCAGTGACACCACGGACTTGACAGGATAAAGTCCGCTGCCCACCAAACGGAGTCACGCAGACCAGTTCAAGAAGTCCCGAAAACACTGAACATGGCTACCGCAGCAGCTGCGGAAACATTGAGAGAGTCAACACCGTTGCGCATAGGAATATAGACCTCAAGGTCTGAATGTTTGAGGGCGACTTCGCTCAGGCCGTTTCCTTCCGAACCCAAGACGAGGGCCACTTTGTGCAGCGACGACAATGAGGTTTCTGAGATTGGCACTGCGTGTGGCGTGAGAGAGAGTGCGGCGATGGTGAAACCAGAGGATTCAAGAATGCTCCGGGTTTCTGTCCACGAGGTCATTCGAGCCCACGGGACGCTGAGAGCTGCCCCCATCGACACACGGACGCTGCGACGGTAGAGCGGATCCGCACAATCGTTCGTGATCAGGACAGCGTCAGCACCTAATGCGACTACAGAACGAAAGATTGCTCCCACGTTCGTGTGATCCATGATGCCTTCGAGGATGACGAGGGAGTTAGCTTCTCGGACCACATCGATGACGTTCAGACCTGCGGGCCTACTCATCGCCGCTAGAGCGCCACGATGCACGTGGTATCCCGTGATGTGTTCAAGAAGTTCCGACGAACCTACAAATATCGGTAGCGTATCGAGGCCACTCGTTAGGGTCTCGACCTGAGAAAGCCATTCCCTCCCACAGAGAATCGCGCGTGGACTATGACCAACGGCTATTGCTCGAGAAATAACTTTCAAGGACTCGGCGATGTAGATCCCCTCAGCAGGCTCTTGTACGCGCCGCAGGGCGACATCCGTGAGATTCGTGAAGTCGTGGAGACGAGGATCAGACAAGTCTGTGCACTCGATGATGTGGGGCACAGTTATTTTTCTTTCCTTCTGAGGAAACATGGACGAAACGAACCGAGCCTAATCTATAGGGATGCGCGAGAGTAACGCCTCAGCCATCGATGAACGTGATGTTCTCGATGCTATTGCGCGTGCCTTTGAGCAGGGCTCGGTATCAGTCATTTCTGGTGCAGGTGTGAGCACAGATTCTGGAATCCCCGATTATCGCGGTCTCGGCAGTCGGCAGCGGCAGACCATTACCATTGATGATTTTCTTGGTTCGCGTCGCGCACGTGCGCACTATTGGCTCCGCGCCCATCGAGGCTGGTCGCGATTTGCCAACGCTCTACCCAATCAAGGTCACCGCGTTTTGGCCGACCTGGAACAGGCCGGGATGCTCACTGGACTTGTCACACAAAACGTCGATGGTCTCCACAGACTCGCAGGAAATCGTCACGTTATTGAGTTACATGGCTCGCTGGGAAACGTTGTCTGCGTATCGTGCGGACAGCAGTTCTCTCGGACCGACATCCACAGTGCAATGGTTGACGCCAACCCCTGGCTCAATGATTTGAGCCCGGACTTCGACATCGATTTAGAGACCAACGACAGTATTTCTTCACTGACCGGGTCACTCAGCATTCCTGACTGCAGTGTGTGTGCCGGCGTCTTGAAACCAGATGTTGTGTTCTTTGGTGAATCCGTTCCCGTAAGAACATATTCTGCGGCTCGTGAAACAATTTCTCGGTCCAAAACGCTTCTCGTCGTAGGTTCTTCACTTGCCGTCAATTCCGCTGTTCGCCTCGTTCAGACAGCCCGAAAGTCTCGCATCCCCGTCTTCATTGTCAATCGTGGAAAAACACATCTCGATCATGTCGCGACCGGAAAAGTTAACCTCGGAGCTTCTGAGGTCCTCTCGCAACTGGCCGCGAGTCTAGAAGTCAGCGCAGTCCTTGAGGACATCGAATAACTCTTCCGCAGACTGGTCCCAGTTAAACTTCTGTGACTGTTCTAACCCCAGAGCGGAATGTCTTTTCCACAACACCTCGTCCTCCAAAGAACGAACGGCATCAACCAAGGTGTGTGATTGGTGAGGATTTATGTACAGGGCTGCGGTAGCGCCTATTTCGCGAAAAATGGGAATGTCGGAACAAATAACTGGAGTGCCCAAAACCATCGCTTCAATCACGGGAATACCGAACCCTTCATCGAGTGATGCGGTGAGCAGCGCATGACTGACGGACAGGATCTCGACATACTCGTCATCTGACACGCCATTGTGAAAGACAACGTTGCTGTGTTCCACTTTTTTCTCCAGACGAGACTTGTCTCTCGGATCTATCCGGCTGAGAAGGTGAAGCCGGTAATCGGGTAGCTGGTTTGCCATGTCGATGAGCGTTTCGACATTTTTATAGGGAAGAAAAGATCCCATGTACACCAGAGTCTTTTCTCTCGAATGAAACGGAAAAGCTTGGTGCGACGATGAAACACTCGACAGGTCTGATGCGTTGTAGACGACGTGTGTAGGTCGCTTGGTGAGTTTGTGGGCCCCGATGAGTGAAGCCGTCGTGTGGGAAACCGCCACGACAGAATCAGCGCCATTGAGGAGCATCCTTTGCGGAAACCACCAGAGGTGGTAGAGCCGCCAGACCAGGCGAAGCAGGGGATGAAATTGCCGTGGGGGCATGGGATGGCTGTAATAGATGAGGTCGTGCACTGTCAACACGAGTCGAAACTTTCGGCCTCGCGAACCCATCGTTTGCATTGGTGAATAGACGACGTCGAAATTTAGATTATTAATTGATCTCGCGAAAAAGGGTTCACTCAGGCTCGTTGGACTAGATGCCAGGACAACGGGAGCATCAGAAGGCAGGTGCTCTCGTTGACGCTCGTCGGAGATCAGAAAGGTCATCTTCCACCCGGTCGTCTTCGAGACACGATTCCAGAGCGCTGAACCAACTCGAGCGCTGAAACGTGAAATCCCATCGTGGTGGTCGATTCGTACGTATCGAGCGTCAAACCCGATGTGTTTCACGACACTCATCTGGCAGAACCCGATACAAATTGTGCGATGGATGCAGCCGCCTCTTCTGCAGCTTCGTAATGGATGAGGTGACCTACCTCCCCTATGACGCGCAGCTGTGACTGCGGGAGGGACTCGGCAAGCCGATATTGCGCAGATAGCGGTGTGATGTCGTCATTTTCAGCAACAATCAGCAAAACCGGCATGGTCATTGCAGGCACGAACTCAGAGACATCGTGCGTGACAGAAGCGCTAAATGCTTGCAACACAGCCTTGCGAGAGTGGAAATCGCTGAAATACAAATCGTGCTGGTAATGAATCCACCGTCGCAACATGCGGTTGTGCGTCTTTGTCATAGTGACGCTCATGATGCGCACGACGAGCCGCGCGCGCAAAAGTGCAAATCCCAGCTTTTCTGGAAGCCACTGACCGAGCCGATAATAAAAAACGGCGAGACGGGTTGCCACCGCGCGAGGACCCGTGAGTGCGTTCTCGGCGATGGGATTGATGAGAACAACATCGGAACCTGTCATACCGGCGTCAATTGCGGCGCTGACGACAATCGTTCCAAATGAGTGCCCGATGATGACAACTTCGCGTTGACCTACGACATGGCCAACAAACCCAACTAGCCACGACGCGTAGGCCTCGATGGTTGCGGGAAAGGCAAAATCACTCGATTTGCCGAAACCTGGTAGATCGGGCACGACGCAGTGAAAATCATCGGCGAGGAATGACACTATGTACTCGAGCCCGTGGTGGTCTCCCCGAAACCCATGGACAAAAACCAAAGTCGGCTTGGAGCGATGCGGCCTTCCATATTCCCAGTAGAAAGTGACCTGATCACCGTCGGTGTAGACGTTCTCTGCCGGAAAGCTTTCTCGCGAAAAGGAAAACGGCGATCGAACGGATTTCACGAGTGTCAGTCTACGGCGCTGCGGTCGTCTGATGAGGGTGACCAGGCACGGGCTCAGCCCATCTTGTCTGTCAACTGTCCTATTCTGAACGAATGAGCGAACACGAACAGATCATTCCGCTATGGGCACGAGAGATCGCAGTCTTCGACACGGAAACCACAGGTCTAGCGGTTGAAACGACACGAATTGTTACGGCGCACATCAGTGTCCTTGACGAATCTGGAGAATCTCATCGCGCGCGTGACTGGCTCATCAATCCTGGCATCGAGATTCCAGAGAGGGCCTCCGCGGTACACGGTGTGACGACCGAATATGCCCGTGAGAATGGTTCCGACCCCGAGGGCGCCATCTACGACATAGTGACCCACCTCCAAACTCTTTTTGACGAGGGTATTGCCGTTGTCGCATACAACGCGGCTTATGACTTCAGCATTCTGAATCGTGAAGCTCTGCGTTATGGGTTGGCGCCGCTGGAAAACCCGAGACCAATTGTTGATCCGATGGTTATCGACAAGTTTGTTGACCGTTACCGACAGGGCAAGCGAACTCTATCTGCCGCGACAATTCATTATGGAATCACACTGGACAACGCACACGATGCCTCGGCGGATGCGATAGCTGCGGGACGTGTGGCTCAGGCCCTGGCTCGAAAATTTCCAGATCAATTGAACATGTCTGCTCTGGAGTTGCACGACAAACAAATCGGATGGTCGGCCGAGCAGGCTGCAAGTTTTGCCGAATTCTTGCGCAAGAAAGGCGAGAAGCCCTTCCGCGACGACGGACTGTGGCCAGTGCGTTGATCTTAAAAACGTGTGACCTCCCCGTCAGGGAGGTCACACGTCAAAAAAAAATTACTTGGAGAAGCCCTTGAACCTCTGGTTGAACTTCTCAACGCGTCCTGCTGAGTCCATGATGCGCTGCTTACCCGTGTAGAACGGGTGCGACTCGTTGGAAATTTCAACGTCAACGAGAGGGTACTCGTTGCCGTCTTCCCAGGTCACGGTCTTCGAGCTTGAAAGAGTTGAACGAGTCAAGAATGACGTTCCCGAAGCCAGGTCGTGAAAAACGACGGGACCGTAGGTGGGGTGGGTATCAGCCTTCATGGGATTCCTTGTTGTGTTCGTCGCGTACTGCGAAAGCATAGAGGTACAGCTTATCAGACGGCTGTGCCTGCTTGTGCCGTCAAGCGTCCATTTACGCGCGACACCGTGATCGGGCGGCCAAAAGCGGATGAGAGAACCTCGCTGGTTACGGTGGATTCGATGGGTCCCGCTGAGGCGACTGTGCCTCCCGAAAGTATTAGCGCATGCGTAAATCCGAGCGGAATTTCCTCAACATGGTGCGTGACCAAAATGATGGTTGGCGCTCCAGGTGTCTGAGCAAAGAGATTGATGATAGAGAGAAGCTCTTCGCGAGCACCAAGGTCTAGACCCGCGGTTGGTTCATCCAACAGGAGAAGCTCTGGATCTGTCATTGTCGCCCGCGCTATTTGGGTCTTTTTGAGTTCGCCTTCACTGAGAGCCTCCAGAGGGACATCCAGCAACTCTGCAAGGCCCCACTCACGAGCTACGCGCTCTCCACGCTGCACATCTTCGTCATCGAAAATCTCACCTTCGGAGCTCGCAACAGCGTACGCCGCCGAAACAATAGAGTCGCGCACACTCTCGCGTGGCGGAATCCTTTTGTTCATGCCGGCGGAAGCGATTCCCACACGTGGCCGAATCCATCCGCTCTCTTCCGACTGGGTATCGTCACCGAGAACCTCAACTGACCCAGAAGTGGGGGTCTCCCAGTCAGCGACCAACTCCAGCAGAGTCGTCTTACCAGAAGCATTCGGACCTAAGACAACCCATAGCTCGCCGGGTTTCACCACCCACGAGACGCCAGTGAGAATGTTTTTGTCACCGCGAGAAAATGTGACGTTGTCGAGAGTGACGAGAGCAGACATACATTCATGCTAGCCATGTATGAAGTGCTATTCCGACGGCACATCACGGTCAGCGGAAATCGGTGAGCGGGAGGTGCCGTCGACCGCGTTCGGCTCGCACCTTATCCACTAGCTAGTGCGTCGAGATAGACGTGTCGCGTTTTTTGAGCGATCTCGACCCAGGAAAAATGAGTTTGTGCCCTGACCCGAGCGGCCGCGCCTCGCTTAGCTGCTTCTGCAGGATCCGAAACGGCGAGAGTCAAAATTCTGGCGAGGTCTGCCACGAACGTATCCGGCGAAGTTGGTGTTCCTGTTCCATCGAGAACCTGGTCGATCGGAACGAGCCATCCCGTTTCGCCGTCAACGACCACCTCAGGAATCCCGCCCGTTGAAGTTCCCACGACAGGAATGCCACACGCCATCGCCTCAAGATTAACGATGCCGAGCGGTTCATAAATACTCGGGCAGACAAAGACCGTGGCGGCCGAAAGGATGCTGGCGAGCTGTGGTTGCGGGAGGTGCTCCTCGATCCAAATGACCCCACCCCGTTCCTTCTGGAGTTGCGCGACGGCACTCTGAACCTCGGCCATAATTTCAGGCGTGTCGGGAGCTCCTGCACACAGGACGACTTGAACCTCCCGAGGAAGGTCACGGACCGCGGCCAACAGATACGGGAGCCCTTTTTGGCGTGTAATTCTGCCAACAAAAACGATGGTCGGTTGGTTCTCGCTGATGCCCCACTTTGCGAGAGTGACAGCGTCAGTCGTTGGCTTCCACACTTCCGTGTCGATACCGTTATGCACAACGTGAACGCGGTTGGGGTCAAGGTGCGGATAGCACCGCAGGATGTCGTTGCGCATCCCCGCGCTCACCGCAATAACGGCATTAGCTGATTCGAACGAACGTTTTTCGATGTCACTCGACAAACGGTATCCACCCCCAAGTTGCTCAGCTTTCCAGGGGCGCAGGGGCTCAAGACTGTGTGCCGTGATGACGTGAGGAATCGCATGGAGTTGCTGCGCGAGACGACCGGCTTCGTTGGCATACCACGTGTGCGAATGCACCAAGCTGGCGCCCCCACAATCCTGCGCCATGAGCAGGTCCACAGCGAGGGTCTGCACGGAAGGATTCGCCGATAAATACTCGGTCGGAACCTCATAGCCGGTCACATCAGGTTCGTCGCGAGGAGCACCAAAGCAGCGAACGAATACTTCATCCAGGGAGCGCAATGACCTCACGAGTTCAGTGACGTGCACACCAGCTCCCCCATAAATGTGTGGTGGGTATTCTTTAGTGAGCAAATCGATGCGCATGTCGACAGATTAGCGTTAGGGTAAACGCCATGGGAGCCAAAAAGGTCTTTGGAATTGTTCTCGCGGGGGGCGAAGGCAAGCGCCTCATGCCGCTGACTGCAGACCGGGCAAAGCCGGCTGTTCCGTTTGGTGGACAGTATCGACTAATCGATTTCGCTATTTCTAACCTCATCAATTCTGACTTGCGTCAGATTGTGGTGCTCACTCAATACAAGTCGCACAGCCTTGATAGACACGTCTCACAAACCTGGCGCATGTCAAGCCTCCTCGGCGCTTATGTGGCGTCGGTACCCGCTCAACAGCGCCTCGGTAAGCGATGGTTTACCGGATCCGCAGATGCAATATTACAAAGCCTCAACCTCATTCGGGACGAAAAACCGGACATCGTTGTTGTCGTAGGCGCCGATCACGTATATCGGATGGACTTTTCACAGATGATCGAGGCGCATATCGCGTCGGGTAAAAGTGCAACTGTGGCGGCTATTCGCCAACCGATTTCTCTCGCTTCATCTTTTGGTGTTATCGAGGTCGATCAGCACGACCCAACCACGATCGCGGCGTTTAGGGAGAAGCCTTCGGATCCAATCGGGCTCGCCGACAGCCCGCATGAAGTACTCGTTTCAATGGGAAACTACGTCTTTGATGCCGACGCTCTCATCGAGGCAGTGGAGCGTGACGGTGAGCAGTCCGATTCGTCTCACGATATGGGCGGGGACATCATCCCATTCTTTGTACGTCAGAATGCAGCTGGTGTTTACGACTTCCGACTCAATGAGGTTCCCGGGTCCACGGCTCGAGACGCAGATTACTGGCGCGACGTGGGAACCATTGAATCTTTTTTTGAGGCGCACCAAGATCTCGTTGCCGCGTATCCCATTTTCAACCTCTACAACAATCAGTGGCCCATCTATTCGATGTTGGTCAACTCTCCCCCGGCGAAGTTCGTTCGCGATAGTCGAGGCAGGGTGGGAAATGCTATCGACTCAATTGTCTCCCTCGGTTCTGTCATTCAAGGGGCTCACATCGAGAGATCTGTGTTGGGTCCCTGGAACAGAATTGATTCTGGTGCGACAGTTATTGATTCAATCGTCTTTGATCACTCGCACATCGGAGCCGACGCTGAAATCAGACGGGCTATTCTCGATAAAGAAGTGATTGTCGACCCAGGTGCAACCGTGGGGGTTAATCGGGAGCGTGACCTGGCACGAGGATTCACCGTCACGGAGACAGGCATCACCGTAGTTGGAAAAGGAACACGCGTCACCCAATGACGAGAAAACTTGTCGTATTCGACGTCGACAGCACCCTAATAGACAACGAAGTGATTGAGCTTCTTGCGGAAAAGGCTGGAAGTCGCGAGCGTGTTGCGCAGATAACCGATCGAGCGATGCGTGGCGAGATCGACTTTGCCGAGAGCCTCAGGGAAAGAGTAGCCACACTGAAAGGACTCTCAACACAAGCCTTCACTGACGTGCTGAGTGACGTGACGATCACCCACGGCGCCAACGCTCTCATCGATGAGATTCATCATCGAGGAGGTCTGGCGGGAGCTGTTTCTGGAGGGTTTCACGAAATTCTGGACCCACTTGCGTCTCGGCTGAATCTTGATTTCTGGCGGGCAAACCGACTAGACGTTGAGAGCGGTATCCTCACCGGACGTTTGCGGGGCGAGATTATTGACGCAGCGGCAAAGGCTCAATCGTTGGACAAGTGGGCTGCCGAAAACGGCATTTCTCACGCCGACACTGTCGCTATCGGCGACGGCGCTAACGACATTCCCATGATGCAATCTGCGGGAATCAGCATTGCATTTTGCGCAAAACCGATTGTGATTCAGGTGGCTAACTTCTCGATCTCCGAAAGAGATTTAAGCCTCGCGGCCGATCGTATTTATGGGCGAGCCGACTACTAGTGGCCCATTCCTAATCCGCCATCTACAGGGATGACAGCACCGCTGATATACGACGTCTCATCGCTGGCTAGCCACACGCATACTTTGGCGACCTCACTGGCCTGCGCAAAACGTCCGGCGGGAATACTTGCCTTGTACTGAAGTTGTTGTGCTTCAGGCAACGCGGCCGTCATATCAGTCTCGATGAAGCCCGGTGCGACAACATTCGCGGTAATTCCCCGACCAGCAAGTTCTCGCGTGATTGAGCGGGCCATTCCCACAAGAGCACTCTTTGACGAGGAATAGTTCACTTGTCCGGCCGACCCGTAAAGGCCGACAACCGAACCGATGAGAATAACTCGTCCGAACTTGGCCTTAATCATAGATTTGCTCGCACGCTTAACGACCCTAAAAGCGCCTCCGAGATTCGTCGCCACAACCGAATCGAATTCATCATCGGACATCCGCATGAGGAGGGTGTCCTTGGTAATTCCGGCATTGGCCACGACCACCTCAATGGGCCCCAACTCAGCTTCGATCCGAGACAGTGCAGCATCCAACGACTCGCCGTCGTTTACGTCAGCGTTCACTGTCAACGAGCCTGCGGGACCCGAGCCGGAACGTGCGGTCACCGCTACACGGTGTCCGGCGGCTAAGAATTCTTCGGCCAGCGCGAAACCAATTCCGCGGTTTCCACCGGTGATCAGAACTGTACGTGACGTCACGATTTACTCCGCTCAATGAAATTCTGCCGTGAGACGGAGCTCACGCTTCGATGGTAAGCATAGTCTTAGGATGGTTAGGTAAGGATGCCCTCACTAGAGAAAGCCGAATCATGCGCAGAACCGCTGTTCCCAGCGCAACGAGCCTCCCCGACAACCCGGATGACGAGCGTCGCGTTCGCATGCTCAAGTATTCGATCGCAATGGGAATACGCATGGTGTGCATCATCCTCATGCTGTTCGTCTCGGGCTGGTGGCTCATCGTCTGTGCCGCGGGAGCCATTTTCTTGCCGTATTTTGCGGTTCTGATCGCTAACCAAAAAATGAGTCCAACCGACAACGACGTGTCCCGCCCGGGTTCGATTCTGCCGCTCGCACCTGAGGCACACAATCATGCAGACGGACCTCGTGAGTCACCGAGATTCAACTAGCGGGACCTCGCACACACGCCAAGCGGATTCAACGTTTCCGTTGAGGTTCGTCGGTTATGTTGCTCTGGCCCTCGTCTTCGCGGCCATCTGCTTTTTCTTGAGTCAGTGGCAGTTCGCGCGGAGAGATTCAGCCGTATCTGAAATGCAGCGTGTCGAGCGTAATTTTGACGTGACACCCAGGCCACTCGGGGATGTTCTCGACGCACCATCGAGCTACTCGTCACAACTCGAATGGATTCCCACTTTCGCCACGGGGCATTATGTGAGTGATTGCTCAGCTCTCGTGCGTAATCGCGTTCGCGACGGTGAAGTGGGATTTAGTTCACTTTATTGCTTCGAACGAGCCGACAACTCTGTGCTGTTAATCAACCGTGGCTGGTTTGGTTCAACAACATCCGGCCTCCCTCCGGAAAATATTCCCTCTCCATCTGACGAGACACAACAGGTAACTTTTAGGCTTCGCACCATGGAACGAACTATCGCGGGGCAGGAGGCAGTCGGCAACCTCATCCCAAGCATCAGCCCAAGTTTTTTCCTCAACGTCTCGCCTCACGTCATCACACAGTATTACGGTGACCTGGTGGCTGAATCGGTTCCAGAAGGGCACGGCGAGCTAGAGCAAAAACCCCAGTTGACTGAAGGAAACCATCTCAGCTATGCCTTCCAATGGATCGCCTTTGGCTTACTGGGATTTGTTGGGGTCGTGTGGATTATTCGTCATGAGAAGCGCTTGGCACGAGAGTCTTCCCCAGAGGGGAGATCACGGAGGCCTCGTGGAAGGAACCTGAGTGCACAGCCTCGACCACGAGACTCTGACGCACGGGCAGAAGATAGCGAAATCGACGAAATGACCTCTACGCCAGGGAGATAAGTTCGAGGTATTCGGGATTCCAAATGTCCTCTTGACCTTCTGGCATGATGAGAACCCGCTCGGGGTTCAACGCTTCGACGGCTCCCTCATCGTGGCTTACCAGCACAACGGCGCCTTTGTACTCCGACAACGCGCCAAGAATTTCCAAGCGACTCAGCGGGTCCAGGTTGTTTGTCGGCTCGTCAAGTAGCAGGAGATTGGCGCTGCTCACGACAAGCATGGCAAGGGCCAAGCGCGTCTTCTCGCCTCCAGAGAGAACTCCCGCCGGTTTACTTACATCATCACCGGTAAATAAAAAACTGCCGAGAACTTTTCGCGCTTCCGTCTCGGTGAGGTGAGATGAGACGGAAACCATGTTCTCGAGTACAGATCTGTTGACATCGAGAGTCTCGTGTTCCTGAGCGTAATACCCGATTTTCAGACCGTGTCCAGGCTCGAGAGAACCGGTATCAGGTTGGTCTACTCCCCCAAGGATTCGTAGCAGAGTCGTTTTACCAGCTCCGTTGAGGCCGAGAATAACGACGCGGGAGCCCCGGTCGATAGCAAGATCGACAGCGGTAAAAATCTCAAGCGACCCGTACGACTTGGAGAGGTTACTCGCCATCAGCGGCGTTTTTCCGCACGGTGCCGGTTCGGGGAATCGGAGTTTAGCCACACGGTCGCTTTGGCGAACATCTTCAAGTCCGGAAAGAAGTGCTTCAGCGCGTCGTGCCATTTGTTTCGCGGCTACGGCTCCCGATGCTCGGGCACCCATCTTGGCTGCCTGAAGTTGAAGGGTGCTGGCTTTCTGTTCTGCGTTTGCACGTTCACGCTTTCGTCGTTCCTCATCGGTCTCACGCTGACGAAGGTAGTGCTTCCAGCCCATGTTGTAGATGTCGATGACTTGACGATTCGCATCTAGGTAAAAGACTCGGTTTACGGTTTCTTCGACGAGCGCCACATCGTGGCTAATGATGATGAGTCCGCCGGAGTACCCTTTGAGAAAATCACGAAGCCACCCGACGCTGTCAGCGTCGAGGTGGTTCGTTGGTTCATCGAGGAGCATCGTGTCGGCGCCCGAAAAGAGTATTCGCCCCAATTCAATGCGACGCCTTTGGCCACCAGAAAGAGTTTTGAGGGGTTGGTCGAGAATCCGATCAGGTAACTTGAGGTTGCTCGCAATAACGGCAGCCTCCGCTTCGGCAGCGTATCCTCCAAGGGCCAAAAAACGGTCCTCAAGTATCGAGTACTTCTTCATTGCTGCGGCGCTCACTGCTTCATCAGGTGATGCCATTTCTTCAGTGGCTTCGCGCATGCCGATGGCGAGGGAACCTAATCCTCGCGCGTCGAGGATGCGGGTTCGGGCTAACATTTCTGGGTCGCCACTTCGCGGATCTTGAGGCAAATAGCCAATCTCGCCGGCGCGCTCGACCGTGCCATCGGAAGCCTGACCATCACCCGCCAAGACTTTGGTCAAAGTAGTTTTTCCTGCGCCATTACGACCAACCAAGCCTATTTTGTCGCCAGGTGAGACGCGAAATGAGACGTCACTCATCAGCAGCCGTGCGCCCACGCGAAGTTCTAAATGAGAAACGGAAAGCACGCGAAAAATCCAGACATCAAGGGCCGAACCAAACGCGACCAAGCGGTGACTTGACTAGTATATTTGGCATATCCGGTGTGAAGTTCGCTGCCGGCTCAATCCCCGCAAGGAGACACGTGTCTACAGCTATTTTCGCGCCTCGCCCGGTTCTTGTCGACCGACTCGGTGCTACCTCGGTACTCACGAACGCCGCTTATGTGGTCGGTGGAGTTGCACTCATCGCTGGCGCTGCGCAAATCCAGATTCCGATGTGGCCAGTGCCGATGACAGGACAGACTTTCGCTATTTTGCTCGTTGGCGCATCCTTTGGAATGGTTCGGGCGCTCATCACCACAGTCCTGTACCTTGCGCTTGCGGTTGCGGGTCTCCCGATTCTGGCAGCACAAACGACCGATAGCGGAGCAACCTTCCACACAACTGGACTCGCGGTGTTCGGTCTTGCAACCTTTGGTTATCTCGTCGGCTTTATCTTGGCTGCCGTGGCTCTAGGCTGGCTCGCTGAACGTCAGTGGGATCGGAAGGTTCTCAAGGCGATTCTTGGTTTCATCATTGCCGAAATCATTATTTACGCCGTCGGCCTGCCCTGGCTTGGCCTATTTCTGTCGCGGGTCGGAGACCCCAATCCTGTTGCTGATACGTTCACATTCGGATTGATGCCGTTCATTGTCGGAGATCTCGTCAAGGCTCTCGCCGCGGGAGCTCTCCTTCCGCTGGCATGGAAACTCGTTAGCTTTAAGAAGAACTAGAACACTTCCAAAAAAAGACCCCCAATGGGGGTCTTTTTTTTAGATGCTGAATCCGAGTGCTCGCATCATCTCGCGACCATCATCCGTTATTTTTTCTGGGCCCCACGGTGGCATCCAGATCCAGTTAATGCGGAACTTATCTGCGTGCCCGTCCAGACACTGACCGATTTGCTCCTCGATGACATCAGTCAAGGGACACCCTGCGCTCGTAAGCGTCATCTCAACAACGAGTGCATCACTGTCAACATCCCACAGGAGGTTGTAAATCAATCCAAGATCGACAATGTTTACGCCGAGCTCGGGGTCGACGACGTCTTTGAGTGCCTCGATGAATTCGTTGTAGCGTTCATCGCTCAGGGATGTCGTGTTCACTAGGCGCTTGCCTCGACGTAGCGATCGTAGCCCTCAGCCTCAAGACGTTCAGCGAGTTCGGGCCCTCCCTGTTCAGCGACCTTGCCGGCAACGAAAACGTGAACGTAATCCGGTGTGATGTAGCGAAGAATGCGTGTGTAGTGCGTAATCAACAGGACACCAAGACCGGTGTCCTCCTTAGCTCGGTTCACGCCCTCAGACACCACTTTGAGTGCATCAACATCGAGACCAGAGTCAGTCTCGTCCAAAACAGCAATCTTCGGCTTGAGAAGCTCAAGCTGGAGAATCTCGTGGCGTTTCTTCTCGCCACCCGAGAATCCCTCATTGACATTTCTCTCGGTGAATGCGGGATCCATTTTTAGATTTGTCATGGCCGTCTTAACATCGCCGACCCACTGACGAAGTGCCGGAGAGGATCCGTCTATCGCGGTCTTTGCCGTACGAAGAAAATTCGACACAGTAACACCAGGAATTTCCACGGGATACTGCATGGCAAGAAAGAGCCCAGCCCGTGCGCGCTCATCGACTGACATGTCGAGAACATCTGCGCCGTCGAAAGTAATTGAACCAGAGTCGACCGTGTAGCGGGGATGACCGGCAATCGTGTAAGCCAAAGTCGATTTTCCGGAGCCGTTCGGACCCATGATGGCGTGAGTCTCTCCCGAACGAATCGTGAGGTCAACACCCTTGAGAATCTGTCGCGTTCCCTGGTCCGTTTCGACACTGACATGTAAGTCGCGGATCTCTAAAACAGCCATCTCTAAATCTCTTTCGTGACGTTGGGATCGATATAAATATTGCCGTCTCGCTCTTCCACCAGGAAAACCGGCACCGGCTCATACGCCGGCAGCGTCAATGGCTTTCCTGTCTCAAGCTCAAATTTAGAACCGTGAGCCCAGCATTCGAGGGTGTTGTCTTCGACGAATCCCTCGGCAAGCGATATGTCCCCGTGCGTACAGGTATCTCCGATTGCGTGGACAACTCCGGATGAGTCAAGAACTAGGGCGATGGGTATCCCGTTGACGATGACACGATGTGCCTGATCCTGCACGAGCTGGTCCCGTGCGATAACGAGTTCTTCAGCCATTAGGCAATCCCCTCAAGCTCACGATCGAGAGCCGCCTCAATTCGGGCGGCAACCGATTCGACCGGAATCTGTTGAACTATTTCGTTGAGGAATCCACGAACCACAAGTTGCCGTGCCGTGGCCTCGTCAATACCTCGAGCTTGAAGATAGAAAAGTTGCTCGTCGTCGAATCGTCCGGTTGCACTCGCGTGACCCGCTCCAGCAATATCGCCTGTCTTAATTTCAAGGTTAGGAATCGAATCGGCTCGAGTTCCCTCGGTCAGTACGAGGTTACGATTCTGTTCGTAACTGTCCGTGCCCACTGCACTCTGCCCGATGAGAACGTCACCAATCCAGACCGTTCGGGCACCCGCGCCCTGTAGTGCTCCCTTGTAATTCACGCGGCTGGTCGTGTGTGGCGCCTCGTGGTGAACAAAAACCTGCTGCTCAAGGTGTTCACCTGAATCGGCGAAATAGAGTCCGAGCATGTTGACTCGTGAGCCCTCACCGGCGAGATGCGTTTGCGGATTTACCCGAACAATGGAACCGGATAGTGAAACAACCACGTGCGTTACCGACGCGTTTTTCTCGGTTCGAACGAAATGCGATGCCAAATGACGCGCGTCACTCGCCCATTCTTGAAGCGTGATGACAGTGACCTGGGACGACTCGCCAGCCAGAATTTCGACGTTTTCGGTGAGAGAAGACTGTCCCTCACCGGTCAGCACAACCGTAGCCTTTGCAAATGGCGCCACTCGAATGACGGTATGCGACGAATTCGGCACAGGAGTGAGAGACGAGCGTGAAATCGTTACTTCGCTCACATCGTCTGCGTGCACGTCGACGAGCAGTGCTTCGGATGTTGACGCCCACGCGATAGCCGACGCACGGTCTTCAGGCCTACCAACACTTCCCACGGATGAATCGCTCATCGGTACCCACGAGAGCTGAGTTGAACCAACGATGGTGGTTTCTAGAGCGAGTCGCTCTCCGTTGACCAACTCACCAAGGAGATCGGAGAGGGCGGACGTAGGAGTGAGCTTCCAGTCCACCTCCCTGCCAGTGACAGGTGCAAAATCGGCGACTTCGAATGACGAAAACCGCTCATCTCTGGTTTGGACAGGCACGGGACTGGCGGAGCCGTGCACAGGAGTAACCGCTCCAGCCTCAGCTGAAGCTTTGGAAGGAGAACTCATTTAGCCGACTGAACCTTCCATACCGAGCTCAATGAGCTTATTGAGTTCGAGGGCGTACTCCATCGGAAGTTCTCGAGCAATCGGCTCGATAAACCCACGAACAATCATGGCCATCGCTTCATCTTCTTCGAGCCCCCGCGACATGAGGTAGAACAGCTGCTCTTCACTCACCCGTGAAACGGTTGCCTCGTGGCCGAGCTGAACATCATCCACTCGGATATCAATTGCTGGGTACGTGTCAGATCGAGAAATCGTATCTACCAGGAGCGCGTCACAACGGACAGTATTCGCACTGTGATGTGCGTTTGCGTCGACACGAATTTCCCCACGATAACCTGCGCGACCGCCGCCACGCGCAATCGACTTAGAGACAATCGATGACTGCGTGTGCGGAGCCATGTGAACCATTTTTGCGCCCGCGTCCTGATGCTGACCTGGGCCAGCAAAGGCTACAGAAAGGGTCTCACCCTTGGCATGCTCACCGACGAGGTAGACACTGGGGTACTTCATGGTTACTTTCGAGCCGATGTTGCCGTCAATCCATTCCATCGTGGCACCTTCGTGAGCAATGGCTCGTTTAGTCACCAGGTTGTAAACATTGTTGGACCAGTTCTGGATGGTCGTGTACCGCACACGAGCGTTCTTCTTGACGATAATTTCAACCACAGCGGAGTGCAGCGAATCGCTCTTGTAGATGGGAGCGGTACATCCTTCGATGTAGTGCACGTAGGAACCCTCGTCCGCGATGATGAGTGTTCGCTCGAATTGACCCATGTTCTCAGTGTTGATACGAAAGTAGGCCTGCAAGGGAATCTCTACGTGGACACCTTTCGGAACGTACACGAACGAACCGCCCGACCACACTGCGGTATTGAGTGCAGCGAACTTGTTGTCCCCAGCCGGAATGACGGTTCCGAAGTACTCGTCAAAGAATTCGGGGTGTTCTTTCAGAGCGGTATCCGTGTCCATAAATATGACACCCTGTCGCTCAAGTTCCTCATTGATTTGGTGATAGACGACCTCAGACTCATACTGCGCTGCCACGCCGGCGACTAGCCGCTGACGCTCTGCCTCGGGAATGCCTAATTTTTCGTACGTGTCTTTGATCTCATCGGGGAGGTCTTCCCACGTTTGAGCCTGACGCTCGGTCGAGCGAACGAAGTACTTGATGTTGTCAAAATCAATGCCGCTGAGATCTGCGCCCCACGTCGGCATTGGCTTACGACCAAAGAGCTTGAGGCCGTTTAGTCTGCGCTGGAGCATCCAGTCGGGTTCGTCCTTAAGCTGAGAAATGTCTGCTACGACATCTTCATTGATACCCCGTCGGGCGCTGGCTCCCGCGACATCCTTGTCATGCCAGCCAAACTCGTACTGACCAATGCCGTCAAGTTCCGGCCGGTTGATGAGAATGTCGGACATAGGCGTTCCTTCGCTGCTGGCAAGATTATGGGTTCTTCAAGCACGTTTGCCCGCACTGGCGAAATGCTCGTCTCGCCGATGAGATGCGCCGCTGAGGGGCACTTCTAGTGTAACCGTCGAAGACCTCTGCCTGCTCCCGCGCAAACGAAGTAAGTGAGAGAGTCGCACTTCCCATGCGTGTCAAGATTGATGAGTGAAGATGTTCAAGCTCATGATGCCCCCGGCCAGAAATAAATATGTGCACGTCATGGCGTGGATTTCTCTGGCTGTGCAAATAGGCATTGTGGTGACCGGTGGCGCCGTCCGACTTACGGCAAGCGGACTCGGGTGTCCACAGTGGCCGACCTGTGATGGATCATCCATCGTGACCACTCCGGAGATGGGCATTCACGGACTCATCGAATTTGGCAATCGATTACTAACCTTCGTCCTCGTCATCATTGCCGTTCTGACGTTTCTTTCTGTTGTCCGATGGCGAAAGATAAGTCCACAGCCATTTTGGTTGAGCTTATTCATCGGATTGGGAATACCCCTCCAAGCGGTTGTCGGGGGAATTAGCGTTCTGGTCACTCTCAATCCATACGTTGTCGGACTGCATTTCGTCATCTCTGGAGTGCTGATTTCATTGGCCACTCTTCTTGTGCTCTCCACCCGAAAAAATGCCGGTAGCCCCGCGCAGGGCATTGTGCCACGTTCAGTTTTCGCGATTTCGTGGGTGATGCTTGTTGCGGAGTCAGCGACCGTGCTTCTCGGAATATTGACGACGGGATCTGGTCCTCACGCTGGAGATGCCAGTGCGCCACGCAATGACCTCGACACGGTCACAATCGAGTTGATTCACAAACTGAGCGCATATTCGGCATTCATCTCAGTGGTCGTTCTCCTCGTCGTCTCTATGCGCTTTCACGTTCGAGCATTAACCGTTCCGATCACGTTCCTGTTCGTCGTGAACGTCTGTCAGATTGCCGTAGGTATTGCGCAATCCATCAGTGGGCTGCCACCAGTGCTCGTGGGATTGCACATGCTATTTGCATGTCTGGTTATTTCGGGGGCGACGAATGTTGTTGCGCGCGCATGCGGCATCCCGACGCCTAAGATTTCGGCAATTTCGAGGGCTGAAGTCTAGAAGAACTTCAACGACACGAGAGCATCAACGGCTATCGCGAGAAAAATGAGCGTCAAATAAGCGTTGGATAAATGGAACAAACGCATCGGCGCTGGGTCCTCGTGACGAATTGCTCGAGAATACAATCGGTGGCTCTCCACGACGAACCAGACACCCGCGACAAGGGCAACAAAACCGTATACAAAGCCCATGGGTGCAACGACGACGAGCAGGAGTGAAGCGACCACGGTTGCCCAGGTGTACAAGACGATTTGGATTCCCACGATGACACGTCCGCGGACCACGGTCAGCATGGGAATGCTCGCAGCTCGATAATCCTTGCGGTAGCGCCACGAGAGTGGCCAGTAGTGCGGTGGGGTCCATAAAAAAATAATGAGAAAAAGAATGACCGGCGCCCACGTGAGGGAATCGTTGACCACCGCCCACCCGATGAGAACGGGAAAACCACCTGCAGCCCCGCCCCACACAATGTTCTGCGGAGTCCTTCGCTTGAGAAGCAATGAGTAGACACACACGTAAAAAAGAATCGCCGCTACTGATAAAGCTGTGGCAAGCCAGTTGGTAAAAACAGCAAAAATGACGGTGCTGATGACAGCCAGCGAGCTCGCGAACACGAGGGCTTGCTTGTCCGTAATCTCGCCGGTGACCAACGGTCTACCCTCGGTTCGTTTCATCAGCCGATCGATGTCTCTGTCGATATAGCAGTTGAATGCCCCTGCTGCTCCTGCACTGAGTGCTCCCCCAGCCAAGGTCACAAGAACCAGCCAGAGTGAAGGCACTCCGCGCTGAGCAAGAAACATGGTGGGAATCGTCACTGCCAGCAACAGTTCCATGACCCGGGGCTTAGTGAGTGCTACGTAGGCGCGAAACTTTCGTCGAAAGCTCACAGTGGTTGCTGTGTGATCGAGTTGGGTCGTCATGAGCCTTGTGTCTGGGTAGAGGGTCACTCATAGTTTAGGCACGAACTCTATTGGTCGCTGACGACTGCACCGGATGAGGTCGCGGTTGCCTCATCGTTATACTTGGGATGTGCCTGTGGCACTGAGACGAAGGCCTTGAGCTTTGCCTGCTGAGTAGCGGGTGAGGTTGAGGTATCACGAGGCGCCCGAAAGGTCGATTGCGCAATATGACTGACTTGCACTGGAATGAACTCGACGACAGGGCTGTAGATACCGCCCGCGTGCTGGCCGCAGATGCCGTTGAAAAGGTCGGGAATGGTCACCCCGGCACCGCAATCAGCTTGGCCCCGGTTGCCTATCTCTTGTTCAACAAGGTGATGCGCCGTGACCCTCGTGACGACACCTGGGTCGGACGTGACCGCTTTATCTTGTCAATCGGACACAGCTCCCTCACGCAGTACACGCAACTTTTTCTGAACGGTTACGGTCTTGAACTCGATGACCTGAAAGCACTTCGCACCTGGGGTTCACTTACTCCCGGCCACCCGGAATATGGCCACACTCGCGGCGTCGAAATTACCACCGGACCACTCGGGCAAGGTCTCGCGTCGGCAGTTGGTTTTGCCTACGCTGCGAGATACGAACGAGGACTTTTTGACCCTCAAGCTCCCGCCGGAACGAGCCCGTTCGATCATTTCATTTATGTTTTAGCCGGAGACGGTGACCTCCAAGAAGGAGTGACCTCCGAGGCGTCGTCCCTCGCGGGGCACCAAGAACTTGGCAACCTGATTGCCATTTATGATTCAAACCAGATTTCCATCGAAGATGACACCACGATCGCGTTCACCGAGGATGTTGCATCTCGCTACGAGGCCTATGGCTGGGACGTGCGAACTGTCGACTGGAAAAAAACGGGGTCGTACGTCGAGGATGTGCGTGAGCTGCACGAAGCCATCGTCGCTGGGCAACGAGAATCGTCAAAGCCGACTCTCATCATCCTGAAGACCATCATTGGATGGCCAGCACCTAACAAGCAAAATTCCGGGAAGATTCACGGGTCCGCTCTGGGCGGAACTGAACTTGCTGCGCTCAAGCAAGCCCTGGGATTCGATCCTGAGAAAACCTTCGCCGTCGATTCTGAGGTCCTTGCGCACAGCAGAAAAGCGATTGAGCGCGGCGCCCAAGCCCGCGTTGACTGGCAGAAATCTTTCGACGCGTGGTCACATGCGAACCCAGAAAACAGGGCGTTGTTCGAGCGACTCGAGGCCGGGGAACTGCCTGAGGGTCTCGAAGACGCACTCCCCCAATTTCCCGCAGGAACAGACGTCTCTACTCGCGCGGCTTCCGGTAAGGTCATCAACGCGATCGCGCCCATCGTTCCAGAGTTCTGGGGAGGTTCTGCCGACCTCGCAGAATCGAACCTCACGACGATTCATGGCGCGAAGTCCTTCGTCCCAGAAAAGTGGTCCACCCACGAGTTTTCCGGAGACCCATACGGTCGGGTTCTGCACTTCGGAATCCGTGAGCACGCGATGGGCGCCATCCTCAATGGCATTGTCCTTCACGGTAAAACACGACCATTTGGTGGCACTTTCTTGATCTTCAGTGACTACATGCGACCCGCCGTAAGACTGGCTGCTCTCATGTCTGTTCCCTCAACATTTGTGTGGACCCATGATTCAATCGCCCTGGGTGAGGATGGGCCAACACATCAACCCATCGAGCAACTCGCATCCTTGCGTGCTATTCCCAACTTCGACGTCGTGCGCCCAGCCGACGCCAATGAGACGGCTTACGCGTGGCTCACCATTCTTCAGAGAAACCATCGGCCAGCAGGGATTGCTCTCTCGCGTCAAAATCTGCCTGTTTTTGAGCGGGGAAACGACAATGCCCAGGGCGGTGTTTTAGCACATGCTCGCGGAACCGCTCGAGGAGCCTACATCTTCGCCGAAGCAGACAAGGCACAACCCGACGTGATACTCGTTGCTTCCGGAAGCGAAGTTCAGCTCGCCATGCAGGCACGCGAGATTCTTGCGAGTGAGGGAATCCAGGCACGTGTCGTATCAGCACCGTGTCTCGAATGGTTTGCAGAACAAGATTCAACGTATCGAGAAGAAGTCTTGCCGCGTTCAGTTCGCGCGCGAGTTTCCGTTGAAGCAGGATCTGTGCTCAGCTGGCGAGGAATCGTCGGCGACAGCGGACGCAGCATCGGGATCGACGAGTTTGGCGCATCGGCCGATTATGCGACGCTCTTCACCAACTTCGGCATTACCGTCGAGAACGTCGTCATCGCGGCACGCGAATCGCATGCCGAAACCTCACACTAAGAAAATCTCAGGGAAAACTACAACATGAAATCTCCTACTGCTGAATTGTCTCAAGCAGGAGTCAGTATTTGGCTCGATGACCTGTCTCGCGAACGAATTACCTCCGGCAATTTGAAGGACCTCATCGCTACCAGCAATGTCGTCGGGGTTACGACCAACCCATCAATTTTCGCTGCTGCACTCACAAATGGGGCTGCTTATGCTGATCAGGTCAGTGAGATCGCATCACGTCACACCGATCCCGAAGAGGCTGTGTTCGAGATAACTACTCGGGACGTCACCGAGGCTTGTGACATATTTATGCCCACTTTCCAGAAAACGGGAGGTTTAGACGGTCGCGTCTCTATTGAGGTCTCGCCGACATTGGCGCACGACACGGTGGGAACCATCGAGGAAGCGAAACGCCTGTGGACTCAGGTAAACCGACCAAATGCCCTCATCAAGATTCCGGCCACTCTTGCTGGTCTCGACGCAATTACCGAGGTCATCGCTGCCGGCATCAGTGTCAACGTCACCCTCATTTTCAGCATCGAGCGTTATGAGGGTGTCATGAACGCCTATCTATCGGGCTTGGAACGTGCACGAGCGAACGGTATCGATCTCAGCACTATTCGTTCAGTCGCATCGTTCTTTGTCTCTCGTGTCGACACGGAACTAGACCGGCGGCTTCGCGAGATGGGCACAATTGAGGCAGAAACCCTCACCGGACAGGCTGGAGTGGCAAATGCGCGGCTTGCCTACCAACTCTTTCACGAGACGTTTTCATCCCCCCGTGCTGTGTCGTTGCTTGCCGACGGTGCTCACGTCCAACGCCCGCTTTGGGCTTCAACGGGGGTAAAAGACCCTGATCTGAGTGACACGCTGTACGTAACTCAACTTGTCGCTGCGGATGTCGTCAACACCATGCCCGAAAAGACACTTTTAGCGGTTGCAGACCACGGAGTTATTGAAGGTGACACCATCACCTCGCACTACGAGAGTGCACGAGTCGTCTTTTCAAAGCTCGAAGCTCTGGGCATAGATTTCTCCGAAGTGACGACCTTACTTGAAACCGAAGGCGTTGAGAAATTCATCGTCTCATGGGGCGAACTCTTGGAGACTGTCAAAAAAGCCTTGGAGGCTTCACTATGAGCGTACGAATCCATGTTTCCGGTCGCGCTAAAAAAGCAGTCGAGGACTCACTCCCGAGCCTCATCGAATCCTTCATTGCGTCGCGCATTGCTGACAAAGATTCAACGATTTGGGGCGCCGATGCGGAAGCAGAGGCGTCAATTCGCCTCGGATGGGTTTCTTCCGCCCTCGATGTCGCTCCGCTCATCGACGAGATAACCGAACTTCGTTCACACCTTCACGAATCTGGTCTCACGAGAATAGTTCTCGCCGGAATGGGCGGTAGCTCGTTAGCCCCCGAGGTAATGGCGAACACGGCTGGGGCCGAACTGGTCATTCTTGATTCAACGTCGCCGGGCCAGGTCCGGTCAGCGCTCGGTGATGATCTCTCGAGCACCGTTCTCGTGGTGTCGAGCAAATCTGGCTCGACGGTCGAAACAGATAGTGCAAAGAAGATTTTCGAGGCGGCCTTCAACGCGGCCGGAATCGAGCCGTCCACTCGAATTATCGTTGTGACGGACCCCAATTCACCTCTTGACAAAGCATCGCGTGCAGCGGGGTATCGAGTCTTCAACGCGGATCCCACTGTCGGCGGACGATTTTCTGCTGTGACGGCATTCGGGTTGGTTCCTGCCGGGCTTGCGGGTGTTGATATCTCGTCTATCGTTTCTGAAGCCATAGCGGCGACACTCGAGTGCTCCATAGACGATCCAGCCAATCCAGCCCTCGTGTTGGGGGCAGCAATCGCAAAATCGGTGTCACAGGATCCAAAGATTGGCCTGATCACAGATGGAACGCACGTGCAAGGGTTTCCCGATTGGGTCGAACAACTTGTCGCAGAGTCGACCGGAAAACATGGCAAAGGCATTCTCCCCGTCGTTCTAGATGTGGTTTCTACTGAAGTAGGGGCACATCTGCCCGACCTCCAAATTGTGCGATTTGTCGATGATGCGCATGAACACCACCTGGTTGCTCATGATCGTCACGATGGTGAAATTCTCATCTCTGGCACCCTCGGCGCTCTGTTTGTCATGTGGGAGTTTGCAACGAGCATCGCGGCCTACCTAATCGGAGTAAATCCCTTCGACCAGCCCGACGTCGAGTCGGCAAAGGTAGCCACACGTGCCCTCCTCACCGGCAAGCCGTCGTCAACCAAAGCGCTCTTCGTCGATGGCGGAATCGAAGTTCGTGCACACGGTGACTTCGCGAAGAATTCCACCACCGCTCGTGAAGCCATTACCTCCATCCTTGAGACGCTCTCTGATGCGGGTTATGTCTCGATTCAGGCGTACATCGACCGAGCCAACCTCCCTCAAACAAGCGGAGTCAGAGATCTCCTCGCTGCTCGAGCCGGACGTCCGGTCACCTTTGGCTGGGGCCCGAGGTTTTTACATTCGACCGGCCAATTCCACAAGGGTGGATATCCGACCGGTGTATTTATCCAAATTGTGCAAAACGAGGCAGCCGATTTGGCTATCCCGGACTCTTCGTTCACTTGTGGTGAACTCATTTCTGCCCAGGCCGCCGGAGATGCTGAAGTGCTCGCGTCTCACGGTCGCCCTGTGCTGACGCTCACGCTCCCCGCTGGAGAGTCACACCTACTGGCCCTTTTTGAAGCTTTTAACTAGGCACATCAACGCATGAATGCTCCTGAGACAGGCATATCGGCACATCACAATCCCCTACGCGTAGTAGAAGATCGGCGCCTGAATCGCATCGCTGGTCCCTGTTCGCTGGTCATATTCGGCGTCACCGGTGACCTCTCTCGTAAGAAACTCATGCCTGCGGTCTACGACCTGGCGAATCGAGGTTTACTCCCCCCGGGGTTTGCGCTGATTGGTTTTGCGCGTCGTGAGTGGGCCCACGAGGATTTCGCTCAAGAAGTACACGATGCCGTGCGACAGTATGCGCGCACCGAGTTCCGAGAAGATGTCTGGGAACAGTTGGCTAAGGGAATTCGTTTTGTTCAAGGCACCTTTGACGACGATGCCGCCTTCGATCGACTTAAGCACACCATCACAGAGCTGGACGAGAAGCGCGGCACCATGGGAAATCACGCGTTTTACCTGTCTATACCGCCTCGGTCTTTTCCCAGTGTGACCAAGCAACTCTTGAGATCCGGCCTGGCCGCGCCACACGACAATGAATGGCGACGCGTTGTGATTGAGAAGCCTTTCGGTTCTGATTTAGCGACGGCACGAGAGTTGAACGACGTGGTCGAATCGGTCTTCCCGAGTGATTCGATTTTTAGAATCGACCACTACCTCGGTAAAGAGACGGTACAGAACATTCTCGCCCTCAGATTTGCCAACCAGTTGTTTGAACCACTCTGGAACTCGGAACACGTTGACCATGTCCAAATTACGATGGCTGAAGACATCGGAGTGGGTGGACGTGCTGGCTATTACGACGGAATCGGTGCGGCTCGAGACGTCATTCAAAACCACCTGCTCCAACTGCTCGCCCTTACCGCCATGGAGGAACCGATTTCCTTTCATGCCGACGATTTGCGTGCTGAAAAAGAGAAGGTTTTGGCAGCAGTCCGGCTCCCCCAGGATTTAGCCCTGTCGACAGCACGCGGTCAATACACGGGAGGATGGCAGGGAGGCGAGTTCGTGCCGGGATTTCTCGAAGAAGACGGGATGAATCCAGCCTCCTTGACGGAAACGTACGCGGCAATGCGACTAGATATAGCGACCCGTCGCTGGGCGGGCGTCCCGTTCTACCTGCGAGCCGGCAAGCGTCTTGGTCGTCGAGTTACGGAAATTGCCGTCGTTTTCAAACGTGCGCCACAGTACTTGTTTGCCGAGCACCAGACCTCTGCCCTCGGACAAAATGCACTCGTGATTCGGGTGCAACCTGATGAAGGCGTGACCATTCGCTTTGGCTCAAAAGTTCCTGGTGCGGGGATGCAGGTCAGAGATGTCACGATGGATTTTGGGTACGGACACGCGTTCACCGAGCAGAGTCCAGAAGCCTACGAGCGACTCATCCTGGACGTTCTTTTGGGTGAACCTCCACTCTTTCCTCGACATGAAGAAGTAGAACTTTCGTGGAAGATTCTTGATCCCATCGAAGAGTTCTGGTCAACCCAGGGGCCACCCGACCCCTATCGCCCAGGATCATGGGGACCCGATTCAGCCGACGCGCTGATGGCTCGCGATGGTCGAACGTGGAGGCGTCCATGATTGTCGAATTACCTCACACCACGACTGCACAGGTATCCAAACATCTCGTTTCGTTACGCGAAGACGGTGGAGCAGTCGCACTCGGGCGCGTCTTGACCCTCGTCATTTCTACCGAGCCGGGAAAAGAAGAGGATGCTATCGAGGCAGCAAACTTAGCGAGCCGAGAACACCCGATGCGGGTCATTGTGCTCTCGATACCTCGTGAGTCGACGAACATCTCAAACCGGCTCGACGCAGAAATTCGCATCGGCGGAGACGCTGGCGCGAGTGAGGTAGTCGTCTTGCGCGCCTATGGTGAGGTTGGCTCTGACCAACAGGGGCTCGTCATGGGTCTGCTCCTCCCCGATGCACCAGTGGTGACCTGGTGGCCACAAGAGTCACCTAAAGTCGCCGCTCTTTCGCCATTGGGTGCGATAGCGCAGTGTCGAATCACTGATGCATTCGCGCAGACCGACACAGACGCCGCTCTCAAACAGTTGTGTCTGAGCTACACACCTGGCGACGCCGATTTCGCGTGGACTCGATTGACGCTCTGGAGAACCCAACTGGCTGCCGTGTTAGACCAGCCACCCTACGAATCAATTCTCAGTGGGCACGTTACCGCAGCCCCTGGCTCACCATCAGCAAAATTACTCACCGTTTGGTTGCAGATTCAACTGGGTGTCCCCATCGAATTTAGAGAAAAAAACACGGGAGAACGGGATGGAAGCATTCACGAAGTCGTTCTCACTCGCCCTTCCGGAGAAATTCGACTCTCTCGAAACAACTCAACCGTTGCATTGCTGGAACAACCCGGCCAGCCGAGGCATGAAATTACTCTTGCACGTCGAACCCTGCGAGACTGCTTGGCGGAGGAGCTGCGACGCCTCGATCCCGACGTGGTTTACGGGAATGTGATTTCGTCCGCCATTGACGTTCTTGGGCTCTGACGTGCCGAACGCGATTGAACTGAGAATTTCGGAGTCTCCGGAGTCTCTTCGCGACGAAGTTGGTCGCGCAATTGGAAGCGTCCTTGCGTCTGCGGTTAATGAGTTCGGCTCAGCTCACCTCGTTCTTACCGGAGGTACGATTGGAATTGCTGTTCTTAACAGCATTCCCTTGGATGCGGTGGAGTGGGGGGCGGTCCACGTGTGGTGGGGGGACGAACGGTTCCTCGAACGAGTGAGCGCCGATCGTAATTGCAACCAGGCGCAGCAAAACTTCCTCGATCGAGTCGCACTCAACGCTGCCCACATCCATCGAATTCCCTCATCGGATGACGTTGACTCGGTTCAGCAGGCAGCGACATCGTATGCTGCGGAGTTGGCCACACAGGGTGAGCCCGGGACGAATCTTGGCGCGCTGCCTCGTTTCGACCTGGTTCTGCTGGGAATGGGCCCAGACACACATGTGGCATCGCTTTTTCCCGGAGCGCAAGAACCAGACGACGCATCCATCACGACATGGGCCGTAATGCACTCACCCAAGCCGCCTCCTGAGCGTGTCTCACTCACATTCTCCGCGATTAACTCAGCGGAGCGCGTGTGGCTACTCGTATCCGATCCGCTGAAGGCGGACGCTCTCGCTCGAGTCTTGGCTCGCGCTGATGATGTTGCCGTGCCAGCCTCGAGAGTCCATGGAAAGCGCGAAACAGTGATCTGGACGGATCGCCAAACGGCTCATCCGGGTAGCTGACCCGCAGGAATTAGCCTTGGGCAACGCTGCAATTCGAGTTCGCTCGAGGTCGTCGTAAACTACTCGGGCTTTGCAGTTCCGCGCCGAACACGAAGCTGGTGAAGAGCATCCTCAAGGATTTGTTCGGCCTCTTCTGGTGACCGCCGCTCTTTGACATAGGCCAAGTGGGTTTTATACGGCTCGAGTTTGGCAACTTGGGGAGGATTATCTTTATCTCTACCAGCGGGAAGTCCGGATTGAGGGCAATCGATAATTTCAGGGATTTCTTCATCCGGAAGGCTCGCGGAGAAATACCTTACGGTTTCATTACCGAGTGCGTCCCAATACGAAACCGAAATTCGCTCGGCGTGTACGCCATGATCCTGTTCGCCCATGGGACCGGCACCGACACGCGACCCCCGAATTGCACTGCCACCCGAAGACACTTAGGCTCCCATGAACTTTGTCAGAAGGCCGAGAGTGATGATGCTGGCAACCCACACAAGACCCAAAATGACGGTGATCCGGTTGAGGTTGCGCTCCGCTACTCCCGACGATCCAAGCGTCGAACTCATTCCACCACCGAACATGTCTGACACTCCACCACCACGTCCCTTATGCAAAAGGATGAGAAGAGTAAGGAGAAGGCTGGTAATGGCGAGAATGACTTCAACGACCACCTGGAGGATAACCACAAAAACCCCTGTCAAGACTTACGGTAAAAAGACTTAGTTCAGTCTAACGGCTAGATGGCGTGTTGCTTGAATCGCGAAATTGTTGCAAACTCAGCGACGTCGAGGCTGGCACCACCTACGAGAGCACCGTCAATGTTCGGTTGACGCATCAGTCCTGAGATGTTTGATCCCTTCACCGATCCGCCGTAGAGAATACGTGTCTTCTCGGCACATGTTTCCCCAAGGCTGTCCCGCAGTGCAGACCGTAGTGCAGCGCACACCTGCTCTGCCTGCTCCTCGGTAGCTACTCGACCGGTTCCAATTGCCCAGACCGGCTCATAGGCAATAACAATGTCTGCCTCGGGCGATAACCCGTCGAGAGCGGCCGTTAATTGCCGAACGGGAACTGCGCTTGGACCAAAGGCCTCGAGCTCAGCCTCCGTCTCCCCCACGCACAAGATGGGTGTGATTCCTGATCCCAGAGCTGCACGAACTTTGCCAGAACACGCCAAATCGTCCTCGCCGTGGTATTGCCTACGCTCGCTGTGCCCAACGAGGGCGTAAGAAGCTCCGAGCGATTTGAGAAATTGAGCTGAAATCTCTCCGGTGAAGGCGCCACTTTCGTGCTGGCTTACATCCTGAGCGCCGTATTTGACCGAGATCTTGTCGGCCTCGACGAGATTCTGGACAGACCTGAGGTCAGTAAAGGGCGGGAATACAACGACTTCGACCTCATCAAAATTGTGATGTGCGTCTCCGAGGGTCCACGCAAGCTTTTGCACAAAAGCAATTGCTTCGAGATGGTCCTTGTTCATTTTCCAGTTTCCCGCGATGAGCGGAGTACGTAGTGTTACCAACCGAGGACTTCCAATCCTGGCAAGACCTTGCCTTCAAGAAATTCGAGAGACGCTCCACCGCCGGTGGAAATGTGCCCAAACTGTTCGTCGTCAAAACCGAGCACGCGAACGGCAGCGGCGGAATCTCCACCGCCCACAACACTCAACCCGTCTACTTCGCTGAGCGCCTGTGCAATTGCCCGCGTTCCGCTGGCAAATGGTGCCATTTCGAAGACGCCTGCAGGACCATTCCAAAAGACCGTGTGTGATGCCGAAATTATTTTGGCAAATTCAGCAGAAGTCGTCGGACCAATATCCACACCAATGCCGGATGAGCCAAATGGTGATGATTCGATGTGATCAGCGGGAACAGTAACGAATCTGGCGTCTGGAGCAAACGCCTCAGCGACGACAACATCCGACGGGAGGACGAGATTAACCCCAAGCTCAAGCGCTCGAGACATGTACTCTCGGCACGTGTCAATCTGGTCCGCCTCGAGCAAACTCGAGCCTACCGAGTGTCCCTGCGCGGCCAGGAAGGTGAACAACATTCCACCACCGATAAGAAGGTTATCGACACGCGGGAGAAGGTGGGAAATGACTCCGAGCTTGTCGCTCACTTTTGACCCGCCGAGCACTACCGTGTACGGGTGAACTGGAGAATCAGTCAGCTGTTGAAGAACGTTCAGTTCATTCTCGACAAGAAGACCAGCGGCACTCGGCAGTATCTGCTCGAGCTCATAAACACTCGCCTGCTTACGATGTACAACGCCAAATCCATCAGAAACCACAGCGTCTGCGAATCGCGCGAGTTTCTGAGCAAAAGCGAGCCGAACCGACTCGTCCTTGCTCGTCTCTTCGGGATTGAACCTGAGGTTCTCGAGAACGGCAACGGCGCCATCGACGAGATTTGCGACTGTCGTCTCCGCAGATGCTCCGATTGTGTCTTCAGCGAAAGCCACATGATCCGAAATCAATTCCGCGAGTCGTGTTGCTGCAGGCGCGAGCGAGTAGCGAGAATCAGGCGCACCCTCAGGCCGGCCGAGGTGACTGATAATGACCACTCGAGCGCCCGCCGAGCGCAGCGCACTGATGGTCGGCAGTGCAGCCCGAATGCGACCGTCGTCGACAATCACACCGTCACTGAGTGGAACATTAAAGTCACATCGAAGGATGACCCGTTTCCCACGAAGGTCACCAAGCGAACTGAGGGTGCGAAGACTCATCGTTAAGACAATTTCCCGCCGACGAATTCCGTGATGTCAACGAGACGGTTGGAGTAACCCCACTCATTGTCATACCAGCTGGAAATTTTGACCTGGTTTCCGAGAACTCGCAGAAGTCCAGCATCGAAAATCGACGAGTGCGGGTCCGTCACGATGTCGCTGGAAACGATTTCATCTTCGGTGTACTTGAGGATTCCCTTGAGCGGCCCCTCGGCTGCCTTCTTGAAAGCCGCCTTCACCTGTTCTTCAGTAATTGGCTTTTCCACCTGAATCGTGAGATCGGTGATTGAACCTGTAGGAACCGGTACCCGAAGGGCAAAGCCGTCCAACTTGCCGTTGAGTTCCGGCAAAACCTTACCGATCGTCTTTGCCGCTCCAGTCGACGAGGGAACAATGTTGATGGCAGCAGCACGAGCGCGACGAAGATCGCTGTGTGGCCCGTCCTGAAGGTTCTGGTCTGCCGTGTAAGCATGCACTGTCGTCATCAGACCCGTGATGATTCCGAACTCGCGGTCAAAAACTTGGACCAGCGGCGCAAGGCAGTTGGTGGTACACGAGGCATTCGAAATGATGTGATCAGCAGCGCTATCGTACTTCTCGTTATTGACACCCATGACGAAAGTCGGGATGTCGTTGCCTGTGGGAGGTGCTGAAATGATGACCTTCTTGGCACCTGCATCAAGGTGCTTCTGAGCGCTTGCGCGGTCAGTGAAACGTCCCGTGGACTCGATCACGATGTCTACACCGAGCGCACCCCAACCGAGGTTTGCCGGGTCCCGCTCGGCCAAGACCTTGACCTTGTGTCCGTTCACAATGATGTGCTCAGAATCGTGGGAAACGTCTGCGTCGAGCCGACCGGTGATCGAGTCGTATTTCAGCAGGTGGGCAAGCGCCTTAGTGTCGGTGAGGTCATTGACCGCGACAATTTCAACGTCGGCTCCCTGAGCCAGTGCGGCGCGGAAAAAGTTGCGCCCAATGCGGCCAAAGCCGTTAATTCCAACTTTTACAGTCACTTCGTCTCCAAGTGAATTAGGGGCACAGTCCCTGTGCCACATTACCGATGTGCATATGTGTCTCAGATAAACAGCGGGCGCCCTACTACTAGGACACCCGCTGTCAACTACCTAAGAGACTAGCAGGAGGCCACTCGTTCCGGCGCGAGCAGCGTCGAATCGGGCGGCAACGTCATCCCAGTTGATGATGTTCCAGAAGGCTTTGACATAGTCCGCCTTGACGTTTTTGTAGTCCAGGTAGAACGCGTGCTCCCACATGTCAAGCATCAACACCGGGATAGTTGCAACGGGAGCGTTGCCCTGTTGGTCGTAAAGCTGCTCGATGATAAGACGCTTTCCGATGCCGTCCCAGGCCAAGAACCCCCATCCGGAGCCTTGAAGCCCTAGTGATGCGGCGTTGAACTGCGCTTGGAACTTCTCAAAGCTGCCAAAAAATTCGTCGATTGCCGCAGAGAGATCACCCGTCGGGCGACCTTGCGAGTCCGGGGTGAGGTTGCGCCAAAAGATGCTGTGATTGGTGTGTCCACCGAGGTGGAAGGCGAGGTCTTTTTGCAAACGATTGATGTTGGCGAAGTCGCCTGATTCACGGGCTTCGGCAAGCTTCTCGATTGCGGTGTTTGCACCGGCAACATAGGCAGCGTGGTGCTTACTGTGGTGCAATTCCATGATTGTCGCACTGATGTGTGGTTCGAGTGCGGCGTAATCGTAGGGCAGTTCGGGAAGGACGTAATTGGACACAGGACTCCTTGAGTTGTGGGCGTTACTCCAGTTTATGTGCCAATGACTTGGTCAGAAAATATTCGGACGACGATCTCATTCTCAGAGAAAGTTAGTCACATCAGGCAAAGTCTGCCGGCAAATCGGCGTCGGTGGCAGGTATTCCTTTTTCAGCGGCGACCTTGTCCGCAAGGGCAAGAAGTCTCCTGATGCGGCCCGCCACAGCATCTTTCGTCATGGGAGGTGACGACTGGTGTCCCAACTCATCGAGTGATGCATCACGGTGAGCGAGGCGGAGTTTGCCAGCGTATGCAAGATGATCTGGGATGTCGTCACCTAAGATTTCTAGGGCGCGTTCAACCCGTGCACAGGCGGCAACCGCTGCCTGTGCACTTCTTCGGAGGTTCGCGTCGTCAAAATTGACAAGGCGATTCGCTGTCGCGCGAACTTCTCTCCGTTCACGGAGTTCGTTCCACGCCGTCACCGTCTGGGTGGCGGACATCGCGATGAGCATGCGGCTGATGGCGTCATCTTCGCGGATGACGACGCGATGTGAGCCACGCACTTCCCGCGCCTTGCTCGCGATATTCATACGAGAGGCCGCCCCCACCAGAGCCATCGCAGATTCATTGGTGGGACAGACTATTTCCAGCGAGGCAGACCTGCCGGGGTCAGTGATGGATCCCGCCGCGAGAAAGGCGCCCCGCCACACCGCCGCAAGATCGTCAACTCCAGCGGTTGTCAGACGATTGGGTAGCCCCCGTACCGGACGGCGACGGGCGTCGAGAAGACCGGTCTGTCGAGCGAGAGTCTCTCCGCCCTCAATCACTCTAACGACATAGGTTGGATCGCCGTGGGGAGACGAAGCGGGTGCGATACGCCCTTCGCTTCTCACGCCATAAAGCTCCATCATGTCTCGACGGATGCGCGCAGCTAAATCGACGCTGGGGATTTCTGCCTCTACTGCCACTCGCCCACCGATGTGGTGTAGACCCCCGCAGAAGCGCAAAAACGACGCCAGCTCGAGTTGGCGAGTCACGGTTTTAGCGGAAACAACGTCAGTCAGCTCAGACTTTGCGATTGACGTTAGGCTCACCGTTACCCCCTTCATCGTGGTGCGTTAAGACTGTCACATTTTTCCGGAGCGTGTTGCACTCGCATCGGGTCTTATCCGGAACCTCAGGCACTGCCGGGAAGATACGCAGGTCGCGACTATTCGCGAGACATGTCACGGTGATGAATCGTCACATCAAGGGCACTGTTTCCTGACAACCTGGCAGCGAGAGCCATGATCAGGGCAACTGAACGGTGCTTACCCCCAGTACAGCCAATGGCAACGGTGGCGTAGCGCTTGTTTTCTCGCGTGTAGCCGCGAAAGACGTTTGTGAGTAACGCTGTGAGGTCATCAAGATATTGAGCGGCACCCGGTTGAGCGAGGACGAAATCACTTACCGGCTGGTCGAGGCCAGTGAGTGTTTTCAATTCAGGCACCCAAAAAGGATTGGGTAGAAACCTGGCATCGGTGATGATGTCTACGTCGGTGGGCGAACCATATTTGAAACCAAAACTCAGCAGGCTGACGTGCAACTCAACGTGCTGGTCTTCGGCAAAAAGCTCGAAAATCTTGGTCGACAACTGGTGCACATTAAGATCGCTCGTGTCGATAACCAGGTCACTCATTTCACGGATCTCACTCAAGCGGTCACGTTCCGAAGCAATGCCTTCACTGATTGTGCCGGTGCCCTGAAGCGGATGCGGACGTCGAACGGATTCAAAACGACGCACCAGTGCGGCGTCGGTTGCATCAAGAAAAACCACGCGAACGTGACTGACATCGCGAACCTCGGATACGACTCGCCTCAGGTCGGTAAAGAAATCCCGCCCTCGAATATCGACAATGGCAGCAAGTCGGGTGAACCGCTGATCCGTGGAATTGGCGAGGTCAATGAATGGCCGAAGCATTTGTGGTGGCAAATTGTCGACGACGTAGTAGCCAATGTCTTCCAGCGCATTTCCGGCTGTTGAGCGACCGGCTCCAGACATTCCCGTCACGATAAGCACCTCTTGGTGCTCAATTGAGGCGTTATTCATGTCCGCTCCGCACTACAGGACTCAACCTACAAGTTATGCCGCCCGCACAAGTCCCACTCACGACTTAAACACTAACCCTCACCGCGGGAAACGGGAGACGCTTCGCCTGCAGCGAGCTTGGCAACGATCGCGTCTGCGATGGCTGCCGAGATGCCGGGAACAGCGAGAATCTCGTCCCGGCTAGCCGAGCGAAGACGAGCGACCGACCCAAATGACCTGAGGAGCTGGGCAACGCGAGCAGGTCCAAGCCCAGGAATCTCGGCTAATACGGACGAGACACTGCGTGATCTTTTTTTACGCTGGTGAGTAATTGCAAAACGGTGTGCCTCGTCTCGCAACGCTTGGAGAATATATAAGGCGTGTGAGTTCCGTGGAAGGATGACGGGATACGGGTCATCCGGAAGCCACAGCTCCTCTAATCTTTTGGCGATGCCTACGACCGGGATAGAAAGACCAGCCTCCCGCACCGCGGCAGCTGCCACACCAACTTGTGGCTTACCGCCGTCAATGAGCAGCAGGCCAGGTTCATAGGAAAAGGATGAGGATGTCGGATTCTCATCATCCGTATCGCGTGAACTCCGATTCGCCTCTCCCGCGGAAGTGCTCAAATACTTGAGTCGGCGCGAGAGTGTCTGCTTCATGGCGTCTGTGTCGTCGGTGGCGCTATCGATGTTGAACGACCGATAATCTCGACGCTTGGCAAGTCCATCTTCGAAGACCACCATCGAGGCCACGATGTTTGTCCCCGACAAATGAGAGACGTCGAAACATTCAATCCGCAGCGGCGGATTCGCTAGCCCGAGATAGTCCCCGAGCTCAACGAGCGCCTGCGATCGCGTGAGGTAGTCACTGTTTCGACGAGTCTTGTAGAGCTCAAGGGTGTGCGTGGCATTGGCTGTCACCGTCTCTGAAAGGCGCGAAAAATCACCTCGCTGAGGGATTCGCAACTCAACAGCTCCTGCGCGTGAGTCGTCCAGAATGTGGCGTCGTTGCTGAAGCAGCCATTGTGACAGCGCGTCGTCGTCTTCTGGCAGTTCTGGAACGATGATGAGGCGCGGAGGAGCATCCTCGAGGTACGCACCCCGCAGCAGATCGTCCATGAGAGCGGATGTTGGTACCGAGTCGTCAACGTCAACCGTCCACGAACGGGCACCACGAACTCGTCCACCTCGCACGATGAACTGACTGACTGCGACACTAATGGCGTCTCGAACGAGTCCGTACACGTCGGCGTCGACTTCTCGAGGGAGCACCACGGCGGATTTTTCGGCAACGGCATCCAGCGCAACGATGCTGTCACGCAGCTTTGCGGCACGCTCATAATCGTGACGAGCGCTGGCCGCGAGCATCCTCTCGCGGAGTTGGGCGATGACGTCGTCATCATTGCCTTGCAAAAAGCGGGCCATGTTGTTCGCGATGTGCCTATGCTCATCCTCACTGACACGTCCCACACACGGGGCTGCACATTTTCCGATGTCCCCCAGAAGACAAGCTCGTTTGGTCTTCACCGCCGTTTCGTACGACGAATCCGAACAGGTGCGCACGGGGAAGGGCTTGATAATGGTGTCCAGCGTCTCTCGAATCGCCCACGCCTTCGTGTACGGTCCGAAATAGGCGGTCTTTTTATTGCCACGTCGTCGAGTGATGAACGCCCGGGGCACCGCGTCACCAAGGGAAATTGCCAAGTACGGGTAAGACTTGTCATCCATAAATTGAATGTTGAATGGCGGGTTGAATTCCTTGATCCACGTGAACTCAAGCTGCAAGGCCTCGAACTCGGTGCGGACGATAACCCATTCAAGACGATTTGCCGTAGTCACCATTCGTCGGGTGCGCTCATGAAGCAAGTCGAGAGGAGCAAAGTAGCTCGTCAGTCGCGCTCGAAGGTTTTTCGCTTTTCCGACATAGAGCACTCGGTCACCACTGAAGAACCGATAAACCCCTGGTTCCGTCGGAATCTCGCCGGTTTTAGGCCGGTACGGCAAGTGATGAGACACCGCAACTACCCCACAAGTTCGCGAAGGAACACCCCAGTGTGGCTACCACCCACGCGAGCCAACATCTCGGGTGTTCCGGTTGCAACAACAGTGCCACCCCCGCTGCCACCCTCTGGACCCATGTCAATAATCCAGTCTGCTGATTTGATGACATCAAGGTTGTGTTCGATGACGATGACCGTGTTTCCCTTGTCAACCAAGCTCGAGAGCACGAGCAGTAGCTTGCGCACATCCTCAAAGTGAAGACCGGTGGTTGGTTCGTCCAAAACGTATATCGACCTGCCGTTAGAGCGCTTCTGCAACTCCGTAGCCAGTTTTACGCGTTGAGCCTCTCCCCCAGAAAGCGTCGTAGCGCTTTGCCCAAGACGAACATACCCGAGACCCACATCGACCAACGTTTGCAAATAACGATGGATGCTCGAGATCGGTTCAAAGAATGACGCTGCTTCAGAGATGGGCATGTCCAAGACTTCGGCAATGTTTTTGCCCTTGTATCGAACCTGCAAGGTTTCGCGGTTATAGCGTTGCCCGTGACAAATTTCACAATCGACGTAGACGTCGGGCAAAAAATTCATCTCGATTTTGAGAGTTCCGTCACCCGAACATGCTTCACAACGCCCACCTTTGACGTTGAAGCTGAATCGCCCCTGTTGGTAGCCTCGCGTCTTCGACTCGGTCGTTTCGGCAAAAAGGGCGCGAATTCGATCGAACACGCCTGTGTAGGTGGCTGGATTTGACCGGGGGGTTCGACCAATCGGATTTTGGTCGACGTGAACCACTTTGTCCAAATGCTCGAGTCCCGTCACACGCGTGTGCTTACCCGCAACAGAACGAGCTCCGTTGAGTTTGTTGGCGAGAACTTTGTACAGGATGTCATTGACCAGCGTGGATTTACCAGATCCACTGACGCCGGTCACCGCCGTGAGGGTTCCCAACGGGAAGGTGACATCCACGTCTCTCAGATTGTTGGCTCGGGCACCAATGACGTCAATCTGACGCCCAGAGTCGAGTGGACGTCGCGTCTTCGGTGTCGCAATCTGCATCCGACCGGAGAGGTAATCCGCGGTTAGCGATCGCGAGTTCTCCAGAAGTTGGGAGTAGGGACCAGAATGGACAACTTCACCGCCCTCAACGCCAGCGCGGGGTCCAATGTCGACAATCCAGTCGGCCGTTCGGATGGTGTCCTCGTCGTGTTCAACGACAATCAGCGTGTTTCCTAGCGCGCGGAGTTTGAGGAGGGTATCGATGAGCCGACGATTGTCGCGCTGGTGAAGACCGATACTGGGTTCATCGAGTACGTACAGAACCCCGGTCAGTCCGGATCCAATTTGCGTAGCGAGTCGAATGCGCTGTGCCTCACCGCCTGACAGCGTGCCGGCGGCCCGCGCGAGGTTCAGATAGTTGAGGCCAACCTCAATCAGGAAGTCGAGGCGAGCTCGAATCTCTCGGAGAACCTGCGCGGCGATATGCGTTTCTCGTTCCGTCAATACGAGCGTCTGCATGAAGGACTGCGCGTCAGAAAGCGACATTTCTGTCACATCGCTGATTGACTTGCCGGCAACCGTGACGGCAAGTACTTCAGGTTTCAGCCTGGCACCGAGGCAATCGGGGCAGGGAACTTCGCGGAGGTACTCCGACCAGCGGGCCCGCTGCACGTCCGTCTCCGCCTGCATGTACTGCCGCTCGATGTAGGGAATAACACCCTCAAACCCACTGCTGTAGGACACCTCGCGTCCATACCTGTTTTTCCACTTAACTTTGACGGAGAAATTGTTCCCGGTTAGTACGGCGTCCCGAATCTCTGGGCTCAGGTCCGCCCACGAAGTCGACATGCTGAAATCAAGGTCGTCTGCCAGGCCCCGCAACAATTTGTCGTAGTACTGGTACAAGCCTTTTCCCTGTGAAGTCCAGGGCACGATGACTCCTTCATCAAGTGACAGCGACGTATCGCCGATGAGGAGCTCCTCGTCCACCGACATCTTTGTTCCCAAGCCTGAGCAGGAAGCACACGCACCGAAGGGCGAGTTGAACGAGAAAGTACGCGGCTCAATTTCGGACAGGGCAACGGGGTGATTGTTGGGGCAGGACATTCGTTCACTGAAGGTCAGGAGTTCACCGGCAACGTTACCCCCGTCATTCGAGTCATCGACAATCTGAATAGTGACCGTTCCGTTGGCTAACTTCAGTGCGGTTTCGAGCGAATCAGTTAGTCTCTCCAGTCCGTCATTCGAGGCGACGAGCCTGTCGACAACAACTGAGATGTCGTGCTTATACGACTTTTTAAGAACGGGGGGTTCGGTGAGCATGATCTGGTCGCCATCGACCACCGCACGCGAGAAGCCAGAAGCGAGGAGCTCAGAAAACAGGTCGACGAACTCGCCCTTTTTTTGCGACACCACGGGAGCCAAGATGAGAAAGCGCGTGCCCTGAGCAAGTTGCATGAGTTGATCCGCGATTTGCTGAACCGTCTGAGACTGAATCACTCCCCCACACTCGGCACAGTGAGCTTGCCCAATTCGCGCCCACAAGAGTCGGAGGTAGTCGTAGATTTCGGTGATGGTACCGACGGTTGATCGAGGGTTTCTGTTCGTGGATTTTTGGTCAATGGATACGGCCGGCGAGAGTCCCTCGATGAAGTCAACATCAGGCCGATCGACCTGTCCGAGGAATTGACGGGCGTAAGCGGACAACGACTCAACATACCGGCGCTGACCCTCAGCAAAAATGGTGTCGAATGCCAGCGACGATTTTCCTGAGCCGGACAACCCTGTAAAAACAACCAATGAATCCCGGGGAATTTCGACATCGACATTCTTGAGGTTGTGTACCCTCGCTCCGCGAACGCTCAGAACAGAGTGCGACGTGTCAGGCATGTCTCAATCCTAGGCGTGGCCAGCCTTATGAATTTGTCGGAGCTCAGCTTTGAGGTCGGCCAGTTCGTCGCGAAGCCGGGCTGCCAATTCAAACTTGAGCTCGGCTGCGGCCTCGAGCATTTGACCGTTCAGGTCGGCGATTATTTCCTCGAGTGCCGCAACACCCTCTGATCCAATTCCCCGGGGTTGAGAAGAACCGCGCCGCGCCGATGACGACCCTCCGCGCCCCGAGGACGCCGAGGAAAGAAGCTCAACGGTATCGGCCTCTTCGCGTGCGAGCATTGCCGTGATGTCAGAGATTTTCTTTCTCAACGGCTGCGGGTCTATGCCATGTTCCGCGTTGTAGGCGATTTGGTGCTCTCTACGCCGTCTCGTTTCGTCAATGGCTCGTTTCATTGATTCCGTCACGGAGTGGGCATACATGTGTACTTCACCAGACACGTTTCGCGCAGCACGTCCAATTGTTTGAATGAGGGAGGTCGTGGATCGGAGAAAACCCTCTTTGTCCGCGTCCAAAATGCTCACGAGTGAAACCTCTGGCAGGTCAAGACCCTCGCGCAAAAGGTTTATTCCCACCAGCACATCGAATATGCCCTGACGTAGTTCCGTAAGCAGCTCTACGCGTCGGAGTGTGTCAACATCCGAGTGCAGATATCTCACCCGAACGCCGGCTTCGGTGAGGAAGTCCGTCAGCTCCTCCGCCATCTTCTTGGTGAGGGTTGTCACGAGAACCCTCTCGTCTTTAGCGGCTCTAACCCTAATCTCTTCGAGAAGGTCATCAATCTGACCTTCTGCGGGCTTGATAACCACCAGCGGATCAACCAGACCGGTTGGTCGAATAATCTGTTCGACGATGCCATCAGCGCGCTCACGTTCGTATTTGGCTGGAGTAGCAGAAAGATAGAGCGTCTGCCCAACTCGAGCCGTGAATTCATCGAACCTCAAGGGTCGATTGTCGAGCGCACTGGGCAATCTGAATCCATGCTCAACCAGCGTTCGCTTGCGTGAAGAATCTCCCTCGTACATGGCACCAATTTGTGGCACGGTCACGTGCGACTCGTCGATGACGCACAAAAAATCATCGGGAAAGTAATCCAATAGGCAGCGAGGAGCCTCGCCAGGTTCCCGGACGTCGATGTGACGGGAATAGTTTTCAATTCCCGAACAGAATCCGATCTGCTCAATCATTTCGAGGTCAAACGTCGTGCGCATCCGTAGCCGTTGAGCCTCGAGGAGTTTTCCAGCCGACTCAAATTCGGCTACCCGTTGTTCCATTTCCTCCCGAATGGTGCGACTCGCACGCTGCATGATGTCCTGGCTGGCCACATAGTGCGAGGCGGGAAAAACTGACACGCTGTCCATCTTTTCGACGACGTCGCCGGTCAGTGGATGGAGCGAGTAGAGGGCCTCAACTTCGTCGCCGAACATCTCGATTCGGATCGCCAGTTCCTCATACATGGGAATGATTTCAATCGTGTCACCACGAACACGAAAATTTCCCCGTGAAAAATCCACGTCATTTCGGGCGTACTGCATATCCACAAATCGGCGGAGAATTTCGCTACGTGAAACGCGTTGCCCGACGTGGAGCGAAACCATCGCGTTCAAATACTCCTCAGGTGCGCCGAGGCCATAGATGCACGAGACCGTTGAGACGACCACCACATCGCGTCGACTCAACAAAGAGGTCGTCGTCGAGTGCCTGAGCCTCTCAACCTCAGCGTTGATTGAGCTGTCCTTCTCGATGAACGTATCTGTCTGAGGAACGTAGGCCTCGGGTTGGTAGTAGTCGTAGTACGACACGAAATATTCCACCGCATTTTCGGGAAACATTTCGCGCATTTCGGTCGCAAGCTGCGCGGCCAGGGTCTTGTTGTGAGCGAGAATCAACGTCGGTCGCTGCAATCGTTCAATCAGCCATGCCGTCGTTGCCGACTTGCCGGTTCCCGTTGCACCCAGAAGCACAACGTCGGTCTCTCCCGCACGAAGACGCCCCTCGAGCTCTGCGATAGCTTGTGGTTGGTCGCCACTGGGAACGTAGTCACTCACCACGCGAAAGGGTTTACCGGAGCGTGGGGTTTCCATGCTTTTAGTTTAGAGAGTCGAGATGAATGAACTCAGTGAGGGTCTACGTTGCAACGAGGGAACGCCACAGCAGATCAACCTGATCCTCCGTGTTCTCAAGCGTGCCACTCGTGTCGATGACAACGTCGGCGAGTGCAAGCCGCTCGTCATCAGAAACCTGAGCTGCGATTCGCGCTGCTGCGTCAGCGCGGCTCATTTTTCGGATCTCCACGAGTCGGGTCTCACGAAGCGAGGCCGGGGCGTGAACGACCACGATGAGATCAAAGCGGTACGTGTGTGACGACTCGGCCAGAAGAGGAACGTCGTAAACGACAACGCCATCTGGATCTGCCGTGCGCCAGTGCTCGAATTCGGCAAGCGTCAGCCTCTGAACTTCGGGGTGGACAATGGATTCTAAGATTCGACGATCCCGTTCGTCCGCAAAGACCTTCTTGCCGAGCGCTGCGCGATTAAGCGAGCCATCCTCGTCCAGAATTTCTGGACCGAAAACCTCGGCGAGTTTTGCAAGGCATGCAGTCCCCGGTTCCACGGCACGACGGGCCATGATGTCGGCGTCGACGATGTGAGCTCCTCGGTCTCTTAACAGCGACGCTACCGTTGACTTTCCCGCACCGATGCCTCCCGTGAGACCGATCAATTTCATAACACAATGCTATGCACAGAAAAACGGGGTGCGGCTCGCGAGAGCACACACCCCGTTTGACAATGAACGTTCTAGCTACCGGCCAGCTTGTCACGCAGTGCGGCGAGAGACTCGTCGTCGGCCAAGGTTCCCGCGCTGTCTACCTCAGAGCTGAAGGATGATGCAGAGTCATCTCCTGCAGCACCAGCTGGTGGCGCTGACGGCAAGGAAGCTTCCTTAGCCAGAGCGACCTTCACCTGACCCTTGTGCTGTTCCCAACGCGCCTGTGCGGCCGCGTAATCAAGCTCCCACTTTTCACGCTGGGAATCGAAACCTTCGCGCCACTCATTCGTGGCGGGGTCAAAGCCCTCGGGGTACTTGTAGTTGCCCTGCTCGTCATACTCAGTGAGCATGCCGTAGAGTGCGGGATCAAACTCTGTGCCGTCTGGGTCCACACCCTCGTTGGCCTGCTTGAGGCTAAGCGAGATGCGGCGACGTTCGAGATCGATATCGATAACTTTGACGAACACGTCATCCCCAACGGAGACAACCTGCTCAGCCAGCTCGACGTGCTTGCCGGAGAGCTCCGAAATGTGGACGAGGCCCTCGATGCCATCCGCGACGCGAACAAAAGCGCCGAACGGAACGAGCTTCGTAACTTTACCGGGAGCAACTTGGCCGATTGCGTGCGTACGGGCAAATACCTGCCACGGGTCTTCCTGGGTCGCCTTGAGTGAGAGGGAAACGCGTTCGCGCTCCATGTCCACTTCAAGAATTTCCACGGTTACCTCTTGCCCAACTTCGACAACTTCAGAGGCGTGCTCGATGTGCTTCCAGCTGAGCTCAGATACGTGAACGAGACCATCCACGCCACCAAGATCTACGAAAGCACCAAAGTTGACGATGGATGAAACGACACCCTTGCGAACTTGACCCTTCTGAAGATTGGTGAGGAAGCTGCTGCGACTCTCGGACTGGCTTTGCACGAGAAGCGCACGACGCGACAGCACGACGTTGTTGCGATTCTTGTCGAGTTCGAGAATCTTCGCTTCGACTTCTTGTCCGAGGTACGGCGTGAGATCGCGAACGCGACGCAGCTCGATGAGTGAGGCCGGAAGGAATCCACGCAGACCGATGTCAACAATGAGTCCGCCCTTGACGACCTCAATGACCGTTCCGGTCACTACGCCGTCGTTGTCGCGTACCTTTTCGACATCTCCCCACGCGCGCTCGTACTGTGCACGCTTCTTGGACAAGATGAGGCGACCCTCTTTGTCCTCTTTTTGAAGCACGAGTGCCTCAACAGAATCACCCACGGAAACGACCTCCGAAGGGTCGACGTCGTGGCGGATTGAAAGCTCACGAGAGGGAATAACACCCTCCGTCTTGTAACCCACGTCGAGGAGAACCTCATCGCGGTCAATCTTGACGACGGTTCCTTCGATGAGGTCGCCGTCGTTGAAGAATTTGAGTGTCTTTTCTACAGCGGCAAGAAAGTCTTCGGCCGATCCGATGTCATTGATCGCAATCTGCGCGGTTGCCTTAGCTGGGGTCATTACGTGGTGCTCCTGATGTTGGACATAAATAGAGCCCTGATGCGCGTGAATTTGCATCAAGGCATGCTGGGTACACACGGTTGTGTGCACATTCAGGATACCGCACCGGTGCGCCGATTTCCAAAAGTCGCTCCGCAACAAAAACTGTTGACGACTGACACAAGCTGGAGGGTTTAGTGCGCTGCTTGGTTCCATGTTTTTCCCACGCCAACGTGAACGTCGAGGGGAACGGACAACTGTGCTGCTGAACCCATGATTCTGACCACGAGTTCAGTCACCGAGTCGAGCTCTGAGTTCACGCATTCCACAACGAGTTCGTCGTGGACCTGGAGCAATACGCGCGACTCAAATTCTCGAGAACGAAGTTCATTTTCTACGCCAACCATGGCAAGTTTCATGATGTCTGCGGCGGTGCCCTGCATGGGTGCATTGAGCGCCTGTCGCTCTGCGGCTTCGCGAAGAATTCGATTCGGACTACTCAGGTCAGGAAAGGGCCGACGACGACCAAAAAGAGTCTCGGTATAACCCTTCTCACGTGCGGTCTCGACAACCCCGCGGAGGTAGTCGCGCACTCCCCCAAAGCGAAGAAAATAGTCGCTCATTAGCTGCTTCGCCATTTTGTTTTCAATGCCGAGCTGCTTGGCGAGCCCAAAGGCACTGAGACCGTAGGCAAGGCCATAGCTCATCGCTTTCACTTGCGCACGCATCTCAGTGGTAACGTCCTCCGGGGCAACCCCAAAAACGCGCGATCCGACAAACCTATGCAGGTCTTCACCTGAATGGAAAGCTTCGATTAGACCCTGATCTTCTGAAAAGTGTGCCATGACACGCATTTCAATTTGGCTGTAGTCCGCGCTGATGAGAGTGTCGAAGCCGCCTCCAGCGACAAACGTGTCCCTAATGCGACGACCGTCTTCGGAACGTACGGGGATATTCTGCAGATTTGGATTCAACGACGATAGTCGTCCGGTAGAGGTGCCCGTCTGTACATAGGTGGTGTGGATGCGGTGATCGGAGCCGATGCTCGTCGCGAGCGTCTCGACAATCTGTCCGAGCTTTGTCACATCGCGGTGCGACAGTAGAGCGCCGAGAAATGGGTGAGGGTGAGTCTCCTGCAACTCGGCCAGAGCGGCCGCATCGGTCGTGTAACCCGTTTTTGTCGCTCGCGTCTTAGGCATGTCCAGTTGATCAAAGAGGACTTCCTGTAACTGCTTCGGACTGGCGAGATTAACCTCACGACCAATAATCTCAAATGCGGACCGAGCAAATTCGGCACTTCGAGTAGCCAATTCTGTTTTGAGCCGCGACAACTCTTCTGCGTCGACGGCAATCCCCCGACTTTCCATGCGCGAGAGCGTCACCAGACTCGGAAGCTCGATGTCAAAAAGAAGTGCTATTTCAGTCGAAAGCATCAACTCATGTAAACGACTAGAGAGCCGAGCAACAATCCACGCAGTCCCCCCGGCATCGAGCCCCTCGACTTCAGGAATCAGCTGCGACGGATCCGGAACGGGAAGACTCATCCCTAAGTAGCGGGCCGTCAGGTCAACCAGGTCACGCTTAGAGACATCAGATCGGATGATCCAGTCAGCAAGCTCAGCGTCAAAGCTGAGCCCCTGAATATCGATACCGTGCTGCGCCAGCGCCTTGATTTGAGTCTTAGCTCCATACATGACCTTCGGTGTTGATGAGCCGAGCCACTCAATGAGCGAAGCCATATCGTCGCGGTGCGGCGACCACGGAACCAGCGCGATCTCGTCATCGTGCGCGATGCCTACCGAGAAGATGTTGTCAGAATCCGCTAGCACGTGCACGGCGATACCGAGACTTGCTGAGGCGTCACGGGCCGAAAGCCATTTGGCAAGCTCTTCATCTAGGAGAGTGCGAACGCTAGGTAGTGCTGGCGCAGAAAGCACATCGGGAACCACACGACCGCGCGATGCCACGGTCTCGTCCGCGCCCGAAGTAACCGGGACCTGCTCTGATCCCGCTGGTCGGGCAGAGGCTGTGGACGACTCTTCGGAACGAGAACCGTCGCCCGTGGGCGCCGTAGAGACTCCGCCTGGAAGTTTCATCACGCGTTCGAGAATCGAGCGAAATTGCAGTTTTGAAAACATTTCACGAACTGCCGGAGCGTCAATCTCGCGTCTTTCTAAATCGCCAGGAGCGACAGGTAGCTCAACGTCACGCACGAGGCGATTGAGCCGTCGATTGCGTTCGGCATTGGGAGCAAACTCCCGCAAGGATTCGCCGACCTTGCCGCCAATTTCATCTTGACGTCGAAGAATTTCGTCGAGACTGCCGAACTCGTTGATCCACTTGACTGCAGTCTTCTCACCAACCTTGGGTATCCCCGGAAGATTATCGCTGGTCTCACCCACGAGAGCGGCCACCTCGGGATATTGGTGCGGTTGAATCCCGTAGCGCTCAAAAACCTTGTCCGCATCGTAACGCGTGAGCTCAGAGACTCCCTGCTTCGAGGGATAGAGAAGGGTAACGTTGTCATCGATCAGTTGGATGGTGTCTCGGTCACCCGACACAACCAGGACGCGATACCCCAGTTCGGACCCTTGAGTTGAGAGCGTCGCGAGAATGTCATCCGCCTCGAAATCTTCTTTGACTACCGTAACGATATTCATCGCGTGAAGAGCCTCTTGGAGCAACGGGATCTGCCCGATAAATTCGGGAGGGGTCTCACCACGAGTTCCCTTGTACTCGGGATACTCACGCGTTCGAAAACTGTAGCGAGAGATGTCAAACGCGACCGCAAGGTGTGTTGGTTTCTCTTTCGCGAGCAGGTTCAACAACATCGAGATAAAGCCATGAATCGCGTTGGTGTGTTGACCATCCGCGGTCTGAAAGCTGCCAACGGGAAGTGCGTAGAAGGCCCGAAACGCCAACGAGTGACCATCAATCAGGAGCAAAGTAGGCTGTGACTCGTCAGACATAACTACAGGATAGTTGCCGTCGCGACACGCACGGCGGTTCACCCAACAATCCGCTCTAGATAGTTGCCGGTCATTTGCGAAAGGTTCTCATGACAGTCTTTGAAACTCGGCCACCCGCCCTCGATCTCGTAGCCCTCATCGGGCTTGGGGCGGGAGCGCTTTCCGACAAGATGGACATCCAATTCCATGAACTCACCGCAGAGCACAGTGTGGCATCCATGCCGGTTGACGGAAACACCCAATCCTTCGGGATTCTGCATGGGGGTGCGTACGTCGTACTTGGGGAATCGATGGGGTCAATCAGTGCAAACATTCACTGCCACAACATCGGCCTCTCGGGACGCGCCGTGGGAATTGAAATCAATGCAACACACACCGGCAGCGGAACATCGGGTTTTGTCATCGCGGAGTGCACGGCACTCCACCTCGGGCGAACGCTGACGACGCACGAAATCGTGGTCCGCAGTCAAGAGGGCAAGCGCCTCTCCACGATCAGAATTACAAACCTCATCAAGAGCTCATGAGGCTAAGCGCCCCGTTGGACCACGCCATGATGAGCGTGCGGGAGGGCTCTAACCGGCAGGCGTCCCGAGCTGATCAATAATCGTGAGAGCAACATCTTTCATGGTGAGGCGCCGATCCATTGAGGCTTTTTGAATCCAGCGAAAGGCCTCTGGTTCAGTGAGTCCCATCTTCTCGTTCAAAATACCCTTGGCAATGTCCACAACCTTGCGGGTTTCAAATCGTTCTGCCATGTCGGAAATCTCAGTTTCCAGCGCTTGAATTTGCTCGTAGCGCACCAGCGCAATTTCTATTGCGGGTAGCAGGTCATTCGGCGTGAACGGCTTGACCACATAAGCGAGGGCACCAGCAGCCGCAGCGCGCTCCACCAATTCCTTTTGGCTGAACGCGGTGAGCAAAACCACCGGAGCTATGTTGTCTTTATTGAGCCGCTCTGCGGCAGAAATGCCGTCGAGTTTGGGCATCTTGACATCCATGATGACCAGATCTGGACGAAGTTCCGTGGCGAGTTCCACAGCGCGTTCGCCGTCACCTGCCTCACCGACGACCTCAAAACCGTTGTCACGAAGTGTCTCAACGATGTCCATGCGGATGAGGGCCTCGTCTTCGGCAACAACAACGCGACGAGGAGTGTGGGTTGATTCAGCTTGGTCGGTCACAACCCAAGCCTAGGATATTCTGGAGACGCGCAATCATGCCGGATTGGCGGAATGGCAGACGCGGCGCACTCAAAATGCGTTGTTCGAAAGGACGTGTGGGTTCAAGTCCCACATCCGGCACGGTGTGATGTCGCAAGACATCGGAATCCCCTGAACCTACGGGTTCGGGGGGTTCTTTCTTTTTTGGGGTTGGTAGTCGCGGGTTGTGTCGAGTGTGAGTTCTCGGAGTAGTTCGCCTGTTTGTTGGTCGATTATTCGGATGTTTGTTCCGT